>NZ_JBXANE010000006.1:117366-415108 GCF_058801365.1 Pedobacter sp. GW822-FHT03F06
AAAGGGAAATTAGCTCAGCTGGTTCAGAGCACCTCGTTTACACCGAGGGGGTCGGGGGTTCGAACCCCTCATTTCCCACCAAGCCTTTCAGTACAACTGGAAGGCTTTTTTATAAAACTTTGAATACACCCAAAAAAGGGAAATTAGCTCAGCTGGTTCAGAGCACCTCGTTTACACCGAGGGGGTCGGGGGTTCGAACCCCTCATTTCCCACAACTAAAAGCCTTTCAATTTATTTGAGAGGCTTTTTTTATGCTCTTGAGGAAAATTAGTTCAGCTGGTTTAAGGACTCCTTTATACCGAGAGGGGCGTCCCGATTCGGATCGGGATTATTTCCCACCAAGCCTTTCAATTTATTGAGAGGCTTTTTTGTTGTAAATCAAATTCAAATTACCTGAAATATAAAGACTTCTTAGAATCTTTCTATAATACGGTCGTCATGCTGAATTTATTTCAGCATCTGCTATAAGAACCACCTATTGAGCTCTATAATGCTGAACGCAGTGAAGAATCCCTAATATAGCGCCCTGATCATGTTTGATCCTGAGTATCTTAAAAAGATTCTTCACTGCGTTCAGAATGACAAAAGCTGCTATTTAGGCTCCCACAACTCAATCTTGTTACCCTCTCCATCCATAATATGGATAAATTTCCCATAATCGTAAGTTGCAATCTCATCGAGTATGGTTACGCCGTTTTCTTTGAGTTTCTCAACAAGACCTTCGATATGCTGTACACGATAGTTAATCATGAAATCTTTTTTGGATGGCGAAAAATATTCATCCCCTTTTTTGAACGGACTCCATTGAAGTGATTCGATCTCATCAGGATTATTGAGGTTTCTGGATTCAAAACTTGAGGTGCCCCAGGCGCTCATTTCAAATCCTAGATTTTTAGCATACCAGTCTTTCGTTTCCTGCGGATTATCGGAAAAAAAGAAAATGCCGCCAATTCCGGTCACCTTTGGAGTATTGTCTGCAGCTGAAGTTAAGTTGTCTTTTGGTTCTTCCATATTATTTTTTAGTTAGCTGATTACAAGCACTGTTACAACCTATATCATTCTTGTTGGTCTTTTTATTGATTTCAAGATAGCAGAAAATTACTTCTCCTCAAGTATATTTTTCTCAACAGAAAAGATTGAACACGAGTTTTAAATGGAATATAATTTATGTTTTATTTATTTACCTTATTCAATTATATATCCGAAATTGCCAGCTGAAAAATTGCGGCAGATGTTCGGTAAAGTTATCAGGTTCATTTTTTTTGGAAATTACTTTGTAGGCATTTTGGCTGTTGCCCTAACGCTCGAAGCTACTTTCCAGTTAAGGCTGCCGCTTAACTCTTTAAATTATTACCTGCTATTGTTTCTGGCGCCAACCATCTATTATACCTACGCTTACAATAAGGTTTCAACCAGGCCATCAACAACTAATCCGCGTAACCAGTGGTACTTCAAACATAAACAGTTTATTAACTGGAGTCAGGCTATGCTTTTTATTATTTGTATGTTGTTGGCCATAAACCTGCTTTACCGAAACTTTCAGCATATTATGGCTTTGCCGATCAGTTATTGGGTAGCAATATTAATCATCATTACTGCAGGTGGCTTATATTATGGTTTATTACCCCGGTCTTTCCTCAAATTTAATCTGCGCAATACAGGCTGGTTAAAAGCTTTTGTAATCGGTTTTGTGTGGGCCTGTTGTGCCAATGTGCTGCCGTTGATTATGCTTAAAATTGAAACTGGGGTTGGCTACCATGATTCTGTACTGTGGACCTGGCTATTTATTAAAAACTGGATGTTCTGCACGGTAAACGCAATCATTTTTGATATTAAAGATTACCCAACAGATGCCAATAAACATTTAAGAACATTCGTAGTACGTTATGGCCTGCGCAGAACAATTTTCAGTATCCTGATTCCATTGCTGATTATAGGTTTAGTTTCTTTAGGCATATTTGCCAGTTACAAAGGTTTTGGATTGCCACAGGTTTTATTTAATGTGTTACCTTTTATCCTGACCATTTACGTGGCCTATTCCATGCACCGCAGAAAAAACATTCTCTATTACCTGATGGTAATTGATGGCCTGATCTTATTTAAGGCAATATGCGGAATAATCGGAATGCAGTTTGTGCATTAAGCTAAAAGACCAAAGCATAAAGTCTAAAGCCAATGTTATATTTGAAAAGTTCAATCTTGATACCTGAACCTCGTTACTTGATACTATGCTTAACAACTACGATAAAATAGCCGGTTACTACGATACTTTAAGCCGATTGGTGTTTTTTAAATCGCAGGTTAATGCGCAGATTAATCAACTTGGATATATTCAGGGAAATAGCCATGTATTAATTGTTGGCGGTGGAACCGGATGGATCCTGGAAGAACTCTCGAAGATTTATACAGGTGGATTAAAAATCGTTTACGTAGAAATATCTGCTAAAATGATTGCACTTTCTCAAAAACGAAACTATAAAGACAACCAGGTAGAATTCGTAAATATTGGTATTGAAGATTTTAAAACTGATGTATTATTTGATGTAATTTTAACGCCTTTTCTGTTTGATAACTTTGCGGAACAACGCGCGGTAAAAGTATTCGACCAATTAAACGAGTATTTAAAGAAAGATGGATTATGGCTCCTGGTCGATTTTTCGTTAAATAAAACCAACGGAAATTGGTGGAAATGGTTGTTGCTCAGATCGATGTACGGATTTTTTAAATTATTGGGCATAGTAGAAGCAAATCAGCTTATCGATATGAATCCTTACTTTGTCAATGCCAATTACCTGATTGTTGAGGAACGGCTATATTATGGAGGCTTTATTAAGGCAACAATCTTCCGAAAAATAAAATGACATTTATTTAATGCAATATTGTTGCGTTTAATAATTCCTTTCAGATCTTTGTATTAAAAGATTTAGATATGGATTTTGATGTAATTATAATAGGAGGAAGTTATGCTGGTTTATCTGCCGCATTAACTTTGGGCAGGGCGACCAGGAATGTTTTGGTAATCGACGCTGGTAAGCCATGCAACAGGCAAACCCCACATTCGCATAATTTTTTAACGCACGATGGCGATAAGCCTGCCGATATTGCTAAAGCTGCTAAAGCAGAAGTACTGAAATATCCAACAGTTCGATTTTTAGAGGGGCAAGCGATTTCGGCCAGGCAAATAGATGGAGGTTTTAGCATAAGCTTAGAAAACAGCGAAAATTTTACTGCACGGAAAATATTATTGGCCACAGGTTTAAAAGATGAACTGCCTGATATTAAAGGTTTGGCTGAGTGCTGGGCCATTTCTGCTATACATTGCCCTTATTGCCATGGTTATGAGGTGAAGAATGAAAAAATAGGCTTGTTGATGAACGGCGAGCATGCATTTGAGATGGCAAAAACCCTAAGTCATTGGAATAAAGATTTAACGATTTTATCCAACGGTAAATCGCAGCTAAGCGCGGAGCAGACTGAAAAACTGAAATCCAAATTAATCACCATTATAGAAGATGAAGTTGCTGAACTGCTCCACAATAATGGTTATCTCGAAGATGTTGTTTTTAAAAATGGCGAAAAAATAGCCTTAAAGGCGATATACCTCAAATCGGATGTTGAACAACATGGCAACTTCAACGAACAGCTCGGGTTTGAATTAACAGATTTAAAAACAATAAAAGTAGATGAGCAGCAGCAAAGCACTGCCAAAGGCGTTTATGCCGCAGGAGATTGTGCAACCCTGTTCAGGTCGCTATCTATCATTACAGCTGCCGGAACAATGGCCGCTGTGGTGATGAATAAGGAAATGATTTCTGAAGATTTTTGATCAACCATCGGAAATTTAAAATAAGATTGCACCAACAATTGTTGCAATAAATATCGCTGCTATTACGATTCTATCGGCGGCAATCCATTGCGCTCTTGTAAGTGGTGTAACAATTTTTTTTGCAGTTTCTGCTTTATGCCTGGAAAGCCTGAAAACCGTGGTGTCTAATTTAATAAGCATAGGGATAAGTTTAAAAGGGTTATTTTTCTTAAGACAAATCCCAAGCCAAAAGCCTAAAAAAATGTTGAATTGTTAATAACTTATGCTTTTTTGTTTTTCGACTGATATTTATTCTTTTTTAAATACAATTGGGTGATAAATAGGCGATAAAGCTGTATAGAAAATCAAACAGCTTTATCGCGGCATTTGTATAGTAATGAGTTTATTAGCTATTGCATCGCCTTGTCTTCCTGCGCTTTTAATTTGCTATTCTTTTTACCGTACCAGAAGTAAATGGCTAAGCCAATAATTAACCATACGGCTAACCTCAACCAGGTTTCCCAAGGTAAAAATACCATCATGGCAATGCAGGTTAAAATGCCTAAAATAGGGATTAAGGGTACAAAAGGAACTTTAAATGGACGTTTAGCTTCGGGATTTGTTTTTCTTAAGATCAAGATGCCAACACAAACCATTAAAAAGGCCAATAAGGTACCAATGCTTGTCATTTCGCCAACCACATTCATGGGGACAAATGCCGCAAAAAGTCCGATAAATACACAGAGTATAATGTTCGATTTGTACGGCGTTTTAAATTTAGCATGTACATCAGAAAACATCTTTGGCAATAACCCATCCTTACTAATGGAGTAAAACATTCTCGATTGAGCCATTAAGTCGATTAAAATTACGGAAGTATAACCGATTAAAATAGCTAAAATAATCGCCTGGCTTAACCAGGCGTAAGGTGTTTTTTCGATGGCAATGGCTACCGGGGCACCGCTGTTGGCAAATTCTTTATAATTGGCCAGGCCAGTCATCACATGTCCGAACAAACCGAATAGAACCGTACAAACCACCAACGATCCAATAATACCGATTGGTAAATCGCGGGCAGGATTTTTTGTTTCCTGTGCCGAAGCTGCTACGGCATCGAAGCCGATAAATACAAAAAACACTAAACCTGCACCACGTAAAACACCGCTCCAGCCAAACTGACCAAATGTTCCGGTATTTTCGGGGATGTATGGATGGTAGTTTGCAGGATCGATATATTGCCAGCCCAGCGCAATAAAAACCAATACTACACCAACTTTAAGAAATACAATAATTCCATTTACAATGGCTGAGCCTTTGGTACCGCGGATTAATATGGCCGTCATTAATATCACCACCAATGCTGCGGGAATGTTAATAATGCCATTAACCGTTGAGCCATCTGCAAGTTTAGCGGTTTCGAAAGGAGATAAGGTTAGCTGCGGAGGGAGATAAATATGCAGGCTGGCCAAAAACCTGGTTAAATACTGCGACCAGCTGATGGCTACGGTAGCACAACCCACAGAATATTCCAATACCAGATCCCAGCCTATAATCCAGGCGAAAAGTTCGCCCATGGTGGCATAAGAATAGGTATAAGCACTACCTGCAACCGGAATCATCGAGGCAAACTCTGCATAACACAAAGCTGCAAAACCACAACCCAATGCCGCAATAACAAAAGATAAGGTAACTGCCGGACCGGAGTGATTGGCTGCGGCCAAACCTGTAATGGAAAATAAACCTGCACCAAGCGTTAAGCCAACACCAATTAAAATAAGGTTGATAGGGCCTAAGGTTCTTTTGAGCGTTCCTTCGCCGCTTTCGTTTGCCTCAGCAACAATGCTGGCAATAGATTTTTTCATGAAAATAAGTTAAGACGCTGCAAAATTATCAAAATATATTAAATCTATCGTATTTGTATGCTTAATTTCTGTAAACCTCAAAATTAGATATGTACCGTTTAACTTTAGAGGCCACAAAGCCTTTTTTGAAAATGTACGTGCTGTTTTTCATAGGTACTGTAGTCCCGCCATCGCTTGTAGTCCTCGTTACGCTTTGCTTCACTGTGGGCTACCCGCTCTGTCGGGTTTATTTACAAAGGACTGTTCAGGTATTATTCCAAACCATTAATAGTAGCACTACGCCGCTCCAGCTAAACCTGATAGAACCAAATAGCTCCCGATTTCAAGGCAGGCCAACTTACGAAGTTTAACAGGCACGGGCAGCGCAAACTTCGTAAGTTTAACACAGGTCCAATCGGGACTATAGGTGATAGCAGGACGACATAAACCGAAGCATTACAGGACCTTGCTTTTCTAAAAAGAATTAGAATTTATTCGCTTTTAAGGAATTATTTTCAAAACACAAAATTTTATTTAAAATTATTGACCTGATAATCAGCTATTTGTGAATTTACTTTGATTTATTTTAGTACTATGTATTGCATGGTAGTATATAAAACATATATCTTTGTATTATGATAGCAGAAAATACGCAAACACAAATGCGGAAGGGAATTCTGGAGTACTGTGTTTTATCAATCATCTCCCGGGGCGAAATATATGCTTCGGATATTATTGCCGAATTAAGGACGGCAAAGCTATTGGTGGTTGAGGGTACATTATATCCATTATTAACGAGGCTTAAAAACAACGGTTTGTTAAGCTACAACTGGGTAGAGTCTACCTCAGGTCCACCGCGTAAATATTATACCTTAACCGAAGACGGTCGGGGTATTTTATCACAACTAGATCAAACCTGGCAGGAGCTGGCTTATGCTGTAGGTATTTCACAAAAAGGAGCCAATTCATAAATATTAAAAAGGAAATGGAAAAGACCATCATCATAAACATAGGAAACACGATTATTCATATTGAAGAAAGTGCTTACGAACTCTTAAAGGCCTACCTGAACGAAGTAAAACAGTATTTTGCCAACCATGCAGATGACCTTGAAATTGTAACAGATATCGAAAACCGGATTGCCGAACTGTTAACCGAGCAATTGGAAGAGCAGAAAAAACAAGTGGTAGATTCGGCCAACGTAAATTCGGTGATTGCGCAAATGGGCAAGGTGCAGGATTTTGATACGGTAGAGGAAGGTGAAGAAGCGCCGGTAATCAATAACAACTATCAATACCAGTACACGGAGAAAAAACTGTACCGCGATATGGACGACCGCGTGGTAGCGGGTGTTTGTGCAGGTATCGCACATTATGTAAACGCAGATCCTAAATGGATCAGGTTGGCTACATTACTGATCAGCTTTGCCGGTGGATTTGGGTTGTTAGTGTACGCCATACTCTGGATCATCATGCCAAAGGCCAAATCGCGTATCGAAAGGATGGAAATGAAAGGCGAACCTGCAAATCTTCAGGGTTTCCAAAAGAACTTAGATGAAGAGCTACAGGCCGTTAAGGAACGTTTGGGCGAAGTAAATAAACATGCTCAGCCTATATTTGCCCGTTTAGGGAATTTTATCGGAGAGTTTTTCGAATGGCTTGGCCGGTTTATATCGGGCACCGGAAAGATTATTTTTAAAGTAATTGCGGGTTTCATCGTTGTGTTTGGTGTACTCTTTTTAATTACTTTAATTATAGGTACGGCCGCTTTTCAGGGATTTTGGGATGCCAGTATTTACGAATATTTTCCCTTCTCTATTATTAATGAAGGCAATAGGGGGGCAATTTTATTTGGTGCATTTATTGTTTGCTTTGTACCGGTTTTAGCCCTGGTGTTATTCTCGATCAGGGTAGCTTTTAACAAACAGGCCATTAATAAAACACTTTCTTTCGCTTTGTTAATTATCTGGTTGGCCGGTGTAGCCATAACAGGTTATCAGGCAGCCAAGATTTCGTCAGAATTTAAGCAGCATGCGGAGTTAACACAAACAACTGACTTGAAAGCTTATCCGGTATATACCATCAATATCGATAAAAGTAAATATTTCAGCAAAGAAGATAGCGTGGCTTACCACATTGATGCGAACAACCGCCATCAGATTGTAGTTGATGATTTTGAAGACGGACCTTTTGTTTCACCGAACCATATCCGCATTGATATTAATAAAAGTGAAACTGGTGTTACCCGTTTAACACAGAAGTACGAATCGCAGGGTAAAACTTTTCAAAGTGCCTTGCAAAATGCGCAGAACATTAGCTACAATTATGTAGTGAAAGATGCTGAACTGATTTTTAGTCCGCGGTTTCAATTGAGAAAGGGAACCATTTGGAGAAACCAGGAAGTAAGGTTAAATCTTGAAATTCCGGTGGGTACAAAATTAATTTTAAAGCAGGATGCTTACCGCTATGTTAATAATTACTGGACTTGGGAATGTAACGACAGCGAAAATGATCATAACGATTCCAGCATATGGATTATGACGGATGATGGTTTGAAATGCGTTGCGAAATTAAAAGAAGAGGCGTTAAAAAAGGAAAAGTTAGAGCAGGAGCTACGTGATTTAGACCATTTGAAGCAAGATAAACCTAATGATACCCTTTACCAGGATTCCGTATCAAACCGGATTAAGGAAGTTAAAGAAGAGTTGGGTATAGCACCTGAATAATAGTTCCGTCATTTCGAGGGGGCTAGGCTGGTTCGTCATTACGAGGCACCAAGCAATCTTAATACAATAGCTCACTTTTAGCTATTCAATAATTACAAACCCATAGTTGTAGGATTGCTTCGTGCCTTGCAATGACGGATTTATCTCAGCAATAAAAATATAACGCCTAAAAGAAAAGCCATGAAAACATTATTTACGCTAGTTGCATGCTTAATGGCATGTGGGGCTTCTTTTGCCCAAAAATTAAATAAACTTACAGGGAAAATTGTTGATGAAAAGACTGTTCCCGTATCATTTGCGGTTGTTAGGGTACTGCATTATCCTGATACCACCGTAGTTAAAAGCGTATCGACCAATATTGAAGGCGAGTTTGCAATTGATGAGCTAAAAAGCGGTGAGTATGTATTATCGGTTTCTATAGTGGGTTTTAAAAGTAAAAAGACCAGCCATTTTTCGCTTAATGAAGACTTGAAATTACCTGCCATCACGATCGAAAGCTTAAGCAAACAATTAAAAGAAGTGAGCGTGCAGGGCAAAAAACCTTTTATTGAACACCAGATTGATAAAACGGTATTGAATGTAGAGAATAGCATCACAGCAACTGGCAGCACGGCTTTAGAAGTTTTAGAAAAAGCCCCGGGCGTGCAGATCGACCGCCAAAACGACCAGATTAAACTGAATAATAAAAGCGGTGTGATGGTGATGATCGACGGGAAATCAAATTTCCTATCGGGTGCTGATGTTACCACATTGCTGAGCAATATGAGCAGCGATCAGATTTCTACCATTGAGCTCATCACCAATCCATCTGCTAAATACGATGCCGCCGGAAATGCAGGGATCATCAACATCAAACTAAAACGTAATAAGGCTTATGGCACTAATGGTACAGTTACATTAAACACTGGGCAAGGTATTATGCCGGATTCACCAAGTGATTTGTTCCGTGCGGGTGTAAACCTGAACTTAAACCATAGACAAGGTAAATGGAACATTTTTGGAAATGGTGCTGTGGTACGCAAAGCCCAATTTAACAATACGTTTTTAACCCGCACCACTTTGTCGGAGGGATTGGCAAGTTCGCTTACGCAAAATTTCGACCGCAAAAATAAAGGTGTTGGTTTTCAAGGGAAACTGGGGGCAGATTATTATGCTTCTGATAAAACCATTTTTGGGGTGATGTTGGATGCCAATACAGTAACCACTAAGCTCACCAATTTTAGCAATACCAATATTAATGCGGTACAAAATGGCGCATCAGTTCTGAATTACATTTTACAGGATGCCAATTCGAATTCGCCTGTAGGCAATTTAACAGCCAACTTCAATATCAAACATGATTTTGATAAAAAGGGAAAAAGTATCACTTTCGATATGGATTACTCGGGTTTCAGCAATAAAAAAGATGAAAATTTTCTGGCCAATTATTTAAACAGCAGCGGTAGTTCGACCAGCCAAACTACTTTACGGAACAATACAGATGCGGAGATTAATGTGTATGCCGCCAGAACGGATTTTACCTTACCGATTTCGAAAACCATGAAACTGGAAACCGGTTTAAAAAGCAGCTATGTAGTTACCCATAACGACTTTATTTCAGAACAGTTGATTGAAGGGGTGTGGCAAAATGATCTGGGTAAATCGAACAATTTTGTGTACAAAGAAAATATTAACGCCATTTATGGTAGTTTCGCTAAAGAATGGAAGGTGTGGCAAATTCAGCTGGGCTTAAGGGCGGAGCACACACATTCTAATGGCACTTCTGTAACCGACCAGAAAGAAGTAGACCGGAACTATCTATCTGTTTTTCCAACTGTTTTTGTAAACCAGAAAATCAGTGAAAACCATAACATCCGTTATTCTTATGGCAGAAGGGTAGACCGTCCGAATTACCAACAGCTAAATCCATTTGTATTTTATATGGATCCTTTGGCGGTTGATCAGGGAAATCCTTATCTGAAACCTCAGTTTACTGATAATTACCAGATCAGTTACAGTTATAAACAAGCTTCTTTCTCGCTAAGTTATTCGAATACCCGCGATATGATTACGCAAATTAGTAAACAGGACGATGCTACCCGGGTGATCAGTGTAATCCGCCAGAACTTAGGCCGTTTCCAGAATTACTCTGCCGATTTATATGTTCCTGTTAAGGTTACGAAATGGTGGAATATTCAAAATAATGTTAGTGTTTATTACAGCAAATTTAATGATGGGAATATTGAAGGTGCTGCATACAGTGCAGGAAAGGCTGCGGTAAATGTTTTTACTTCCAATTCCTTTACCTTACCTCAAAACTTTAGTCTCGAAATTAGTGCATGGCTGAACTCCCCACGGGTTTCGGGTGTAGAACAAACCACCATTTATCAGGGCGCCTTAAATGCCGGAATCCAGAAAACTTTGATGGATAAAAAGCTTAAACTACGTTTAAATATGGATGATATTTTACTTACCAACCATTGGGAGGGGAAATTGGTTTATCAGAACATCAATATGAACGTAGTGAACCGCTACACCAGCCGAAGGGCAAATTTCAGCGTCAGCTACAATTTCGGAAACCAGAATGTAAAATCGGCCCGGTCTAGAAATACGGCTACCGATGATATTAAGGGAAGAGCGGGAGGATAGTTTTAGTCCTAAGTCTAGAGTAATCAGTCCAGAGTCCAAAATGTCAGTCTGAGCCTGTCGAAGACCTTTAATTGGTGAAAACAAAAAAACATTTGTCCTTCGACAAGCTCAGGATGACAATTTTTAACAATTACAATTTAATAGTAACATGAAAAATATAATCTACAGTATCGCGATTTTATTTACCGCTTTAGGTTACGGATGCCATAATAGAGGTGGTTATTTATCAATAAGTGCTTCAGATACCAATAGCGATTTTAAATTTGAGGCAAAGTATGCCGAAGATAAAACTGCGAAACTGGAAAAATACCTGGATAGTGCCTTGAATAACGAACTTCCATTAGATCAGAATATCGATCTGTTCGTAAACTTAAATGGCAGCGATAAGTTTAACCTTAAAGCCAAAAAAGGTTGGTTAGTGATCGACTTTGATAAACGGAACAGCTCTTTAGCAGGCTATATGAAAGTGAAAAAGCTTACTGAAGGGATTAAGCAGAAGTTAACGGAATAATCGGGTTTTAACCGCAAAGATCACAGAGAGAAGGTGCAGAGGGCGCAAAGTTGGGCGGTCTGCGACTAGTCTCAGACTGGCAATTTATAAGAAAAAATCTGCGAACGATTTGATCTGTGGGGTATTTAACTATTTAATATCTTATTCCATAGTTTTGATCGTTCCAAATTAAAAGTCCGCCAATGTTTTCAATGTTTAATTTTTCGACATCGTTTATTTCATCAAGACGTTTTTCAAAAGATTTAAGTGTTATTTTAACTTTTTTAACCGCTTTTTTGAGCTCATGTCGGTCAATTGATAGTATACTTTCTCGTGGTGTAGGTTGAAAGGGTTCATCAAATTCGCCAACCGAAAAATCAAATACGATATTGTCGCAATCAAATTTGATCTGTGGGGCAGGGTGTCCTTCATAATAAGTATTTTGTAACGTTGAAAGTCTGTCCCAATAAATGATATCACTTAGGCCTCCGCAACATTGAGGAAAATATTTGTCTTGCCCATCAACATTCAAAACATAACCGCCAAAAAATGTTGCAGACTGTTGTCGTTCATATTTTCCATCTCTCATTTCTTGCGTATGGTCAATGATGAGTTTGGTTAAGTTGTTATCAGTAATTTCTGAGAGCTTATAGAATGGAAAACCGTTTAAATAAGGTGTCAGTTTATCTTTAAAGCCCGCTTTTCGAAAGCATTCTTGATGATAAGCGTTCCAGATTTCAGGATGTTCCCAATAGGGAAATTTGTCTGGTGCCGTTAGTTCCTCATTGTTATATCCGATTTCAATTACTGGTATCAAATCTATGAGCATGGTTGGTAATTTAGTTGACACAAGTTAGGGGTTTTAGTTTACAGTTTTAAATTGACAGTCTACAGTCAACTTTATCCATACCAGTATTCATCAATCGAAACGGTAAGGCCATATGAATATAACAATCGCTATTTAACCTCTCCCAAAAGTTACAGGTCCTCCTCACTAAACCCGACAGCAGCGGAAATCCTTTTTGTTGCCTCTTCCATAGATTCAGGATAACAGTAACAAAAAGATTGTAGCGAATGGCGGGGCTGCGTTGCCCGAAAAGCACAGCACCCATCGTTTCTAAATTCTTTACTATTTCCAGCTGGCCTTTTCAGTTAACCATTAACCCATAAATAAATTCAAATAGTCATAAAAACGCCTTGATATTGTCACGATTACCCCTCATTTGCATAGCGCTTCCGTTGTAACTTTATCATCATCAAATCAATAGGAAATTAGATGAGAAAGATCAGAATAATGGAACACATCTCGCTTGATGGCGTGATGCAGCACGAAAACAGCGAGGATTTCGCACATGGCGGATGGACAACACCTTACCGGAGCCTGGAGGGGTTGGCCGCCGTACTGGAGGCACAGGGCACTAACATTGATCTGCTGCTTGGCCGTAAAACCTACGAAAGCTGGACCCAGTACTGGCCAAAGGCTGGCGATAATCCAATGGCGAACAGTTTAAATAATGGCAAAAAATATGTGGCCACGCATAGGCCCGACAGCCTCGAATGGGGACCGGTTGAAGATTTAGGCACAGATATCGTAACGCGTATTCGCGAACTCAAAGCAACAGCGGGTCCTGATCTGATCGTGTATGGAAGTTCAACAGTGGTAGCTGTGCTGTTAGCGCATGGACTTGTTGACGAGGTTGTGCTGATGGTATACCCGGTATTGTTGGGCACGGGCAAACGTTTCTTTTCGGACACTGCTGATGCGCGCGAACTAGCTTTTGTAAGCACGAAAACTACGTCAACAGGGGTGCAGCTGAATACTTATCGCTATGTTGGGGAGCTGGGAAGTTAATTAGTTTGGAGTTAAGCGTTTGGCGTTTGGGGACTGAAACGTCATTGCGAACAGAAGCCTGTTGGCTTATATTCCTTCAATTCCTTATGTGGTCAAATGTCACTTTTAAGGTGTGTGGTTTGTTAGGCCCTTAAACAAAATCAACCGGGAACTTTCGTCATTCCCAGTTGATTAAGCGATTTCTAACCTTTAGGTTTCGAAATATGCATTGGTGCGATACGGGAAATTAATCTTTCACTAACCTTACCGCGGCGCCTGTGGTCTTACTGTAGTCGGTTACACGCGGTTCGCTGTATTTGTTAAAGTCAAGGTAGTAGGCAAAGCTGTCGCCGCTTGATTTGGTCGTGCTCGACCACCAGTAGCTTAACCATACCCCGTACTTGAAAGATTGGCCGCCACCATATTCATCACCACCAGCACTGCCATTGGTCAATAAATTGAGACCTGATGAGTTATCACCATTTCCGTGCGCAAATTTGTACGAATCTTTTACGTCCCAGCCAGTAGTACCACGCATTTTTTTACCGGCTACCTTTTCTCCACCTAAAGCCGAAATAAGCGTTAAAAATTCACTGCTGCTGGGCACATGCCAACCGGCAGGCGCTAAGCCGCGGCGATCGGTAACTGCATAAAAATTGTACAGCTTACCATATTTTTTTTCATTACTGCTGTCGAAATTAAGGTAACAATAAGCCGGAATTTTTTCCCTGCTTACCTTTTCCCATTCTTTTTGGTTGGCCGCATAATAAATCTGCTCGCCGTTTCTATAGGTGCTCACGTTTAAATTGGTGCTTGTCCATACCTGGTTGCCAATTTTTACCGGCCCTGTAATTTCTGGCGAGGCATTGTACAATTCTTTTAACTGCGCCGCTTGTGCTGCATTACAGCTCCAAACAAAGTTAGTAGGTTGTATGCCGCCGCTTCTTTTTAAACATTCTTTAGTTGCTATTGCATCGGCCTCTTCTTTGGTTTTTGCTATGCCCCAGCCAAATGCGGTGCCCACATTGCCGTTTATGGTGCGGTATGCTGCACAACCTGTACCCGAATAGGTGAGCACAATGCTACAAGATCCACCGCGTTTGTTGCATTCGTCAACCGCTCTCTTCTCAGCTTCTGCCCGGTTTGGCTGATCGAATGAAAAACCATAATAAAAACCATTGGATCGGTCTATAGCCAATGCACCATATTTGGTTTTAACAGGAACAGCCGTTTTGGCTGGCGATTTCTTTACCTGCGCAATTAAATTGGATATCGTAACCAATTGCACAAGCACTGCCATTAATAGTAGTTTGTTTATTTTCATGCTTTATAGTTTGTTTGTTATTGGCAAATTTCCCAATCACCCTACTGGGCGTCAATACCATTTATTGGGTATATTTTGATGAGGGTTTGAGAAGTTAGGAGACGAAGTAGTGAAGTTTGGGGTTCTAAAATCGAGCCGATTCGTCATTGCGAACGGAAGGGTGGATTGGTGAGGGAGCGTGAAGCAATCTGTTTGATAGCTTAGCCATGGGGTGGAAGGATTGAAGTTGTTCTATATTTAATGAAAACACAAGTCGGGCCTTTGCTTAGGCTAGGGCGCTAAGACTTGCGCTAGATAACGAATCAATAAAACAACATAAAACTGAAGTTTGCGTATGGGTTGATCAGTTTTTTTATCCAAGTGAATTAATGACATCGTCAAATTTTTGGTCAAGTAGAAGTTGGTAAAGATCAATTACTTCTTGCCACGAATTTAATTTTGCATTTATGGGCTCCCGTTCTTCGAAGATAACAGCGATAGATAAGTCTTTATTAACTTCGATCACATTCTCATCATTTTTAATAACACTTACCCAAATTGCTCCGTGCTCATCATCCATTTTTTTTAGCTCTTCAATTGCAATTTTAACATCCTCGATGTTTATATTGGAAACTCCGTCCGACCAGGCTCTCTGTAAATAATTTTCAATTTGATCCATCTTTTTTCTTGTCAATTACATTTTCTTCATATGAAATTATTGTTCTATATCCATAGTCGACGGCTATTGAGAGCACTATTCCTCTTCTTCCTGCCACTCGTCGCCAAATATTAGGAGTTTATTTGCTCTTAAATATTCGTATTGGTCTTTTGCTAGATAGATAATGCTTGCTTCCTGCCCGCCTGTATAAAGTTCGTAAAACTGTCCTTTGAGTTTGTTTTCTGTCACTACCGCCTTAATAAAATCGAAAAACTTTGGATCAATCCAATCGTTCTCAATTTTAAATTTTCCGTTGTATAATTTTTCTCCTAGTTTAAATCTGAGTACAACTTCTTTGTTTTTTTCTAAGTCAAAATTGTCTGAAACTTCAGTTGGGTTAAAATCCTGATGCGAAATTTTTTGATATTCTTTTATTAATTCATCATATGGCGCTTCGAGGTTCGCCAACTCCGTATCGAACTGATGTATAATTTCGGGAAAAGCCAAAAGTACATCGTTCAGATTAATATTCTCCTGTTCAGAAACTGTTTCTTTTGCCTTTTCAATTTGGGCAGCTGTTAAATGAGAAAGCAATCCTATTTTCTCATATTCTTCGATTGCTTTAGCTATATTTTTACTGGTTAAAGTGTTCTTAAAACTTTCGTAACTGGGCGAATAATAATCATCTCCACTACGCAATGCGTCTGCCTGTTCTTTGGCTAATGCGATTATTCCAAATACTTTCCAGGTAACGGCATTTCCCTGATCGGCTTTTACTTCGTGTAGCCGGTATGGCGATTGCAGATCTGCCAAAATTTTATTGAAGATTTTATAATATTCTTGTTGGTCTATTTTGTCTCCAAAATATTGGTCTTTAGTTTGGCTGTACAAACGATAAAGACTTTTTTGTTTATACTTCTTGCCGTTCGATTTTAATGAAACAATAAAGTTGTAAAATTTACTTTCATCATCAGATAATGTACTGTCTAGTACAATCTGGAACTGAAAGTCTGTAAAAGCCAGTTCTGGAAAAATGCTTGCTGTTTTTTTATGGATTTGTTCAAGATATTTTTCTGGTTCGTTTGCATAGTCGTGGTCGTTTATAATGACAGCCTTGTTGCAATAATTCAGGAAATCGATAGGGTTTTGCAATTGCCCTTTGTTGATAGCTGAAATAAGCTGGTCGTATTTAACACTTACAATTTCTTTGCTTTTTAGTTTGTTGGCAAATACTTTTAATTTTTCAGGGTTCATATATTCCTGTAAGGCAAGTTGTGCGGTAATAGCCAGCAAGAGCTCGAGGAAGTGTGCAAATTTGTTATTACTGATTTCGGTTCTAAACTGTTGATATTCAATTTTATTAATGATACTACATGATTTCAGTTTTGAAAGGTAAACCGTTAAATCTTTGTTGATTTTTATTTGTTCTTCCGGTTTGATTTTTTCTTCACTAAAGTTCAGGTATGTGCTAAATTCAGAATACTTTTCTCCTTTTAATTTCTTGTATTCGATCTGAAAGAGCGCATATAAATAGCCTGGATTAGATTTTATGTTACTACTCTTGTAAAACTCATCAAATTCTTTTATCTGGGTTTTATCGATCAGATTGTGTGCGATGAGTTTTTCGTAAACATCCATGGTTTGTGCACTGGCTAAATTTGCTGCCAAAATGAGTAGGGTTAATACATTAAAAAGGGTCTTCATATAATTATGCGCAAACTAATTTAAACAACTCTTCTTTTGTCAAATTTTCGATTTGAATGGCGCGAAATCCCTTTAATGAGTAAGTGTATATTTAGAACTGATAAATTGAGCATAAGGGTTAATTTAAATATTATTTCTGTGATTAATTTTTTTTTAATGAGTTTGACGTAAATCTAGCTAAAGCCAATTTTATTTTGTCAATCTTTCAACGTTTTTTCTCCAGGTGTACAGTCCATCGAAAACACCACTGATTAAAAATGTATCAAGAAATTTGGGAAATGAATTTGTTAATGTGATTACGTTTTCTATCCTATCATAAATGTGGTAATCATTTATCGAGTTACTTTCAGTGTAAAGGCGGAGAGAAATAAAGGTAAAATCGTTTTATCCGATCGAGGGTTGAGACGGGCTTGGTTCGGAGTTGGTTCGGACTTCTGACAGCGTTGTTACAATTGTAGCCGAACAAAGCCCGAAGTAAATCAGTAAATATTACCTCCTAACTGTTAACTCTTTAGCGTCGGGAGTGTTCGTGCACAAGGCAGCGTGATGAACGGCTTGTGTATATACGGCATCTAACCCGTTAAGATTTTTAGTGAGATTAATGTATCAAAAGCATAAGCCTTACTGGCGCAGGTCTTAGCGTGCAGGCGCTTGGGGTGATGACTTGTGTATTTACCGTACACAATTCGTTAAGCCATTAGTGAGATTCGCGTATCAATTTATTAAAAGCATTTTAAACGTTTGGCGATATTGTTGATATTATTTTACACTCGTCACATTTAAAATCATACTGATCGTTTAGTTGTGTTTTTAAATTCCATTTCTTGTTGCAACCCGGACAAGGCCTTGTCAGCTGATCTCCTTTATATTTCTTGTAATTATGTAAATAATAAAAAGTTGGAATTGAAGTCAGTTCTTCGATTTTTCTGCAAATTTCAAGTCCTTGCCTGGATAGTTGGGATTTAATTTCTTGCATCTGATTTAGCGCCCAACGTTCTCCAACTTCACAATTCATTTGTAAACTGTCGCAGGAAATATAATTCGTTTCCCAGCTTAAAATTGGCATATAGCCATGATCGTAATAAATTGGTAATCTATAAAGTGGTACTGATTGGTTACAAGTCCCACAAGTTAATGGAGATTCAATGGTGATATAATTTGTAATCAGAATATAGAAGTGAGACTTTTTACATTTGCAAGGAGATTTGTAACTGCCATACGACTTGCCGATAGTTTTATAGCTCAGCCTGGAGTTACACAGATCTTCAATTTTTTTTGTTTGTCTATTTACATAGAAGTTATTGAATTTCTTGTCAAGAGAATTTTTCTCAAGCGTGAAAGGCAAACAAACTATTTTGTCGTTTTTAATATACTGTGATTCTATTCTTCCTTGTGTCTGTCCATTTCCACGATAAAAAGACATTAGTATACCAAATTCATCAATGAGCTCGTCTTTATCCAATTTTGTCTTTATATCAATTGATATTTCTTGAATGTACATGCTGTCTTTGTCTTGCTAATAAGTTGGCAAATTGGTAAATAAATAAAATCAATCGTTCTAAATGATTTTGATACTGGCGATCATATTTTGAACAGATGTTAGTTCCCTTGTATTAATCGGCATTGCCTCCTGTTCCTTATCAATTGAGAATGTGCAGATAAATATATCATTTTGCTTTCCTGTTATCCAATAATAAATAATTTGGTGGTCTCCCTCTTGTTGAAATTCTCTCTTGTAATGCGCGCAGTTGTATTCACCTAAGATAATTTTCTGTGCACCTGTATTTTCCAAAACCTCAGTAGTAATATATTCACTAGCTTTATCCACATTTGAGTCAGTTACATTTGGCCACTGGAAAGTTGTAATCCTAAAATTACCAGTCCATGAGGTTTCCGCTTCATTCCAGAAAGCATCCGTAGAATCTTCCGCATCATCGTATGCTGTCCAACCATTAGTTAGTGTGAAGCTAAACCACCCACTCCTAGAAATATAATTACTCATAGTGTTGTTTATCCTACTTTGTTAAAAGCTAAATTAAGTAAAAAAGGCCCAACATAACTGTAGCTTCAGTATGATCTTATTGGTATAAATAACTTTGGTTAAATCTTTCTAATGTCCCCATCAAATCTTATATTTATTAAACCAGACTTCTTAGCTCAGTTGGTAGAGCAACAGACTCTTAATCTGTGGGTCCAGGGTTCGAACCCCTGAGGGGTCACTTGTGGCGACAAATCTAAAAGAGATGAGTTTGTCTCATTGTTTGCACTGAAATTAAGATTGCTTTCTAAGGTCTTCTGTAGACGAATTGGTCAGTATCTTTTTGATCTCCTGCATGCATGCGGTTAATTGCTTTTGATTACCTTCTGGTATAACCGAAATCATATCACTAATTTGTTGGTTAGATGCGGCATCGAGTTCGTTATAAACTTTTTTGCCTGAGGGTGAGAGTGAAATGAGTATCACTCTTCCATCAGTTTCAGAAGCCTTCCGGGTGATTAACCCGTACTTTTCAAGGTGCCTCATAACCTTGCTTAACTGCCCTTTATCAATTCCAAGCGCAGATACGATCTGTGTTGCGGTAACTTTTTCGCGAGCATGTATTTCATAAAGTATCCGTGCCTCAGTAAGAGAATATTTGCTATTGAGCAAATGATTATTTAGAAGGCCCAGCAATTTTGTGTAATACCGGTTAAAACTTCTGATTTCGTCTACAATTTTTAATTTGTCTTCCATAATAAACTGATTTGGCAATTAATTGAATAAAAGGTCGTATCGGAATTCTCTAAGCGGCTTATCAAAACTATTGGATGTTTTTTCTTCAGTTAATTGAAATCCATACTTCGTATATAAAGATACAGCAGTAAGTTGTTCTTCGGTAGTCCATAAAAACGCATGTTTTATTTCCTTTTCCTTCATAAAAGCAATGAACTGTTGCATCAGGTGTTTGCCTAGCCCCAAACCACGATATTCGGGAAGGAAAATAAAGTATCGGAACTGTAATGCGTCGTTGCGACAATGTGCAATAAGGCAACCCACTATTTTATCGTCGTGTTCGCATATCCAAATCCTATCTTTTTCCTGGTCGTATTCCTTAGCAAAATCTTTCAGGCCGTCGAGCACATATCCTTCGAAACTGAGGCCGTAACCACATTCTTTGGCATATAAGTACCCATGGATATAGGCGATATAGCCTAAGTCTCCCGGATGCAGTGTTGTTCTGATCCTGATGTCTGCAAATGAAATTGGTGTCATAATTATACTTCTATGTGTCATATAGTTGATAAGATCAACTATTGCAAAGTAACTGAATATAGTTGAAATTGTCAACTATATTCTCATTTTTTAAAAAAGAAGAGATTCTTTGGTTTTCGTTTCATCGCTATTATAAATTACGTTCGGGCATAAAAAAACGCCCATACTTTTCGGCATGAGCGTTTTTGTTTGTTTATTACCTTTAATGTTTTACATCAGCAGGGGCATTGGTAGTCGAATCTGCTATAGAATCAGTACTGGCACTGTCAATCACCTTGTTGGTGTCGGTGTATTTATACGTACTATCAGCGTTTTCCTGATCGGCTTTTTTACCACTACATGCTGACAATGCTAAACCAAAGGCGGTTACTAAGATTATTAATTTCGTTTTCATATCAATTGTTATAGGTGTATTTATATAATTCTTTTTAAAAGGCAATTGTTTTGTTAATTGTTAAAAGAGGGATTTTGATTAGCCGGGAGTCGGGTGACCGGGGTCGGAAGTCTGGGCGAATCAACGTTAACATACGTCGATTTTTTTAACCGCAAAGGTCGGGAAGAAGAGCGCGCAAAGGGCGTGGAGAAGTACAAGAGGGGGTAAATTAGTTGAAAAAATACGTCATTGCGAACGGAAGGGTAGGGCTGTTGTGGTGGCGTGAAGCAATCTTTTTAGTTCGTTTTCAAAACTAAAATCTCTCCGTGGCAAACCATCATCCGGTAAAGCCTGCGATTGGTATGTGCTGTTTGTAAACCAAAGCCACGAGGTTTTTTGCTGGCACAAACTAAAGCAACAGGCAAAACCGATTAACTGCATACAGCAACTGGCGGGCTTGGCCGTTGCCTGTAATGCCTATGGTGTACTTGTTTTAAACTATTGCGATGTGAAAAGCATTAAGGTTAACCCACTCGATGAACTTTTTGTAAGCACCTGTTTTAATACCTGCGCAAAGCTAAACATCGAAATTATCGATTATGTAATCTGTAATGCACAAACGCATTATAGTTTTAGGGATGGGTATAGGGATTAAAAAAAATAATATAAATTCGTCATTGCTAGGTACAAAGCAATCTTACAACTTTGGGTTTACAGCCATCGCTTTAAGATTGCTTCGTTCAATAAAAAATTGGCTTCACAATGACTATCCCCCTTAAAAGAAGATCGTATCATGCCTAACTCATTTGTTTTTTTCTAAAACTAACCTCCACAGTATGCTATTAGATATTCAAGATACAATCCATTGGGTTAGTTTTTGATCGTGATTTTTATTTGCCTCCTGAAGACACAAGTCTTAAGCGTTGCATGGGCTAGAGTGAAAAGGCTAGCACTAGAATAGTTAGGATTAGCAATACTAGTTCATTCAACCCATTAATTAACTGCTATTCTGATTCCATCGTTTGGTTATCAAGCTTTAAATAATCTAATTCTTTGTAATCTTTGATATCTAGTTTGCAATAACGGCATCTTAATTCGGCGACTTTGGATCCGACAACTATTTCTTTATTTTCGAAAGGATTAAATTCCTTTATGAATTTTGAGTAAACTACAGCAGTATTGCTGCAGGCAGGGCATTCTATTGGAGATTTTCCTGGTGATGTTAATATTTCTTCAGTTATTTTATCTGCCATTTCTTTAAAACCAGTTGTAAGTTGTAGCATGTGCCATCTTTCTCTGTGTGCAACATATTTTAGTTCTAGTTTTTGACCCATATCTTCACTGTATTTTGATGAAAGTTCAGATAACTTAATTTGATAGCCATCAAAATATTTACCACGAGATATATTTAGCTCAAAACAATAATTTGAAATCAATTGATAATAATCTCTCTTCAAAAGTTTTATGAGTTTATCTATCTCTAGTAGATTTAGGTCATTATGGGCTATTATATCACGTGCATTTGCAATTGTAAATAAAAGGTTTTTATTGTTAAATGTCGTTTCTGAAACAGCTTGCGCTCGTAGCAAAGAGTTTTTAAAGGTAATTACATCTGTATTTGTATTTTTATTTAGCTCTGTGTGTCCATCAGTATTATTGATCAATTTACCCTTATAGAGTGCTTGAAGTGAATTATTAAAAGTTGGATCCATTAGGACATATACAGGGTTCACATTGTATAAAATACCTTTTAAAACTCTTTCTATTCCTAAAGCGAGATTAAATATGGCTTGTATGGCTTGTGGTTTTTCGATTGAGTCGGAAATTAATCTAGAACTCTCTCTAATAAAGAATCCTGCATCTCTTAAGTATATATTCATAGTTATACAATCGTTTCTATTGTTGATGTTTTAAGCTTCAGAAAGTAACCTATAAAACGCTTCAAGGCTTTTAGTGAAAAATTTATTCCCATTCTAGCGTGAGTCTTACCGCGTAGGATAGTGGAGTTGGTTGACTTGTGCTTTCTAAAATTTGGATAGATAATTTTTCCTAAAAGGTTATTTTAAAGCACAAATCAGTCCTTTGCACAAGTCTCGGGCGCTAGGATGTTTATTCTTCAGTCCTTTATTCTTTTCCCATAAGACAAGGTGTAAACCAGCAAAAGATGAATACCTACATTATGTAACTTGCACCTATCTTTTATTCCGGCATATCATTAATTATTGATTTAGTTAATTCCTCCATTTCAATCCAATGAATAGTTAAATCAATTAACGATTTCAAATCTTGGAGATCTTTTCCTTCCCATTTTCGAACATAATGTGTTTCATCATTACCTAACCAAACAGCACGTTGAGCAACTTTTTTTATTCGTTCATCTGCAACATAATCTTTTATGCAGGGTGCTAACAGCTTACTTTTTATTAAATCCTCTTTTGTTGGATTCAAAGAAATAGCATAATCCTTTATTAAAAATTCTAATGCTTTTCTATATCCTACACCACAAATTTCTAGTAAATTATATTGTTCTGCTTGAAATGCTTGGTTATATATTAGATTGAAGTTGGGAGAAAGGTTTGTTATTATAGAAGTAAATTCACGTTCATTTATATTACCGATTGAAGTGTTTCCGTTCCATGCATATGAGTTGGTTCTGTAATTGTAGTAACCTATGAAGCTCCTGTTGCAGGTTATGTCCGGACAGTTGAAGAAAACATCTATTGTTCCTCCACTTCGTTTATGCCCTGATATAGGGTTCGGTATAATCATCTGATGGCAATATGGACATTTATTAGGAAGGTTACTTAAAGAGTATGAGCTACCGCCAAAATTTGTGCTTGTCATTCTACGAGAGTTTAGTTTTAAGTTACCAATATACTAAATTATCCAATTTTACCTTATGTTTATTCAACTAGGTTTCTGGCTCAGTTGAAAAGCAACAGACTTTTAATTTGTGAGTCGCATATAACGCGAGTCTTAGCGGGCGGGGTAGTGTTGTTGGTTGACTTGTGCTTTCTAGAATTCGGACAGATAGATATTTAACAAAGTACCTCCTATCCTTAGTGTTCAGCGCAGCGTCACTACGAGTAATACATAAGATAAGTTACGAATACGAATTACGCTTCTAAAACCCAAAGAACAGATCGGTATCTGGTTTTGTGCAATATTTGCTATGCATGCATTATAAATCTATTATCTTTGCAGCTTTTATCAATTATTAGTATTCGTTAACATATACATGGGCAAAAACAGCATCGGCTCTAGCATTTCGTATTTCTTTTTAGGCGAGTACTTTTCCGATGCCTTGCGCACCACCATTACCGTAGTATTGCCCATTATTTTATTCTTTTACCTGGGCAATCCGGAGGCGGCCAAGGGAATAGGGGTTGGTGCTTTGTTAATCAGTTTGACCGATTTGCCCGATAACCGACTGAACAAACTGAAAACAGCGTTATCGAGTATAATCGTCTTTTTTGCCACTACGCTGGTGGTTTCATCGGTTTTAGATCATGTTTACCTCACTGCGATTGTAGTGGTTATCGCGGCTTTCAGCTTTTCGATGTTTGCCGTATATGGACAGAAACTATCACTGATCGGCACCATGGCGCTGATTGTATGTACCTTTGTGATGGGGCTTCACCCTGAACGATCGCTGTATTTTAGCAGTTATATCTTGCTTGGTGGGGTTTGGTATTATGTGATCAGTTTAATTCAGATTTTAATCCGCCCTTACCGCTCGCTTCACCATGCCATTTTCGAATGCCTGATGAGCAGTGCGGTATTTTTGAATGCCAAAGCGAAGAATTACGATGTGGATGTTCCGCTTGATTTGCAACAAAAGGAGGCCATAAAACTGCACATTAAGGTGAACCAGAAGCACGAGTTGATCCGCAATCTGTTGCTTACCGATAAGTACGCTATGAACCCCGATAACCCCAAAGGTCAGCTGCTGTTGGAAAGGGCGCGGTTACTGATCGATTTGTATGAACAGTTGAATGCCGTACATTACGATTATGCTCTGGTTCGAAAAACTTTGGCAACTGGCCCGAGCCTGAAACTGATTGCCAGCTTAATTGAATTGCTGGCCAAAGAGCTGGAACAACTGGGCAGGCACGTTCGGTCGGCAAAGGCTTATAAAGGAGAAGTGGCCACCAATATCGAATATTACCAGAAACGCGTCATGCTGTTGCAGGAGATGGAAAATTTAAGCGAAAGCCAGCGTAAAATTGTGCTGAAGGTGGTTTCGAACATGAACGATATTGTACGCATTATCGAAATGATTAGGGGCAACGAGCGCAGGCCTGAGAAACACTTACAAGAATTAAGCGGATCGATTTCATATCCCTTGTTTGTTACCGGCGATCGCTTTTCGATTAAGGAGCACCTGACTTTAAAGTCGCCAATTTTTAGGTTTTCGCTGCGTTTGGCCATCTGTTTTCTGTTTGGTTTCCTGCTCATTTGGCAATTAGAACCGAGTAAATACAGTTACTGGCTTTTTCTCACCCTGGTTATTGTGGCAAGGCCTAAGTTTTCGATTACCTGGAAACGCAACTTACAGCGTTTAAAGGGGAGTATGGGGGGCGTTGTAATCGGGTTGATCATCATCTATTTTGTAAAGAGCCCGGCGGTGCTGCTTTCGTTCTCAGTAATTTTTCTATTGGGTTTTTATGCCTTTAACCGCCTAAATTATACCGTAAGTGTATTGTTTATTACCCCTGCTGTAATTTTAACGCTGGGCAGTTACCAGGGCCATTTCGATCATATTGTACACGACAGGATTATATTTACGGTGCTGGGCTGTGTAATCGCTATTTTTGCCACTTATCTTTTTCCCATCTGGGACAGCCGCCAGTTGAAAGCGAAAATAAGCAAAGCCACAAAAGATAGTTTGCACTATTTGGAGGTGGCGATAGAAAGGAAGGAGAACCTGGATGAGAATATTTCGCGCATGGCCAGGAAAAATGCTAACCTGAGTTTATCTTCATTAAGCGAAGCGATTGAGTCGGCCAGCCAGGAGCCGATGCGGAAACACATCGATTTTAATGGTTTGTATGGCATACAGTCGACCATTTACCAGATCAATGCAATTATTACTTCTATATACCTTTCACTTAACCATAAACCCGAACAGGCCGACCCATTGTTGCTTAGCCAGATTGTAAGCAACCTCAGTACCGGAGAGGTGCTAAAAAATGATGCTGTGCCTCATGTTAATATAATAGATGTTGATCATGATGACCATTCTACCAGGCAAAAACTGGCGCATATTGCAGCTTTATCGTTCGATTTCAGGAAGTTTAGTGCTGCATTTAGGGGTTAATTTAATTGTTTGTCAGTCTGAGCGGAGTCGAAGACCCCTTGTCTGTCCGTAGAGTTCCGAAGGGCTCTACGGATTAATAATAGAAAAGAGTCTGTGACTCGTTCAATTGAGTTTATAAACTCAATTTTATTCTTGTATCCTTAGAGACGCTACGCTTAACTCTAAGGACAGAGTAGTGGGGCTAAAATTAAATTGTTTGTCAGTCTGAGCGTAGTCGAAGACCTTCAAGGTTTATTTTAAGCGTAACGAATTGGAAAAGATCCTTCGACTCCGCTCAGGATGACAAATCATGGAAGCAACTCAAGGCAATTATAACGCTATCATCAATCGTCGCCCTGACTGAAACAGAGAGATCTTTGAACTAACGCTGCGTAGATTCGCAATATCAGCGGGAAACCCTTATGCTTATTCGCTACCGCAGATTTAAGATGATCGGCGCAGAAAATCAAGTTATCAATTTTCAAGCGATACATTAGCTGTTGAGCTATATGCCTTAAATGGTTAAAGAAAAGATGATATTGTACTAATTATCACGGATTATTCGTTAATAGTCCTAAAGAAACTCAGCGTGGAGAAGCTTATAGTTTATCATTTAAACTGATTAGGTCTTGTAGTGAAGCAATTCTTTAAAATTAAATAAATTGATTATTAACGTGTTACTATTCTTTTAGTTAATAAATGTTAATTATTTAGAATAATTCTAAATAAAGATTTATATTTGTTCATCATTATATGTTTGGTTAGTTGATGATAACAAGACCTGTTTGCCTGCATTACTCAATGCAGGCGAATCAGGCACTACGCTACAGAAAACTTCAATTCATTTTTTTACACACGTACCGTAATAAATTTGATTGAATTGATTGTAAAAAACAGGATATTGGTATATTGTGTGCCTTTAAACATCCTTATCCGCATGAAAAGATCATTTTTAAGCTTTCTTTTGATTTCTTTTTTAACTGTAACTGCTTTTGCCCAAAAGAAACCTAATTTTTGGGATGATGTGCAAACCATTAAAAAGTACGATCAAATGTATAAACCACCGGTTCATCCCGTGTTGTTTGTAGGAAGTTCATCCATCAGGAAGTGGGACGACTGTACACAGATTTTTGCTAAATACAATGCTTTAAACCGCGGTATTGGTGGTGCTGTAATAAACGATATTACCTATTATTTAAATGATGTTGTTTTTCCTTACCAGCCAAAACAGATTGTACTGTATGTGGGGGAGAACGATTTACCAAACGAAACGGTTACACCAGATACTGTTTTAAACCGTACCATCCGTTTGTACCAGGCCATTAGGGCAAAGTTACCAACGGTGCCTATTGTTTATATTTCTATTAAACCAAGCCCGAGCAGGGATAAATTTAAAGAAAAGGCAGTAGCTTCTAACGCATTGATCGCGAAATTTTTAGCCGGAGAGGCCAATACAAAATTCGTTAATATATATCCGCTGATGCTAACCAAAGACGGACAACTTAGGCAAGAACTTTTTGTGGATGATATGTTGCACATGAATGCTGCGGGTTATGCCATCTGGCGAAAAGCAGTTGAGCGACACTTATTGAAGTAATTTCGCGCTCAGTTCGTCATTCCTGCGCAGGCAGGAACCACGGAGTGCTCAGCGAAGCTAATCTTAATACAATGGCATACCACTCTTATTAAGCGCCTTTGCACATCTTTGATATTAGTTGCAACCTTAAACCATAGCCCCGATTGAACGGTAAGCCCGGAGCGAGGCAGGAGTGAGGACTTGTAGTGAAAGCGGGACTGGAACACACCGAAGCACTACAGGAACTGCGCTTCAAAAAATAAGCATCATTGTTTTACCACCTTAGTCAGCTGAGGGCACCTCAGGATTTGGGTTTATATTTTTATTATGCTGCCCCCAATAAACTAGCCCCGATTGAACGGTAAGCCCGGAGCGAGGTACGAGTGAGGACTTGTAGTGAAAGCGGGACTGGAACACACCGAAGCACTACAGGAACTTCGCTTCAAAAAATAAACATCATTGTTTACCACCTTAGTCACCTTAGCGCACCTAAACATTTGGCTTTATGCTTTTCATTACCCCCTAAGAAATGGGCGACCTGGTTTAACAACAGCGCATAGTTGTATGTAATGTTAACCGGAATTAAAATTATATATTTATTATTGCGTGCTAATCATCCCCTAACCATATGTACAAACTTCTGCTTGCTGTTACTTTTCTTCTGATGGGCTATTATGCATCAGCACAGGATCTTTTGGGCATTCCGCAGATTGTAAATTACAATAACGAGCAGTATAACGCGGGTATGCAGAACTGGGATGTTAAACAGGATAAAAACGGGATTCTTTATTTTGGGAACAATGAGGGGCTGCTTACTTTTAACGGCCGGTATTGGAACCTGTTCCGCTTACCTAATTATACCTCTGTACGCTCCATCGGGATCGACTCTAAAAACCGGATTTATGTAGGAGGACAGGATGAATTTGGTTTTTATTACCCCAATGAGAAAGGCGTTTTAAAATATACTTCGCTTTTAGGTTTGCTGCCCGAAAACCTGCGTAAACTTGCTGATATATGGGACATTTCGATTATTCATGATGAAGTTTTTTTCAGGTCGAACAATGCCATCCTGCATTATAAGGATGGGGTGATTAAAAACTATAAACCCAGTAAGGCCTGGTTATTTATGGGCACAGCCAATAACAAAGTGTTTGCCCAATCGGAAGAATCGGTTTTAATGGTTTACGAGCAGGAAATTTGGAAACCTTTTTGTACTGATCCGGTTTTCAAGAAATCGTCTGTTACCGCTATTTTGCCTTATAATGGCGATACTTTGATGGTTTCTACCTTAAAGGGTGGTTTTTTTCTATTGATTAACCATCAGCTTAAACCCTTAAAAACCAATCTTGATCATGTGTTTTTTAACGACCGGATTTATTTCGCCGACAGGATCAATCAAAATCTATATGCAGTAGGTACTACCTCTGGCGGGGTATATATTATGAATAAAGGTGGAGAACTGATTCAGAAATACAATTACAGGGAAGGACTGCAGAACAACAATGTAAGGGGGATTCTGCAGGACAGGGATAAAAACATGTGGCTGGCTTTAGACGATGGGATTGCTTATGTGGCCATAAATAGTGCCATTAAAAGTATTTTCCCCGACCGTAATAAACAGATTACGAGTTATGCCTTCAGAAAATTTGACGAATCGGTTTACATCGGTACATCGAACGGTTTATATAGAACAAAAGTTAATCCCGCTGCCAAAGATTTAAGTTATGCTACTGCGAATTTTGAAGAGGTAAAAAATACCAAAGGACAGGTTTGGGGGCTTGATGAGATTAATAACCAGCTGTTGTTAGCACACGAGGAGGGTACACTTTTGGTGCAGAACAATGTAGCTAAGCCGCTTTACAATTTACCAGGTACCTGGTTGTACCAGAGCTTAGATCGGGTTTACCCAAGCAGCGAAGTTATTGCAGGCACTTACTGGGGTTTACAACGTTTAACCTATAAGGATGGGCTGTTTAACAATGGCGGAAGAGTTGACGGTATAAATGAGCCGCTGCGCTTTATCGTGGCAGATAATAACAACCCTGATCATATCTGGGCATCGCACCCCTACCATGGGGTATATAAAATAGAATTACAGCCCGATCATAAACGTGTGTTGCGTACTACCATGTACACCGACCGTGATGGATTACCTTCTAAATTGTACAATTACGTGTTCCACATTAAAAATAGGGTGGTAATTGCAACTGTTGATGGCGTTTATGAATATGATAACGCGAAGAAAAAATTTGTCCGCCTAAAATTACTGGCCAATGCCATAAAGGGTATTTCGGTGCAGTATATGAAGGAGGATAACGACGGTAACATTTGGTTTGTAAGCAATAAAAAGGTAGGGGTAATCGATTTTAGCCGGCCATCGGGATCGAATCCTTTTAGTATTTTTTATCTGCCCGAGTTAGATGGGAAAGTAGTAGGCGGCTTCGAATCTATTTACCCCTTGGATAGTAAGAACATATTTATTGGGGCCAATAAGGGAGCCTATCATATTAACTATGAAAAATACATCGAAAACATAACCAAACCAATTGTAGTGCTGGGACAGATTAAACTGCTTGGTAAAAAAGATAGTTTGGTTTTTGGAGGCTATTTTACAACCAAGGGTATAATTTCTGCCAAACAGGATCAGAACGAGATACCAGAATACACCAATCATTTAAATTCAATGCATTTCGAATATTCCTCTACATTGTTCGAGCATGATAAAAATATTAAATTCAGTTATCAGCTGGTTGGTTTCGATAAGGAGTGGTCGGCATGGAATACGAAAAGCGAAAAGGACTATACCAATTTACCTGCCGGCAAATATACTTTCAATATTAAAGCAAGAACAGATATAGGTAATGAATCGGAAGTGATAGGCTATACTTTTGTGGTACTGCCCGCCTGGTACAATACCATATGGATGAGGATTTTTTACCTGATTTTGATTGTGCTGTTAATTAGGTTGATTATTAGATGGCAGAAGCGAAAACACATTAAAGAGCAGGAGCGGATGAGTTACCTGCATCAGCTGGAACTGGATCGTAACGAAAAGGAAATTGTTAGGCTGCAGAACGAGAAGTTAGAAGCCGATGTAAATTATAAGAATAAAGAGCTTTCTACCATGACCATGCACCTGGTGCAACGCGGTAAGGTATTGGCCAAAATTAAAGAAGTGATATCGGCTGTAATTAAAAACCACGATATTAATGAGAGTTCGCCAAGTTTCAGGCACCTCATCAGGCTGATCAGAGATGTGGAAAAGAAGGATCAGGAGCTGGATCATATGAGCGTTCACTTTAATCATGTAAACACCGAATTTTTTAATAAACTCAAAGACCTTTATCCTGATTTAAGTCAGAACGATTTAAAATTTTGTGCCTACTTATCGATGAACCTGTCGTCAAAAGAAATGGCGCAGTTGATGAATGTAACCATTAAAGCCATCGAAGTGGGCCGATATCGCTTAAGAAAAAAGCTTCAGCTTAAACCCGAGACTAATCTATATGAGTTTCTGATCGGCATCGCCCGCCAAAAAACGCCTTAAAACAATGTTTTCGTTACAAATAAGAACGTTTTTAGTTAAAACGGTTTAAGTATCTGATATTCAGTTTAATTGCGTTTGCCTTGTAGGGCTTATGTAGGCCTCAAAATCTTCTTTTTGGGTTAATAGAGTGCTGCTGTATGGTTTGTGTAGTAGCGCTAAATTGTGCTAATGCATTGCACCTCTCTAGATTTGATTTATGAAACGGGCGACCAAAAGCCCAGGTCATTAAATAACCAAATATTAACTTAAAACTAATTTCTATGAGAGGAAGATTTACATTCGTATTCTTCATTTACTGTATCATGGCATTGCCGCTGGCCTTATTGGCACAAGACATTCCCGTTACAGGAAAAGTAACAGAACAAAATGGTGCCCCTTTACCTGGCGTAACAGTTAAGCTTGATGGAACGACCAAAGCTGCATCTACTGATGCCAATGGTGTTTTTAGTATTCAGGCGCCTGTTGGCGGTAAATTAACCATCAGCTTAATTGGTATGGCAACGCAAACGGTAACGGTTCCGGCAGGCGGCCGTATTAATGTTTCGCTTACTGCCGATTCGAAAGATTTAACGGAAGTGGTTGTAGTGGGTTATGGTACACAGAAAAAAAGTGTAGTAACAGGAGCCATTTCAAGCGTTAAGGCTTCCGACCTCGAAAATCAGCCAGTTGTCCGTATTGAGCAATCTTTACAAGGTAGAACCTCGGGGTTAACTATTGCGGCTACTTCTGGTCAGCCAGGTTCAAGCTCTACCGTGCGTTTAAGAGGTTTTACTTCTTTTGGCAACAGCAAGAACGATCCGCTTTGGGTAATCGATGGAGTGGTGATTGATGCAGGTGGCATTGGTTATTTAAATCAAGACGATATCGAATCAATTGAGGTACTTAAAGATGGTGCTTCTGCCGCAATTTATGGAACACGTGCTGCTGCGGGTGTTATTTTGGTAACCACTAAAAAAGGTAAGGCAGGAACGCTGAACATTAATTATAGTGGCTATTATGGTACTCAGGCACCAGCTAAAAAATTAGACTTGTTGGATGCTACTCAATATGCAACCTTGCGTAACCAGGCACTTGTTAGTGCAGGCAAAGCCCCGGCATTTGCCAACCCTGCAGCATTAGGTGCAGGGACAGATTGGCAGGATTTGATTTTTAATGATAGTGCTCCAAAGCAAAGCCACGAATTTAGTGTATCTGGAGGAAGTGATAAAGCATCTTATTTTACCTCTTTTGGCTATACCGATATCAAAGGTATTGTAGCTACGCCTATTTCTAAATTTAACAGGGCTAATGTGCGTATCAATACCTCATTTAAACCTATTAAAGGCGTAACATTTGGCGAAAATTTAGGTTATAGCCATGGTGTAAACAGCGGTATTGGTGAAACCAACCGTGAGTTTGGTGGCGTACTAAGCTCGGCAATTAATTTAGATCCGATTACGCCTTCGATTATTACAGACCCTTCTTCACAATCGGCTTTTTTCCCTTCTGCTACGGGTAATCCGGTACAAAATGCCGCAGCAACAAGAAATAGCGATGGCCAGCTTTTTGGGATTTCGCCGTATGTATTACAGGAAATGAAGAATCCATTGGCTATGATCCAGAACAGATTAGGAAACTATGGTTACGACCATAATATTGTAGGTAACGTTTTTGCTGATTTGGAACCGATAAAAGGTTTACACATCCGTTCATCATTGGGTACCAAAATGGCCTTTTATGGAAGTAATTCATTCACCCCGATTGCGTATTACAACACCTCTACGCCGATTAACCAATCGTCGTTATCAAGAGAGAATACCTATGTAATTAACTGGAACCTGGAGAACACCATCTCCTACAACAAGGTGATAGATAAGCATAATTTCACTTTCTTGCTGGGCCATGGTGAGTATAAAGATGGCAACCAGCGCAGGGCAACTGTAGTGTACAACAATGTACCAGCAAAAACTTTCGATGAAGCATCTTTCAGGTATAATGCATTGCCTGCGGATAGAACAAACAGTAGTGGTGGCGATGGTACTGATCATAGAATCAATTCACTTTTTTCGAGGATCCAGTATAACTATGGTGAGAAATACCTGTTTTCTGCCTTGATCAGACGTGATGGATCTTCCAGGTTTGGAGGCAATAATAAATTTGGTTACTTCCCTTCAGGGTCAATAGGATGGGTACCTACTTTAGAAAACTTTTTCCCTAAAAATGATGTACTTACTTTCCTGAAAATCCGTGGTAGTTATGGTGTTACCGGAAATGATGGTATCGGCGATTTTCCTTATATCCCAATTGTAGGCGCCGGTGGAGATCGTAATTACGTATTTGGTTCTACAAATGAAACCGTTTATGTAGGGTATAGCCCTGGTGCTCCAGCCAATCCTGATTTGAAGTGGGAAGAAACCCGTCAGGCAGATATTGGTATCGATGCAACGTTGTTTCAGAATTTAACCTTAACGGTTGATATTTATGACAAGAAAACCACGGGTATTTTACAAAATCCACCAATCCCAGGATATGCGGGTTATGGTAGTTTTGCGCAAAACGTAGCAGACATTCAAAACAGGGGTTTAGAGATTGAGTTGGGATACAGAAAGAAAATCGGTCAATTAGATTTTGGTGTAAACGGAAACATTTCGTTTTATAAAAATAAAGTTACACAGTTACTTCCCGGAAACCTTTTCTTAGAAGATAACAGCGCAACTTTCCAGAATTTCGGAAACATTACCAGAACAGGTTTAAACTTACCTTACCAGCAATATTATGGCTACCAATCGTTGGGCATTTTCCAAAGTCAGGCCGAGGTAGACAGTTATTTAGGGGCCGATGGTGTAACCAAATTACAACCAAATGCAAAACCAGGCGATTTAAAATTTGCCAACTTAACTAATGATAACATCATCAATCCTGATGACCGTACCTATTTAGGCAATCCAAACCCAACCGTAAGTTATGGTATTACCATTAATTTAGGTTACAAAAACTTCGATTTTACCGCTTTTGGAAGTGGTTCAGGCGGCAATCAGATTTTCCAGGGCTTAAGAAGGTTAGATATTGCTACTGCAAATTACCAGAGCAAATATTTAGATGCATGGACCCCAAGCAATACCGGAGCCTCGCTTCCGCGCATTGTTGATGGCGACCCAAATGGTAACTACTCTAAATTTACTAACCTGTACCTGGAAAGTGGCAATTTTTTCAGATTAAGAACAATGCAACTAGGTTACTCATTGCCTAACAGCATCATTAATAAATGGGGCATGAAAAAACTCCGCGTTTATGTGCTTGCCGAAAATTTATTTACCATAACCAAATACACGGGTTACGATCCAGAATTAGGGGTAACTGCCGATTCTGGTGGTGGCGCACAATACGGTATCGACCGCGGTGCTTATCCACAGGCAAGGGCGTTTTTGTTTGGCTTAAATGTTGGATTTTAATATAATTTAAATCATGAAGAAAAAGAATTTTTTATACTTTACAGCAATTGTACTTTCTGTAACGTTGGGTTCGTGCAAAAAGGATTTGGAAGTAAATCCGCAAGACCGTATAACTCTAGATAATTATTATAAAACTCAAGCTGATGCCTTTACCGGATTGGTGGCTATATATGATCGGTTTGCTTACCAATCAGGTGGCTTGTACGATAAATCGGCGGTAATGAGTGTTGCAGGTGATGATCAGTTGGCAGGTGGTGGGGGGCCAAGTGATATTAACGATTTGCAGGTAATGCAAAATTATACGCTTAATGCCAGCACAGGCCCTCAGGGTTACCTTTGGAGCAGAGGATATAGTGGAATTTATAGAGTAAATGTACTGCTGCAAAAAATTGTAGACATCCCGATGGATGCGACATTAAAAGCAAGATACATTGCAGAAGCCAAAGCTATGCGTGCAGCGTTTTACTTCGATCTGGTTACTTTCTTTAAAAATGTACCGATTATAGAAGGCACTGTTGATCCAAAAGATTTATACAATGTTACCCAAGCCGCACCTGCTGCAGTATATGCATATGTAGAGAAAGATCTTGCTGATGCAATACCAGGATTGCCAAATACAGTTCCTGCTGCTACAGAAGGTGGCCGCCTAACAAAAGGAGCAGCACAGGCATTGTTGGGCAAGGTTTTATTGTATGAGAAAAAATGGCAGGCAGCTGCCGATCAGTTTGCTGTGGTAAACGGTACCGCACCTGGGGTTTCGCCTTCAGTTTATGGCTACAAGTTAATTCCTAATTTTGGCGATTTATGGAAACCAAGCAATAAATTCAATTCAGAATCCATTATAGAGTTTGTACACAGCAATAAATCTAATGGCAACTGGTCTGCTGCAGGTAATAGCGAAGGTAATTTACTGTCCATCACAACGGGTCCACGGGGATACAGTAAAACGGTTTCTACTGCTCCTGATTATTTTAGCGGCTATAGTTTCCTTGTATTTACAAAGGCCTTTTTTGATTTCATCCATTTCGATCCGAGAAATGCGGCCACGGTAGCCAATCTAGATAGTCTGCAAACCAATGGCATTGCCAAGTATACTGCCGGATACAATAACACAGGGTATTTCTTTGCTAAGTACATGGGCTTAACTACCCAGGCAGCCGCAAATACACCAGAGTTAAATTTCGGAATAGACGAATATGAAATCCGTTTGGCCGATACCTATCTAATGGAGGCTGAAGCTTTGATGAATGCTGGTGCAGCAGTTGGGGTAGGCTCAAGGGCTTATACTTTGCTCAATGCCGTTCGTGCAAGGGTAGGGCTTAATCCTGTTGCCGTAACACAGGCCAACATCGAAAAAGAAAGAAGATTGGAACTAGCAGGCGAAGGCCAGCGTTTTCCTGATCTTGTACGTTGGGGCAAAGCTGCTGCAACATTGGCTTCGAAAGGTTTCATTGCTGGTCGACACGAAGTATTCCCAATTCCGCAAGGCGAATTGAACAACACCAAAATCGAGCAGAATAAAGAGTGGGGTGGAACAAAATAGTTGCTCATCTATTATACACGCTTAATGTTTAATTGTTAACAGGGAGAAAGCGAAATCTTTCTTCCTGTTTTTTTTAATCTGCTCATCTTTTAGCTATGCTTTCTACCAAATTTTTTCGCCTTTTTATCATTTGTGTTTTTACCTGTTCTTCGTTTGCTGTTATTGCTCAAAACCAGCCTGAAGTTTGGCTTACCAAAGCCGATCGATCTGTTTTATTTGCCAAACAGGCAAGTAAATTAAGTTTTAATGTAGCTAAAAACAATCTGCCAACCATTACCGTAAACGACAAAGAAACCTATCAAACCATTGATGGTTTCGGTTATGCCTTAACAGGTGGAAGTGCGCAGCATATTGTTAAAATGTCGGCACAGGCCAGAGCGGCTTTATTAAAAGAGTTATTTGCTACTGATGGAAATAATATTGGGGTAAGCTACGTCAGACTAAGCATTGGCGCCTCTGATTTGAATGAAAAAGTATTTTCTTATAACGACCTTCCCGAAGGACAAACCGATTTAACACAGGCTAAATTTGATCTTGGCCCGGATAAAGTGGATGTGATTCCGGTAATGAAGGAAATCCTGGCCATAAATCCCAAGCTAAAAATTATGGGTTCGCCATGGTCTCCTCCCTTATGGATGAAAACCACCTACGATGCCCGGGGCGGGATGTTAAAACCCGAATATTACGATGCTTACGCCAAGTACTTTGTAAGGTATGTACAGGAAATGCAAAAGGAAGGTATTCCTATTGATGCGGTTACCGTTCAAAATGAGCCTTTACACCCAGGTAATAACCCCAGCTTGCTCATGGTTGCACCAGATCAGGCGTTTTTTGTAAAGAAATTTTTAGGTCCTGCTTTTGCCAAAGCCAATATTAAGACCAAAATTATTGTTTACGATCATAATGCCGATCGGCCAGATTACCCGATTAGCATTTTAGACGATCCGGAAGCCAAAAAATATATCGATGGATCCGCCTTTCACCTGTACGGAGGAAAGATAGAAGCTTTAACTGACGTACACAATGCCCATCCTGATAAGAACATTTACTTTTCTGAGCAAATGGTAGTAGAACAGCCAGATGCTGCGGATATTAAAATTGTTAATCCGGTTAGTCGTTTGGTTATCGGTGCTACCAGAAACTGGAGCAAAAATGTATTGGAGTGGAATCTGGCAGCCGATCCTGAAAACAAACCCTATACCGATAGGGGCGGCTGTTCGATGTGCCAGGGTGCAGTAACCATTGATAAAGATTCTTATAGCAGAAACCTGGCTTATTATTCCATTGCCCATGCTTCTAAGTTTGTACGGCCTGGCGCTGTTCGGGTAGCTACAAATTATTTAACCGATCTGCCAAATGTTGCCTTTAAAACACCTGGTGGCAAACATGTTTTAATCGTAGCCAATAGCGGCAAAAATGCCACTACGTTTAATATTAGCTTTAATGGCAAAACACTTGTCGCAACGCTCGATAAAGGATCTGTAGCCACTTATATCTGGTAATTATCTAAAACCTAACCTTATTTTTATGTCTTTCACAAAATCGATATTATACGTTTTTCTGCTCAGTACCATTTCGTTTACAGCGTTTTGCCAAGGGTTTTTAAAAGCCGATGGCAAAAAAATAGTCAACGCAAAAGGCGAGAATGTTTTACTCCGTGGTTTTGGTTTAGGCGGTTGGATGTTACAAGAGGGTTATATGCTCAAAATCAATAAAGAAGCACAACAATACCGCATCCGCGAGCGGATAGAAGAATTGATGGGGCAAAAACAGACTCAGGAGTTTTACGATGCCTGGCTGGCCAACCATATGCGTAAAATTGATGTCGATTCGATGAAACGCTGGGGCTTTAATTCCATCCGTTTGCCTATGCACTACAACTTATACACTTTGCCAACAGATAAAGAACCTGTTGCCGGCAAAAATACCTGGTTAGAGAAAGGTTTTGCCTTAACCGATAGCCTGTTATCCTGGTGTAAGGCCAATAAAATGTATTTAATTTTAGATTTACACGCTGCACCTGGTGGACAAGGAAACGATTTAAATATTGCCGACCGCGATCCATCAAAACCATACCTATGGGATAGTGAGGCCAATCAGGAGAAGACCATTGCACTCTGGAAAAAACTGGCCGAACGTTATAAAGATGAACCTTATATTGGCGCATACGATATTTTGAACGAACCTAACTACGGTTTCTCAAACCCTGATGAAGATAAAAATGGGACGAAAGAAAAAGTGAATGCACCTTTGAGAAAGTTAATGGTCGAAATTACCAAGGCTATCCGCGAAGTTGATCAAAAACATATTATTATTATCGAAGGCAATGGCTGGGGCAATAATTACAATGGCATTTTTCCACTGTGGGATAAAAACATGGTTTTGAGTTACCATAAATATTGGAATTATAACGATCAGGCGTCAATTGCACACATTATCAAGGCCAGGGATGAGCAGAATGTTCCGGTTTGGCTGGGCGAAACTGGTGAAAATTCTAATGTTTGGTTTACGGATGCCATCCACCTTTTAGAAAAAAACAATATCGGCTGGTCTTGGTGGCCATTGAAAAAGATAGGGGCGAATAATCCTATGGAGATTAAATCGAATCCCAATTATGATGCTTTGGTGAAGTACCTGAATAATGGTGGCAATAAACCCAAAGACAGCAATGTATACAGCGGTTTAATGGAGCTGGCTATTTATTCGAGATTAGAAAATACCATCATTCACAGAGATGTAATAGATGCCATGATCCGTCAGCCCTTTAGTAATGAAACCAAGCCGTTTAAGCCCAATTTAATTAAAGATAAAGGCATTGTGTATGCTGTAGATTACGATTTAGGTAAAAACGGCAAAGCTTATTTCGATACCGATACAGCCGATTACCATACCTCAACAGGAAAAAGAAGTGCAGGTAACCGTGGCCGGATTTACCGGAATGATGGGGTAGATATTGCAAAAGATTCTGCTCAGTACGAAAAGTATTATGTAAACCATATCGAAAAAGAAGAATGGTTGCAGTACACCGTAAATGTTTCGCAAAAAGGAAGCTACACTTTAAAAATAAATGCTGCGGCAGATAACGCTGGAGGTAGGATGACCATTATAATCGATGGCAAGGTGGTAGCTAAAGATATTGTGGTTCCAAATACCGGAGACAATAAGAAGTTTGCAACTTTTGAGGTTAAGAAGCTTGCTTTAAAAGCAGGTAAACAAAAGATTAAGATTTTAACAGCTGTTGGAGGTTATAATTTTGGTTATATTCAATTTGTAAAATAAAAACAAAACATCATCTTGAAAGGCGTAAAACGTATCCTGCTTATTTTGGGCGCAATTGCCATTGCGGTTGTTGTTCTTTCGAGATGCATGAATGTGGCCAGTCAATTGCCCGCAGATGCGAGGGGCGAGGCCTATACCGGAGCGGCTACCTGCGCGAAATGCCATAAAGATTTATCGCAATCTTATGCCCATAGTCCGCATGGTTTAACCTCTAAGCCTGTGGTAGATACAGCTTTGTTAAAGGTTTTTGCCCCTGATTCGAATCACTTTTTATACAACGAACATCAAAAAGTGGTGATTGAAAAAAGAGACAGCGGTATATTTCAGGTCGCTTATCAGGATGGCAAAGCTGTGCGTGCCGAAAAGTTTGACATGCAGTTTGGTTCAGGCGAAAAAGCCTATACTTATACCTATTGGCAAGGCAAAAAGATGTACGAACTGCCTTTATCTTACTTCGCTGCTATTAAGAATTGGGCCATCAGCCCTGGTTTTCCAAAAGAAAGCTTTTATTACGATCGGGCGATAACAAGCCGTTGTTTAGAGTGCCACGCATCTTATGTTGATATTAAAATCACACAAAAATCTACTTTTTCCAAAGATGAGGAAATGGAAAAGGGTGCTGTTATTTATGGGATAGATTGTGAACGTTGCCACGGACCAGGTAAACAGCATGTTGTTTTTCATATGGAAAACCCTGAAGAGAAGAATGCAAAATTTATCACATTGTATAAAACACTTACCCGAAAACAAAAGATGGATGTTTGCGCGGTTTGCCATTCGGGCAATACTTTGGTGGCACAGCGATCTGTTTTCGGTTTCCAGCCCGGCGACGATTTAGAGGCTTATTATTCGCAGGATTTTACAGGTTTCGGTGGTGGTAATATTGATGTGCACGGTAACCAAAGTGCCATGCTAAAGGGCAGTAATTGTTATCGGAAAAGTGAAACCATGACTTGCCAATCGTGCCACAATACACACGAAAATATTAAAGGGAACTTAAGCCTTTATTCGCAGCGCTGCATCAATTGCCACAAAAGTACCAGCCATAGCAAAGCCATTTTAGCAAAAGGATCGCTCAGTACCAATTGTATCGACTGCCATATGCCTAAAGAATCTTCAAAACTGATCACCTTTCAACAGGCGGGTAAAGATCATTTAAGCCCATACCGGTTACGCTCACACCATATTGCCATTTATCCCGTTATTAATAAGTAAACCCAAACTTGTATTAAGAAATTCCCCACTATCCGTTAATAGGACTTGGATTTCGTACATTTGGTTTCCACTTAAAAATTTAGATAGTAGCCGATATGCTCATAAAACACTACTTAACTTTATTCTTCCTCCTTTTTCTCTCCATCCCTATTTTTGCTCAAAAGAAATTTACCCTTAGCGGCACCATCCGCGATGCAGGTACAGGCGAAACTTTAATAGGCGCCACCATCCGGATTTCCGGGGCTTCTACCGCAGCAACCCTAACCAATAATTATGGTTATTTTGCTTTAACACAGTCTGAAGGTACCTACACTGTGGCCGTAAGTTATACAGGGTATGCCTCCATTGTTAAAACCATCAATCTAACAAAAGATACCAAGTTAAATGAGGAATTAAAGAGTGCAAACGATTTAGACGAAGTGACGGTAAGTGCCAACAACCGTAAAAACGAAAACGTTAAAAGTGCGCAGATGGGCCTGGAGCGGATCGATATGAAATCGCTTAATTCTATACCGGTATTACTAGGCGAAAAAGATATTTTAAAAACCATCCAGCTGTTGCCCGGCGTAAAATCAGGCGGCGAGGGGAACACAGGTTTCTATGTGCGCGGTGGTGCTGCCGATCAGAATTTAATAATTCTGGATGAAGCGGTGGTATACAATTCCTCTCACTTACTGGGCTTTTTCTCTACTTTTAATGCTGATGCGATTAAGGATGTAAGTTTATACAAAGGCGGTATGCCTGCACAGTATGGAGGCCGTTTATCATCGGTTTTAGACGTTAAAATGGACGATGGGAACAACAAGGAATTTAAATTTCAGGGTGGGATCGGGTTGATTGCTTCGCGTGTAAAAGCAGAAGGGCCGATTGTAAAAGACAGGGGTTCGTTTATGGTGAGTTTCCGTAGAACGTATATCGATCTGTTTTTAAGGGCTTCACCAGATTCATCTGTTAACGGCAGTACCTTAAATTTTTATGATATTAATGCCAAGGCGAATTATAAAATCAATGATAAAAATATCATTTATATTTCCGGCTATTTTGGCAAGGATAATATCGGTGTTAAAGACCTGTTCGAAAACAACTGGGGTAATGTAACCACCACCATCCGCTTAAACCATATTTTTAGCGACCGTTTGTTTTCGAATACCTCCTTAATTTACAACAACTATAATTATACCGTTCGCTTATTAAATGATGCGACCAACTTTAAAGCGACCTCGCTGGTTCGGGATTTTAACTTTAAAGAAGATTTTCAGTATTTCAGCAATAAACATACCCTTCGTTTTGGTATCAATGCCACACAGCACCGTATTTCGCCGATTGATATTGATAGCGATGAAGCATCGCAGGTAAATTCGCTTACGCAGGAAAGGCGTTATGGTATCGAATCAGCAGCTTACATTTCTGACGAGTGGGCTGTAAACGAACATTTAAACTTTTTATATGGTATGCGTTTGGCTGCTTTTTCTTTAATGGGGCCAGGTAATTTTAGTACATATGATGCCGATGGGAATACCCTGTCGACAGAAAATGTAGCCAAGGGAAAATTCCATAAAAACTACTTTAACCTGGAGCCACGTTTTTCGGTGAGTTATCTGTTTAACGAAGAAAATTCGATCAAGGCTTCTTATAACCGGAATACCCAGAACGTCCATATTTTAACCAACGCTACTTCCAGCTCGCCAACCGATCAGTATGTGTTGAGCAGTACCAATATTAAACCCGAAATAGCCGATCAGGTGGCTTTGGGGTATTTCAAAAACATTCAGGATAACAATTATGAACTCTCGGGAGAGATTTATTATAAGTGGCTTCAGAATCAGATCGACTATAAAAATGCGGCCGAATTATTGGCTAACTCCAATGTAGAATCAGAACTTTTATACGGAGTAGGCAGGGCTTATGGATTGGAGCTGTTTTTTAAGAAGAAATTTGGCAAGCTGAACGGCTGGGTGGGTTATACCTTATCGCGTACTGAACGTAAATTTACTGAACTTAATGATGGTAAATATTTTCCGGCACGGCAAGATCGCACGCATGATATTTCGTTAGTTGGCATTTACAACATGACCAGGCGGTGGACTTTTTCTTCGAGTTTTATTTACAGCACAGGTAATGCCGTTACTTATCCGGCAGGGAAATATAATATTGGTGGCCAGGCTGCTTATTATTATACGCAAAGAAATGCAGGCAGAATGCCTTATAATATGCGTTGGGATGTAAGTGCAACTTTAGAGGGGAAACCTGGTAAGAAATACCAGTCGAGCTGGAATTTCGGGATTTATAATTTATTGGCTAGAAAAAATCCCTACTCTATTGAGTTTATTACAGATCCGAACGATCCGAGTAAAACTGCCGCTCAGCAGACTTCACTTTTCGGTCTTATTCCATCAATTACCTGGAACTTTAAATTTTAAAAGCATGAAAAAACTGATTATATACCTTTCGCTGTTCACTTTCTGTTTTACAGGTTGCAAGAAAATTATTCAAATTGAAACCGAAAATGCCGATCCTCAACTGGTAATTGAAGGTGTAATTAACGATTCGCTGATCGATCAGCAGATTAAGATCAGCAAAACCATCGGTTATACCGAAGCCAATATTTTTCCGAAAGTTTCGGGAGCAAGCGTAACTGTAACCGATAATAAGGGGAATACTTATGTTTTTAAAGAAGGTACAACACCAGGAACCTATATCAATAAAATGAAGGGCGTGCCGGGTGTTACCTATAATTTAAATGTTACTGCCGAAGGACAAACTTACACCGCCAGTTCGAAAATGCCCAATATGGTTAAAATGGATTCGATAGGGGTGATTAAAAACTTTTTCTTTGGCCGCGAACGTAAAACTGCTGCTGTATTTTTAAAAGATCCTGCTAACGAAACCAATTTTTATCATTTTAACCTTTATGTAAATGATATTTTATCGGAACGTTTCTACGTAAATAACGATCGTTTAACAAATGGAAACGACTTAAGGATCCAGTTGTTTTTTAAACCACCAACTAACGACCACGACAGTGATGAGTTGAATTCGAACGACAAGATTAAAATAGAAATGGAGTGTATCGATTCGAATATTTTCGATTATTGGTATGCTTTAAGTCAGCAATCGAACCGGGGGCCAAATCAGGGTACAACTCCCGCCAACCCAACTTCTAATATCTCTAACCAGGCATTGGGCTATTTTAGTGCCAATACTTACCAGGTGTTATCAGCAACTGTGAAATAGTACCCATAAGTCAATTCGTATTATCCAAAACACCTTAGAATTTTTAGTGTTAAATAAAACATGAAAGTATTTATAAGCGGCAACATTGCTTCAGTTGGCATAAAAGAACTGGAAGAAAACAATATTTCGATTACCCAATGGAAAGAAAACCGACAGATTACAGCCGAAGAACTGATTGAAGCCTGCCAGGATCAGGATGCCTTGATCAGCGTTGGGCCAAATAAAATTAATGCCCAATTTTTAAAGGCTTGTAGCCATTTAAAGGTTATTGCTCTACATTCTGTAGGTTACGATCAGGTAGATGTAGCTGCCGCCAAAAAGTTTAATATTCCTATCGGAAATACACCTGGTGTTTTGAGCAGCGCAACTGCCGATACCGCTTTTTTATTAATGCTTGCCGTATCACGAAAGGCCTTTTTTTCGCACAAAAAAATCATTAAAGGCGAATGGAAAAACTATGAGCCATCACCCGAACTCGGAATTGAGGTAAATAGCAAAACCCTCGGCATTTTTGGCTTAGGGAAAATAGGATTGGAGATGGCCAAAAAATGTAAGGCAGCCTACCAGATGAAGGTAATTTATCACAACAGATCGCGTAACGAAGAAGCTGAAAGAGAAATCGGAGCCAAATATGTTTCGTTTGAAGAACTTTTGGCACAAAGTGATGTGTTATCAGTACACACTGCGCTAACGCCCGAAACGAAGGGTAAATTTACACTTGATGTTTTTAAGCAGATGAAACCCAATTCGATTTTCATTAATACCGCCAGAGGTGGTATCCATAATGAAAAGGATTTGATAAAAGCTTTAGAGGAGAAAATGATATGGGGAGCAGGTTTGGATGTAACCAATCCGGAGCCAATGGATAAAAATAATCCCTTGTTAGCTATGGAAAACGTAGCTGTTTTACCACATATCGGCTCCGCTACCGAAGAAACCAGGGCGGCCATGGCACAGATTATCGTTAAAAATGTTTTGGCTGGTTTAAAAGGAGAGAAGCTGCCGTTTGAGGTGATGTAAGATAAATGAGAGTGGTAGTTTGCAATTACGACCTTTCCTACTGCAATCTTAATGATATGTTGTTAAAGACCCTTTATAATCGAAAATAAAAAATATTTGCCCCTTGATAGGCTATCCATTGGCAGGCTCCAAAAGAAAGTCGTCATCTCGACCGAAGCAACGCGGAGCGGAGAGATCTTTTAATATAGTCCAAAAGATCTCTCCTCCGAAGGAGTTCCTTTGGAACACTACGGTCGAGATGACGATTCCTTGCAAAACCTGTCATCCAGTTTGCAATCCCATTTTCCTCATTTCTTATTTAACAAGATACTTAAACACTGATCTTCCTAAATTTCCGTTAGCATCTATACCTTCAATAATTACTTTATACTGGCCTTTGCCATCTGCATTGTAATATTCGAAAGAAGTATTACCTGTAGCATCGGTTACCACTTTAGGGTTCCAGTAAATGGTAGTTCTTAAATCATTGCGGTTCATGCTTGCAGGAACATCGTATTTTGGAGAATAGAACTGTTTTTCTTTGTTGTAACCCTGTGGTGAGAAAGTAAGTTCGTAGTATTTGGGTAGCATATCCATCAGCTGTGCTTTCGAAATTTTAGTGCCTTTAGGTGCTTTCTTTTGGTTGAATACAATCACCCCATTTACATTGTTTGCACGGTTTACCAGTCCCAGCTCATCTCTTAAGAACACCTCAACCGATTCGATCTGGTTGGCATCAAGTGTATTGATCTGGTTTACATCCACGTTCATTCCATTGATAAAGATACCCATCGGAATTTTTTTGCCCTGGTTATAATCTCTGCTCACGTAGAAATTGTTATCTGCAAAAGTAACACCAGCCAACATGCCCTGTAAACAGTTGATTAAAAGCCCACAGCCTTTTAAACGATCTCCACTTATTTCATGGTCGGCCATTTGGCTTAGTCCGCTCAGTGCAGGATAATCCTTATGACTTACTTTTGGAACAACTGCGGCTTTAATGTTTACATCTTTTAAAGTATGTAAATAAGCGTATTGCCTTTTGCTGTTATCTAAGTAATTGGTTAAAGCACTATCTATATTTAAAACTTCTTCAGCAGCGCTAAAGTTTCTGGTTAGTGTAGGTACTGGTGCACCATTTAAGCTTAAGGTCATGTTTTTGTAGTTTACATTGTACTTAGCGGTAATGGTCACTTTAGAGGAGTCGTTAAATATCAGGTTTTGGAATTTAAAATTCCCTACAGGATCTGTGGTACTTTCTAAATTAAAACGTTTATCAGGTATGGTTAATAATAAGGCTCCTTTTCTAACTGGTATACCATTGTTCTGACGTAAAACACCCGAAATTTCGATGCCTTGTTCTGGTAAGAAATCAATTTTAGGTAATTTATTGGCAATAATATCAGTGTATTTGAAACTGCGGTAGCCCTGGGTAAGTAACAATACATCTAAATCTGCGTTTTTCTTCGCGTCGGGTGCATTAAAGTAATAATTTGCTTTTTCGATATAACCCTTAACATCGCTGCTTAATAATAGCCCCGTTAATATAGTACTGGTTGCGTCCTCACTTGATGGAACCTTCGATTCATCTACAACCGCTACCGAGAAGCTACCTTCTACAGGGGCGCCGTCTTTTTTAGCCGCCACATTTATTTTAACCTTTTTCTTGATTCCGTAAGTAGTTGCGGCACTGGTTAAAGTTACGGCCATGGTATTTTTATGCTGAACAAAAACCAAGCGTTCGCTTAATGGTTTACCAAATTCATTAAATAAGGTAAATTGTGCAATTCCATTCGGGAATTTAGATTTAAGTATGGTTGTATTGTATTCTTTGTTTGATAATGCAGTTTGTGCACCATAGCAGATCACGCCTTTGCTCTGCGCAATTAAATAAAGCTTTTTGCCTTGGTTTTGCTCAAAGAAAGCATCATTTGCTGCAATTTTTATGGCCACATTATCAGCGCTGCTATTATCTATATTTATGGCTACACCATTTGCGGCAACTGCAGGCAAATTATAATTTTGAGTAGTGCCATCAGCATAAGTAACTGCCGCTTTGTAGGTTTTTCCAGCTTCAGCCAATAAGTTGAAACTGCCCATTCCTAAATGCTGAGCAGTAAAAGCAGCTACTGTTTTGCCATCATTATCGGTTACCGTACCTTTTGAGCTAATGCCCAAACCATCACTTTTAATGGCTTTAAAGGCTACCTTGTTGGTTAAGCCGGCAATTAAACTCCCACCCTCAGGAAAAAATTGAAAATCTTTGCTTACAATAGCATTTTTAAGTTGAAAGCTACTGCTTGCCACATCTTTATCAGTTGTATTAATGCTGGTAATCAGTTCGCCTTTTTGTAATTGATATTCTGCCTTTTGTGCATTGCTCATGGCTATTGTTAAAAAGCCATTGGCATCGGTTGTGCCCCTTCCTTTAGCAATAACGGTATAACTCGTAACCACTTGCCAGCTTACATTTTTATTGGCATATGGTTTATTATTGGCATCTTTAAATTGTACGCGTGCGTCAATTTTTTCTAACTTATCGGTAGACGTATTTTTATAGGTGATATGGGTTTTTACTTCTTTATCAATGGCTTCCCCTACATAAAAAGTTTTGTTAAAATAAGCAGGATCTTCATTGTTTAGCATCCATAAAGTATAAGCCCTGATATGGTAGTTACCTTGTTTATAATTAATCTGATCTAAGGGGAAACTACCGTAAGCAAAACCACCGGTAATGGGTAGTTTTAAAGTCTGGATAAGCGAATCTTTCTGATTGATCACATCAACATAAATGATCTTACTAATTGCAGATAAGAAATTCTGATTTTCGGTAACATAAGCTTTAAACCAAACCGTATCGGCAACAGCGTAATAGGGTTTGTCGAAATGAAGATAAATTTTTTCAGCAGGATAATCACTCAACACCTTATTCGTTTTGGCAATGATACTGTTTATGCTAATGGTATCGGTTTGTGCCGACGAAGAAAAACTTAGTGTTGATAGAAGTGACAGTATGATAAACGATAATCTAAAAATCTTCATGGAATGGATATTAAATGCTAAGCCCGTAAATATATCCAATTATAAATAGAGCACATAAAATGTGATGATGTTTAACATTTTTTTACAAAAGATTTAAGTTCATAGGTCATTAGTTCACTGTTCATTGATTCATTTCCCCACATACCGTCCTCCTGAACTTGTTTCAGGATCTAATATGTGGGTACTTTTAGGGTTAACTGATTAATCGTTTAAATCGGTTAATTGTCTCAAAATCCCAGGCTGGTTCGATGCACGTAGGTTCATTCTGTGCGATACATGGGGAGGCGCAATCGCAATATGTTCTAAAACAAAACAAGCCGCTAAATAGCGGCCTGTTTTAAATTATGATGTTGTTTGCCTGTTATTTAAGCTCGATTAAGAATTCTTCTTTAGGTGAACGTACCTTTTTAAGGTTTACCAACCAATCGCCGGCTTCATCCCTGTGTCCTAATGGCAATAGCGTAACACTTTTTAAGCCTTTTTTATCTAAACCTAAAAGTTCATCTAAAGCAGGGCCATTAAAACCTTCCATTGGGGTAGCATCTACTTTTAACAAAGCTGCTTCTGCAATGGCGATACCGAAACCAATATAAGCCTGACGGGCTGCATGGTTAAAGTTTTCTTCAGCAGTTCTGGATAATACCATGCCTTTTAACTGCGCTTTGTAAGCATCGGTTCCGCTTTCAGGTAAGCCACGCTCCGCATTCATTCTGCTAAAAACAGCATCAATACCTTCTTCTGTGTAGTTTTCGTTGGCTGCGAAAATCAATAGGTGGGAAGAATCGATAACCTGCGATTGGTTATAGGCAATCGGTGCAATTTTCTCTTTTAATTCCTGGTTGGTTACCACAATTACTTTAAATGGCTGTAAGCCAGAGGATGTTGGCGCCAGGTGTGCTGCAGCAATAATTTTATCAACCTTTTCTTGTTCAACAGGTTGACCATTCATTTTCTTAACGGCATAACGCCAGTTTAGGGCATCTATTAAGCTCATATTTTTGAAGATTTTTTTTAAATTTTATGAAGCAAATATGGAGATAAGGAATAAATCTATTGTTGATGTATGGTAAGAAAATTTTTTGCCTGGTCTCGGTTGGCTAAAGCCAACGGTAAAGCGGGGTTTTCCTTAGCCGTTAACTTCAGTCAACGGAATAAGATGTGAAATGGATTTAGGAAATGATTGGCTTGTGGTTCTTGGTAGCTTCAGTCCCGCTTTCGCTTATAGTCCTCGCTGCGCTCCGGGCTATTCCGCTCTATCGGGTTTAGGAACAAGGGTTTGTGCACCTTGCAACCCCAAAAATGAAAACTGTTTTGGCCACCTAGCCCCGGTTGAAGCGTTACCTGCAGCAACGAGGCACGAGGAAACGAAGCGTAAAAGCGGAAAACGGGAAGAAACTTATTGTTTTGACAGGCCTTGCGCTCCAGATGAAAATTTTTTGCTTGGTCCCGGTTGGCTAAAGCCGACGGTAAAGCGGGGTTTTCTTAGCCGTTGACTTCAGTCAACGGTAATATTAAGGCACAAACCTCAAATCGCTGCGTACCGGAAAGTGATCGGATAACTTGGCCTGGGTAATTTTATAGTTTAATACCTCAAGATCCTTAGAAGTAGCAATATAATCGATCTGGAAATTAGGGAATTTACCATTGTAGGTTTTTCCAAAACCGTTACCCTTTTTAATAAAACTATTGTTTAATCCGGCGGTGATCTGAGTAACCACATAAGAAGCCGGGGTATCGTTAAAATCGCCGGCAATAAGGTAAGGGGTTTTACAGGTTGCCATTTCCTTTTTCATAATATCTACCTGACCGCTACGTTTCAAAAAGGCACTTTTCAGCATCCTTAAAATCCGTTTAGATGGCTGCAGTTCGGTATTCATTTCCTTTACCTTATCTAAGTATTCGTAATCCTGTTTTTCGAAAGAGATAGATTGAAAGTGTACGTTATAAACCCGTAAGGTTTTTCCTTTAATGTTTAAATCGGTATAAATGCTCATGTTGCCGGGGAAACCTTCAACAAAAGGGATTTTACCAGAATCCTTAATCGGGAATTTAGAAAATATGGCTAAGCCAGTAGCTTCGTAATCGTTTTTATTGGTGGGTACGAAATAGTAATATTTTGTATTTAACAATGCTTTTAAGCTATCAACCGTATCAAAAGCGCCTTTGTAACGGGTAAAAAATTCCTGGAAACAGATGATATCGGGATTTTGATCTTTTACCACCTGAAGCATTTTTTCTTTTACCGATTCGGTATTGTCTTCGCCGTATAGTTTAAAGCTATGTACATTGTAGGTCATCATCCGGATGCTATTGTCTGCTTTTTCGGTACCACCTTCATCGCCACCAATGGCAAAGGTTGCTTTTAAAGTTTTAGCACCAAGTGCAATAACCAGAACGGTAGCAATTGCAAAAATCCATTTTTTGCTTAAAAGCCACCAGACCAAGAAGATAATATTAATGAACAGGACAAAGGGATAGGCGAGACCGAAAAAAGCAATAATGGCATGTTTTCTTGGATCCATATTTCCGGCAAGAACCCCCAATAGCAAAGCAATTGCCAATGCAACGGCAATGGGCAAAAGGAGTTTATCCACTAAACTATACTTCTTTTTTTTTGTGGCCATTAATCTTTACTTGCCTTAAACAGTTTTTCTTTTTCTACTGCTGTTAATTTATCGTATCCTGAGGTTGATATTTTATCTAAAATGGCATCTATTTCCTGTTGGGAAACACCGCCTTTAAATTCGGGTTTTTTAACTGGTTTCTCATTCCGGACTACCTTTAGTTTTGGTTTTCGTTCGAACAGCTTGCTCCAATCTCTTCCGCTCTGCAAACTTTTAATAAAAGTGAAACCTAAAAGTGCACCACCGATATGGGCTAAACTTCCACCTGCATTTACCGATCCGATGGCAATAAAATCGAGGATGAAATAGACAATGGCAATCCATTTAATTTTAACCTCGCCAAAGAAAAGCAGCATGATGGTGTAATTCGGTACCAGTGTTGCTGCGGCAAAAATAATGGCCATCACAGCGGCAGATGCCCCCACAATGGTTACGCCTGCTAATCCACTGGCATAAAGTGGAAATACATTTAACGCGGCAACAGCAAATATACCTCCAAATAGCCCCCCAGCCAGGTATACAAAGTGAAATTGACGGCTTTTTAGGAAATTCATGAATATATTGCCGAACCAGAATAAGCCCAGCATGTTAAACAGGATATGAAGAATCCCGTCATGAATAAACATATAGGTAAACAGGGTATAAAAGCGTTCGGGCAGTTTCGAAATATTTGCTGGCAACGCTAAATAATCGCTTACGAATATATCAATAATATCACCTTGGCCACTTAGCTTGCTAATTACCCCGATAACAGCGATAATTAAAAATAGCATTGCATTAATCCCGATGTAAAAGAACAATGGGTTGCCCGATTGAAAAACCTTGTATTTTAAATCTTTGAAAGTATTATTCATAAAGCGTATAAAATGTATCGTTTTTGTCTTTCCATATTTTAACAAGTATAAAGCCGATTAGAGCACCCCCAAGGTGAGCATAATGGGCTATAGAATCGCCTTCAAACTGGGCAACACCCAAAGATAACTCTACTAAAATATAAATGGGTATAATATATTTTGCTTTCACCGGAACAGGAATAAACATAATCAGTAATTCGGCATTTGGATAAAGCATACCAAAAGCAACCAATAAACCAAAAATAGCACCAGAAGCACCAACCATACCGCCAAAATAGATGCTTCGTAGTGTAACCGCCTGTGCCATCGATAGTTGGTTTGTGTTGAATTCCCCCTGAAATAATGCGGCAAGGTTTATTTTTCCGTTATTAGTGGCACTACCTATAATCTGGTGTACTTCGTAAGCCTGTACGGCCCATTGCAATGCAAGCGCACCTAGTCCGGTAATAAAATAAAAGATAATAAACTTTTTGCCTCCCCATCTTGATTCTAATAAACTTCCAAAAGAATACAATGCAAACATGTTAAAAAAGATGTGCGCTATCCCGCCATGCATAAACATGTAGCTAATCGGCTGCCATATCTCAAACTTCGGAGAATCAAAATAATATACCGCTAGCCGATCATCGAGGTGAAGAGTGGTTAGTAGGTAGCTGGCCACGAAAAATAAGACGTTAATAATCAGCAGGTTTTTTACTACTGGTGGAATATATATGTTATTCATTTAATTCTAAAAATCGGTTAATTGTTTAAACTGGTTAATCAGTTAATCGGCGCTACACGCCTAACACCAAACGCCGAACCTGGTTAATTGTTTAAACTGGTTAATCGGTTAACTGTTTTGTATTGCTCTTTGGCTTCAAGTTTTGCTATGCCATTAATCTTCGGACTTCCGACTCCAGGCCTCCGACCTTGCTAACCTTTCTCAAACTTCTTATCCAGCTCTGCCAAAGTAATGGTTTGGATAATCGGTTTACCACTCACGCTAAAGTTAGGTGTTTTACAGGCAAAAAGCTCATCAATTAAGGTATTCATTTCTTCCTGACCAAGGCTTGTTCCCGCTTTAATTGCACTATTTTTTGCTAAACTTCTGGCCAGGCTATCACGTTTGCTCAATTTTAGTTCCTGCTGCGAATTTTTAAAGCCCTCAATCAACTGTTCAAATAATTGCGTTTCGTTAATGTTGCTGCTGCCCAGATCAACCGGAACGCCTTCTACTACCAACGTATTTTTCCCAAACTCCCGTACATCGAAGCCCAAACTTTTTATATCATCCAGTAAACTTTTAGCCAGTTCAAAATCATTGGCATTAAGCGTAATGGTTTGCGGAAATAAACTCTGCTGCGATGCACCTTTGCGGTCATCCAGATGTACGAGAAAACGCTCGTAAAGGATCCGCTCATGTGCCATTTGCTGATCGATCACCATTAGGCCCGACTTAATCTGCGAAACAATGTAGCGGTTGTGCAATTGCATGTACTGCTTTTGTTTGGTTTCTAAAACAGTCTCATCAGCATAAATAGAAGTTTGTTCTACAATTGGCTGTTCTGTTATTTCGTAAAGCGAACCCCAGTTTTTAGCACTCGGTTTGGCTTCATAATTTCTTGGCGATGAGGCGTAACCGGATGTAGAACTGCTGTCGCTTGCAAATGGATTAAAATCAGGATTGAAATTAATGCTCGGTGGCACAATATCTTCAACCGCTTTATGGGTAATCATATTGCTAAAACCTGTTTCCTGATCGAAATCTAAAGTAGGCGAAATATTATAACGGCCAATTGAACGTTTTACCGCCGATTTCATAATCGCATAAATGGATTTTTCATCCAGATACTTAATCTCTGTTTTAGTGGGATGAACGTTTACATCGATTTTTGATGGATCGATCTCTATAAACAGTACATAGAGCGGATAACTGTCATCCGGTAATAAATCCTCGAAAGCAGAGCTTACCGCGTGGTTTAAATATGGATCTTTAATGAAACGGTTATTCACAAAAAAGAACTGCTCGCCCCTGGTTTTCTTTGCAAAAGCAGGTTTACCGATATAACCTTTTAGGTTAATAATGGTTGTTTCCTCTTCAACAGGAACCAGACGTTCGTTATAGTTGTTACCAAAAAGGTGGACAATACGTTGTTTTAAATTGCCTTTTGGCAGGTTAAAAATCTCGGTGCCATCATGGTGCAGACTAAAAAATACAGCAGGGTGCGCCAATGCTACCCGCTGAAATTCATCCAGGATATGGCGCATTTCTACCGGATTACTTTTAAGGAAATTCCTTCTGGCAGGCGTATTGAAAAATAAGTTTTTAATCGAAATCTGTGTGCCTGGTGAGGTGGCAACGGGTTCCTGATTGGTTACCTGTGCACCTTCGATAGAAATACAGGTACCGATTTCATCCTCATGCCTGCGGGTTTTCATTTCTACCTGCGAAATCGCTGCAATAGAAGCCATGGCCTCGCCGCGGAAACCCATGGTACGGATGGCGAATAAATCTTCCGCTTTTTTTACCTTCGAAGTGGCATGGCGTTCGAAACACATTCTGGCGTCGGTAACGCTCATTCCACAGCCGTTATCTATAATCTGAATCAATGCCTTTCCGGCATCTTTTACTACCAGTTGAATTTTATCTGCGCCGGCATCTATCGAATTTTCGAGCAATTCTTTTACCGCAGAAGCAGGTCGTTGAACAACTTCTCCGGCAGCAATTTGATTGGCAACAGCATCAGGCAATAAGTGAATAATATCAGTCATGTATTAAGGCAAAGTGAATTTGCTAAATTATGCAAAATAAGCTTAAAGAACCCGATTTGTTTAAAACTCAACATGTAAATGACTGTTGGTAAATAGGATTAATTGCTTCTACTGGTTTTATTTACACCAGTTGTCATCATGAGCGGAGTCGAAGGATATGGCTGGAAGGAATTAATTCTTTATGCTTAAATTTTTTGTTTTTTTGAAAAACAGGTTCCGGTGTCAATCGGTTCTGGGAGTCCCGCTGTCTGCTGTATCTTTTTGGCTGTCATCCTGAGCGGAGTCGAAGGGCAGCCAAAAAGTATACCGCTTCCATCGGGTTTATTTTACAAAGGGCTCTTCATCCAAACATCGTGAAGAAATAAACATCCATTTTTACGAAGAGCCGTCCTACTGATCCGATAGCTATCGGATTTGTTTCAGGATCTATGAACGGATAAAAACCTAGGTGTCCGTAGAGTTCCGAAGGGCTCTACGGGATGACGAATAAAAAAGAGTCTCTGACTCATTCTTAATTGTTGAGTTTGAAAACTCAATCTTATTAGCCAATCCGTAGAGACGCTGCGCTTAACTCTACGGACAGGATATGGCAAAAAACTAAGAAATAAAATCCATGCTTTCTGTGTTTCCGTGGCAAAAAAAACTACCCTCTGTAAAACCGAATTTACAAAGCCAAATGATTTCAATTTTCTATCTTTATCGATATGAAATCCATCTTATACAGCCTTTTTCTAGCTATACTCTTCTCTTCTTGTGCCAGGAAGGAAGAAGCTGATGTAGTTGTTTATAATGCTAAAGTTTATACCGTAAACAACAAGTTCGAAACAGTTGAGGCCTTTGCTGTAAAGAATGGTAGAATCTTGGCCCTGGGCAAAAGTGATGATATCAAAGCAAAATACGCTGGCAAAGAAGAAATTAATGCCGATGGAAAAGCTGTTTATCCAGGTTTTATCGATGCTCATGCCCATTTTTATGGCTACGGACAAAGTTTGCAGACAGCTGATCTAAGAGAAACAAAATCGTGGGATGAAGTACTTAAGCGCTTAACCGACTTTGCTAAAACGCATCCTGATGGTTGGTTAATTGGTAATGGCTGGGACCAAAACGATTGGGACAATAAAGCTTTCCCTACTAACGAAAAGTTAACAGCACTTTTCCCTGATCGCCCTGTATTTTTAAACCGTATTGATGGCCATGCGGCTATCGCCAATCAAAAAGCACTAGATGATGCTGGTATTAAAGGAGAACAGAAACTGGTAGGAGGCGATATGCTTACCCAAAACGGGAAGTTAACCGGTGTTTTAATCGATAATGCCGTAGCTTTAGTAGAGCGTAAAATACCATCACCAGACGCTAAAATGGCCGAAAAAATATTTATCGATGCACAGAAAAATTGTTTTGCTGCTGGTTTAACCACTATTGACGATTGTGGTTTAAGTTATTTAGCTGTTGATTTTATTGAAAAACTGCAGAAAGAGAAAAAACTTAAAATGAGGCTATACGTCATGCTTTCTGATGAGTCTGATAATTATAAATATTTATTTAATCGTGGCCCGATTAAAACTGACCGTTTAAATGTGAGATCATTTAAAGTTTATGCCGATGGCGCTTTGGGATCGCGTGGGGCTTGCTTATTGCACCAATATAGCGACATGCCAAATAAAACAGGTTTTCTATTGAGCGATCAAAAACACTTTGAAGAAGTGGCCAAAAAGATCGCGGCCAATCATTTCCAGATGTGTACCCATGCCATTGGCGATTCGGCCAACCGCGTAATCCTGAATATTTACAATAAAATTTTAAAAGGTAAAAACGATCAGCGCTGGCGCATTGAACATGCACAGGTAGTTAACGCTAAAGATTTTGACCTGTTCGGCAAAGCCAATATCGTCCCTTCAGTACAGCCTACACATGCCACTTCCGATATGTACTGGGCCGGACAGCGTTTAGGTGCCGAAAGATTAAAAAGTGCTTATGCTTACAAACAATTGTTAAAACAAAATGGTTGGATTCCTTTGGGCACTGATTTCCCGGTCGAAAACACTAATCCATTATTAACGTTTTATGCAGCAACAGTGAGAGAGGATGCAAAAGGTTTTCCGAAAGGGGGCTTCCAAATGGAAAATGCCTTAACGCCTGAAGAAGCTTTACGCGGAATGACCATCTGGGCAGCAAAAGCCAATTTTGAAGAAGATGAAAAGGGCAGTTTGGAGAAAGGTAAATTTGCCGATTTTGTTATGCTCGATCACGATATTTTGAAATCAACACCACAAAACATATTAAAAACCAAAGTTTTAAAAACCTACCTGAACGGAGAAAAAGTATATGAAGCGAAATAGATTGTGTATCCTGTTTGTAGCATTTTGCTGCAATATTTTATGTTTAATGGCCTGCGCACAGGAGCATACAGCGAATGAGAAAAAACTGGCTATTGCCAACGCGATAGCTAATGCAACCGTGTTATTAAATAATCAGGATGGTGTTATTCCTTTAAAATCGTTGGAGAAAAAGAATATTGCTTCGGTTAGCCTGAGTTTTGCTTACAGTACCGTTTTTGATAGTCTGGCGAATAAATATGATAAAATTACCTCATTTTCTGCCGATTCTTATAAAGATAGCGTGAATTTGAACGATTTAGAAGATGATCTTAAATATTTTAATACCATTTTAATCAGTATCGATGATCAGAATGTAAACAAGGCGAAATACATTAATTTCATTAACAGTATCAGTAAAAATAAACAGGTAATTATTTCTTTTTTTGGTAACGGACCAGGTTTAAAATCATTCGATCTGTTAAAATCGCCAATTGTGTGGACTGCCCAAAACAGTGCAGATGCGGCTGCCATTGTGCCGCAATATATTTTTGGTGGCATTGCCGCTTCGAATAAACTAACAACAGCATATTCTGCCCGTTATACCATGGGGTCTGGTTTTACTACAACAGCCATCCGTTTAAAATATACCGTACCCGAAGATGCGGGCTTAAACTCAAATAACTTAAAAGAAATTGATGCCATTGCCGCTGAAGCAATTGCGCAGAAAGCAACGCCAGGATTGGTGGTTTTAGTAGCTAAGGATGGTAAAGTGATCTTTAACAAGGCATACGGCACACATACTTATGATACCAATGTGCCTGATAAAGTAACCGATATTTTCGATCTGGCCTCTGTAACCAAGGTAACGGCAACTACACCGGCCGTAATGCGTTTGTTTGAAGAAGGAAAGTTGAAATTAGATACCAACATCGGCGCTTATATCCCAAAGGCGCGTACTACGCCGATGAACAACATCCAGGTTCGTGAGGTGATGTTGCACCAGGCTGGTTTCATTCCTTATATCCCTTTCCACGATTATGTGAAAACAGGTGATTATAGCAGGGATTCTTCGGCAGCTTATCCGACCAAAGTGGCCGATAATTATTATATCAAAAAAGGCTTTTTCAAAGATTTTATGTGGCCTAAAATGCTCAATTCGCCAATTAAAACACGCGGCAAATATGTGTACAGCGATATCAGTATGTATGTAATGAAAGATATTGTGGAGCATATTAGCGAAGAGCCTTTAAATCAATATACCTACGAAAATTTTTACAAACCTTTGGGGATGCAAACTGCGGGTTTCTTGCCGCGTAACCGCTTTAAACCAGAACAGATTATCCCAACAGAAATGGATACCTACTTCAGGAAAACATTATTAGTGGGCTATGTGCACGATCAGGGCGCGGCTTTGGCGGGTGGAGTTTCTGGGCATGCGGGTTTATTTGCCAGTGCCAACGATCTGGCCATTATTTATCAGATGCTTTTAAACCGCGGAACTTATGGTGGTGTAGAATATTTCAAAAATTCGACAGTAGATATGTTTACCTCGAAGCAATCCAATGTTAGCCGTAGGGGTTTGGGCTTCGATCGTTGGGATCCGGATACGACTAAACATTATCCCTCAGAGCTCGCTTCTCCACAAACCTATGGACATACCGGTTATACCGGAACTTGTGTGTGGGTAGATCCATCCCGTGGTTTGGTATATGTATTTTTATCTAACCGTGTTAATCCCACCGTTACCGATAAGTTATCGAACTTAAAAATTAGAGGTAGGATAGAAGATGTGGTGAACAAAGCCATCGACGAATCGAAGAAATAAACCTGTAAAATATCTAAATATGAAACGAATCAAAACTTTAGCGCTGTTCTTGCTTTTTATCGGAGGGATAAGCGTTGCAAATGCACAACAGATTAAAGACGGAGAAACCATAAATGTAGATGGAATTGCGGTAACCTATTCTGTTGTTAACAAAGAAAAATTAACCATAAAAGATCAAAATTTCGATCGTTACAAAGTGTTGGCGTCGGTAAAAAACAATACCGGTAAATCTTTTAATATCCGTTTGGCAAGTTCATTGGATCTTACTGGGATTTCTAATTCAAAAATTATAGAGTTAGATTGTATCAATGCCACAGGTGCAAGGTTAACCTCAAAAAAGGTTCAGGTGAGCATGAAAAGCCATTTAATAAATGTTACTTATCCTACAAAAGATAAAGACGGAAAATCAATCACGGCGATTCTTCCGGTTACAGCCGGATATTACTTTGATGAAGGACAGGTAATCGAAAACGATGCAATTTTTATTGTTCCCGCAGGCGAAACGCCACAGGTTACCGTAAGGAGCTTGTTGAAAAATTAAAATTAGGAGTTGTCAACTTTGCTATTCCATTGGCTAGAAAGTTGATAATTCTTTAAATAATTAATTTTTACAGTTATAATAGGCATCAAAAAGCTTATTTCTGAATTTATAATTAGGATCGTATTTCTTTTTCAGTTTAAAAAATGATTCAGCATTTGGATAAGCTTTTGAAAACTGTGATTGAGTAGCCTGTAGTTGGTAAGGCAGATAGTAAGTACCTTTTTCAGAAAGCGATGCATCAATCAGGGCCCTTGTCCATTGGGTTACTTTTGCCTTTTCTGTATCAGATACTTCCTGTTTGTAATAAATTACGAAAGCAAAAACTTCCTCCTTCGCCCAGGCGAGATACGATCCCGTATCTTTATTTGCATGCCGGATTGAAATGTTGATCACATTTACATCATTGCTTTTTAATACATTAACCATTTTTGGATAAAAGGAATCAAAATGATCTACAGGGATAAAATATTCTTGTAAAACGTAGGTGGCTTTTTTTCTTGAGTTGGGTTCCAACTCTTTTACATCATAGGTAGCTTCATAATTTCTCCATTCAACAACTTTACCTGTATAATGTAGTGGATCTGCAATGTGTTGCCTTAACCACTTTCCAAAATCAGAACCAGCTACTACTTTCATGGCAAATTTTTTCAGCCAATAGTTTTTGTCATTTGGTTTTAAACGCTCGGTTACAGTTAATTTATTTTCGGTTCTGGCATAAGTAACCGCTCTAACTTTGGTGTAGCTGTTTGGGTATATATCTGCATTATGAAATACAAATCGAGGTTTATTTCTAATGCTGGAAAAGAAGAATTTTTTGTATCCTGCAATATTCATTAACGTATCGTTTTTCTCTATTTTATAATTCTCTGTTAGCGATAAGGTTATTTCAGTGATTATACCAATTCCACCGTAGCCACCTATGGCTGTATAAAAAACTTCACTGTTAACTGTTGGGCTCGCGGTGATGAAACTTCCGTCAGCCAAAACGATCTTAAAACTTTTAACCGATAAAATAATTGGTCCCTGCCCAACATAACGCCCATGAACATTAACGCTAAGTGAACCACCAACGGTGAAATTCGCATAAGTCTGCATAATTTTAACAGATAAATCATATCGGTCAATAAACTGGATCAGCTCTCGCCACCTTATACCGGCCTGAACTGTAACTTCCTTCCGTTCTTTTGAGAAACTTAAAATCCTGTTAAACATTCTCATATCAATTTGCAGGGCATTTTCTGTAGCCGTTTGTCCACCTTGACTAAACCGGCCTCCACCTATCGAGATTGGCCCGTTGTGGTTTTTAACTGCTTTAATAATTTCAGGAGAAGTTCGCGGGGTAATTATGTTGGCAACCTTTATGGGGTTGAGCTCGGTAACATCGTTTACGACGTTCTTTTGTACAATCGGTTTATCAGGCTGGCACGCAAGAAGTAAAGCAGTGAGGATTAGAAAAATGCTGAGAGGGGAGCGTTTCATAGTGATCAGATGTTTCTGGATTTATATGGAATGATATAAAAATTGTTAAATCTAATAGGTTGTTTTATAGAAAGTTAACTGCCCATTAAGTTAATGATTTAGAACTAGCTTATAAATTACCGTTTTAAGTTCTTCGCTATCACGATCTTCGCACAATAGGAAAGTTGTATTATGCTCACCTTGATTAAGTAAAGTAATGCCTTCGAATTTATGTGTGGCCGAAATTTTATTGCTGAAGGTTAGTTTTAAAGTCTTCAGGTTAATACTGCCGATAAAACTGCCCAGAATTTCGCCATCGGCATAAGTCGATTTGGTATCTTCTGCGGTAGCAATGAAAAATATTTCATTTTTTACCAATACAGCATCGGTAAAAGAGGATTCAACATGATCAATATTTGGAAGCTTAAAAGAGTTGAACTTAGTTTGCTTAGTTTTAGCTAAATCTGCACCCTGGATTTTGAATATACCGTTCTTTGCATCGATCCCATTGCCACGGTTAAAAAGTAGCCACTCATTGCCTGTAAAGATTGCACCTTCCAGGTTAAAGTTCTGATCATCTGTTTTGGAGATAGATTTAAGTAAGGAATAAGTTTCGGTGAGGTCTTTTTGAAAAACTTTTTGCGTTTTCGGGTCGAATTCGATCATCAGGTTTCTTTTGGACGTGGAGCCAGAACCTAAAATGTATAATTTATCGCCATGCTGACAAAGGATTTCGAAATCGGGTTTTAAGGATTTAGGTATATTTTCTAACTGATCAAGTGTTTTGTCAAATAAGATCTGAATTTTGCGTAGCTTTTTGGTTTTGATATTGTATTCATTCAAATAGCCACTGTTATCGCCAATGATATACAGTAAATCTTCGTGAAGAAATAAACCCGAAGCAGAACCAATGCCATCAATCTCGGCGAAAACGTCTAAAGTTGTCGAATGCATGTTTGAAAATAATAAAAAAAGCACCGGTTTTGGCCGATGCTTAGTATTTTTTTGAATAAGATTGCAGCGTCTCGATGAAAAATCGAGTCTCTCAGCAATGACGATCTTTTTTTATTTTTTCAATCCAATTTCTCTTAATCTCTCATCCAAATATTCTCCGGCAGTCATATCGCTATAAGCTTTAGGGTGTTCCGCATCAATGGTTGATGGCAAGCTTGTTAAATCCATGTCGCTGCGTGGATGTAAGAAAAAAGGAACAGAGAAGCGCGATGTTTTCATCAGTTCACGGGGTGGGTTTACCACTCTATGTGTAGTCGATTTTAATTTATTGTTGGTTAAACGCTGTAACATATCACCCACATTCACCACAATATCGGTATGATGTGCTTTAATCGGCAACCACTCATTGCTGCGGGTTAATACTTCTAAACCATCTGCACTGGCACCGATTAATAAGGTGATCAAATTGATGTCTTCATGCGCACCTGCACGTACCGCATCGTCTGGAATGGTTTCAGGATTTTCGATCGGGAAGTAATGGATACCCCTCAAAATAGAATTTCCGTTATGAACATGTTTGTCGAAATAATTGATTGGCAATTCCAGGTAAGTCGCAATGGCACGTAACAGATGTGTCCCGTTTTCTTCCAGCTTTTTATAAATATCGCCTGTAACTTTGTTAAACTCTGGTAATTCCTCTAAAATCTCGTTATCAGGATACTCATTTTTAACAGGGTCACCATCAGTTACTTCCTGGCCAATCTGCCAGAATTCCTTCAAATCAGGAGTTTTAGCCCCTTTAGCTGTTTCTTTGCCTGCACTGGTGTAACCACGTTGACCAGCCAATTCTGGTTTCTCGTATTTCCTTTTGGTTTCAACAGGAAGCGAAAAGGCAGCTTTAATATTTTCATAAAGCTTGTCAATTAATTCCTGGCTTAAACCATGGTTGGTAATGGTAACAAAACCCGAATCGTTAAAAGCCCTGCCCAATTCATCAGAAAACTTTTTACGGTCTTCTGCAGAACCATTGATGTAAGAGCCTAAATCTAAACAAGGAATATACGGTGTAGACATAATTTTATATTTAATGTTTTACGAATTTAAAAAAGAATTGTTAATAAGTGCGTTTCGGTTGTGTATTAAGTATTTAATAAATTAATATACAGTTTTTTAAGTTATTAACAAAATTAGAAAATGAATGCAATGATCGATTGTCACATTAAATCCATTATAATTAAAACGCAAACTACAGCTTATTTAATTTCGTATAATTAACTGGAAAATAACTTGATGAACGGTGAGGTAAATTGGTTATTTGCGACTAATAAATTAAACACACACAAAATGAAAAAAATAATTTTAATTCTTTTATCGGTATTGGCCTTAAATCAGGCAAATGCGCAAGGGAAAAAGACAGAGAAAGCCACATTCGGAATGGGCTGTTTTTGGTGCACTGAAGCCATTTTTCAGCGTTTAAAGGGCGTTGTATCGGTTAAATCTGGTTATGAAGGCGGTACTTTAACCAATCCAACTTACGAGGAAGTATGTACCGGTGCGACAGGGCATGCCGAGGTTTTAGAGATTACCTATAACCCGATGGTAATTTCTTATGATGATTTATTGGAAGTTTTTTGGAAAAGCCACGATCCTACAACATTAAACCGTCAGGGTGCCGATAGCGGTACACAATACCGTTCAGTTGTTTTTTATCACACGGCTGAGCAAAAAGCTTTGGCAGAAAAGTATAAGGCAGAGTTGAATAAAACCAATGCTTATGGCAAAAAAGTGGTAACAGCAATTGAAGCAGCCAAGCCATTTTATATTGCAGAAAATTACCACCAGAACTATTTCAATAAAAACGGAAGTGAACCCTATTGCAGATTGGTAATTCAGCCCAAAATAGAGAAACTGGAAAAAATATTTAAAGCGAAGCTTAAAAACTGATAAACTTGGTTGACTGAGGTTGTATCATAAATATCTATCATCCTGTCCAAAGGACTCCTACGGAGAGCTTGTTGAAGGACATGTTTAAATACGCTTAAAGGTGTTTCGACAGGCTCAACATGACAGCATCAGAGCTGAAATCGCCTTTATGATACAACCTCTTTTCCTATTTTAGGAATTTAAACTTCTATCTATGGTAAAAAGAATAGTGCTCAATATTAATACCCAAAAAATTGCTGATGCAGCAAGTTTTTATAAAGATATTTTGGGGCTTGATCTTCTAATGGATCACGGTTGGATTGCAACTTATGGTACTCCGGGGCAAAAAATGGATGTACAGATCAGCTTTGCTTCAGAAGGTGGGTCGGGTACGCCAACACCAGATTTATCCATCGAAGTTGAAAACGTTGATGAAATATTGGAGAAAGTGAAAGCTGCCGGATTTCCGATCGAATACGGCCCGGCTGATGAACCATGGGGTGTTAGGCGTTTTTATACCAGAGACCCATTTGGGAAACTGATTAATATTTTAAGTCATTATTGAGAGCTAATTTTTGACAAAACATTAGAGTTACGATGACAGGTTTAGGTGGGGCGTCATTTCGACCGCAGTGGAGAAATCTTTGAACTATGTTAAAAGATCTCTCCATTCCGCTGCGCTTCATCCGATAGCTATCGGATCGAGATGACGAATCGTCTTTTAATTCAAAAAACCTTTAGCTTTTTCGAGCAGTTCGCTACCTTTTTTGCCAATTTCTTTTTTACCCTTTTCTATGGTTGAGGGCTGTGTATACTCACTCACCGAATTAGAAAGCGCTTTAAACTTGCCTATGCCAGCAAATACTTCTTCGGTATAAGGAACACCCTGCTGTTTCATCAGTTTTTCCCAGTCTATTTTCGAGAGTACCGCAACCATGTATTTAGTGGCAATTTTACCGATAAATGCTTTGTCGTACACACTGGTTAAAGCCTTGTCTGAGTCGCGGTCTTTTACATAAATCATAGTTTGTTGTAGTGCTTCGCGTTCGCTGTTAGAAAATAGTGGGCTTTTGCTCAGTTTTTCCAGGGCTGGAAGCGACTGCTCTGGTCTTTCTTTTTTTAAATTCAGATAAGCGGTTATTCCCCAAACCAGTTCATTTTGAATGCCCAATTTGTTCATGTCGTTTAAGAAAGCCTCAAAATCTTCAAGCGATCTTTCTTCATCAATTTTTCGCTCCATTCTCATTCTGTCAAAACCTCTAAAAAGATAGTTCATGCTATGGAAAGCCAAATGTGTCTGCTCATCATTTAAACGGCTCCAGCCAAAAAATGATTTGGTGTAGGGGAGTGGGATTTTCTCGTTTTTATCCAGCCATTTAATGTTTCTCGAAAGGCCATCTTCAGATAAATAGAACAGGTTGTTGCTAAAAAACAAGAAACCGCGCACAAATTCTAAAAGTGTTTTAATTTCGTTATCATCCAGCAGTTCTGGTTGAGTTTTAGCACATTCATATAAAGCAAAAGGTTGCCCCAGATCTCTGGTGGCCAGTACAGCCATGCTTAAAATGGCATGTTCTATATTTTGATAGTAGGCCTTGTTTGTATCTTTAAAAAATGGCTGCGGCGTTTTTACACCCGTTTTCATCGCGATAAAACCAGCTGTCAGGAGAGGAAAAACATCTTCATCGGTTTCTTTTACAAATTGTTTAACCGATCTATATTCTTTATACAACCTTAAGGCATCTATTACAGAAATGTTTTCATTTCCATACCCGTTCACTTTATTTAAGGTTCGAACAACGCTTTGTGCCTGTTTGCTGAATTTCTGATACTCGGGTTGCGTGGTATCCTGAACAGCGGTTGAACGGACAGCTATTTTAGCAAATTTATAAAATATGATTTTATCGTAATTGATGTTTTCAGCCAATTTCTTTTTATCAAGTTCGAGTAAAAGCTGATCGGTTTTTTCGCCAGAACAGGCAGCTAAAAATAGGACAACGCAAAATAAAATTAAATTCTTCATGAGGCATGTTTTAAACGAATAGATGTTTAAAACTAACATTTTAGGAAAGAAAAAAAATGAAAAACGCAGATTCTTCTAAATTTAGCCTTTCAGGACATTCCTCAATTATCGAAATTTAAATTTTTTTGAGTTTTTAAAAGTAAAATGATAAATTTTTAAAGGAAATAGATGGTACGATTAGCAAATTAACAATCGGTTTCTGTGGTCAGTTTTATGTTCTATTTGTTTTGTTATTGACTAAACTAATTTTTGGATTAAAATTTGATTAGAACATGTCAAAAAGAGGAAAGTATTTCTAATTTTTTGGCAATTTTTTCAGATTTAATGGCCTAAAATTCGTAGGATGTTTAAAATCATTCTAAATTTGTAACTCCTTTAAGCTAAGATGACAAAAAAGAAAAAGACAGTTGGTAAAACTGACGCTGATGTAATTTTAATAGGGGCTGGCATCATGAGTGCAACCCTGGGTGTTTTGTTAAAACAATTAGAGCCCAATTTAAGCATAGAAATTTACGAACGTTTAGATATTGCGGCGGCAGAAAGTTCTGATGCCTGGAATAATGCCGGAACGGGACACTCTGCTTTTTGCGAATTAAACTATACGCCCGAAAAGAAGGATGGTACGGTTGAAATAAAAAAGGCGGTTCAGATTGCAGAACATTTTGAAGTTTCTAAACAATTTTGGTCATATTTAGTGAACAAGGGATTGGTTTCTGACCCTTGTAATTTTATCCGCAATATTCCTCACATGAGTTTTGTCTGGGGGAAAAAGAATGTAGAATACCTTAAAAAACGCTACGATGCATTAACCCAATGTGATCTGTTTAGCGATATGCAATATACCGAGGATACCGAGCTTGTAAAAAACTGGGCACCCTTAATTATGGATGGCCGTAAAAAGGGCGAAAAAGTTGCAGCAACAAAGATGGATCTGGGAACTGATGTGAATTTTGGAACCTTAACCCGTGATATGTTTAACAACTTAAAGGAACAAAGCAATGTTAATCTGCATTTCAATCACGAAATCCGCGACCTGAAAAAGAATAAAGACGGCAATTGGATCGTAAAAGTTAAAGATTTAGAAACCGGCGATAAACGTAAACGTGTAGCTAAATTTGTATTTATCGGTGCCGGTGGCGGTTCTTTGCCATTATTGGAAAAATCGGATATTCCTGAGGGAAAAGGTTTTGGCGGTTTTCCTGTTAGTGGGCAATGGCTGAAATGTACCAATGAAGAAATTATCAAAAAACACCATGCAAAGGTATATGGTAAGGCAGCGGTTGGTGCGCCACCAATGTCGGTTCCACACTTAGATACCAGAATGATTAATGGCAAACAGGCATTATTATTTGGCCCGTATGCTGGTTTCTCTACCAAATTCCTTAAAAATGGCTCATTCCTGGATTTACCAAAATCAATTAAATTTAATAACATCCGTCCGATGCTCTCTGCCGGATTGCATAACCTCGATTTAACAAAGTATTTAATAGAGCAGGTTAGGCAGTCGCCAGAAGATAGATTGGAAGCGTTGAAAGAATATTTACCAACTGCCGAACTTAAAGATTGGGAACTGGAATATGCCGGGCAGCGTGTTCAGGTAATTAAAAAAGACGAAAAACAAGGCGGTATTTTAGAGTTTGGTACAGAGGTGGTAAGTGCTGCTGATGGTTCTATTGCAGCTTTGCTGGGCGCTTCTCCTGGTGCATCAACAGCTGTTTCTATCATGCTCGATTTATTAAACCGTTGCTTTGCAGAAGATTTAGCTACCGACGAGTGGCAGGCGAAAATCAAAGAGATGATTCCGACTTATGGAAAATCACTTGCGGAAGATGCGGATCTTTGTAAAGAAACCAGAAACAGAACCTCAAAAGTGCTAAAAATTGAAAATGCTGTAATAGCTTAATTGAAACAACGATATATCTTATACAAAGTCCCGGTGTAAATCGGGACTTTTTTGTTTTAGGTATTTCCATGGTCTGTGTCCGCACAGAGACCATAATGGGATAGGTAATTGATCATTTGCATCACCAAACGTTCCTACGGAACGAACACAAATAACAAAATGTTATTTGCTACCTACCATTCGTCCCGAAGGGACGGCCGATACGTTATAGCTATCTGTCATCATATTCTTACGGATGGTTCATGAGTAACATTGGTTTTCTTTCGTTCCGTTAGGAACGTTTCACAGGTAACACTTGAGGAGAAATATTTTTTCGTTCCGTAGGAACGTTTGGTGTTTTTCTCTTCACAGGCCTTACCTCAATAAACCTGATGGGAACGGCAGCTCCCGATTGTTCATCGGGACTACAGTGTACAGCAGGACTACAGTAACCAATAGCAAACCGGACCTTGCTTTTCAAAAAAATGAGACATATTCTTACCACGCAAAAGAGGGTATCCAATTGCTTGAATACCCTCTTTTGTGAAAAATACTTTATGGTTAAGCCGCAATTACTTCTGCAACTTCATCGGCAGAAATATCACTGTGCGATGCTTCCAATACACACTCGCCATCTTTAATTAATAAGATCTGTGGCGATTGGTGTGCTACCTGAAACACTTCGGCGATCTGATTGGAAATATCACGATAGCTAATTAAATCTAAAAAGTAAAGTTTTGTGTCTGCAGGAATGATGTCCCAATCAAATTCGAAGTTCTTTTTAGCCATTAAACTGATTGAGCAACGTGTGCTGTGCTTAAAAATAAGGCTAAAACCGCTTGCATTTTTGATCTCGTCAAGCTGTTCTATTGAAGTTAAGTTAACCCAAGTCATGATATTATACGTATTGTTTTACAGGACAACAATTACAGTTAAATAAAGTTCTGTAAATGACCTGAATATGAGATTACAAATGAGGCAGATTAATTCCTTCTGCGTTTTCCTTCTGGATAAGATCCGTAAGCAGGACAAAGTTTAGAAGAACAAGATTCTAAAATGGTAATGGTGCAAAACACCGCCAATAGTAAGATGGCTACTTTTTTCATCCGTATATATATTGTTATTTCAATGGTGATGAAGCGATCATGAACGAGTTATGATGGTTTCATCGGGATCTGTTAATTTTTAAACTTCTAAGTTACAAATAATTATTAAAACGCAAGTTTAAATTTGAGCCGAAAAATCAGCCATTTTAATGGCAGTAATTGCAGCCTCATCTCCTTTATTGCCATGTTTGCCACCAGCACGGTCTTGCGCCTGCTCTAGGTTATTGGTGGTTAAAACCCCGAAGATAACTGGTTTACTATACTTAATGCCAACATTGGTTATACCCTGTGCCACTGCATCGCAAATAAAATCGAAATGTTTTGTGTCGCCCTGAATCACACACCCTAAACAGATTACAGCATCTATATCGCTTCTTTTGCTCAATAGAATTTCTGCACCACCTGTTAATTCAAAACTTCCCGGCACAGGTAAAGAAATTATATTTTCTTCAGCAACACCATTAGCTAACAATGTTTTTAATGCACCATTGTATAAAGCACCGGTAATTTCGGCATTCCACTCGGCTACAATAATTCCGAATGTATAGTTAGCTCCACTCGGAACTGTGGTGTGAGAGAAATCAGATAGATTTTTTAATTGTGTTGACATGGGGCAAAGATAATGTTATGCTTCGAATGTTAAAAACCTTAATGTTTGTTACTTGTAACATTTAGTTCGGTTATGGTTAGATTAGTATAATAATCAGATAAAATTTTAACCGCTTATGGAATTTTTACGTTCTGCCCATCTATATTAAAACGCAAAGCCATCTTATGAACATATCATTACGTATCTCCGCTTTATTTCTTTTTACCTTTTTGTTTTCCTTCGATGTTTCTGCTCAGCATAAATATACGCTGGCCGATTTTTATCGGGTTGACTCTCTTGCTAACCAAGCCAAACCCAAGGATGCCCTGACTTTGATCGAAAAAATAAATCAAGCGGCACAGAAAGAGAACAATGCACCATTACTGATCAAATCAGTTATCTACCGGATGATGTTTCAAAGCTATTTGGAAGAAAATGCCTTTGATAAAATTTTGGTTGACCTGCGTACAGACATCAACAATGCCAAACAACCCGAAAAAAGCATTTTACAGTCGCTTCTAGCCGAAACATATTGGAATTATTTGCAACAAAATAGGTGGCAAATTGGATCGCGAACACAAGTACAGGGCGATATTGGCAACGACATTAAAACCTGGAGCATTAAAAAACTAAATGAGGAAACGATAAAGTACTACCTGTTATCGTTAAAAGAAGCCAAAATTTTACAACAAACTAAAGTTGATGTTTTGGATGCCGTTTTGGCGGGTGATAAAAATAACCGGAATTACAGGCCAACGCTGTACGATCTGCTTGCACACCGGGCTATCGATGTTTTTAGCAACACACAGATTAACCTTACACAATATGATGATGACTCAATTGATATGAGCAATGCCGCTTGGTTTGGCAACAAACAGGATTTTTTAGCGATGGAACTCAGAAATGACAGTACATTGTTTAAACCGCAAGCCTTACTGTTATTTAAAAACCTGATCAGATTTCATCAAAACAGCAATAACTTTTCGGCATTGGCGGATGTTGATTTAAAACGCTTAAAATTTATACAACGAAATTTTAGTGGCGATAATCAGGAATTATACAATAACGCTTTGCGTAATTTAGCCGAACAAAGCACCCAAACCGAAGTTTATACCGATATTTTATATGAACAGGCACTGATGCATAAAAATGCGCAATTGCCTGTTGATACCAACAGACAAAATCTTTTAACAGCCGTTGCTTTAGCTAAGAAGGCTGTTGAGGCCTATCCTAAAAGTATCGGTGCGCAAAATGCAGAAAATTTAATCAGGCAGATTAAAAGCAGCGAATTGTCAATTAAAATAAAAGGATATATCCAGCCGGATAAACCTGCACAGTTATATTTATCATATAAAAATACAGATACAGTACATATCAGGCTGTTTAAAGCACCCGAACCCCATAATGATTACGAACAGTTTAAAAACAAAGATGGCTTTTTAGCTTTTTTTAATCAAAATAAAGTAATCAAAAAATGGTTTGTGATAGTGCCGAAAACCAGTGATTACCAAAGCCATACCTTAATTGATAAAATAGACAGTTTACCCTTTGGTAATTATACCTTGATTGCCCAAACTGTTAACCGCGAACAAAAAGATACTGTTTATAGCAATATTAATTTTAAGGTTACTGCAATGGCTGTAATCAACAGGCGCAATATTGAAAAACATGAATATTTTGTTAGCCAGCTGAGCAACGGTGCACCATTAAAAAATGTTAAAATCCAGCAACAGCGATATGATTATAACAAGCGGAAATACATTAATGGCGATTTAATTACCACTGATGAAAATGGTTATGCAACGACAAATGAAACCGATAGGAATATGTCTTTTGCGGTGGCGACTTTTGGGAAAGACGAATTGAAAGTAAACATCAATAATTATAACAGCTATCGGGATGACGATGATAAAGAGCGTGTAATTCTTTTTACTGATAGACCTATTTATCGGCCGGGTCAAACCATTTACTATAAGGGTATATGCTTGCAATCGGAAGATGGCAAAAATAAAATTGTGGTAAATAAGGTAATTGAGGTTTTTTTTAACGATGCCAATGGTAAGGAAATAGCAACAAAAAATGTTACCAGTAATGATTATGGTACTTTTCAGGGTTCCTTTAGTATACCAATGGGGAAACTAAACGGCAACATGGAGATCGAAACCGATTATGGACGTATTAATGTGCAGGTTGAAGAATATAAACGCCCAACTTTTGAAATCGTTTTTGATAAGCCCAACCAAAAATACAAATTAAACGATAGTATTAAAGTACATGGTAAAGCCAGTGCTTTTTCTGGATATTCAGTAAACAATGCGAAAATAAATTATAAGATCTTCCGCAGGGCAATCTACGATTATCGGTCAAATTATGCACAGTATGCAGCAATTTATGGTTCTAGGGGTTTCGAGAGGCAGCAAATTGCCATTGGCAGAACAAGTACCAAACCGGGTGGTAAATTCGATATTACCTTTTTTGCAAAGGCCACCAATACCAAACAGAATTATAGCTACGAAATTGAAACTGAGGTAACAGATTTAAATGGCGAAACCCGAACGAAAACCACAGCTATAAATGTGGGCCAAAAAGATATCAATCTTAGTGTCGGTGCCGAACAGGTTATTTATGTAAGCAATAAAACCGATAGTATCCAATTCTGGGTAACCAATTTAAACTACGAACCCATTAAAGCGAATGTTAAGGCCGAATGGAGTTTGTTGCAGGCACCATCCAGATTAATGAACAAGAGTCCGTTTTATGCCGAAAACTATGCATTAAGTAAAGAGGCGTTTATTAAGTGTTTTCCTAATGAGGATTATAATAACGAACTCGAAGTAGCCAAATGGCCCATAAAATCGGTAGAATTAAAGCAAAACCCGACGGCCAAAAATGGTCGGGGGAGTTTAACCTTCAATCAGAAAAATCTAAAACCAGGTTATTATAAAATCAATTTAATAGCTATAAACGAGCAGAACGATACCATTAGCGTAGATAAGTATTTAGTTATCTATAAGGAAGAAGAGCCTGTAACGATACAATCTAATATCGAATGGATTGCCGCTGAGGTTAGTGTAATTAAACCGACTGAAAGTGCTGTTTTTCGCTTGGCAGGCTTAGCCGATAACAGCAGGGCTTATTATGAAGTTTATTATCGTGATAGTATAGCCGAAAAGGTATGGCTTAATCTATCACCAAAGCAAAGTTTTGTTAAAATTAAACCGAAAGGTAATTACGAGGATGGTTTTGCCGTACAGTTTACCATGGTACATCAGGGTATGATTTACAGTTCTATGCAACAGGTTAAAATTATAGATCCGAAAAAAGAGTTAGATATTAAATTTTTAACCTTTAGAAATAAACTGCAGCCCGGAGAAAAGGAGAGTTGGAAGCTGCAGATCAGTAATAAAAATGGCGAGAAACAGATGGCCGAAATGGTAGCTACGCTATACGACGCAAGTTTGGACGACTTGAAAAGAATGGATTGGAACACGCAGTTACCAACAGGCTTTAACTATTATTTTTACACTTGGAATTTCAATGTAAATGATGTCGCTAACGCGGGTTATTTATGGTTTTTAAGGTCTGAAAATAATTATAGTGTAATTACCCGTGGTTACGAAAATCTTAATTTATTCGGTTACAATTACTATGGTGGTTATAACTATAGTTACCGTAATTACATAAACAGTCTGAAAAGGCCAAAAAAAAGAGGTTTATCTCCTGAGGCTGTTCAGAAATTAGCTGAGTTGGCCAATGGTAAATTAACCTACGGGGTGGTATTTGATGAACATGGTGAAATATTACCAGGTGTACAGGTGAAATCTGGCAAAACAGTAACCACTACTAATGTTTTTGGTATTTATACCATTGATGCTAAAGCAGGAGAAACCTTGAGTTTTGCTTTTATAGGTTTTAAAAACCAATCTATAAAAGTAGGCGCTAAAAAACGGATAGATGTAAGCCTGAAGGAAGATGGAAATGCTTTAAATGAGGTGGTGGTTGTGGGCTATGGGTCGCAGAAAAAGGAGGTGGCAAGTGCATCGGTACAGATCAGAGGTTCAGCTACCTTGCAAGGGAAGGCAGCAGGTTTAAGTGTAGCGCCACCAACAGTCGAAAAGTTAAAAGGGGAAGCAGTTGCAGTAGATGATGCGGGGTCATATGATTTCGTAAGCATTAACAGTTACGACCCTAAAACAGGTTTAGAAATCGTAAATGGCAAGCCTGTCATCAAAAAACCTAACATCACCCCACGTACTAATTTCAACGAGCTTGCATTTTTTTATCCACAATTGTTAACCGATGCCAAAGGCGAAATCAAGATCGAGTTTACCATCCCGCAAAGTTTAACACGCTATAAAATGATGGGGTTTGCACATACCAAAGATTTAAAAACGGCATCGATCACCAACGAATTGGTTACCCAAAAACAGTTGGCCATTGCGATTAATGCACCACGTTTTTTCCGTGAAGGGGATACCATTTTATTAAGCGCCAAACTAAATAACCTGGCGGGCAAAAAACTTATCGGCAATGCCAGTTTAGTACTTACCGATGCCTTAACAGCTAAGCCGATCCAGATTTTTGAGGCAAACGAAAAAACCGAAAAAACTTTCGAAGTTGATGATGCAGGCAACACCGTTTTAAAATGGACATTAATTATCCCATCTGGTATTAGTGCCATAACCTATAAAGTTTTGGCCCAAAGTGGCAAGTTTAGCGATGGTGAAGAAAACACCATTCCGGTTTTGGCAAATGCCATGTTGGTTACCGAAAGTATGCCCATAAATGTACGCGGTAATACAACTAAAACTTTCGATTTTGAGAAGCTGGAGAAATCAGGAGCTTCAAAAACCTTGCGTAACCAAAGTTTAACTTTCGAGTTTACCTCAAATCCCATCTGGTACGCTGTGCAGGCATTGCCTTATTTGATGGAATATCCCTATGAGTGCGCTGAGCAAACTTTTAGCCGGTTTTATGCCAATAGTTTTGCAACAGGTATTATTAATTCGTCACCTAAAATTAAAACCGTTTTCGAACAATGGCAAAACACAAATAATGGCGAAGCCCTCTTATCTAACCTGGAAAAAAATCAGGAGCTCAAATCAATTTTGTTAGAAGAAACACCTTGGGTACGTAATGCCGATAATGAAAATGAGCGTAAAAAACGTTTAGCCATACTTTTCGATTTAAATAGAATGACTTACGAGTTGAAAAACAACTTCGAAAAGTTAGAGAAAATGCAATTTAATAATGGTGCCTTTCCTTGGTTTAATGGCATGCAGGAAGATCGGTACATCACACAGCACATTGTTTTAGGCATGGGCCAGTTAAAAAAACTAAAACTGATTGACGAAAAAGCTTATCCTAATTTTAATGTAATGCTTAACAAAGCCATTATTTATTTAGATGCACAGCTGGTTAAAGATTATAAAGATGAAGTGAAAGGAAAACGTTTTGCCTATTTACCTTTGCACTACCTATTCGCCAGAAGCTACACCAATCAAAAAAACAACAATGCAGATTTTTTAAAGGCCAAAGATTTCTATCTAAAAAAATTAATAGCGAACTGGAAAACATTTGATACGTACCAGTTGGCACAAACCGCCTTGGTTTTAAATAGAAATGGTAATGAATTAGAAGCCAAAAAAATTATTACGTTATTAAATCAAACGGCTCAGCAAAATGATGAACTCGGTATGTACTGGGCTACCAATAAAGCAGGCTGGTGGTGGTACCAAAGCCCGATAGAAACACAGGCTTTATTAATAGAGGCTTTCGACGAGGTGACTAACGATGCCAGATCGGTGGAGGAAATGAAAATCTGGCTGCTTAAAAACAAACAGACCAACGATTGGAAAACAACCAAAGCTACTGCTGCTGCCTGTTATGCATTGTTAATGAAAGGTACCGACTTATTAAGTGAAAGTAATGATCCTGAAATTATGATCGGAAATCAAAAACTAGCCGATTTACAACAGCCGAATGCCACAAAAGAAGCCGGAACGGGTTATCAAAAATTAACTATTGCAGCGGCTAATGTAAAACCAGAAATGGGGAAGGTACAGGTTAAAAACAATAACCAAACCATAGCCTGGGGCGCATTGTACTGGCAATATTTTGAGCAACTGGATAAAATTACCCCGGCCAATACAGGTGTTAAAATCAACAAGCAATTATTTGTCCAAAAAGCTAGCGCAAAAGGCGATGTTTTAATTCCGCTTACGGCAACCAATATTTTGGCCCCTGGCGATTTATTGAAAGTGCGTATTGAAATTTATTGTGATCGGGATATGGAATATATTCATTTGAAAGATATGCGCTCATCGGGTTTTGAACCTGTAAACGTAATCTCTAGGTATAAATATCAGGATGGTTTGGGTTATTATGAAAGTACAAAAGATGCTTCAACCAATTTCTTTATCAGTTACATGCCTAAAGGAACCTACGTATTTGAATATCCCCTGCGGGTTACGCATGCCGGAAATTTTTCAAATGGAATTACCTCTTTGCAAAGCATGTATGCACCTGAGTTTACTACCCACTCAGCAGGGGTAAGGGTAAATGTAAAACCTTAAGAGGTTGGCCGCCTAGAGCGAAGCGGAAAGCTACAGAGTAAACCGAGCTTCAAGCGAGTTCACTGAAGGTAATTTATTTCAGGGTCTAACCAACGAAGCATAAGTGGTTGTATCATAAATATAGATTTGTTATCCTGTCCAAAGGACTCCTACGGAGAGCTTGTCGAAGGACCTGCTTAAATACGCTTTAAGGTGTTTTGACAAGCTCAACATGACATCATCTGAGGTGAAATTGCCTTTATGATATAACCTCTTAAATTACATTAAGTAAGTTTAATATTGGTATAGGTTGCCCCGATAGGGATAATTTTTTCTCCAATCCAAATTTGGCTGCGGTCAAATTTGGATATTTTATTTTTAGCTACAATAAAAGCCCGGTGACAGCGGATAAAATCTGCTTTTGGCAACAGTTCAGCCAAATCGTTAATGGTAATCCTTGAGCTTAAAAGTTTGTTTTTTAGCTGGATCTGGGTATAGTTGCCCGAGGCCTCCACATAAAGAATTTCGTCCAACTCCACTTTAATCTGCTCGTAACCGTCTTTTACGAAAATATATTCTGTTTTTGTTCCCTGCTTCTGGTTGCGCAGGTTAAATAGTTCCTGGGCTTTATTGCAAGCCTTTAAAAAACGAGAAAGTGAAAAAGGTTTTAACAGATAATCGACAGCATCGAGCTCAAAACTCTGCACAGCATGCTCCGTATAGGCCGTTGTAAAGATAACCATTGGGGGCTTGTTCAAACTCTTTAAAAAATCAATACCACTGATATCTGGCATTTTGATATCCAGAAAAATTAAATCAACCTTGTTTTGCTGAAGATAGCTGATGGCAGCAAAGGCATCGGTAAAAGTTTGTTGCAACGTTACAAATGGAACTTTTGAGGCGTGTGATTGTATAATCTCTAATGCAATCGGTTCATCATCTATAGCAATGGCAATCATTTTGTATTTGTGTTGGTGGATATCAGGCGGAGTGTAGTCGAAGCCAATTATCTGGTAAAATTTGTATGGCTGGTAATGTTTTTACAAATGGATAGTTCTTTAAGTTTATCCCAGTTATCGTTTATAATGGCCTCTTTCTTTTTTCTGGACCAGCCTTTAACTTGCTTTTCAAAGCTAATCGCTTCATTAATATCTTCAAAGTGCTCGCAAAATACTAAAACTAGCGGTCTTTTTGTTGAAGTATAGCAAGTTGGATTTATAGCATTATGATGTTCATATAACCGTCTATTAATATCATTGGTAACCCCTGTGTAATATGAATTATCAGCACATTTTAGAATATAAACGGTGTAGGTATTCATATTTTTATTTTGACTTGTCGGTACTTCGTCTTTGCTTTATACTAACGCGTGGTGTCATCCTGAGCGGAGTCGAAGGACATTTTAAATATAATAAAATCAAGATTAATCCCAACAGATATTTTTGATCTACTGCCCTTCGACTACGCTCAGGGTGACAGTCGCAGATAAATTATCATTTATATTGACATGACAAATTATGGGTTGCCATAAGCAAAGTCGAAGGACTAATCCAACGTCAAAGTTAAATGAACAAAAAACTCATTGGCACTTTCGCGGATAATCAATTCGTGTTTTCCATGATAAAGTAATGATAAACGTTGTTTAACATTTTCTAGTCCAATGCCACTTTTTAATTTTTCAGGATCGTTATCTGCCTTGATATAAATGCTATTGCTTACATCAAAATATAAAGTTTTTTCTTTGGTTTGCAGTGTAATCTTAATGTACGAAGGCTGTTGCAGGCTGATACCATGTTTAAACGCATTTTCTATAAATGGAATCAACAGCATCGGCGTAATCTGCAGGTTATTCAACTGCTCTTCAATATGTGTATCAATCCTGATATCTGCAGAGCGAGAGGTACGGAGCTTTTGCAAATCAATATAATTGTTCAGGTATTCTACCTCGCGGGTTAATGAAATTTTATCCTGGGTATTTTCATGGAGCATAAAACGCATCATATCACCCAGTTTCTGGATCCCTTCTCCTGTTCTTTCTGCATTTTCCTGCAAAGCTGTTCCGAATAAGGTATTTAAAGCATTAAACAAGAAGTGCGGATTGATCTGCGATTTTAAGAAATTAAGGTTCGCATCCGATTTACCCAACTCCGTTTTAAGCATCTGGATTTCGCTGAGTTTTTCAAATTTATGCTTGTAAACATACCAGGCAGATGGCGTAGTAATACACATTAAACATATTGCATTGAAAATTAAAGTAATGGGTACGGCTTCGCCATTGTGCATAAAGGGGATTAAGATCATGAGCAGTAGCAGCGAAATGATAATGGTTAAACCTACATTTCCCCAAAAATACCGACCAAAACCTTTAAAATTCTTTCTGAGATTTGGAATGATGTAATAAATAGCACAAAAGGCAAAGAAAATATTTACGGGTGGTACAATTAGCCAGATAATCAATATTTCGTGATCGATCTTTAAAGAAAGTATTGCGGCAAATACCATGAGCGAAATCAACCAGACTTTAGTTGAAATAAAAATTTCTGGGATGATGTTGTTATTGTAATGCTTTAAAAAGGGAATTCTTTTTAGTAGTTCTAAACCCCGCTCATTAAAATATGCGTAGGCATTAAAAAGCAGGTAAAGAAAAAAGATATATGTAAAAGCCTCTCCAAAAAAGATACCGTAGGCATTTTCGATGTTATCATATTCTAACAGTCGGTAAGCTTGAGAATAGGTGTTAAAAACCATCCATGCAACAACAGAAAACGATGTTACCAAAATGCTAAGAATAAGATTGAGTGCGATGTTTTTCCTGTTTGCCAGTTGAGGCATGAAGCAAAAATTGAACAATAAAAAACTGATATATAAAATGCTGATCTTAAATACTTCGGGTACAAAGAAATTTGATATTACACTATAATCGATTTGGCTTTCTTCAAAACGATACGAATTACCCCTGTTATAAACGGTAGACGAACAAATACTGATCAATGCCAGAATATATAGTGTTGTAGAAATCCAAAACTCAAGCTGGTTGATGTTTTTGGTTTTTATTGACGGGTTGCCTGAAAGAATTACCATTTGTTTTAGTTTATACCACAATTTTACGAACAGAATTTACATCTATATTTAAAATGTGATGGATGAGCTAAAAAATGTGATGAATGAACAGGATTTTTAGGATTATTTGATTTTAAGATTAAGTTTCTTGTTTGTTGTGCTGTCAGATGTTGCCATCTGACTGGCGACTGAATTAATACCCAAATGAATAATCACGATTTGTGTCAGATAGAAATATTGGACACCACATCCATCGCCACAATAAAACAAGGATCTTCAAAATATTAAGCATAAAGCTAAACAGTTTATTAACTTTGCTTTTACATTCATTCATCATCAAATATTCACTCATTCAAAATTCATTCATTCAATATGACCGTTTACGGAATTCCAAATTGCAATACAGTTAAAAAATCGCTCGATTGGTTAAAAGCACATCAGGTTGATTTTGAATTTCATGATTTCAAGAAAAAAGGCATTACAACTGAAAAATTAAATGAATGGTGTAATACCTTCGGCTGGGAAACGGTATTAAACCGCAAAGGTTTAACCTGGAAAAAACTCACTAAAGAGGAGCAGGCTAAAATTGATAACCAGGATTTGGCAATAGCTTATTTAAAAGAAAATACCAGCGCCATAAAACGCCCGATTATTGAGCAGAACAACAAAGCCATATTAATTGGGTTTGATGATGAGAATTATTTAAAAACACTAGCCTAATTCAATTGTTTTAATGTTAAAGTTTGTTAAATGCAGCTTTTAAATGTCGAACTAAGTTACTTTTGAATATGTACAAACTGATCATTTTTCTATTGCTTGCCTTGCCAGTTGGTGTTTTTGCACAAACGGTAACCACGGGTACGGTTTTCGATTACTCGAAAAAAACGCTCTCTCTTCCTGGTGTTAGCATCAGAAATCTGAACAGTAAAAAATCAACCAGTACAAATAAAGAAGGTAAGTATACCATTAGTGCCAATATTGGCGATCTTTTAGAGTTTTCTGCCGTAGGTTACCATACCGATACACTGTACTTAACCAACCTGTTAAATAGAACAATATATCTTCCGGTTAAATCGAACAGTTTAAAAGATGTAGATATTACAGCAGTGCGGATGAATAGTCAGGTTACTGATGCGAAAGATCCATTGGCCGAAAAATATACACTACTGAGTACAGGTGGAAACCTAAACCGTAAACGGATGACCGACAAGGTTGGTGGCTTAAACCTAAACCTTGGCTATGGTAAATACAAAAGACAACAACGAAAAGAGGCCGATTTAGAGGAAAAGGAAATGTATCTCCAGGAAATTGATGAGAACTTTACCGCAAAGGCCATTACGGATATGACCAAACTAGAGGGGGAGGAACTTAAAAACTTCATGATTATTTATCGCCCTTCGGTAGAGACAGTAAAGGCAGAAAGGCCATACCGTTATGCTTATTATATATCCCGTGCCTTTGTCGCATGGAAAAAATTAACCCCGCAAGAAAGAAAACTGCAGGATTTGCCCAAATTAAAAGCGAATTAATAAATACTCGTCACCCTGAATTCATTTCAGGGTCTCTTTACATGAAAGGTGCTGACTACATAGTAGCTACAAGACAATTGAAAACACTATTTCTACTTGTAAAATAAATTTACTTCGTAGCTTTCCACTTCGTTACAGGTCAGCATTCCGTAGCGTTAGGAAAGGAAATTAAAATTAACAGATACGAGTAAATATTGACCGAATTAGAGTTAAAAAAGCCTTTTTAACTACATTATAGCCATTATTGGTAACATTATAACCACATATCAATCTATATGTGGTTATTTTTTATATTTACCGCCTGATTACAACCTTATTATTATCATGAAATTGACTAAACTAATAACTTTTTGTTTAGTTTGTTGCGTTTTTGCCTTTTCTGCATCTGCCCAACAAGCTACAACACCAGCACCAGCTACCAATTATAACCCTGCTGAAGCCTTTGGACCATTATTTTATACACAAAACGGGAATGAATTCCGCTCTGCAATTGGGGCACCTGGCCCAAAATATTGGCAGAACCGCGTTGATTATAACATTACAGCTAGCCTCGATGAAACAAAGAACATGGTTACGGGTACCGTTACCATTACTTACAAAAATAACAGTCCCGATAAATTGCCTTATTTATGGCTGCAATTAGACCAGAATACTTTTAAAGAAACTTCACGTGGCTATGCTATTACGCCAGCGCGTAGCCGTTATGGTGCACAAGGGGAAAAATTTGATGGTGGTTATAAAATCCAGAACATCAGTGTATCGCAAAAAGCTGCAGCTGTAAAATTTACTTCTTTGGTAGAAGATACGCGCATGCAGATCCGTTTAGACCAACCAATGGCAGCCAATGGCGATATTGTAACGATTAAAATGGATTATTCTTTTGTTGTACCAAAAGAGGGGTCGGACAGAACAGGACATTTAACTACAAAAAACGGTGAAATTTTTGCCATTGCACAGTGGTTTCCACGCATGTGTGTATATGATGATGTAATTGGATGGAATACTTTGCCGTATTGGGGCGGCGGTGAATTTTATTGCGAGTATGGCGATATTAATTTTGCCATTACCGCACCGGCAAGCCATATTGTAATGGGCTCGGGCGAGTTGTTAAATCCTGCAGAAGTTTTTACCCCAGAACAATTAAAAAGGTGGAATGCCGCTAAACTAAGCGATGCTACCGTTCACATCCGTACAGAAGAGGAGGTAACAGATCCAAAATCCCGTCCGGCGAAAGATAAATTAACCTGGAGATTTAAAATCTTAAATGCACGCGATGCGGCTTGGGCTTCATCTAAATCTTTTGTGTTAGATGCAGCAAGAATCAATCTGCCAAGCGGTAAAAAATCTCTGGCTGTTTCTGCACAACCTGTAGAAAGCAACGGTGTTGATTCATATGGCCGTGGTGTAGAATATGTAAAATCTACCATTGAGCACTATTCAACCAAATGGTTCGAATATCCATATCCAATGGCGGTTAATGTAGCAACCAATATTGGCGGTATGGAATATCCTGGTATTGTGTTTTGTGGTTGGAAAGCTAAAAAAGCAGGTGCCTGGGGTGTAATCGATCACGAATTTGGTCATACCTGGTTCCCGATGATTGTGGGGTCTAACGAGCGTAAATATGGCTGGATGGACGAAGGTTTTAATACTTTCATCAACGGTATTTCTGAGAAAAATTTCAATAATGGCGAGTACGCTAGTCCTCCTGCTGATTTAAACAGGATCGGTAAAGCCGTTATTGGTAACCCAATTTACGAAAACATTATGCAGATGCCAGATGGTATGGCCGAAAGAAATATCGGGGTTAACCTGTACAGTAAACCGGGATGGGGCCTGGATATTTTAAGAACGCAAATTTTAGGCGAAGACCGTTTTGATTATGCTTTCCGCCAGTACATTAAAAACTGGGCATTTAAACATCCAACCCCATTTGATTTCTTTCGATCGATGGAGAATGGCGCAGGCGAAGATTTAGCCTGGTTCTGGAGAAGCTGGTGGTTAAACAACTGGAAAATGGATCAGGGTATTGCCAGTGTTGAGGCCGTTAAGCAAGACGGTAAATTGGTGGGCTACGCAATTAAAGTTGTAAACCTGGAGAAAATGCCAATGCCGATTATCCTGCAGGTTAAAACCAAAAGCGGTAAAACGGATATCGTAAAAATTCCTGTTGATGTTTGGATGAAAAACGCAACTTGGTTGGTACGTTATCCAACAACTGAAGAGATTGAATCAGTTACTTTGGATCCTAATAAAGTATTACCAGATTCGAATACGGATAATAATACCTGGACAGCCACAGGTAACTAATTTAACCTGAATAATTATTATAGCCTCCTGATTTTAAAAGATCAGGAGGTTTTTTATTGCAAACAACCGACGGTTTCCTAATTCTTATCGAATAATTTAGCACCAGTTAATTTACAGCAAATGGAAAAAACTAATTTAGAAATTACCAACCCCGCAGGCATATACAATCCCCGTCCGCATGGATATTCTCATGTTGCTTCAGTTTCAGCCAATTCCTCACTTGTATTTGTGGCGGGCCAGGGTGGTAGCAGAACCGATGGCATACTGAGTGATGATTTCAGGACGCAGGTAAGTATTGTCTTCGAGAATATCGCTTTAGCCTTAAAAAGTAAGAATTTAGGTATGGACAATATTGCAAAGCTCACTACATTGGTGGTAGATTATGATGAGGAGAAACACGAAATCCTGATCGAAGAATCAAACAAAATATGGCCTGATCAGAAATTTCCTGTAAACACGCTTATTCCGGTACAAAGATTGGCCTTAAATGGCATGCTAATTGAAATTGATGCCACTGCCATTGGATAAATTCAAAGACTTTAAGATGGAAAAAGGAGAACGCAAAAACGTTTATAAGGCTTACAATAAAATGGGTAAGTGGTTTGCCCAAAACCGTTATGCTGGTTTAGAGGAGAAAGCCTATTTAGACGGTTTACTTAAGCGGATGCCTCCAAATGCAAGCATTTTAGATTTGGGCTGTGGTAGCGGAAAACCTATATTGGAATACCTGATCAGCCAAAATATAAACGTTCTCGGAATCGATGCCAGTGAGCAGATGCTAGAGTTGGCCAGACTAAATTTTCCCGACACACAGTTTATGCTAAAAGATATGCGTAAACTTGATTTGAGTGAAAAATTCGATGCAATAATTGCCTGGCACAGTTTTTTTCATCTTCCAGCAGCCGATCAGCCTGGTATGTTCGGTATTTTTAGGCGTCACCTTAAACAAAATGGCATTTTATTGTTTACCTCGGGAACGGATAGCGGAGAGGTTTGGGGGATGAACGGTGGTGAAAACTTATTTCATGCTTCTTTGGATACAGAGGAATATCAATCGTTGCTCGAATCGAATCAATTTGAGGTGCTTACACATAAAATAAACGACCTCGCCTGTGGCGGCGCAAATGTTTGGATGGCGCAATATAAACCCTGATAATTTTGCCTTAACTTTGCAGCATGGCCGAACAGCAAAAAAACAATCCCTTACACGGTATCACCTTAGAAAAAATTGTAACCGATCTTCAGCTACATTACGGCTGGGAAAAACTGGGGTCACTAATTAGGATTGATTGTTTTAACAACAACCAAACTATAAAATCGAGCTTAAAATTTTTAAGAAGAATGCCCTGGGCCCGTAAAAAGGTAGAAGAATTATATCTTGATACGTTTCATAAATGAGATCTAATGAGTGAATTTTGAATGAGCGAATGTGCTAGTGATCAAATCCAACATTCCTTCAATCAGCCATCCAGTAATTTCTTCATTCAATCATCCTGTCATTCTCTCATTCAATAATTATCTCACCTTGCAACCTTTATCCGCGTATACTCGTCATCTTGATCTAAACCTTGTCTAATGAAAAATATTTTTTATTGTTTTTTGCTGATGCTTGTACTGGGCAGTTGCGCTATTTCAACCATGACAACGTTCTATTCCATGTCGAAAGGCAAAATAGATACCCCTAAAAAAGAAAGTTACCATGTAGTTTATCAGGCCAGCTTTGGCGATGGTTTAAAAGCTGATGTAGCTTACACCGATGAAAATGGAAAGGAGACTGAACTAAGCGAGGTAAGTGGCATCTGGGAAAAAAGTGTTACCCTAAAATCAGGAACACATGTTCAGCTTACAACTTTTGCCACTGCTAAGCAAAAATCTAAAGGTGAGTATAAAATCCTTGTTGACGGAAAGGTAGTATCTGAATATGTGCTGAGTGGAAAAAAGTTAAAATATACCTTCGCTTTCGACTTGCCCTGATTCATGAGCAAAAAAATATTTTTTCTTGTCACATTTTAATTTTTTTGGTGTCTTATAGTTGAAACCTTAAAAAAGGGTTAATCAAACCAACCAACAAAAAAGACAATTTTAACTATGAAAACCTATTTATGGATGTTGCTGTGCATATTATCTACGAAAGTCTTCGCACAACAAGCGGGTAATATAAATGGAAAAATTATTGATGGGAAAACAAACCAGCCCATTGAATATGTGGGCATTATTTTATCGGGTAAAACTGATTCGACCAAAAAAGTAGGTATGGTAACCAACAAAGGCGGAGAATTTTCTTTTAATGCGGTTGCCAATGGTGATTACAAAATCAGAATTTCGGCCTTGGGATACAATTCCATCACTAAAGAGATCAATTTGAACGGAAAGACTGTTAACATTGGCACCTTAAAATTGAAAGAGGATGCCATTGCCTTAAAGGATGTTGCTGTAAATGGCCGCTATGCAATAGCATCAGTAAAAAAAGATACCGTAGAATTTAATGCCGATGCGTATAAAACCAGGCCAAATGCTGCGGTTGAAGATTTATTGAAGAAGCTCCCGGGCGTAACTGTTGATAAAGACGGAAGTATTTTGGTACAGGGGCAGAAAGTTACCCGTCTAACCGTTGATGGAAAAGACTTTTTTGGCACTGACCCTAAAACGGCAACAAAAAACCTCCCTGCAGATGCTATCGCCAAAGTACAGTTGATTGACAGTAAAACGCAGGAAGCGAAAGCTACTGGCATTGACGACGGTCAGCGCGAAAAAGTATTGAACCTCACCATTAAAGAAGATAAGAAAAAGGGCTGGTTCGGTAACGCTAATCTTGCGGGGGGGACAACAGATAAATATGGAAGTTATTTAAGTGCCAACCATTTTAATAAGAACCTGCAATTTGCTGTTTTGGGGATGAGCAATAATACCAACGATGCCAGTTTCGGCTACGATGACCTGAGTAGTTTCAGCGGTGGAAATATCGGGAATATTTTTGCCCCACCTGCTGGAGGAAGTTTCTCTATAAATAACAATAATGGTAAAACCACTATTGGCGGCAGCGGTGTTTTTGATAACAATGCCATTGGACTCTACACCACACATAGTGGCGGAGTAAACTACAGTAATTCTTGGGGCAAGAATAATAAGTTAGCAATTAGCGGAAGTTATTTTACTTATTTTTCTTCTGGTTTAGGTAATAAATTATCCAATATTCAAGACTTAAGCTCAGGTGATATTTTGCGCACATTGGATAATACCGACCGCAATAGCAACAATCAAGCACACCGCTTTAATTTTAAAGCAGAATACCATCCCGATTCGTTAACAGATATGGTATTCCGTCCGAATGTGATCCTCAACAGTACCACCAACATCAACAACCGTACATTCAATGCTAATTTTGATGCTTCAGGAAAAGCAAATGATGGAAGCCAGTATTACAATCAGCATAATTTCACCCCATCCTTATTTGGCGAGTTTACCGTGCTGAGGAGATTGGCCAATAAAAAAGGCTCGGTTTCGCTCCGGTTAAATGGTACACAGAATACCTTTAATTCCGACTGGTTAAATCAATCACTGCTTCATCAATATGTAAATGGTGATAAGACCGTTACCAATATCAATCAGCAGGCGAGTCAGGAAAACGCCTCAAAAACCTATACCATCAACGGGAATTATGCCAGGCAGTTAAATCAAAAGTGGAGTGCTAATCTTGCTTACGGTTATACAAGAAGCATTGTTGATGCACAGCAGATTACCTTTGATTATAACCCGACTACCGATCGCTACGAAACCATTGTGCCATCCTTAACCAATACTTTCGATAATCATAACAGCCAACAAGTTGCTGGTTTGGGTTTTATCTACACCGGAAAGGATTGGACCTATAATTTCGGATTCAATGCACAGGAAAGTTTGTTAAATGCCAATGTATTTAATAACGTAGGTGCCAATATTGGCAATATTGAAAAATCATATTATAACCTATTGCCGCGTTTAACGGTCAATTTTAAAAATAAAGCGAATCAAACCATTGCGATCAATTACCGGGCAAGTGTTAATCTGCCTTCCGTTACCGATCTGCAGCCTGTACAGAACAATACCAATCCATTATATCAAAGAATAGGGAACCCTGATCTCGAAGCTCGGAAAAACCATCGCCTATCGGTAAACTTCAATACCTTTAGTCCTGATAATAACCGCTATTGGAATGGGTATTTCCTCTACAACTTATCTTTTGATGATACCGGAAATGATATTACTTATAACAATGGTATCCAAACGGTAAAGCCGATCAATGTAAATGGTAATTATTACCTGCGTGCCGGAACATTTTTTGGAATGCCATCAAAACTTAAAGGTTTAAGGATGAATTATGGTGCAAATTTCTTTACTGAACATAGAACAAACTTTATCAGCGGCGCTAAAAACATCACCAACAGGTTCGAAATCGGTCCGAACATTAACTGGAGTTATGATATAGATGATAAATTTAATGCCGGTATTTATGCTTATGTTGCCTATACCAAAGTTAATAATACGGCAGAATCAGCGATCGATAATAAATATTTTACGCTAAATAACACTTTAAATCTGAGTTACGAGTTCATTAAAGACTTACGGATAGAAGCTGATTTGGATCACATTGGTTCAGCAGGCCGCGCTGATGGGTTTAATAACAATTACTTTTTGCTTAACGCAGGCATAAACAAATATTTAATGAAACGCAGGGTAACACTGGGTTTAAAAGGTTTTGATATTTTAAACCAGAATACCAGCATTGATAGAATTGTAAACAGCAGCCGGATTGAAGATGTAAGGTATAACAACATCACCAGGTACTTTTATTTATCACTAAATTACAAGTTAACCAAAGTTGGCGCAAACAACCAACGGAGCAACCCGCGTAATACCGTTAATTAGGTGCCTAAAAATATCTTATCCCTAGTATACAGTCCATCTATACCTGGTGTTGAAATAGTTGTTTGTTGCGGAGATTAGTTTAGCTCTATGTAGTACGATATTTGTATCTTCGGGATAGAATAGGCTTGTTTGTAAACCTCAACATATGAAAAGAACTTTACCACTCATTTTTGCAATTTTGATAACCCTGTCCTTTTCGGCATGTAAAAAAGGCGACATTAAAACCCTAAACAGTATTGGTTATGGATCGTCGTTTGGGATGTGTGTAGGCTATTGTTCCAATAATTTACTCATTAGCGACCTGAAACTTACTTTTTCTAAATCGAAAAACGGGCAAACAGCTGATACCAAAACCTGTAGCAAAACAATCTCTGAAGCTGATATAAATGCGATCAAAAAAGAATTGAATTTGGAGAAGATTTCGGCCCTGCCTGAAGTAATTGGCTGTCCTGATTGTGCTGATGGAGGAGCAGAGTGGATTGCCATTAATGCCGATGGCAAACAATATAAAATTACTTACGAGTATGGTAAAGCACCAAAAGAATTAGAAGCTGCAGTTGCGCGGCTGAAGGTTTTGAAAGATAGTTTTAAGGATTGTAATTAAGTTTTAACTTTATCATCGTGCCTTAACAATAGCACTTCTGATTTCGGTTCCTTCAAAGGTTATTCGTTTATCCCGTGTGCTTACCAGTTCGGAGAGCTCATATACATTTCTATAACCATAGCCATATAGATTAATATAAGTAGGAATATTTAAGGCCAATGAAATTGGGGCTATTTTTTTCTTTATCAAAACAGGCACAACTACTTTACTGGCAAAATTTGCCTGGTCATCTATAAAATTATTATTGCAATAGATTAATATTTTCGTATCCGCATTTGGTATAATCCTTAACAGATTTTGTTGTGTGAAATCAGAAAAATTTAAATGAATGGCACCCTTAATATGTTTGCGTTTAAATAGACTGTCAGAACGTGTATCTAAAATAATAGTGCCTTTCTCTTCAGCCATTTTTAAAAAAGTTGGTAAATCTACGAGCCTACCTTTACGATGGGCTTTAACCTCAGGAATAAGTTTTTCGTAAGCATCAAAATCTACATTGGCCTTTCTTTTAATAGTTGAAGAAGTTTGTGCATTACATAGGTATGCAACACTACAGCATATGATGGTGATAATTTTTGTTTTCATTTTTGGAACACTTGAATATTAATTTCCACCTAAAATAATTGGTGCACTTTTGCCATTACCCATAATAATAACTTTGGTATTGGCAGATTTTGCAATTTCTTTTTGAGCCAATATAGATTCGTATTGGAGCTGGCGATCGCTTAAACCTGTTGAAAGGATCCGCTGATAATCGGCAATTCCCTGCGCTTCTACTCTTTTCCGTTCTGCTTCCTGGCGTTCTTTTTGGAGTACAAATGTCATCTTTTGTGCATCTTGTTCTGCGTTTATTTTCGATTCGATACTTGCTTTTACTGATGCAGGTAAAGTAATGTTACGCACCAAAAGCTGCTCTAACTCTAAACCTCTTTTGGCAAAACTCTTCTCTATGGTATTAAATATTTTCGATTGAAATTCATCCCGTTTACTCGAGTACAATGCAACGGCATCGTAAGCAACAGCATTATCGCGTATGGCAGTACGGGAAACCGGGCGTACAATCTTTTCCAGATAGTCGGTGCCTATTTCCCTTAAGATATTTGGAGCGGCACTCCCCTTTACCCTGAAGAGTACCGAAAGATCAATAATGACCTCCAGGCCATCTGCCGATAAAACACGTAAAGCATCATCAGTTTGTTTATTGCCCTCATCATGCACGCCAGACATGGTGTAGTTTTGTGTTTTAACATCAAATGGGGTAATTACCGCTATAGGATTAATTACATTTAGGCCGCTATATAAAACTTCATTATCTACCTTTCCGAAAACGGTTTTGACGCCAACTTCACCAGCATCAATAACTTTAAACATAGAGAAAGATAAGCCGATGATGACCAGTACTACACCGATAATTTTGGTGATATTGCTGTAACGGCCAACCAGATTATTTTGGCTTGATACTGCATAGCCGATAAAAATGATAATAATTCCAACGATACTTAAGAACATATAATTTAGATTTTTATTAAAGATAAAGTATTTAATATAATGGTGTGAAAAAACAGTTATGTATTTAACCCATTACTAACAGATATAACTTCTGTGATAGTGTCTAATTAGTCTCATGAAATTATGAGGTAATGAAATAAATTTGTTTTTGTTACCATTTTGGTAATATATTTGTGCATGCGGATTATTGCTAAAAAGACACTTGTTGAATATTACAAGAAACACAGCGCCGCCAAGGCTAGTTTAGAGGCTTGGTACGGTGAGGTTGTTGAGCAAGATTGGAATATGCCTGCAGACGTAATTAAGTTGTATGCAACTGCAGATGTAATAACAGGTAAACGGTTCGTATTTAACATTAAGGGTAACGATTATAGGTTGGTTGCCGATATAGAATTTAAATTAAAAATTGTTTTTATAGTTTGGATTGGCACGCATGCTAATTATGATAAAATTAATGTGGAGGAGGTAAAATATGTTAAAAGTAATTAAAACCGAGAATGAGTATGAGTTGGCTTTAGAAAGGGCCTACTTGTTGATGCAAAAAGATCTTGATTTAGATACCGAGCAAGCTGATGAATTGGATTTGTTAACATTATTAATAGAACATTACGAAGAAAGTCATTATCCAATTGCACCTCCATCACCAATTGAAGCCATCAAATTTAGGTTAGAACAATTGGGTAAAGCGCCAAGTGAGCTATCTAAAATTTTAGGTGCCCGCAGTCGCCAATCTGAAATATTGAGCGGTAAGCGCAAACTCAGTTTAAGTATGATTAGAAAATTACATGAGATTTTGAATATTCCGGCCAGTAGTTTGATTAGTGCTTATTAAGCTATTTTTTATCTAAAACGCTCAAACTAAGCCAAGATTGCTACAACTGCTTTCCAAAAAGTATTTAAACACCTAAATTAGATACTAAAAAAGGTTCAGCTTGACGAGCACGCCAAAGAGTTTGGGGAGAAAACCTTTGGCTGAAAACTCAAAACTGCAAACTGAACTGCAACTCCTTAATTTTCAATTGAAAACTGATAATTGCCAACTGAAAACTTTTTACGCTAACCCCTTGATTTTTAAAAAGAATTGTTCTACTTTTGCAGTCCGTTTTATGGGCTATCTGCAAGGATGCCGGGGGAGCGGTAAATTTTTTAATAAAAAAACATAAAAAAGCACAATGCCAACCATTCAACAATTAGTTAGAAAAGGTAGAGTAGCACTGGAGTTCAAGAGTAAGTCTCCAGCGTTGGACAGCTGTCCACAGCGAAGAGGTGTATGTACACGTGTGTACACCACTACCCCTAAAAAACCAAACTCAGCAATGCGTAAAGTAGCCCGTGTTCGTTTAACGAACGGTAAAGAGGTGAATGCTTACATTCCTGGGGAAGGTCACAACTTACAGGAGCACTCAATCGTATTGATCCGTGGTGGTCGTGTTAAAGATTTACCAGGTGTACGTTACCACATCATCCGTGGTGCATTAGATACATCAGGTGTAGCTGGTCGTAACCAACGTCGTTCTAAATATGGTACTAAACGTCCTAAACCAGGACAGGTAGTTGCGGCACCAACAAAAGGTAAAAAGAAATAATCGGGAGGAAATAAGAAATGAGAAAGTCAAAACCAAAAAAGAGAATTATTCTTCCTGATCCAAAATTTAATGATGTTCAGGTAACTCGTTTTGTAAACAATATGATGTACGATGGAAAAAAATCTATCGCTTATTCAATTTTTTACGATGCTGTTGAAATTGCTGAGAAAAAAGCAGGTGAAAACGGTTTAGAGATCTTTAAACGTGCTTTAACTAACATTATGCCAGCTGTAGAGGTTAAATCTCGTCGTGTTGGTGGTGCTAACTTCCAGGTTCCAACTGAGGTTAGACCAGAGCGTAAAACAGCTTTAGGTATGAAATGGTTAATTTTATACGCTCGTAAACGTGGCGAAAAAACCATGAAAGAGAAATTAGCTGGTGAAATCGTAGCTGCTGCTAAAGGTGAAGGTGCTGCTGTTAAGAAGAAAGAAGATACGCACAAAATGGCTGAGGCTAACAAAGCGTTCTCTCACTTCAGATTCTAATTTAGGATTAACAGATTAGTAAGATTACACAGATTTAATTAGAAGATTATACTGATTAGATAAATTACACCGATTTGTTTTAACATAATCGGTGTAATCATTTAAAATCAGATAAATCAAAAACATAACATGGCAAGAGATTTAAAATTTACAAGAAATATTGGAATCGCGGCTCACATTGATGCGGGTAAAACTACAACAACTGAGCGTATTCTTTATTATGCTGGTGTAAGTCATAAAATTGGTGAAGTGCACGAAGGTGCTGCAACAATGGACTGGATGGCACAAGAGCAAGAGCGTGGTATCACGATCACTTCTGCTGCAACTACGGTTGAGTGGAAATACAGAGGTCAGGCTTACCACATGAACATTATCGATACACCAGGACACGTGGATTTTACCGTTGAGGTAAACCGTTCGTTACGCGTATTAGATGGTTTAGTGTTCTTGTTTTCTGCAGTTGATGGTGTTGAGCCTCAATCAGAAACCAACTGGCGTTTGGCTAACAACTATAATGTTGCCCGTATCGGTTTCGTTAACAAAATGGACCGTTCTGGAGCTGACTTCTTAAAAGTTGTTAAACAAGTTAAAGATATGTTAGGTAGTAATGCAGTTCCATTACAATTACCTATCGGTTCTGAAGATAACTTTAAAGGTGTGGTTGATTTGATCAACAACCGTGGTATCGTTTGGAATGAGCATGATAAAGGTATGACCTTTACTGAAGTGCCAATCCCAGAAGATATGTTAGACGAAGTTGCTGAGTGGAGAGAGAAATTACTAGAATCAGTTGCTGATTATGATGAGTCTTTAATGGAGAAATTCTTCGAAGATCCAAATTCAATCACCGAACGCGAAATTTTAGATGCTTTACGTGCAGCTGTTTTAGATGCTAAAATCGTTCCTATGGTTTGTGGTTCATCTTTCAAAAACAAAGGTGTTCAAACCATGTTGGATTATGTGATGGAATTATTGCCTTCACCTCTTGATTCAGAAGGTGTTACAGGTACTAACCCAGATACAGGTGCTGAAGTTTTATTAAAACCAAGTATCAATGAGCCATTTGCAGCTTTAGCATTTAAAATTGCAACTGACCCATTCGTAGGCCGTTTATGTTTTATCCGCGTTTATTCGGGTAACTTAGAAGCTGGTTCTTACGTGTATAACACACGTTCAGAAAGTAAAGAGCGTATTTCTCGTATCTTCCAAATGCACGCTAACAAGCAAAACCCTGTGCCTAATGTGGCTGCTGGTGATATTGCTGCGGTAGTAGGATTTAAAGATATCAAAACTGGTGATACACTTTGTGAAGAGAAAAACCCAATCGTTCTTGAGTCTATGAACTTCCCTGAGCCAGTTATCGGTTTAGCTATTGAGCCTAAAACTCAAGCTGATGTTGATAAATTAGGTATGGGCTTAGCTAAATTAGCTGAAGAAGATCCTACATTCAGGGTTCAGACTGATCAGGAAACTGGTCAAACTGTTATCTCTGGTATGGGTGAGTTACACTTAGATATTTTAATTGACCGTTTAAAACGCGAATTTAAAGTAGAGGTTAACCAAGGTGCGCCACAAGTAGCTTACAAAGAAGCAATTTTTGGTAGTACTCAACACCGTGAAACATATAAAAAACAATCTGGTGGTCGTGGTAAATTTGCCGATATCCAGGTAGTTATTTCACCAATTGATGCTGATTTCGAAAAAGGTGGTTTACAGTTCGTAAACGAAATTACAGGTGGTTCAATTCCACGTGAATTTATTCCTTCAGTAGAAAAAGGATTTGCTGCTGCAATGGCTAATGGTGTATTAGCTGGTTATCCGCTTCCTGATATGAAAGTACGTTTGATTGATGGTTCATTCCACGCAGTCGATTCAGATGCTTTATCATTCGAGCTTGCTGCCCGTATGGCATATCGTGAGGCTTTACCTAAATGTAAACCTACTTTGATGGAGCCAATCATGAAAATCGAAATCTTAACCCCTGAAGAAAACATGGGTGATGTGATCGGTGATATGAACCGTCGTCGTGGTCAATTATTAGGTATGGATACCCGTAATGGATCTCAAGTAATTAAAGCTACTGTGCCGCTTTCTGAAATGTTTGGTTATGTAACGCAGTTACGTACAATCACTTCAGGCCGTGCAACTTCTACAATGGAATTTGACCACTATGAAGCTGCGCCTAAAAACGTACAGGATGAAGTAGTTGCTAAATCTAAAGGAAGAGTAAAATCTGAAGATTAATTAGTATTAAGATAAAGGTATCAAGTATCAAGATGGATTATCAGTCTTGATACTCGATACTAATACTCGCTACTAAAAAGATAAATCCGGTTTCTGTTGTTAATAGCTCTAACAGGAAACCATAATTAAAAATAAGATGAGCCAAAGAATCAGAATTAAATTAAAATCTTACGATTACAACTTAGTAGATAAATCTGCTGAGAAAATCGTAAAAACTGTTAAGCCTACGGGTGCAGTTGTAAGTGGACCAATTCCACTTCCTACAGAGAAAAAAATCTTTACTGTTTTACGTTCTCCGCACGTAAACAAAAAAGCTAGAGAGCAGTTCCAATTATGCGCTTACAAACGTTTATTGGATATTTATAGCTCTAACTCTAAAACAGTTGATGCTTTAATGAAACTTGAATTACCTAGCGGTGTTGAAGTTGAAATCAAAGTTTAATTGATTTTAAAAGAACAGAAAAGGCCCCGATGCAAATCGGGGCCTTTTTTTATGCTTTCAAATCCTAAAACAAAAGCAGCGCTGGCTGGTTGTACTGATATGACTAAGGAAGATAAAAAGCACGAAGGATTACCAGTTGAAGGACAGGATTTTGCAGATCCTAAAGAAGCACTGAAAGAAAAACCTTCCTCGCATGGCGAAGTGGCCAATCAAAAAGATGGTGATTTTTCTGAACTGGAAGAAAGTAGAATGGAAAATCCACCAAAGCATCGTGATGAAAATGGATCATCTAAAGATGATTTGGATAGTAGTACAGCGATAGACCAAAGTAAAGGCGTAAAGTAAATTGATGGTGGGATTTGGTTAAAAAAGCAAAAGGCTGCGATTTATATAGCAATGCCCGATTAAACTTTTTTATTGTACCAATTGTTGTTAAATAAGAAGTATCTATAAAAAATATAATGCTATGGAAATGAATGAAAATAAAAATATCGATCCTAATTCGGAGATTAACCGCAGTGAGGAAGATATTGAATGGGATAATGGAGAGGCTACTTACGGGCATAAACGAGCTGATTTTAAGCGTAAAGATCAGCCAGATGAGGCGCATTTATTGAAAACAGAAAATGATCCTACACATGCCGTAAATGAAAATTTAAATAATTCGAATTTAAGTCAGGGTGAAGACATTGGAAACAGAAACAAGAATAACGAGAAAGGTTTGAGCGGAAAAGATTTATGATCTAGTTATAAAGAGACTATCCATATAGAATAGTCCCTTTATAAAATTTATGCATTTTCCGGTAGATGGAAATTAATTAGGATTCCACAACTGAAATGCGTTAATCAAGAAGCAAATGCCCTTAAATCTTTAGTCTCTGATTTTTTTTAGTTAATCTTTGTCGCGAATCCTACAGGGCTGCAAATTTCAAGAACTTATCGCCAATTTACAACACTTTCGCTATTAATATATTGATATATGTCAATTTAATGTGTATTTCTACACTCGATTAATTGTCAGTATAAATCACTTGTTTGCCGATAATCCTGTCTTATTTTTTCAGAATAATTCTTAATCTTCTCTACGTATTCTGGAGCTTTTTCCTTAAAGTCATCAATCAACGATTTACCGTCAGTTACCCGCTTTTTTTGTGGCATACTTAAAACCATATACTGCTGCTGCACTTAAAATGGCATATTTTAATAGTCCCATAATTATCTGTTTATATTCCTGTATTTAAAGCATGGTTTTCATCAGCCTCATTAATGCTGGTATTCGTTTTAAAATCGTCGGAAGAACTTCCAGTATGGCTTGCAGCGCTCTGTACGGTTGGGTTTTTATCTGAACTGTTGTAGGCATCGTCGCTGAGAGAATCTTTACCTTGTGTGCCAGAATTATCCCGGCCGTCTTTGGCTAAAGGATTTCCCTTAATCAGTTCGCTCGGTTCTTTGCCATAACTGGTTACTACGTCGGTGTTGTTGCCTTCTTCGTAAGCTTTTTGTACATCAGATTTTTCTGATTGCTCATCACCTGATCCTACATAACCTTCAATATGCTCTTCCTTGTTATATATGTTCGTTTTCATAGTATTATCGCTTTATGAATAAACAGAACGCAGACTAAATAGTTTGAATCGGGATAAATCAAAAAATAGGTAATAACAAAAAAGGCAGATATTTCTATCTGCCTTCGTTTTAACTTTTATATGGGAAATTCCGTGATATTTTTCGCATCATCCGTTCTACCATATCATCAGTAGAGCTCATAATGGAATCGTCCATCGTTTTAAAGAAACGCCATAATAATTCTCCGTCCGCTCCATTGTTTATGGTTAAGAACATGGTGCCTGTTCCAGATTTTCCTCCAAAGCCACCAAATAAAACAGCTGAGGCGATTGCACCAGCTTCAGATTTGGTTTGTTCAGTTTCAAAACGTCCACCGATAACGGCATCAACACCAAGTATTTTGGCCAGTTCATCTTTAGTTGTTTCGTCTAACTTACCTAAAACACCTGCTTTTTTTAATAAGATGTTTGTTTTGTCAACATCCTGGAAAGTTACGGTATAGTCAGACGCTTTCCTTAACAAAAAGGTGTACATACTGGCCTGTATCGATCTTGCCATCGACTCTTCCTGGCTTTTGTTTCCTTCTGCACTGAAGTTTTTTGGTTGTTTCCGGTAAGAAATTTTTACCTCGAAAGGTAAAATGGCTACAGTTTTTTGTGTTTTGATTGTTTCCTTTAGTTTTGGACTTTCAAAAATTTGCTTCGAGCCTTCAAATTGCGCTTTGGTTAAAACCGTAAAGCAGCACAAGATAGCGAGCGTTAATAAGATTTTCTTCATTATTTGTTTGTTTAATTTAGTAGCGAATATAAAAATATCTTTTAATTGATATAATATAAATTTTACCTGAGTCTTTATGCTTAACCATTTTCGCGTTTTGTTTAACTTGCGCCAAATTTTAAATGCCAAAGGGATAAATGGAGTGGAAATATTTACTTTCGAATAAGAGATACGGACAAGAACAATATGGTGCCAGCACAGATCGGGCACGGTCAGATTTTCAGCGTGATTATGATCGGTTGATTTTTTCGTCTCCTTTTAGAAGATTGCAGAATAAAACCCAGGTTTTCCCATTGCCAGGAAGTGTTTTTGTACATAACCGGTTAACGCATAGTTTAGAGGTGGCCAGTGTAGCCCGCTCTATGGCTAATATTTTTTTAAAAAGTGTAGAAGAGCAACAACCGCAACTGATTAAAGATGTTCCATTAATTAATGAAGTAGGTAATATTGTGGCTGCTGCTGCACTGGCGCATGATCTGGGAAACCCAGCTTTTGGGCACTCGGGTGAAGCCGCTATTTCACGGTATTTTACCGATGGCGATGGGAAAGTTTATCAGAAAGAAATGAACGCATCGCAGTGGCACGATTTAATTAATTTTGAAGGTAATGCAAACGCCATCCGGATTCTTACCCATCCGCTAAAAGGAAAAGGCAATGATGCTTATGCGTTAACCTATTCTACCTTGGCTTCGATTGCAAAATACCCTTGCGCCTCAATTGCGGGTAAACAAAAGGGAGTGCTACACCGTAAGAAATACGGTTTCTTTCAATCAGAAGAAGAAACTTTTAAAAAGATAGCGGCCGAACTCAATTTGGACAAAGAAGAAGGCGAATACCTCATTTACAAACGCCACCCCTTGGTTTATCTGGTGGAGGCTGCCGATGATATCTGTTACAGCATCATTGATTTGGAAGATGCACACCGTTTAAAGATTCTTTCCTACGAAGAAGTAAAAAGTTATCTGTTGCCTTTTGCCAACTCTACCACTATAGAAGAACGTCTAAAAAATGATTATGAAGACGACGATGCAAAAATCGGTCTGCTAAGGGCAAAAGCAATTAACACATTAACCAACCAATGCGCAGGTATATTTTTTAGGGAGCAAGAAAAATTATTGAAAGGTGAGCTTAATCAAAGTTTAACTGATTTATTGCCCGAGCCTTATATTTCTGCCTGGAAAGCCGTAGAAAAAATTTCTGTTGAGCGTATCTACAATTTCTCATCGGTAATACAAAAAGAAGTGGCTGGATATAAAATCATGGCCGGTTTATTGGAAGAGTTTGTTCCTGCATTAATCCACAACAATACACACTATTACAAAAAACTGGTTAAACTTATTCCTAAACAATATCATACCGATTTAACTGATATATATTCTATCATACAGAGTGTATTAGATTTCGTTTCGGGTATGACCGATCTGTACGCAGTTGATCTATACCGTAATATTAAGGGAATATCCTTCCCTTCGGAAACCTAAAGATAAATTCTGGCTTTTACTATTTATGTTCGATTAATTACTGGCTCACCCTGTTTTCTTCTGATTTTGAGGATTAAATCGGTCTTAAATTGGGTGTTTGTGTAAAATTATGAAATTAAATTTTATTTAAGTAGTTGATTTGTAGTTCTTTAAAATCGTTTTAGTATTTGTAATTAGTATTTCGTGTAAAGCGAATGGAGCGGCTTGCACTAATTGTTAGATTTGATCGTTAGGCTCTCTTATTTTTTAAGTCTAACGCTTTACATCTCATCCCGATTCATGAAAAAACTTTTACTAATTGCTTTGTTAAGCATGGGCTTCACCTTGGCTGTTAAAGCGCAAGCCCCACAACAATTTAACTATCAAGGAGCGGCAAGAAATGCCAATGGTACCCCACTGGCCAATAAAAATATAGCCCTGCGGATTAGCATTTTAGATGGATCTTCAACCGGAACCGTTCAGTATTCGGAGGTAAGAAATGTAACAACCAATGCGTTAGGTTTATACGCATTGGCAATTGGGGCTACTGGTGCAGGCTCGGTTAACGGCACAATAGCTGGAGTAACCTGGGCAAGTGGATTAAAGTTTGTTAAGGTTGAAATTGATCCTGATAACGGTACAAATTTTAGTTTGGCTGGTACAGCACAATTACTAAGTGTTCCATACGCACTTTACGCCGCTAATGGGCCAACCGGAGCCAAAGGCGATCCGGGTGTAGCCGGTCCTGCTGGTGCACAAGGTATTGCAGGCATTGCAGGTCCACAAGGCCCGGCGGGAGCTACAGGAGCAACCGGTCCTCAGGGGCCAATAGGCTTAACTGGTGCTGCAGGTGCACAAGGCGCAGTGGGTGCAACAGGTCCACAGGGAGCGAAAGGAGATATAGGTGCAACAGGAGCTACCGGATTACAAGGTTTGCAGGGTATACCTGGCGTAAAAGGCGATAAGGGGGATAAAGGTGACGTAGGCCCGGTTGGTCCTTCAACAGGCGTAGCTGGCGGTGATTTAACAGGGAATTATCCAAATCCTACATTAGCTAATCTTCAGGGAAAAACATTAAATGCCACTTCGCCAGCCAATAACCAGGTGCTCCTATTCGATGGGGCTGCATGGAAACCAGTAACATTGGATGTAAGCCAACTGTCTGGCGCTAAGGCGTTAACTTCAACTGATTTGAGTATTAGTGCTAATGGCGCTACTGCTTTATTGAAAGATGTGGTAATTGATATCAACGCAGGGGCGGTTAGCACGCTTAAACTGGCAGATGGGGCAGTAACAACAGCAAAATTAGCCGACGCTGCAGTAAGCTCTGTAAAAATTGGAAACAAAGAAGTTAAGAATATTAATATAAACGATGCTGCTGTTAATACATTACAGCTGGCCGATGGATCGGTAAGTACTCCTAAACTGGCTGACGCTGCGGTAACCTCTGTAAAAATCGGGAACAAGGAAGTTAAGAATATTAATATCGACGATTTGGCGGTAAATACGCTTCAACTGGCCGATGGATCGGTAACTACACCAAAACTTGCTGATGCTTCAGTTACAGTGGCTAAATTAACTACTGATGGGGTAAGCGATGCAAATAAAGTGTATATCACCAATGCAACAACCGGTAAACCCGAATTAATCAGCAGGACATTATTTGCAAATGCCAATGCCTGGGCATTAAAAGGGAATACGGGTAGTACCGATCAAAATAATAATTTCCTGGGCAATACTGATGACGTAGCCATTAACTTTTTGGTTAATGGTTTAAAGTCTGGCCGTTTAGGCAACTCATCCGAAAGCAATATTTCTTACGGTTATAAAACACTTACTGCTAATGTATCCGGCTTTTACAACAGTGCATTTGGCCGCGAAGCACTATCTGTTAACATTTCAGGTTACGAAAACAGTGCTTTTGGTTACCTGGTGTTACAGCGGAGTTTTAGTGCTATTAACAACAGCGGCTTTGGCTCGCAGGCCTTAGCCATTAATACCGTTGGTTCTAATAATACAGCAATTGGTACACATACCCTAATGGCGAATAGAACCGGTATCTCAAATACGGCTATCGGAAGTTTGGCACTTGAAGCCAGTAATGGCGACAATAATACAGCATTGGGCTATGCCGCTGGTTCGAAAAACAACGGGGCAGGGAATGTTTTTATCGGAAGCAATGCCGCCGCTAATAACACTAATGCAAATAATACCCTGGTGGTCGCTAACTCCAATACCTCATACCCTTTAATTGCTGGCGATTTTGCAGCAAATGGTGGCGCATTAACCATTAATGGAACTGCCGCTCCATCTTCTGTAGCTTATGCCCCGGCAAATGCCAGTACTTTAAACATTAATGGTTCTGTTGCAGCAAGTGTTTTAACCTATACGGCCACAGGCGCACTAACGCTCGATGGCAGCCATTACACAGTAAGGATAAAAAATGCTGGTTCGGCGGTAAGTGTTAATCTTCCAACAGCCTCGAGCTGTAAAGGAAGAATTTATGTAATTGTAAAGGCTTTATCATCAGGTGATGTTACGTTAAACAATCCTATTTTGTTGAATGATGATTCTAATGTAACCACCATTACGGGAGCAAAAACTTTTACCATTCAAAGCGATGGTTCGGCATGGATTTCTTTAAACTAAACACGATGAGAAAAATATCCTATTTGTTTGTTCTCTTGCTATTGATGTTTTTCGAGACAAGTGTAAACGCACAAAGTTTGCCCTATGCAGTTAATTTGGCCAGTGGCAGCGGTAAGATTAATAATCAATTATATGATTTCAGTATTGGAGAAATGGCCCTGGTACAAACTTTTCAGGTTGCCAACATTACATTGACCCAAGGGTTTTTACAGCCTTTTCTGATTATACAGACCACAGCCGACCTGGCCATTGTAAATAATATCCTTACCCCAAACGGAGACGGGAAAAATGATTTTTTTGTAGTTAAGGGCTTGGAAAAGTATCCGAACAACAAATTATCCATTTTTGATAGGGGAGGAAGGCTGATTTATGCTACCCAAAGCTACCAGAACGACTGGGATGGCTACTTTAACGGAAAGCTACTTACAGAGGATACCTATTATTATATGCTCGATTTAGGAGCAGATGGCTCTATTAAAGGTTTTATATCAATCTTATATAAAAAATAACAGTGTGAAAAAAATGAAATGTTATATGGCGGGGCTGTTGTTTTTGTTTGTTGCACCAGCGTTTGCTCAACTTAACCCCATGGGGAGCATCTACTATCAGAACCAGTTTTTGGCCAACCCGGCAATGGCAGGTTTAGAAACCGGACTAAATTTAAATGCGGCATTTAAAACACAGTGGACCGGGGTAGACGGAGCGCCAAAGATTCAATATTTAACTGGTGATTACGGTCTGGCCGGTAATAAAGTAGGTTTGGGTGTGCTTTTTTACAATGAAGGTGCTGGAGCCATTAACCGTACAAGGGCAACTGTAACTTATGCTTATCATTTACCTTTAAACGGCGGGAATAACTTTTTGGATTTTGGTTTGTCGGCTGGCCTAATGAATGAATGGATTGACTTTGGTAAAGCCAAAGGCGATTTAGACGACGATGTGCTGAATAGTTTTAACGATCGCAGGTTATATCTGGATGGCGATTTTGGAGTAGCTTACCGCACCGATAAATTAACATTGCAGGGAGCTTTACCTAATCTTAAACGGTTTTTTAAAAGAGATGTACTGAGAAACGTCGTAGACCGATCGATTTATTTTATTGCCGCAGGTTATAAATTTAACACGGATAAGGTAATTAACAGTATTGAACCAAAATTGGTGTATAGAGGCGTACAGAATTATGATGGTATTTTTGATGCAGGCGTAAACCTTCAGTTTTTAGAGAATAAATTGATGTTGAACGGTATATATCATAGCACCAATAGTTTTACCGCGGGTTTTGGCGCAAACTACAAAAACCAGTTTTCGGTTTTGTTCCAGTACACCACCAATACTTCAAAAATGCAGAGTTATAGCAATGGCGAATTTGAAGTGGGCTTAAAGTACAGCATTAAGAATTAAACGTGTTATCGTCATTTCGACTGAAGTGTAAAGGAATGGATAAATCTATTGTTAAGTGTACCTACAGATTTATCCAATAATTTTAAACCGTTATTTTTTGGAAAGCAGTTCCAGTAGCTTTTGATGGATTATTCGTCCCATGGGGACGACTTGTGGGTAGAAAAAAAATATTTTATTTTTTTCGTTCCGTAGGAACGTTTCATGTTGTAGGCGTGTGGTATTTTCTATCAAGTACAAGCCCATATTCAAATAAACCCGACAGTAGCGGACACTGAACGCAGTGAGGTAAAGCGAATGGCGGGGCTAGCGGAACCGAAGCACAACTAGCCCTGCTTTCTAAAAAAAAAGTAAGTTTTTTCAATTAATTAAAAGGTCTTCGACTACCTTCCCCGGCCGTCGTCCCATTTATTACGCTCGTCTTGCAGTTCACGGGCAAGTTTCATTTCCTTATCTTTTGCCTTTACCTTGTGCGCCTGAAATTCATCAGCCACTTCCTGATAAAGTTCTGTTCTATATTTTGCTTCGTGCCTTAATTTACCCGATTGGAAAATGACAAAGGCCAAACCTACCCCAAGTACAATAATAATGGCCCAAACAATGGTATTATAGGTGCCTTTATTAAAAGATATGCCTAAAAATTTAATTTCGTTAACGGCTGCATTGGCATTGGCCAGCGAACTTTCTTTTCCATTTACTTCGCCTTTTAAGCTCGAAATGTTATCGGCCTGTGCTTTAATTTCCTGACGGGCTTCCTGCAACTGTTTACGTTCTTTTCTTAGCGTATCACTAACACTTTTCCATAAAGATGATAACCGTGATGGATTGATCAGCCTTGCGCCGTTGAAGCTTTTAGATTTCTTTAACATGAACTGATACTGGCCATTTAGAGATGGGTCGGTATTTTTGGTAGTGTCAGGTAAAGTTTGCCCAAAGGCAACGTTTAAAAATAGCATAGCGCCTAAAAACAATAGGGTGTGTTTAATTTTCTGCATAGTTTAAATATAGGTGTTAGAATGTAAAACTACATTTTTATCCATTTTCCGGTTAATAAAATTTGTTTAAGGTTTTGGTAAATCGATAAAATTGTGCTGGTTTAACATTCTAAATAACAATTTTATCTAAGTTTTATTATAAATTTATTTGCGATAGGTTACATTTGTTTCATGCAAATAGGAATTATTGGTTTGGGCGATATGGGCAAATTGTATGCGCTATCGTTCTTAAACGCTGGTTATAAGGTATGTGGGGCAGATATGCCCTTACGTTTTACAGATTTAAAAAAAGAGCTGGAACCTAAAGGAATCGAGGTTTTAATCGATGGTCATGAGGTTGCCCGTAAATCAGACTTTATTATCTATTGCGTTGAAGCCGAAAAAATTGATGAAGTGGTGGCTACTTTTGCACGCTCAACTAAATATGGCGCCATAGTTGCCGGACAAACTTCGGTTAAACATCCTGAAATTGCTGCTTTCGAAAAACACCTTCCGGAAGATACCCAGATTGTAACCTGCCATTCTTTGCACGGTCCGGCATTTAGTCCGGAAGGGCAAACGCTCGTAGTGGTACGTCACCGTGCTACCGATGCTGTTTATGCCAAAGCTTTAGAAGTTTATAAATCTTTAAAATCGAACATTATTGAAATGGACGATTATAGAGAACACGACCGCATTGTGGCCGATACACAGGCAGTAACACATATGGGTTTCGAAAGCATGGGCTCGGCATGGAAAAATGCAGGGTTTTTTCCCTGGGATAATCCGGCATATGCGGGTGGAATCGACAACGTGAAAATTTTGACCACGCTGAGGATTTTTAGCTATAAATCGCACATTTATGCGGGTTTGGCTATTTTAAATCCTTATGCCCAGAAACAGGTAAAATATTATGCGCAGGCAGAATCTGAACTGTTTAAGCTCATGATCTGTGAAAATGAAGCGGAGTTTAGGGAAAAGATCTATGCGGCCCGCGATTTTGTTTTTCATGAAAGTCGTGCGCTTTTACTGCTGGATGATAACATCATGAAAGAATTCAGCCTATCAGATGCCAGCCATAAACAGAAACCAAATTCGCATTTGAGTTTGCTGAGCATGGTATATGCCTGGTATAAGATGGGTGTAAATCCTTACGATAACCTGATCTGCCAAACGCCTCCTTTTAAATTGAGGCTGGGCATTGCCGAATACCTTTTCAAGAATGAAGCGATGCTAGAGGAATCGATTAGTACTGCTTTATATGATAAATCTATCCGTGGCGACGATTTGGAATTCCATACCGCTGTGCACGAATGGGCATCGATTATCGGTTATGGTGATTTAAAAGGGTACAAAGAGCATTTCGAAGCTGCCAAATCATTCTTCGCGAACCGTTTAAATGATGGTAGGGATTTGAGTGCGGAAATGATTAAGCGATTAGGTAAGTAACAATTAGGGATGAAGACCATTCTGAATAAACCTGAACGGGTTTCGCTTTTGCAGCAACATTTAAAAGAAATAGAAATTCTTTGTGATGAGTACGATAAGGGAGATGATGCTGTTATTTTATCCATCGCCGAAAAAACCGTCGTGATTTTCCATAACTCCGATCAAGCAAAAGCATTGTTGAGTCAGCTTAAATTAAATCACCTCGATATGTACTGCAGTTCGGAAATTTACAATTCCAAAAGCCTCACTAATTTTATCGGATTATTGAAATTGATGCATCGTGAAGGAAAGGGCTGGGGATATGCTGGCAGGCTAGACCGGTCTGCTTTAAAAGCAGTAACACAAGAAAACTGGTGGAACAATAAAAAAATAATTGTCGATTCGGACGGGGTTGCTTTTACAAGAGCTAAAATAATTAAATCATTAGCCAATAGTGAGCCTTTGGTGCTCAATACTTCGGGCTGGACAGTAAAAGATGCAAAAGGTAATAAATCGGCCATTAATCCAATTCCTGAAACTGTTCGGCAAATTGCTTTCGAACTGCTTGAAAGTTTTCGGGGTGTTGATTTGAATAAGGAAAGTAAGCTTCATAAGTAATAATGGAATGAAAGAATTATTGAATTTTGAATGAATCAATTACTGAATGGGCATTCGCCTGTTATTCTCCCGTTAAAACTCACCTACTCCATCATTCACTCCTTCAAAATTCTATTTATCCATATAACATATAGACTTTATTTTATTCCCTCGATCCTTCGTTTAGCCAAAAACAGTGCATTATATTTGCCCGCATGTCGGTATTGCTGTTTACCATTATCGTTTTATTAGGTGCTTTTTTAGCCGGACTATTGGGTTCACTAACAGGTTTAGGTGGAGGGGTAATTATTATTCCCTTACTTACCCTGGCTTTGGGTGTAGATATTCATTATGCTATAGGTGCATCCATTGTTTCTGTTATTGCTACCTCTTCAGGTTCTGCGGCAGCCTATGTTAAAGAAGGGATTACGAATATCCGTATAGGTATGTTTTTAGAAATCGCGACTACAATAGGAGCGGTTTGTGGAGCAATTGTGGCCGTTTACCTCAATGCCAACTATATTGCTATTCTTTTTGGCTGCATCCTCATTTTTTCGGCCATCATGACCTTGAAGAAAAAAGTAGATCATACTACTTTAGACAATACCGATAAATGGGCCAATTTTTTTAAGCTTAACGGATCTTATCCTGATAAAGGGGTAGATCATCCATATGCAGTAAAACATGTTCCCGGAGGTTTTTTAATGATGCTGTTTGCCGGAACATTATCCGGTTTGCTTGGTATTGGGAGTGGGGCACTGAAGGTAATTGCAATGGATAATATTATGCGTTTGCCCTTTAAGGTATCAACCACTACCAGTAATTTTATGATGGGGGTTACGGCAGCGGCCAGTGCAGTGGTTTATTTGCACCGTGGCCAGATCGACCCTGGTATTGCCATGCCAGTGTGTATCGGCGTTTTAACAGGGGCAACAGTTGGCTCGAAAGTTTTGCTGAGGGCCAAAACCGATAAACTTAAAATTGTATTTGCCATTGTAGTTGCCTTTTTAGCACTGCAGATGATATATAAAGGAATAAGCGGATTATAATGGATACAACAGGAAAAGAAAACCTAAACGATAAGGATATTCAGGTAATTCTGGGTACACTTCTGCGTGCAGGCGTAATTATTTCGATGAGCATTGTACTAATAGGCGGTGCCATTTTCCTGATCCATAACAAGGGCGCAATCACCGACTATAAAGTTTTTAAACCCGAACTAAACAAGTTTTCATCCATAGTGGCTATATTTAGGGGAGTATCTAGTTTTCAGGGCGACGCCATCGTGCAGTTTGGTATCCTGATGTTGATTTTTACGCCGATAGCCCGCATTGTTTTCGCTATTTTTAGCTTTTTAATTGAGCGTGATTACCTCTATGTACTCATTGGAATGATCATTTTAGCGATCATAACCATCAGTTTAAATGGTGGTTTGGCACATTAACATCTCTTTTTTAGTTAAATCCCATCATATCAGCAATTTATTTGAAAAAATATTTGGCTAACTATTTGAAAATTAATAATTCTTGTCTATCTTTGCCGTCCCTTTCGGGGGATGTACAACCACCTTGAACGAAGCCCTACTGCTTCGATGGGTGTTAAAAAGAAAAGATAAAATGTCAGGAATTATTGGAAAAAAAGTAGGAATGACCAGTATCTTTGATGCCGAAGGAAGAAACATTCCTTGTACGGTAATCGAGGCTGGGCCTTGTGTAGTTACACAAGTAAAGACCGAAGAAAAAGACGGGTATTCATCAATCCAATTGGGTTACGATGAGAAAAAAGAGAAAAACACAACTCAACCGTTAAAAGGCCATTTCGCGAAAGCAAACACAACTCCGAAACGCAAGCTGGTAGAATTCGATTCGTTTACAACTTCACTTAATTTAGGTGATGTAGTAACCGTTGAGGCATTCGCAGAAGGCGATTTTGTTGATGTTGTAGGTACCTCAAAAGGTAAAGGTTTTCAAGGTGTTGTAAAACGCCACGGATTTGCCGGTGTTGGTATGCAGACTCACGGTCAGCATAACCGTTTACGTGCCCCAGGTTCATTGGGAGCATCATCATTCCCTTCACGTGTATTCAAAGGAATGCGCATGGCTGGAAGAACAGGTGGAGACAGGGTAAAAGTTCAGAACTTACAGGTTTTGAAAGTTTATGCTGAGCAAAACTTATTAGTAGTTAGTGGTTCCATTCCAGGAGCTAAAGGTTCTTACGTAATCTTAGACAAGTAATCAGATGGAAGTTAAAGTATTAAACATTTCAGGTAAAGAAACAGGTGCCAAGGTGCAACTTCCTGAATCGGTATTTGGTATCGAGCCTAACGACCACGCGATTTATTTAGATGTAAAACAGTATTTGGCTAACCAACGTCAAGGTACTCACAAATCTAAACAACGTAATGAGATTGCTGGTTCAACTCGTAAACTATACAAACAAAAAGGTACAGGTGGTGCCCGTGCTGGTAGCATTAAATCTCCGTTATTTAACGGTGGTGGTCGTGTTTTCGGTCCTCAGCCACGTGATTATAGCTTTAAATTGAACAAGAAATTAAAATCATTAGCACGTAAATCTGCTTTGGCTTATAAAGCAAAAGACAACAACGTGGTAGTTTTAGAAGATTTCAACTTCGATACGGCTAAAACTAAAAACTATACAAGTTTATTGGCTGCGTTAAACGTAGGTACTCAAAAAACTTTATTGGTTTTACCTGCACAAAATAATAATATCTATTTATCAAGCAGAAATATTCAGAAAACTAAAGTAATCTCGGCAGCAGATTTAAATACTTATGATGTATTAAACGCTGGTGTACTTGTGTTAACTGCTGATTCTGTTAAAACTTTGGAGGAGGCGTTTGCCAAATAATATGGAAATTTTAAAAAAACCAATATTAACCGAAAAAGCTTCAGCTTTAACTGAGAAATCTAACCGTTTCACATTTAGCGTTAACCACAAGGCTAACAAAATCCAGATTAAACAAGCAATTGAGAAATTGTACGGTGTAACCATCGTTGCAGTTAACACCATGGTTGTTGATGGAAAAGCTAAATCTCGTTACACTAAAGCAGGTTTTGTATCTGGCCGTAGCCCGAAATACAAAAAAGCAATCGTAACGTTAAAAGACGGCGAAACAATAGATTATTACGCAACCCTTTAATTTAATAATTCATTATAACTATGGGCTTAAGAAAATTTAAACCAGTTACTCCAGGTACCCGCTTCAGAGTTGGTGCTAGTTTTACGGAGATTACAGCAACCAAGCCCGAAAAATCATTGGTTGTATCATCAAAAAAGTCTGGTGGACGTAACAACACAGGAAAAATGACTATGCGCTACATGGGCGGTGGTCACAAAAAATCATATCGTTTAATCGACTTCAAACGCGATAAATTCGATATTCCTGCAACAGTAGCTACTGTTGAATACGATCCAAACCGTACTGCCCGCATCGCATTATTACATTATGCAGATGGCGAGAAGCGTTATATCATCGCTCCTGAAGGATTGCAAGTTGGTTCGGTATTATTATCGGGCGATAAAGCAACACCAGAAGTAGGTAACACTTTAAAATTATCGAACATTCCATTAGGTTCTATCATCCACAACGTGGAGATTCACCCTGGAAAAGGAGCACAATTAGCTCGTAGTGCAGGTGCTTACGCACAATTAGCTGCCCGCGATGGTAAATATGCTACTTTAAAAATGCCTTCAGGCGAAACCCGTTTAATCTTGACTACTTGTCTGGCTACTATCGGTGCTGTATCTAACTCAGATCACGCAAACGAAGTATTAGGTAAAGCTGGTCGTAAACGTTGGTTGGGCCGTCGTCCGAGAACTAGACCGGTAGCGATGAACCCTGTCGATCACCCAATGGGTGGTGGTGAAGGTAGATCATCAGGTGGTCACCCACGTTCAAGAAATGGCGTTTTAGCTAAAGGCTTTAAAACCAGAGAACTTAAAAAATATTCTAATCGTTACATCATAGAGAGAAGGAAGAAATAATGGCTCGTTCGATAAAAAAAGGACCTTATATTGACCATAACGTAGAGAAAAAAGTAAACTCTATGAATGATTCAGGCAAAAAGTCTGTAATCAAAACTTGGTCTCGCAGATCAATGATATCACCAGATTTCGTGAATCATACATTTGCTGTACACAACGGAAATAAATTTATCCCTGTGTACGTAACAGAAAACATGGTTGGTCACAAGTTGGGAGAATTTGCTCCAACCAGAACATTCAGAGGACACGCTGAAAAGAAAAAATAATTAGACAATGGAAGCAATAGCAAAATTAAACAATTGTCCAACCTCACCGCGTAAGATGCGTTTGGTTGTAGATCTTATCAGAGGTGAACGTGTAGAAAAAGCATTAAGCATTTTAAAGTTTACCAATAAAGAAGCAGCAATAAGAGTTGAGAAATTATTATTATCTGCTATCAAAAACTGGGAATCTAAAAATGAAGGTGCTCGCCCTGAAGAAAACCAACTTTTTGTAAAAACAGTTATGGTTGATGGTGGCCGTCAGTTAAAACGCTTACGTCCAGCTCCTCAAGGCCGTGGATATAGAATTCGTAAACGTTCTAACCACGTAACGCTGATTGTAGATAGTAAAAGTACAGAAACAACTCAAAACTAATTTTAGGAAATGGGACAAAAAGCAAATCCAATAGGTAACAGGTTAGGTATCATCAAAGGATGGGATTCTAACTGGTTCGGTGGCAACAACTACTCCGATAAATTAGTTGAAGATGAGAAAATAAGAAAATACCTTTCTGCCCGTATCGCTAAAGGCGGTGTTGCAAAAGTAGTAATCGAGCGTACGTTAAAACGTATCACGGTAACTATCCACACAGCTCGTCCAGGTATCGTAATCGGTAAAGCAGGTGCTGAGGTTGATAAAATTAAAGAAGAGTTAAAGAAATTAACTAAAAAGGAAATTCAAATTAACATCTTCGAAATTAAACGCCCAGAACTTGATGCACAATTAGTTGCAGAAGGTGTTGCAAAACAATTAGAAGCAAGGATCTCATTCCGTAGAGCAATGAAATCTTCTATCGCATCAACCATGCGTATGGGTGCTGAAGGTATCAAAATCATGACTTCTGGTCGTTTAGGTGGTGCTGAGATGGCACGTACTGAGCAGTACAAAGAAGGAAGAGTGCCTTTGCATACATTCCGTGCTGATATCGACTACGCTTTAGCTGAAGCCTTAACTACTTATGGTAAAATAGGTGTAAAAGTTTGGATCTGTAAAGGTGAGGTTTATGGAAAACGTGATTTGTCTCCAAACATTGGTGCAGCAAACAACGGTCCAAAAGGCCAATCAGATAAACCAGCTTTCGGTGGAAGAGATAACCGTGGTGGTGGAAGAGATAACCGTGGCGGTGGTAACGACAGACGTGGTGGAAACCAAGGCGGTGGTCGTGGTCCAGGCCAGGGTGGTGCAAACAGAGGTGGTGGCGCAGGCGCTAACAGAGGTCCTCGTAAATAATTGATTTATTAACATCGTTTAACGATTAGAACAAAATAAAATGTTACAGCCAAAAAGAACGAAGTTCAGGAAGATGCAAAAAGGCAGAATGAAGGGTTTAGCTTCTCGTGGAGCTGAGTTAGCATTCGGATCTTTCGGTATCAAATCTCTAGAAGCTACTTGGATCACAAGTCGTCAGATAGAGGCTGCCCGTATTGCCGTAACTCGTTTCATGAAACGTGAAGGCCAAGTATGGATCAGGATCTTCCCGGACAAACCGGTAACTAAAAAACCTGCTGAGGTACGTATGGGTAAAGGTAAAGGTGCTCCTGAGTATTGGGTAGCAGTTGTAAGACCAGGACGCGTAATTTTCGAAGCTGAAGGTGTGCCTTTAGAAGTTGCTAAAGAAGCATTGCGTTTAGCAGCTCAGAAATTACCGATCCAAACCAAATTCGTAGTACGTAGAGATTACGTAGAAGCATAGTAAAGTGTTGAGGTGAATGTTGTAAATACTTGTTTATTATAACCGCTACACTCAACGTAAAAGAAAAAGAAAAATGAAAAATTCAGAAATCACAGGGCTTTCAAAAGAAGAATTAGTAGCTAAGATTGCGGAAGAAAAAGAGAACTTATCAAAATTGAAGTTCGCTCACACTATTTCAGCTATCGAAAATCCTTCACGCATTGCAAAAGTAAGGAAAGACATAGCCCGTTTAAACACTGAGTTGACTAAAGTGAAAAACACTGAGTCAGCTACTGAAACTAAATAATTTGAGAGTCGACATGGAAAGACAATTAAGAAAAACAAGAACCGGGTTAGTGGTAAGCAACAAGATGGATAAATCTGTTGTAGTGAGCGTGGAACGTAAAGTAAAACACCCGATTTATGGTAAGTTCGTAAAGAAAACTACCAAATTTATGGCTCACGACGAGAAAAACGAATGCGGTATCGGTGATACAGTATTGATTATGGAAACTCGTCCTTTGAGTAAAAACAAGAACTGGAGATTGGTACAAATTTTAGAAAGAGCTAAATAAGATGGTACAACAGGAATCGAGATTAAACGTTGCTGATAACAGCGGCGCAAAAGAAGTATTGGTAATTCGCGTGCTAGGTGGAACCGGCAAACGTTATGCTTCAATTGGTGATAAAGTAGTTGTTACCGTAAAAAGCGCGTTACCTTCAGGTAACATTAAAAAAGGTACAGTTTCTAAAGCAGTTGTTGTAAGAACTAAAAAAGAAATCCGTCGTAAAGATGGTTCTTATATCCGTTTTGACGATAATGCTGCTGTATTATTGAACGCACAGGATGAGCCAAGAGGTACACGTATCTTTGGCCCGGTTGCGAGAGAACTACGTGAAAAACAATTCATGAAAATTGTATCATTAGCACCGGAGGTATTATAAAATGGGAAACAAAGTAAATACACCATCAAAACTTAAAATCCGCACAGGAGATTTAGTTAAAGTCATTGCTGGCGATTCAAAAGGTCAACAAGGAAAAGTACTTTCAGTACTTATAGATAAAAACAGAGCCATTGTAGAAGGCATTAACTTAGTATCTAAACATACTAAACCAAATGCTGCTAATCCTAACGGTGGTATTATTAAAAAAGAAGCTGCTCTTCACATTTCTAACTTGATGTTGGTTGATCCAAAATCTGGTAAAGCTACCCGCGTAGGTCGTAAACTTAACGCAGATGGTAAATTAGTTAGAGTTGCTAAAATTTCAGGAGAGGAGATTAAATAATGGCTACACCAAGATTAAAAAGCAAATACAAAGAAGAAGTTGTAAATGCATTAAAAGAAAAATTTCAGTACAAAACTGTAATGCAGGTTCCTAAATTGGAAAAAATCTGTATCAATCAGGGTGTTGGTCGTTTTTCTGTTACTGATAAGAAAATTATGGATACCACTATCGTTGAGTTGACTACCATTACTGGTCAGCAAGCGGTTCCGGCTAATTCAAAGAAAGATATCTCTAACTTTAAATTACGTAAAGGCATGCCAGTAGGTGTACGTGTTACGTTGCGCGATAACAACATGTACGAGTTCTTAGATCGTTTGATCTCTGTAGCTTTGCCTCGTATCCGCGATTTCAAAGGTATTAATGATAAAGGATTTGATGGAAAAGGTAACTATACATTAGGCGTTACTGAGCAAATCATCTTCCCTGAGATTAATATCGATAAAATCAATAAAATTTTAGGTATGGATATAACTTTCGTAACTTCGGCAAAATCTGACGTTGAAGCGCTTGAGTTATTGAAACAATTCGGATTACCATTTAAAAATCAAAAAACAGCAGAATAATGGCAAAAGAAGGTGTAAAAGCACGCGAAGTTAAGCGCCAAAAATTGGTAGCTAGATACGCTGAAAAACGTGCAGTATTAAAAGCTGCAGGAGATTTCGAGGGTTTAGATAAATTACCTAAAAACTCATCTCCAGTACGTTTACACAACCGTTGTAAATTAACTGGTCGCCCTCGTGGATATATGCGTACCTTTGGTATTTCAAGGGTAACGTTCCGCCAGATGGCACTAGACGGTAAAATACCAGGTGTTAAAAAAGCATCTTGGTAATATAAAGTACTAGTACTGAGTATCAAGTATAGAGTAGCAAGTATCAGGACCATATCGGACTTGATACTTGTATCTTATTACTTGATACTTATTTCTATGCTAAAAAAGAATTTTAACAGGTAGCAGGTCCCACAGCTGGGTAGCAGAAGGAAACCACTATCAAAAACAATAAAAAATGAATACAGATCCAATAGCAGATTATTTAACAAGAGTAAGGAATGCCATTAAGGCCAACCACCGTGTTGTAGAAATTCCTGCATCAAACCTTAAAAAAGAAATTACTAAAGTTCTTTTTGACAAAGGTTACATCGCGAACTACAAGTTTGAAGATACTACAGTTCAAGGCACTATTAAAATTGCTTTGAAGTACAATCCAATTACTAAAGTTCCTGCTATTCGTACATTAGTGCGAGTAAGTAAACCAGGTTTGAGAAACTATGCTGGTGTTGAAAATATGCCAAGAGTATTAAACGGTTTAGGTATCGCAATCTTATCTACTTCTAAAGGTGTAATGACCGATAAAGAAGCAGCCAAATTAAACATTGGTGGTGAGGTATTGTGTCACGTTTATTAATATTAGGAGAACAGCACAATGTCAAGAATAGGAAAAGCCCCAATTACAATCCCTGCAGGTGTTACAATTACCGTATCAAAAGATAACGTAGTAACTGTAAAAGGTCCTAAAGGTGAATTAACACAAGCAGTAGATTCAGATATCACTGTAAGTCAGGAAGACGGAATTTTAACAGTTCAACGTCCTTCAGAACAAAAGAAACACAAAGCATTACACGGTTTATATCGCTCATTGCTTAACAACATGGTTGTTGGTGTTACAGAAGGTTATAAATTAACTCAAGAATTAGTAGGTGTTGGTTACCGTGCTACAAACCAAGGTAACACATTAGATCTGGTTTTAGGTTATTCTCACCACTATGTATTCCAATTGCCAGAAGAGATTAAAGTAACTACATCTTCAGAAAAAGGTCAGACGCCTAAAATCGTTTTAGAAAGTATTGACAAACAATTGATCGGTCAGGTAGCAGCGAAAATCCGTTCGTTACGTGCACCAGAGCCATATAAAGGTAAAGGTATCAAGTTTGTAGGTGAAGTGTTAAGAAGAAAAGCAGGTAAATCAGCATCTAAAAAATAGTAATCATGGCAGGTAAAAAATTATCAAGAAGAGATCGTATTAAAAAAGGGATCAGAAAAAGACTTACCGGTTCGGAAGAACGTCCAAGGTTATCTGTATATAGAAGCAATAAAGGGATTTATGCGCAGGTAATTAACGATGTAACCGGTAAAACAATAGCATCAGCATCATCATTATCGAAAGATTTTACTGGTACTGGAAACAAAAGCGACCAGTCGGTAGCAGTAGGCAAATTAGTTGCCGAAAAAGCAATCGCTGCAGGTGTTAAAGAAGTTGTTTTCGATAGAAATGGCTATTTATACCACGGTCGTGTAAAATCGTTGGCAGAGGGTGCCCGCGAAGCTGGTTTAGTATTTTAATCTGAAGAAAAAGTAAGATGTCAACTATTAATATAAAAAGAGTAAAAACCACCGATATCGAATTAAAGGATCGTTTGGTTAGTATACAACGTGTTGCCAAAGTAACCAAAGGTGGCCGTACTTTCAGCTTCTCAGCAATTGTTGTTGTAGGTGATGAAAACGGTGTTGTTGGTTTCGGTTTAGGTAAAGCGAAAGAGGTAACTGAAGCAATCGCTAAAGGTGTGGATGATGCTAAAAAGAACTTGGTAAAAGTTCCAATTTTAAACGGTACTGTTCCTCACGAGCAAATCGGTAAATTCTCAGGTGGTTTCGTTTTAATTAAACCAGCTGCAGTAGGTACCGGAGTAATTGCTGGTGGTGCGATGCGTGCTGTATTAGAGAGTGCTGGCGTGCATAACGTATTGGCAAAATCTAAAGGATCATCTAACCCACACAACGTGGTAAAAGCAACTGTTGATGCATTAACTAAAATGCGTGATGCTTATACAGTAGCTCAAACTCGTGGTATAGATTTAAACAAAGTATTTAACGGATAATATCATGGCTAAGATCAAAATAACACAAGTAAAAAGCGTTATCGACAGAAGCGAGCGCCAAAAAAGAACCGTTCAGGCTTTGGGTTTATCTAAAATGAACCAAAGTGTTGAGGTTGAAGCTACTCCGCAGATTATCGGTATGGTTCGCAAAGTGAACCATTTGGTAGCAATCGAAGCAATCTAGTAAAAGTTTTAAAGGTAGTATGGGTAAAAGCCGGTACTACCTTTATATATGTTTAATCGTTGTACCTGTTTAGTGAAAGCGAAGGGCAACACAAATTCAAAAAAATGAATTTAAGTAATTTAAAACCTGCAGTAGGTTCTACAAAAAACAGCAAAAGAATTGGTCGTGGTACAGGTTCTGGTCGTGGCGGTACTTCAACTCGTGGTCACAAAGGTGCGGGTTCTCGTTCAGGTCACAAAACCAAAATCGGTTTCGAAGGTGGTCAGATGCCTTTACAACGTCGTGTGCCTAAAGTTGGTTTCAAACCAATCAACCGTACAGAATATGTTGGTGTAAACTTAGATGTTTTACAAGCTTTAGCTGAAAAACACAGCTTAACAACTATCGATTTCGCTGCTTTACAAGCACATGGTTTAGCTTCTAAAAACGACTTAGTTAAAATTTTAGGTCGTGGTGAAGTTAAAGCTAAGCTAGAAATTACAGCACATGCGTTCTCTGCAACCGCACAAAAAGCTATTGAAGCCGCAGGTGGTTCTATTGTAAAATTGTAATTATTAAATGAAGAAGCTATTTACTACTTTAAGTAATATCTGGAAAATTCAGGAATTAAAAGAGCGTATATTGTTTACGCTCTTAATTCTTTTGGTATACCGTTTCGTATCTCACGTGGTTTTACCAGGTGTAGATCCAACTGCTTTAGGCAATAACGAAAAATCAGGAATCTTAGGCTTACTAGATATGTTTGCCGGAGGTTCTTTCTCTCGTGTGTCTATTTTAGCATTGGGGGTAATGCCTTATATCTCTGCATCGATTGTGGTGCAACTATTGGGTATTGCTGTTCCTTCTTTCCAAAAAATGCAGAAAGAGGGCGAAAGTGGTAGAAAGAAAATGAACCAGATTACGCGTTACCTAACGGTAGCGATCACAATCGTTCAATCTGTTGGTTACGTTAAAACGCAAGTTCCTGCAGAAGCTATTTTATTGCCAAACACTTTATTCTTAGTGTTATCTACGTTTGTATTAACGGCAGGTACATTATTTGTAATGTGGTTAGGTGAAAAAATTACTGATAAAGGTATTGGTAACGGTACGTCACTAATCATTATGGTTGGTATTATTGCCCGTTTACCAGTTGCAATTTCTCAAGAATTTAGTGCGCGTGTAGGCTCATCTAGTGAAGGTGGAGGCCCGGTTGCATTGGTTTTAGAGATCGTTGCATTATTTGCAGTGGTAATGTTTACCATTTTAATTGTTCAAGGTGTACGTAAAGTACCTGTACAGTACGCAAAGAAAATTGTTGGTAACCGCCAGTTTGGTGGTGTTCGTCAGTACATTCCTTTAAAGGTAAATGCTGCAGGTGTTATGCCGATCATTTTTGCTCAAGCGTTAATGTTTATTCCGGGTGCTTTAATGCAGTTTGTTCCTTCATTACAAGGTTCTTGGTTAATCCAGTTCAGCAACACAACTTCGTTGGCTTATAGCTTAACGTTCGCATTTTTAATTATCGCATTTACTTTCTTCTATACTGCAATTACAGTTAATCCAACTCAAATGAGTGATGATATGAAGAAAAACGGTGGTTTTATCCCAGGTGTTAAACCGGGTTTTGCAACATCAACTTTTATTGATGATGTAATTTCTAAAATCACTTTCCCAGGTGCGGTATTTTTAGCGATCATTGCTATTTTACCTTCATTAGCGGTTAAGTTCGGCATTAAACAAGAGTTTGCACACTTCTTCGGTGGTACTTCTTTATTGATTTTGGTTGGTGTTGTATTGGATACTTTACAGCAGATCGAAAGTTATTTATTGATGCGCCATTATGATGGTTTGATGAAAACGGGTAGAGTTACTGGTAGAACAGGTGTTCCTGCTGCAAGTAGCAACGCAGCGTTGTAGTGTAACGGATGTCTAAAATTTATTACAAATCTCTTGAGGAGATCGAGTTAATAAGAGAAAGTTCCATGCTTGTTTCTAAAACTTTAGCCGAAGTGGCCAAGGTGATAAAAGCAGGCATGACTACTATCCAATTAGATAAACTAGCCTACGAGTTTATAAGTGACCACGGAGCGATTCCGGCATTTTTAAACTACAATGGTTTCCCTAATTCTTTATGTATTTCGCCAAATGAACAGGTTGTTCACGGTTTTCCAAGCGAATACGTAATCCAGGAGGGCGACTTAATTTCAGTTGATTGTGGGGTAATTAAAAACAATTATTTTGGCGATTCGGCTTATACCTTCTCTATCGGGGAGATTGATGCCGAAAAACAGAAATTAGTTGAGGTTACTAAACGTTGCCTGGAACTGGGTATAGAAAAAGCTGTTGTAGGTATGCGTATCGGTGATATCGGTTTCGCGGTTCAACAGTATGCAGAAGCTAATGGATTTGGTGTAGTAAGAGAGCTTGTAGGACATGGTGTTGGTGTAAAACTTCATGAGAAACCAGAAGTTCCGAATTATGGGAAACGTGGTGCAGGGCCAAAACTTGAAGAAGGAATGGTAATTGCGATAGAACCCATGATCAATGCAGGCGTAGCCGGTGTTAAATTCCATAACGATGGATGGACGGTAACCAGTAAAGACAATAAACCATCGGCACATTTTGAACACACAGTAGCCGTAAAAAAGGGCAAAGCAGATGTTTTATCGACGTTTTCTATAATAGAAGAAGTTTTACAACAAAAAAAATAAATAATTAAAATTTTTTATTTAATTTTGCAACCCTGTTTAGAAGCAGCTAATTAAGTAACAATCAATAAAATATGGCTAAACAAGCCTCAATTGAACAAGACGGAGTAATAAGAGAAGCATTATCCAATGCGATGTTCCGGGTAGAACTCGAGAACGGGCATGAGATTATTGCGCACATTTCAGGAAAGATGAGGATGCACTACATCAAGATTCTTCCTGGTGACAAAGTAAAATTAGAGATGTCGCCGTATGATTTAACAAAAGGTCGCATCACTTATAGATATAAATAAAATGAAAGTTAGATCATCAATTAAAAAACGTAGCGCTGATTGTAAGATTATTCGCCGTAAAGGTAAACTTTACGTAATCAACAAGAAAAATCCTAAATACAAGCAACGTCAAGGGTAATTAAGAATATTGTAATGAACCGCACAACGGTGGCCCGCCGTTCGGAATTACTTAAAAAATAAATAAATATGGCAAGGATTTCAGGTATTGATTTACCAAGAAACAAAAGAGGTGAGATCGGTTTAACCTATATCTACGGAATTGGTAGAACAACTGCTCAACGTATTTTAACTACGGCAGGTATCGATTTAAATAAAAAAGTACAAGACTGGTCTGATGATGAGTTATCAGCAATCCGTACAATGATCAACGATGAGATTAAAGTAGAAGGTGCTTTACGCTCAGAGGTTCAGTTAAACATCAAACGTTTAATGGATATTGGTTGTTACCGTGGTTTACGTCACAGAAAAGGTTTACCTTCTCGTGGTCAGCGTACTAAAAACAACTCACGTACTCGTAAGGGTAAGAGAAAAACAGTTGCTAACAAGAAAAAAGCTACTAAGTAATAGATAGATATGAGATATGAGATTTTAGATGTGGGCACCATGTCTTTAAAATCTGCTCAGATCTGGAATAAAGATAAAAAGTAGGATACTGAGTATCGGGGTAGAGAAAGTCTCATACCTCAAGTCTCATATCTAAAATCTAAAAGATAAAATGGCTAAGAGTAAAAAAGTAACAAAAAAACGTATCGTTGTAATTGAGCCTGTTGGTCAGGCACATATCAATGCTACCTTCAACAACATTATCGTTACCTTAACAAACAACAACGGACAGACTATTTCATGGTCTTCTGCTGGTAAAATGGGCTTTAAAGGTTCTAAAAAGAACACACCATATGCAGCTGGTCAAGCAGCTTCAGATTGTGGTAAAGTTGCGTTTGATTTAGGTTTACGTAAAGTTGAAGTATTTGTAAAAGGTCCGGGTTCAGGTCGTGAATCTGCAATCAGAACTTTGCAAGTAGCAGGTATCGAAGTAACATCTATTAAAGATATTACTCCACTTCCTCACAACGGATGTCGTCCTCCTAAAAAGAGAAGAGTTTAATTAATTTTAAAGCTAAGAATCTCCAGCTTCAGGTTGGATGATACTTTAAAACAGAAAAAAAATGGCAAGATATACAGGCCCAAAATCAAAAATCGCCCGTAAATTCAGAGAACCAATCTTCGGTCCTGATAAGGTGTTAGACAGAAAAAATTATCCTCCTGGGCAACATGGCTCATCAAAAAGAAGAGGAAAACAATCTGAATATGCTATCCAGTTAATGGAGAAACAAAAAGTAAAATATACTTATGGTGTATTAGAAAAACAATTCAGTAACTTGTTTAAAAAAGCATCTTCTCGTGCTGGTATTACCGGTGATAACTTACTTCAGTTATTAGAAGCACGTTTAGATAACACAGTTTACCGTTTAGGTATTTCAACAACCCGTTCTGGTGCACGCCAGTTAGTTAGCCATAAACACGTTACCGTGAATGGTGAAGTTGTAAATATCCCTTCATATCAGTTAAAAGCTGGTGATGTGGTTGCTGTTCGTGAAAAATCTAAATCTTTAGAATCAATTAGTAACTCAGTTGCAGGTAGAACTATTAATAAGTTTGCTTGGTTAGAATGGAACGCCAGTGAATTAACTGGTAAATTCTTAACCTACCCTCAACGTGATGAGATTCCTGAGAACATCAAGGAAAACTTAATCATCGAGTTGTACTCAAAGTAATAAATGAGCTAGTTAATTACCTCAAAAGGGTAATTAACTTTTTTCATATTACTATATATTCAATAACGAATTTAAAAAATTATAAATGGCAATTTTAGCATTTCAGAAACCAGACAAAGTGATCATGCAGAAATCAACTGATTTCGATGGCACATTTGAATTTCGTCCTTTAGAGCCCGGTTTCGGTGTAACAATTGGTAATGCCTTAAGAAGAATTTTACTTTCTTCATTAGAAGGTTATGCTATTACTACTATTCGTTTTTCAGGCGTTTCTCACGAGTTTTCTACCATGAAAGGTGTTGTAGAAGATTTAACTGACATTATCTTAAACTTAAAACAAGTTCGTTTTAAGAAAACAGGTGATTCAGGTGATTCTGAAAAAGTTTTCATCATCGTTAATGGTCAAGATCAGTTTAAAGCTGGTGATATCACTAAATTCTCTAACAACTTTACAGTTTTAAATCCTGAGCATGTAATTTGCAACATGGATAAATCTGTTACTTTGGAAGTGGAATTAACCATCAATAAAGGACGTGGTTATGTACCTGCTGAAGAAAATAAAGTTGCTGATGCTGTTGTAGGTGTAATCGCAATCGATTCGATTTATACTCCAATGAAAAATGTAAAATACACGATCGAAAACTTTCGTGTTGAGCAAAAAACGGATTATGAAAAATTGGTTTTAGATATCTCTACTGACGGTTCAATTCATCCAGAAGAAGCATTAAAAGAAGCGGCTAAGATCCTTATCCAACACTTTATGTTATTCTCTGATGAGAATTTAGTATTAGAATCTCAAGCTAAAGAAGAAACTAAAGAAGTTGATGAGGAAATTTTACACATGCGTAAAATCCTTAAAACTGAATTGGTAGATATGGATCTTTCGGTTAGGGCATTAAACTGCTTAAAAGCTGCTGATATCCGTACTTTAGCTGATTTAGTTTCTTACGATGTTGCTGATATGTTAAAATTCAGAAACTTCGGTAAAAAATCTTTAACAGAGATCCAGGAATTAGTAAAATCAAAAGGTTTATCATTTGGTATGAACCTGTCTAAATTCAAATTAGACGAAGAGTAACCCCTAAATCCCCTAAAGGGACTTAGAAAAATAAATAATTTTTCACAGTGTATAATTCCCTCAGCTTAATTGCAACGAGACGGTATACACTCAATTAAAAAACAATGAGACACGGTAAAAAAGTAAACCACTTAGGTAGAACCGCAAGCCACAGAAAGGCGATGTTAGCTAACATGGCTTCATCACTTATTTTGCACAAAAGAATTACAACAACTTTAGCTAAAGCTAAAGCTTTACGTACTTATGTTGAGCCAATTATCACTAAATCAAAAAATGATACTACTCACTCACGTCGTACCGTATTTGCTTACTTACAAGATAAAGAAGTAGTAACAATCTTATTCCGCGAAATTGCTGAGAAAGTTGCAAACCGTCCAGGTGGTTATACTCGTATCATTAAATTAAACAACCGTTTAGGTGATAACGCCGAAATGGCTTTAATTGAATTGGTAGACTACAATACAGTTTACGGTAAAGATGCAGAGGTTAAAGAAGAGAAGAAAACAACTCGTCGTGGTAGAAGTAAAGCTACTGCTGCACCTAAAGCTGCTGAAGCGAAAGCTGAAGTTGCCGAAGAAGTTGCTCCTGCTGAAGAAGTTCCAGCTACTGAAGAACCAAAAGGAGAATAATTTTATTCACCTTAAGATCAAAAAAGTCCTGTTCGAAAGAGCAGGACTTTTTTTTGTGCCGTTTTATGCTGTCAGATGTTGCCATCTGACTGTTTCTATATTATTAAAAGCATAGAATTTTCGTGCCGTCAAATGTTACCATCTGATGGATACCGAAGGTTTATAAGTGATTTGTGGAAATTGATTAATTTTTTGTGTCAGATGGGAACATCTGACACCACTATGAACCTATGCAATCGCAATAGTCTGCAAGATTTTTTTGCTGTCAGATAATAGTTATTTGAGTAGCATTACTTTTGGCATCATTCCATTAGGCACATGATCAGCACCATTGAACTATTGAACTATTGAACTATTGAACTATTGATCAATGAACCAATGAACCAAATCAAGCAAACGTTTGTCTCATTTTTTTATTACATAGCATTATTTTAGCTAGCTATCTATAAATTAGCCTCAAACAAATTTGAAATGAAATTTAGGCTTTTTCTATTACTCTGTCTTTTCGGACAGCTATCTCTTAATGCACAAACGCTAAAATATACCAATGGTAACAATGCCTGGAACCCTGATTCGTTAGGCAACCATAGAGTTGTTGTGCAGTTTGCTGGTACAGGCAAAATTGCCCATGCTAAAATTGATTGGCGCCGGAGGGATGAACATCCGGAATTAAAAGGAATCCTCGTACAAGATGCCAATGGTAAAATGGTTTCGGTTGTGGGTACAGATAAACTGACAAGAGAAAGTGCTGATGTTTATTTCGAAGCACGTGGAGCTGGAAAATATTATATTTACTACCTCGCTTATAAAAATGAAGGAAGAAGTAATTATCCGAAAGGAGTTTACTTAAAGCCCAAACAGGCTGACCAGGCATGGTTAACAGCGGCTAAGCAGGTTAAAGTGAATGCTTCTGTTGTCGAGATCCAGTCGATCGATACTTTCAATTCTTTTTATCCAATGGAAGTAATTGCCACTGGAAAAGAAACCGCTGCAATAAAGGCCAAATATGCAGCAGAAGCTTTTATCGTTTTTCCAGAAGATAGAATGTTTCCAATCAAAATGCAGCACGATTTACCTTATCGTTGGGTACAAAAAGGTGCTGCAAATACTTTTACAGGCTCGGCTGGTAAAGGCGAAAACTATGCTTTTCAATTAGGCGTATTTGCTTTGAAAGATCTCAAGAATGTTGTGGTTAGCTTCGGAGATTTAAAAAATGAAGCCGGAAAAGTAATTTCTTCAAAATATATCAATTGCTTAAATACCAATGGAACGAGTTACGATAACAAACCTTTGGTTGAAACCGTAAATGTGACCTCTGGGAAAATTCAGCCAATGTGGATTACGGTTAACATCCCTAAAAATACAGCTGCAGGCATTTATGCCGGAAAATTTACGGTCAAAGCCAATGGGAAATCTAAAGTAATCGATGCCAAAATTACGGTAGGTAACGAAGTTTTAGCCGATGCGGGTGTAGGAACCCCAGATAAACAGACCCGCTTAACCTGGTTAAATTCTACTTTGGCACAAGCGAACACGGTTGTTGCGCCTTACACACCGCTAACTGTTGAGGGCAATGTAATCTCGCTTTTAGGTAGAAAGTTCGAAATTAATACTGATGGTTTCCCTAAGCAGATTCAAACGTTCTTCAACGCAGAGATGACGGCTTACAGCGAAAAACCCAATAACATTTTGGCAGAGCCTATTCACTTTCACTTTTTTAATACGCCGAAAACGCAGGAGAAATTTGTTCCAAGTGATTTCCAGATCACGAGTAAAGAAGCTGGAACAGTAAAATGGAAAGCAACCAACACTTCAGAAAACCTGAAAATGGATTTGGAAGGTGCTTTGGAGTTTGATGGCTATGTACATTATGTAGTTAAGGTAACTGCTTTAAAGGATGTGGAGTTTAGTAATGTCGATTTTCATATCCCTTTTGATAAGAATTCGACAAAATATTTGATGGGCTTAGGTGAAAAGGGTGGCGTTAGACCAGATACCGTAAAGTGGAAATGGGATGTGGCCAATAAAAATCAGGATGCCGTTTGGATTGGGAACGTAAATGCGGGTCTGTATTACAACTTAAGAGACGAAAACTATGTTCGCCCGCTTAATACTAATTTCTACCTTCAAAAGCCTTTATTGTTGCCTAAATCGTGGGGTAATGGAGATAAAGGTGGTATCCAGATCAATGTTAAGGGCAGTTCGATGCTTGCCGACAATTTTACCGGTGCAAGAAGCATGAAAAAGGGTGATGTGTTATACTATAATTTCAATTTACTGATCACGCCTTTTCATTTGCTTAACACCGATTTTCAATGGGATAACCGTTTTTACCATAAATATGGTGATTTAGATACGATCAAAGCTAAAGGCGCAACAGTAGTGAACATTCACCATGCCACACCGATCAACCCCTGGATCAACTATCCATTTATCGAATGGAAAAAGATGAAAGATTATATTGGTAGTGCACATTCTAAAGGTTTAAAAGTTAAAATTTATAATACGGTTCGGGAGCTTTCTAACCATGCTTACGAGTGGCCAGCTTTAAGAAGTTTGGGAACTGAAGTATATTCTCCGGGTAAAGGAGGAGGGTTTAGCTGGTTACAGGAGCATTTAGATTCTAATTATATTGCCGCCTGGTTTGTACCCGAAATTAAAGATGCGGCCGTAATTAACAGCGGAATGAACCGTTGGCACAACTATTACGTAGAAGGGATGAACTGGTTGGTAAACAACGTTGGGATTGATGGGGTATACTTGGATGATGTGGCATTTGACCGCGTAACCATGAAACGTATAAAACGTGTATTGACACAGGATAGCCACCCGGGTATTATCGACCTGCACTCAGCAAATCAGTACAACAAAAGTGATGGTTTTAACAATAGTGCCATTTTATATCTGGAGCATTTCCCTTATTTGAACCGTTTATGGTTTGGCGAATACTTCGATTACCAGAAAAACAATCCCGATTTCTTTTTAACAGAAGTAAGCGGAATTCCTTTTGGATTAATGGGAGAGATGTTACAGGATGATGGAAACCCTTGGCGTGGTATGATTTATGGCATGACAAGCCGCTTGGGCTGGTCTGACAAAAGTGATCCAAAACCGTTATGGAAAGCTTGGGACAATTTCGGCATAAAAGGATCTGAGATGATCGGTTACTGGAGTGAAAACTGTCCGGTTAAAACCGACAATGCAAAAGTGCTGGCAACTGTTTACAAACAAAAAGGTAAAACAATGATTGCATTGGCAAGCTGGGCAGAGGGGGATGTAAAGGTTAATTTAACCATCGACTGGGCCAAACTGGGTTTAGAAGCCGGTAAAGTAAAAATAACAGCTCCTGCGATTGATAAGTTTCAAACTTCTGGAAGTTATCCTGATGGAAAATCGGTTCCTCTTGAAAAAGGAAAAGGTTTGATTTTGATAGTGGAATAAAATATCGTCGTCACCCTGAACTTGTTTCAGGAACTTTGTAACAGAAGCGACGTACCGATAATGCAAATAATATTATATCGTCATTTCGAGCGGAGTGCAGCGCAGTCGAGAAATCTATTATAGATCTCTCCATTTCGCTATGCTCCAGTCGAGATGACGATTTTTTTTGAGAAGCTATATCTTCACATTCTCCATTCCGTACTGTTTCAGCACATCTGCTGGAACACCGGCCCACTGGTTTGGTGCATTACCCACATAACCAATATCTTTTACGCCAATTTCTGTAGTGTAAAAACCTGATGCAGTTAAATTTCTCATTCTATTGAAAAAGGTTACACCCGCCTGCATTTCCGGTCTCGCTTTTTTAGGGTATGCAATTTCATCTACAATTGAAATTTGTTGATCCTCGGATGCCTCAACAAATGATTTTTGGAATTTATTAAAGCTGTATATATCCAGCCATTTCAGGCCGCCACGCATCGGTACTTTATGTTCAGGGATATCTTTTACAATAAATTCGATAAACTCCGGCACTTTGGCATCAGACGCACTGCCCGATACATCATCTTTAGGAATGATAATATCGGCAAGAACGGTAATGGTAGCCATTTCGTGTTTAGTGAAAAAGGTTTCCGCTTTTAATTTCTTATCACGGTCTATTTCCCACTGTTCTCTTCCAGCTTCTTTTGCAGTTTCTTCTGGTGCGGCTACTTCGGTTTTTGTTTCAGGCTGTTTACAGGCTTCTAACAGTACCGCAGTACTAACAGCTGTTAAACCTAATGCTTTTATGGAATCACGTCTATTCATATGGTAATTCTTAAATGTTTTGTTTTTTCTTTTGAGCTAAAATATATTCAGCAGTACGCATAGATAGGGCCAGGATAGTCCAGGTGGCATTTTTATCACCTTGTTGAACAAATGGACCAGCATCAACCACAAACAGGTTTTTACAGTCGTGCGCCTGGCAGTATTTATTCAATGCTGATTTTTTAGGATCGTCGCCCATGCGGATGGTTCCAACTTCGTGGATAATTTTTCCGGGGTTGAGTAAACCGTAATTGGTATCTGCGCCCTGAATTTCGGAAGTAACCACTGCACCCATTTCTTTCATGATGGAAAGGAAGGTTTCTTGCATATGTTTAGCCTGCAGAATTTCATCTTTAGCCCATTTATAGTTAAACCTTAAAACCGGAATACCATATTTATCTACCGTATTGGGGTCAATTTCACAATAGTTGTCTTCTCTGGCTATTGCCGTTCCGCGACCAGCCATTCCGACACCAGTTCCATAGAAACGGCGGTAATCATCCTTTAACGATTTTCCGTAACCTCCGGCTTCTTTCATTTTGCCATCTCTGCCAGGTACCATTCCGTTCATTTGGGCTACGCCGCCGCCAAAACCATATGCAGGCATCCCCATGCCGCCCCAATATTCGATGTGGTAACCACGCGGGAAGTTTAGTTTACGGTTATCTAACCACCACGGCGAATAGATATGTACACTGCCCAAACCATCTTCATTATAACGTTTTCTGTCCATTAACTGAGGGAGAAAACCCGAAACACTTGCTCCGGTAGAATCGTGCAGATATTTTCCAACCACGCCACTGCTATTGGCCAGGCCGTTTGGGTGAGATGTTGATTTTGAATTCAACAATATGCGGGCCGATTCGCAGGCACTGGCACCTAAAATAACGAGTTTACCATTTACCTGATACTCTTGCAAGTCTTTTCGGTTTACGTATGAAACGCCTTTTGCAGTACCGTCTTTATCGGTAATTACTTCGCGCACCATGGCATCGGTAATCACAGTCAGATTTCCTGTTTTTACGGCAGGGTTTACCAAACATGAAGAAGAAGAAAAATCGCCATAAACCTTGCAGCTTCTTCCGCACTGACCACAGTAAAAACAAGGTGCACGGTCGTTGTTATTGGGTAAGGCTTCGGTAAGTACAGATCCACGGCCGGTAATTACCTTTACACCAGCTTTTTCTGCACCTTTTTTGATGAAAAGTTCGTTTAATCTCGGTTTTGGCGGTTTCATAAAGATTCCGTCTGGTTCATTTTCTAAACCCTCTGCCGTTCCATAAATACCGATCATACGGTCAACTTTATCGTAGAACGGTTTTACATCCGCGTAGGTAATGGGCCAGGCATCGGTTAAGCCATCTTTAGGTTTAAAATCGTCCGGACCCATCCGCAAAGAAATTCGTCCCCAGTGATTGGTGCGCCCACCGAGCATCCGTGAACGGAACCATTCGAATTCGCTTTTGTTTTTCTGGGTATAAGGCTCGCCTTCTAATTCCCATCCTCCATAAGAAGCATCAAAATCTCCAAATGGACGCGTTGTACTGGCGCCGCGACGGGGAGATTCCCAAGGCCATTTTAATTGATGTGAATCTAATCGCGGATCGAAATTTTGACCAGCTTCGAGCATTAAAACCTTTTGACCTGCATGTGCCAGTACATATGCAGCCATTCCACCACCCGCACCTGAGCCAACAATAATGGCATCATAAACGGTAGGCGATTTTTTTATCTGAAAGTCACTCATGAATTGTGGTTAGCTATTTTTATATACTCTAATCTAAAGTTTATTTTTTTGAAATAGAAGTGTCCGACTATTTTGGAATCAATATAGATAATATTGCCCATTTGTATTTCTAAATCGTATTACGTGATCGCCCGATTAGCCGTTTTTAATCAAATAACCCTTAAAACGGTCGCTCTATTGTTACATTATTATGGATATGTTCTGCTCCGGATAAACTTGATTATCTTTGTCGTTAAAATTTATCAATGCCAGAGTCAGAATATATAGAACAATTTACTGCAGCTTTAAAAGAAAGCCTAAATACAGCAAGTTTTGTAAAGGTATCTTTAGGGAACTATAAAGGTGAAGAAGTAGCACTAAAGCAGATTCTTATCCGCAAGGTTGTGATTAAACGTGAAGATAAACTGGCCTTTACCTATCGCTATAAAACCCGCGATGTGGTAAAAAACTATGTAGTTGATGAAGCAATAGATTTGATTGGTAATTATCTGAATAAAGGTTTTAAAATCGGTACTTTGTTTACCACCGAAAAGGATCTGATTTTGGAGGAACTGAACAATGGTAAGGTTGTTTTTAGGGAAAGCAAAGCATCAAGTGCAGCAGCGCCGTCGGCCAACCATGATAAAGAAAAAGCCAGGTTGATTAAACCTGATGCGAAGTCATATTTGACAGAACTGAAAATCACCGATGCAGAAGGAAAGGTATTCAAGAATGCGCAGGATAAATTCCGCCAGATTAACCATTATATCGAAATTTTAAGTTCTTTGATTAAAGAGCTGCCAGAAGGAACCATTAAAAAGGTGGCTGATATGGGCTCTGGTAAAGGTTATCTAACTTTTGCACTCTACGATTACCTGCATTCGGTTTTAAAATTGGAAACTGAAGTTGTAGGCGTAGAATATCGCCAGGATATGGTTGATTTGTGTAATCAGGTTGCTGTTAAATCTGCTTTCGGTAGATTGAATTTTGTTCAGGGAACGATTGAGGATTATAATGCTGAGCATGTAAATTTGTTAATTGCCCTCCATGCCTGTGATACCGCTACCGATGACGCCATTTTTAAAGGAATTAAAGCCAATGCTGAACTGATTGTTGTTGCACCTTGTTGCCACAAACAGATTCGCAGGGAAATAGAGCAAAATAAAGTGAAGAATGATGTGTCGTTTTTAACTAAATATGGTATCTTTTTAGAACGCCAGGCAGAAATGGTTACCGATGGGATCCGCGCCTTGATCTTAGAATACTTCGGATATAAAACCAAAGTTTTCGAATTTATTTCGGATGCGCATACACCTAAAAATGTGCTTGTGGTTGGGGTGAAGGGCAAAGGGCTTGGCGCAGAGCGGAAGGCGGAAATTTTACAAAAAATTAAAGCCAGTAAAGAATATTTTGGAATTGGTTACCATCATTTGGAAAGATTGTTGGAGTTGTAGATTTTCTAATATGGCCGTCATGCTGAATTTATTTCAGCATCCATTATGCATTATAAAAACAGATGGCGCGTTTTCGTTGGGTAAGACACTGGTCAATTGTATCGATCCTCCTTGTTAACCAGACCTTGAAGCAAGTTCAGGGTGACGACCGCTTTTATTAATTTAACACTTATTCATAAATCCAAAGTAGTACCGGTTTTTTCTTGGCTTTGAGCAATGCATCAATCTTTCGCATGGTACCGTCTGACAAAACGGGACAGCCAGCACTTTGTCCGAATAAAGTTTGGGGGTAAATTTCCTGGTTGGGAACTGGCGTGTAGGAATGTAAAACCACAATCCGTTTAAAAGCACTACTATTTGTTTTTTCTAAACCGTACATTTTATAATGCACATTAATCCCCCAATTGCTGTATGAGCGGCCTTTAACTTTGTATTTACCTAATGAAGTACAATAACTCCCTCCTTTATTGCTGAAAACCGGTTTTGTTGGGGTACTTCCGCTACCAACACCATGGGCACAAAGCCCCCCGATGGTGATTTCTTTTTGCTTAAAATCGTAAACAAAAATTCTTTTTTTACCTGAATGGATACTCATATCAACCATAATGGCGATTGTGGTATCCATCTTATTTTTCTTACAGAAGGCTAATGCACCCTTAATTCTGTCTGCACTTATTTTGTTATTGGCCCTGGGTTTAAAACCGAGCAGCGTAAACAAGATAAGGAGAACGGATAGCTTGTGCATATAATGTTATGGCATGTCGGTTGGTGCGACACCAACCAATAGAATGCAACTTACAGATGCAATAAAATCAGTGCTATTAAAGCTGGAATTGATTGTACGTAAAGAATTTTTTTACTTGCTGTGGCTGCACCATAAATGCCAGCGATAATAACACAGGTTAAAAAGAATACGGCTACATAAAATTTCCAGTGATGATCGGTTATGCATAATGACCAAATTAAACCTGCAGCTAAAAAGCCATTATATAATCCCTGGTTTGCTGCCAATGTTTTTGTTGGCACAAATAAATCTTTTGGGATCGTTTTAAAAACCTTTGGCGCTCTTGTGGTCCAGGCAAACATTTCTAACCAAAGGATATAGATGTGGATGAAGGCTACTAAGCCAATTACGATTTGAGCTGCTAATTGCATTATAGATTGGATTACACAGATTTAATGATTGCACCGATTAATTGTCATTTAAAGATATAAAACTTTGAGGGGATTTAGATAATCACTCCTTATTTCTGCTTGTGTTTTTATTACCCAAGCGCAAAAAAGCTGTTTAATAAACCCGATAATAGCGAACACGAGTGAAACGAAGTAAAGCGGTTAGCGGGACTGCTGCTTCCGAAGTACTGCTGACTGTCATTTTCAAATCATTTTAGGGAATTTACACTTAGCTTTAGTCTTTAAAGCTTTAGCCTTTCAGCTTATTCTGTCATGCTGTCAGTAAACTATTGCCTCTTTTTTTACATTTTATCAGTCTTTCACCGGTATTATCTGCCAAAACCCAATTGGCACAAGCATTGTTTAACAGGAGTAGAAATTATAATACTTTAAAAAGAGAAAATACAAATACAATGGGAAAAATTATTGGAATAGACTTAGGAACAACAAACTCTTGCGTGAGCGTAATGGAGGGCAACGAGCCTGTAGTTATCGCAAACAGTGAGGGTAAACGTACTACACCGTCTATTGTTGCTTTTGCAGAAAACGGTGAGCGTAAGGTTGGCGAGCCTGCTAAACGTCAGGCTATAACCAACCCAACAAAAACGATATATTCGATTAAACGCTTTATGGGTAACAGCTACGACGAAAGTGCGAAAGAAGCTGGACGTGTACCATATAAAGTAGTTAAAGGTGATAACAATACACCACGTGTTGAAATCGACGACAGAAAATATACTCCACAAGAGATTTCTGCGATGATTTTACAGAAAATGAAAAAAACTGCTGAAGATTTCTTGGGTCAGGAAGTAACTGAAGCGGTAATTACTGTACCAGCTTATTTTAACGATGCACAACGTCAAGCTACTAAAGAAGCTGGCGAGATTGCAGGTTTAACTGTAAAACGTATCATTAACGAGCCTACAGCAGCTGCTTTAGCTTATGGTTTGGATAAAGCACACAAAGACATGAAAATCGTTGTTTTTGACTGTGGTGGTGGTACGCATGACGTTTCTGTTTTAGAATTGGGTGATGGCGTTTTTGAAGTAAAATCTACTGATGGTGATACACACTTAGGTGGTGATGACTTTGACCACATTATTATTGATTGGTTAACGAGCGAATTCAAAGCTGAAAACAGCATGGATTTAGCTAAAGATCCAATGGCTTTACAACGTTTAAAAGAGGCTGCTGAGAAAGCTAAAATTGAGTTATCAAGCACAACTTCTACTGAAATTAACTTACCATACATTACTGCTGATGCTAGTGGCCCTAAACACTTGGTACGTACATTATCTCGTGCTAAATTTGAGCAATTGGCTGATAGTTTGATTAAACGTACAATCGATCCTTGTAAATCTGCTTTGAAAAATGCTGGTTTAAGCACAAGCGATATCGACGAAATTATCTTGGTAGGTGGTTCTACACGTATCCCTGCTATTCAGGAAGCGGTTAAAGCTTTCTTCGGTAAAGAGCCAAGTAAAGGTGTTAACCCTGATGAGGTTGTGGCAATCGGTGCTGCTATTCAAGGTGGTGTGTTAACTGGTGATGTTAAAGATGTATTGTTATTAGACGTTACGCCTTTATCATTAGGTATTGAAACGATGGGTGGTGTAATGACTAAATTAATCGAGTCTAACACAACTATCCCAACTAAAAAATCGGAAACTTTCTCAACGGCAGCTGATAACCAGCCTTCAGTAGAGATCCACATTTTACAAGGTGAGCGCCCAATGGCTGCTCAGAACCGTACAATTGGCCGTTTCATTTTAGATGGTATTCCACCAGCACCTCGTGGTGTGCCTCAGGTAGAAGTATCGTTTGATATTGATGCCAATGGTATCTTACACGTTAGTGCTAAAGATAAAGCGACCGGTAAAGAGCAAAAAATCCGTATCGAAGCATCTTCAGGTTTAACTGATGCTGAGATCAAAAAAATGAAAGAAGAAGCTGAAGCTAATGCAGCAGACGATGCTAAGCAGAAAGAAGAAGCTGATAAAATCAATGGTGCTGATGCTTTAATTTTCTCTACCGAGAAACAATTGAAAGAGTTTGGTGATAAATTATCTGCTGATAAAAAAGCACCAATCGAAGCTGGTTTAGAGAAATTAAAAGCTGCGCATTTATCACGTAACTTTGCAGATATCGATGCAGCACAAGCTGAATTGCAAGCTGCATGGAACGTAGCATCAGAAGAAATGTACAAAGCTGGTGAGCAACCTCAAGGTGGCGAACAACCACAAGCTGATGGTCAGCCTCAAGGTGGTGGCGATAACGTTACTGATGTTGATTTTGAAGAAGTAAAAGAAGACGATAAGAAATAATAGTCTTGAGTCTGATTCCTGAGCCTTAAGTCTTGGGGAGATAAAATAAAAGCGTTTCTGATTAAGTTCAGGAGCGCTTTTTTTGTGCAAAATCATCATTGCGAGAAGGCTTTTTCAGCCGACAGCCTGTCCCGACCTTTCGGGGAAGCAATCTTTTCATGCTAACCTCGCAGGTTTAAACAAGAACTTATACTTATATGTCTATGGTTGAAAACAATTAGAAAATCAAGGGTTCTGTACCTTTTCGGAAACAGCAGTCCCGCCATTCGCTTCAATCTTTTTAAAGAACAACTGTCAGGCTGAGGAACGAAGCATCTTTTCTATTGGTTACTTCGCCTCGTATTAGCGCAACTGTTTTAAAAAAGTATTTTCGCTGCTGTCGGGTTTATGGAGGAGGGTTTGTTGTTTATGGCTGATGTTTTAGACCTCGCAGGTCTTAAAAATCTGCGAGGTTTTAATAGAGGTCGTCATTTCGAGCTGACCCGATAGCTATCGGGTGTAGCGTAGCCGAGAACCACGAAGTGTTCAGCGAAGCTAAATCTATCGAGATAGATATCTCCATTCCACTGCGTTTCAGTCGAGATGACGAGGATTTTTATTAAACTATCAATTGGTAGCAGAGTGCAACCAAGCTTTGGCCACTGAAATAAATCCGATAGCTATGGGATCAGGTTGACGAACGACAAAATCTAAATTAAATTCTGTTCAATAATATCCTGTAACTCTTTTTCGTTTATAGCAATTTCATGCAATAGTTTAAACTGATTCTTGGTACGGTCTAAGTTTTGTGTGGGGTAACTAATAGGATAGTATTTATCACCGCTTAAAAAATCAGTTAGGAAGCGCAGGGCCTGCATATAAATAATATATTTTCCTGAGAATAAGATCAGCTCTTTTTCTGTTTTGGTTAAAATACTTTTCATTTCAGATAAGTAACCTTTTATTGTGGCCCCAAAGTAAGGTAAACGAATCTTCACTTTATCCAGATCGGTTTCGTTTTCAGAGAAGGCACAAAGATAAGTACGCATCATATCGCCCAGGTCGGAAATAAACTTGCCAGGCATAATGGTATCCAAATCGATTACGCAGATACCTTCGTAAGTTTTATTATCTAATAAAACATTGCTGATTTTGGTATCGTGGTGCATTACACGATCTGGAAAATCCGTTCTGTGGGAGTATGAGGTATAATAATCTAAAATATATTTATGTGCCAGCGCATCTTCAATTTGTGTTTTTGCCTCTTCTTTTAAAGTTTCTTCTGCATGGCTTAGGGCCAAAGTAAACTGTTCGTACCTTAAACCTAAATCGTGGAAACCCGGGATAGTAGGCTGAAGTGTTTTTGCATCAAAATCATCTAATAATCTACTCAGTTTGCCAAATTGTTTTGCAGCTTCATATGCCTGCTTAGGATCGGCTAAAACGTCTAATGAGATGGTGTTTGGCACGAAAGGAAGCATCCGCCAATATTCATGATGAATGTGCGCCATTTCTTCACTATTTGTGGTAGAAACAGGTTTGATAAAAAGATATTCAGGGTAAGTGAAGGTGAGGTAATCGGCAATAGCCCGCAGGTTGTTGGCAATGGCCTGTGGTGATTTAAAAACCGAAGTATTTATATTTTGAAGAATGTATTTCTTCTTTTCGGATAGGGGCGAAAGCAAATAAGTACGGTTAATTAAACCCGTACCTATTTGTGTAATTTTTGTATTTTCTTTAGCGTATCCGTAGGCTTTTAAAACTTCGGAATCTAAATCTAGTTCCATAGTTTTTCTGGATATGTTCCGTTTTTAACCAATTGGTCAATGCTATCCTGAACATAAGGTTTGTCTTCTTTATAGGTAACACCAAACCATTTGTTTGAGGTTGGTACTACTTTAAAGGTCGCTGTATTACTTTTTACCAGGTTTTCGCCAATTAATGGAATAAAGAATTCTGCCTTAGGTTTATCTTTGTTTGCTTCAGCAAATTCTCTGAACAATTCTTCCGTAATTTTGAAAACCGCAGGTGTAAATCCCCAGAAATTCATTGAAACAGGCGTTTCATAGGCTAATGGGAACTCTTCGCCATTTTCCTCATAAAAAATACTGCCATTTTTAGGATAAACTTTTGTGCGTTCTACAATTTCTTCCAGATTGCCAGCTGCATCTACTTTGCAAACGCCACGCGAAACAGCACCAAATTCTGATAAAGTTTTGCCAACCTCATAACCGATAATAGCATAGTTGCTGTCTGTTACCTCTGTAGTTAAGAAATCGACCATCTTTTTAAAGGCATCAAAACCATAGTAATCATCAGCGTTAATTACACAAAATGGTTCTTTAATTGCGTTTCTGCCTGAAAGGATTGCATGTGCAGTACCCCAGGGTTTCTCCCTGTATATTTCTTCTTCTATGCCAAATTGTTTTAGATCGAAGTTTTGGAAAACATATTCGGTTTCTATTCTTCCTTCAAGTTTTGGTTCGAAAATGGCTTTAAATTCATTTACAAACTCTTCTTTGATAATAAATACAACTTTGCCAAAGCCAGCGTTAATTGCATCATATATTGAATAATCGATAATGGTTTCGCCATTGGGGCCAAAACCATCGATTTGTTTCATACTTCCATAACGGCTTGCCATACCTGCAGCCAATATTAATAGGGTAGGTTTCATCTATTGTTATTTTATTTTGAGAATTTTATATGATTAAAATAAATTAGTTTAATCATATTGTATTCATAATGCGAAAATAGTAATGCTATTTTAATTTTAATTATAAATAACCAGGGGTTTTATTTTTATATTTTAGTTAAGTATTCAAATAACCTTTTTAAATCACTGTCTTGTTTGAAATCAATCTTTTCTTTTTTTAAATAATTATTTAATTCTTGTTCTTTAGAAGGGAATAAAGCCAGAATTGTCTTTCTTGTTGGCGTAATTTTTGAAAAATCACCATTGCTAAGTATAAAATAGCTATCTGTCGTATTAAAAGATTTATTGATAACTGCAGAGCCGTATTGTTTACTTTCAATAATCTTTTTATTCGTTTTTTTAAATAATGAAGTCTGTCCTGAAAAGATAACTTCAAAATAAGAATCATTATTAAAATGATCTACTATCGGCAACCCATTAATGTACTTATTCGATATGTTTAATTCTGGATTTAAAAGTTCAAATGCTGTAACTGGTTCTGCAAAATGCATCAAATTGCCGTTTTCATGTTTGAAAATCAGCTTATCATCCATTACATTATATTTTAATGGCATGTTTTCATAATGTTTACCCGATTTGGTCGTTACTTTCCCTTTAAGCCAGTAATCAAATAAATAGGGAGAGCCTGTTACATCTTCGTACTTTATTTCTCTTAATTGGGTGCCCTGAACTTCTGCAAATGGAGTAAGTGCATATTGACTGTAGGAATTTAATGAAATAAGCGAGAGAACTAAAAATAGATACTTCATAGTTAAGTTATTTAAAATCCAAATAAACCACCACCAGTTTTTGAGCGAGTTTTCTTTCCTGTAAGCATGCCAAAAATACCGCGAACAATTTCTTTACCAATTTGGCGTGTTATTGTTGCACCCATTACCTGTTCAACAAGGCTCTTTTCGCCCGGTTTAGGCTTGCTTTCTTGTTCGGCCTGTTTTTGAGCTTCAGCTTCCTGTTTTTCTTGTTCTGCTGCTGCAGTTTGCTCATTAATGCGTTTAGTTAAAATATCATAAGCACTTTCAGGATCGATAGGGTCTTTATATTTAGCATACTTAGAACTGGCATGAACAAGCTGATCGAAATCTGCAGCGGTAAGTGGGCCCATTACAGCTCTTGGTGGGGTGAGCATGGTAGCAGATACCTCTGTAGGTATGCCTTTTTCATTTAATACCGTAACCAAAGCCTGTCCTGTTCCCAGTGAAGTTAATATTTTGTCGATCTCGTAGAAATCTGATTTTGGATAGGTATTAACTGTTTTTTTCAAAGCATCTACATCATTAGGTGTAAATGCCCTTAATGCATGTTGTACACGGTTACCCAATTGCCCTAAAACACTTTCAGGTACATCGGTAGGTGCCTGGGTACAGAAGAAAACACCAATTCCTTTTGAACGAATTAACCTGATAATGGTTTCAATCTGCTCTAAAAATGCTTTCGAAGAATTTTTGAACAATAAATGGGCTTCATCAAAAAAGAAAATCAGTTTTGGTTTGTCTAAATCGCCAACTTCGGGCATGGTATTAAATAACTCCGCCAGTAAGCTTAACAAAAAGGTAGAATACAGTACTGGTTGATTTTGAACATCTGCAATATTTAACAAACTTATGGTTCCTTTGCCATCAACACGCTCGAAAAGGTCTTCAATGTCAAAAGATTTTTCGCCAAACATACCCGCTAATCCTTGCTGCTCAATAGCGACAATCTTTCTTAATATTGTACCGGAAGTAGCGGTAGAAATAGTGCCATAACTGCTTTTTATTTCGGCGGCTCCGGCACCTTCTGATAGATAAGAAACCAGTTTCTTTAAATCATTTAAATCGATAATAGGCATTTTGTTATCATCGGCATATTTAAAGATTACGGCCATTACGCCTGCCTGGGTATCGTTCAGGTCTAAAACTTTCGATAATAACGTGGGACCAAACTCAAGCACGGTTGCCCGCATTTGTGCACCCATTTTGCCGGAGAGCGAGTAAACCTCTATCGGAAAACCAGATGGAGAAAAGGGTTTGTTGAGCTGTTGTGCTCTTTCTTCTATTTTTGGATTAACGGAGCCTGGCTGGTTTAAACCTGATAAATCTCCTTTAACATCTAACATAAAAACAGGGACGCTGGCATCTGACAGTTGCTCTGCCAATAATTGCAGGGTACGTGTTTTACCTGTTCCGGTTGCTCCAGCAATTAAACCATGTCTATTCATCATTTTTAACGACAAATTAACCTCAGCTTCGCTGTAAACCTGACCGTCTAAAATTCCGGCGCCTAAATAAATGTACGAGCCTGAAGGGGCGTAGGATGATTTTATTTTTTCGATGAATTTTGAAGAAATATCACTCATTTTTTTAAATTAGATTGCCAATTTAAGAAAGATATCTTAAAAAGATTGTGTTTTTGTTTCCACTTTTAATGCAAAACACTGCACAAACGGTTGTTTAACGGTGTTGGTTAAGTTGCTTATAATAATTTAGTTCGTTCTGAAGTGCGGTTATTTCCTCCTGCATATTTTGCAATTGATTAAGCAGATGCGAAACAGCATGAATACCCTCTAAGTTGATTTCCAGGTCGTGTGCTAGACGAAGATACTGCTCCAGTTTGGTCAACTCATCAACAGGCAAAAAGTGCGATTGCTTTTTAACCGTGGTGTGGATCAGGCCAAAATCTTCAAGCGATTGGATAAAGTTGATCTCAACGTGGTGGTAAGCACAGATGTCTTCTACAGGTATTAGATTGGTTCCCATAATGGTTAGAATTTGGAAAGTTTTTCGAATAGTTCTTTTTGTTCTACATTTAGATTGGTAGGTAATTTTACCTGCCATTTGATATATAAATCGCCAAACTGATTATCTTTTTTATAAAGAGGAAACCCTTTTCCTTTTAAACGTAGTGTAGCATCGGGCTGTGTCCCCTCAGGCACTTTAAGTTTGACCTTGCCGTTTAAGCTTTCTACAATTTTTTCGCCACCTAAAATGGCGGTGTATAGGTCTATTTCTTCCTGGATGTAGATGTCGTTTCCTTTTCGTTTAAATTTTGGATGATCTGTAATGTTGAATTTAATGTATAAATCTCCCGGGGGACCATTGTTAACACCTGGTGCACCGTAACCTGCTAGTTTAATTTTCTGCCCATTTTCTACTCCCGCCGGAATGGTAATGCGTACTTGTTTACCATTTACGGTTAAGGTTTGTTTATGCGTGGTATAAGCATCGAGTAGATTCAGTTGCAAATCGGCATTATAATCCTGACCTTTAAAAGGAGAATTTCTACTGCTTCTGCCTCCGCCACCGCCAAACATCGAAGAAAAGAAATCAGAAAAATCTTCGCCTCCAAAACCTCCTGAATAGCTATTACCGCCATATCCACCACTTTGCGACTGGTATTGCCTTTGCTGCTGTTGCTGCGCATCTAACTGATCGGCATGTTGCCAATCTTTACCATACTTGTCATATTTCTTACGCTTTTCCGGATCACTTAAAACTTCGTTTGCCTCATTAATTTGCTGAAATTTTTTATTGGCTTCCTCATTGTTGGGGTTAAGATCGGGATGGTGCTTTCGGGCTAATTTTCTATAAGCTTTTTTAATATCCTCAGTCGTTGCGTCTTTTTTTAAATCGAGGATTTTATAATAGTCTATGTAGTCCATAATGGCTTTAACAAATAAATAACAGTAATGTTCAATTTTATTGTATAAATGTAGGTTTTATAATGGTGTATTTCAATGGGAATTGTCTTAACCACTTAGGTAGGATAGTTTGAGATACTTCGCCATTAAGAAATTAAGAACATTAAGATTTTCGGCAATTATCTTAACTGGCTTTTATGTGCTGTCAGATGTTACCATCTGACTGATCAATAGACTTATAATAAACATAATTATCGGAAAGACAGAAACTGAGTGATTGAACTAATATTTATTGTATAGTATCAGATAGAAATATCTGACACCACGAAAAGGAAACATCCTTAAACAAAAAAAGTGCCCCATATAGAGGCACTTTAATCGATAAAGGTAGAGAGAGATTTATTTTTTGTTTTTTACATATTTTTCTAACCATTGGTCTTGCTCCCAAAGCATATGCAACAAGTTTTCTTTGCCGCGATAGCTATGTGCTTCATAAGGTAAAAATACAAAACGGGTAGTACCACCGGCACCTTTAATGGCATTGAACAAACGTTCGCTATTAATAGGGAAGGTGCCTGGGTTATCGTCAGAATCACCATGGATTAACAATATCGGAGTTTTAATCTTATCTGCATAACTGAACGGGCTCATTTCGTAATACAACTGAGGTACCTGCCAATAGGTGCGTTCTTCGTTTTGGAAGCCAAAGGGTGTAAGTGTACGGTTATAAGCGCCGCTGCGGGCAATACCTGCAGCAAAAAGATTAGTATGAGCCAGTAGGTTTGCGGTCATAAATGCGCCGTAACTATGTCCTCCAACGGCCATCCGTTTTTTATCGCCAACGCCTAAGTCGGCCAGTTTATTAATGGCTGCCTCCGCATTGAGCTGTAACTGATCTACAAAAGTATCGTTAGGTTTTTTACCGTCTTTGGCTACGATTGGCATTTCTGCGTTATCGAGGACTGCATAACCACGGGTTACCCAGAAAATAGGAGAGGCCCAGCTAATTGTAGTAAATTTATCTTTCGAACCACGAATCTGTGCGGCATCGGCTGCAGAGTTAAACTCGCGTGGGTAAGCCCAAATTAATGAAGGTAATGGCCCGTCTTTGTCTTTGTTGTAACCTTTAGGTAAATACAGGTCGCCTGTTAAATCTACACCATCGGCACGTTTGTAAGAAATTTTCTGTTTGGTAATGCCTTCTAAAGATGGATATGGATTAGTGAAATTAGTAATTGGTTGATCGGCGATGCGAAGCATCAAGTTTTTAATAAAGTAGTTAGGTACTAATTTCTGACTCTCTTTACGGGTAAGCAAAACCAGTTTATCAGGATTTATTACATCACTTACATATTCGAAGGTTCCTTCGGCGCTGCGCCAGATAATCTCATTCTTTTTAGTGGTTAAGTCGAATTTGGCTAAGAAAGGTAAGTCTCCTTTTTCTGATGAACCTACTATATTGTTCATTAACAGTTTAGTGCCATTATCAACTGTTTTAATTACCTGCCGGCCATATTTGTTTTTCGTAGTAACCGGAGAACCTGGGTTGCCGTAAGCATCTGTTTGGTTGCGGCTGTATAGTTCTTCTACTTCGCCTGTTGTAGGGTTATAACGGCTCACTTTATTGGTTTGTTTGCTACGTAAACCTTCCATAATCAGGGCAAGGTTGGCATCACCCCATTGTACGCCACGGTAGCGGGTCTGTGTTTTAAATAATTCTTTTTCTGTACCTGTAAAAGGTGCGCTTAGCGCATAAACCGCATCATGAAAGGGAACATCTTTTTTAATTAAACCACTATCCAATGGCTTACTCCAAACCAGTGTAGCAGGTTCATCATCTCTCCAATCGAAACCACGCGGTACATTTTGCGTATTGTCATAACCAGATGGCGTACCCTCTGATGAAGGTAGTTCAGCAACAACCTTAATGGTTTTACCGGTTAAATCAGTAATGGTTACCGTTGATGGAAAACCATTGGCAGTAACCAAATAAGAAAAAGGTTTGCGTATGGTTTCGATCATCATGTAATTTTTATCAGGCGATAAACTTGTAGATCCGTAAATAGCTGGTTTACCAATGGCTGTTTCTACACCTGCTGTATTTTTTACCAATTGTGAAGTTGCAAAAAACTCGAACAGTTGTTCGTCAAAAGGTGATTTAATCAGATCCTGAAAAGTGGCGCTTGGTGCAGCTTTCCCTAAATTTTGTTGAATGGTTGGCCCCTTGGGCATCAACGGTTTTGTAGGTGCAGCGCTTGCAGGTTTAGTTACCGTGCGGTAGATAATGGTATTATCGTTTAACCACGTAAGGCCACTACCTAAAACCACATTTAAAAAAGCCTTATTGGTTTTGACTGCTTTTTTTGTAGCAAGATCAATAATATAAAGATCTACTCCTTTTTGAGTGGTATGGGTAAAGGCAATTTTATTTTCTGATGGGTTCCAGCTAATGTTGCTGGCGTATAATGGAGTTGGTAATCCTGAAACCTGAAACGTTTGGTTGGATTTGATGTTTTTTAAGCTGAAATTGTTGATGTAGGTTTGCCTGCTGGGGGAGTAATTATTTGGGTTTAACCGTAAGCCTGCAATTCTGTATTCGGGTAAAGCCAGTTCTTCTACTGAAGGATACGAGTTTCGCTCGCTAAACAAGATCCATTCTGCTTTGCCATCAATACTTATACCAGGTGTTGGTTTGGCAAGTAATAAATCGGCAATTTCTTTTGGGGGTGTTTGGTAGCTTACTGCATCTTGTGCAATCGAATTAAGCGAAACACAAGTGCCCGCTATTAATAAATAGAGGTGTAATTTTTTTATCATTTCCAGTTTTTTGTTCGAAATAAGGAATGATCAAATATTGTAAAATTTAAATTATTATCGCGTAACTTCTTATTTACATCACGAAGGGATGATTTTCTGTCATTCTGAAGGTACTGAATAATCTTTTTAATAAACGACCTTTTTAATGTCTTTAAGTTCCCGATATTATTGTTTTAACCATTGAGGAGTTAAGATTATGCGGCAATCTTTTAGCCGCAAGAATAGATGCATATGAAGTGGTAATAAGATGCTTTGCTGTACTTGGGAGGATAGTCTATATCTTATGTTGATTTCTGTGCATTTGTGGCAAATGAAAAACGCTCATACTATAGTAGCCCAGTTCCATCATATGTTTTACATCTTCTATTAAGGATACAAGCTGCTTGTGTGGGCTACAGCGTTGATAATCATTTCTTTTAAAACTTCGATATGGATATCACTCATTTTTTTTACATAGATACAGGCTTTGGATGTTTTATGTTTACCGAATTTGGAAAGCAATTCTTCACGATCTTTAAATTGAGAAGATAGATATAAAACTATGGCATCTTTTCTTGGAGAAAAACCAACCAATGGTGCATCGCCTTCACGGCCGCTTTCATATTTGTAATGGTAACTTCCAAAACCAACAATGGCATTTCCCCACATTTTAGCTTTAAAACCTGTGGTTAAACTTAAGATATCCGACAGGTTAAAACAATCGGCTCTTTTATTTTCATTGGGAATGGTATTTAAAAAGTCTGGAACGCTTAAATCGTTTTCGGTAGTTTTATTCTGTGCCATGTCTTTTTTATGATGAATATAAGGATTTGATCAAATAATTTCAATTTCTGCGGTTATTGTATTTAAAGTAATACGTTATTTCTTAAGAAGAGTAGGCTTAAAAATCATTCATTTTGAGCGTATTTCACAGTATTTCGCTAATGCAGTTTGACATATGTCAAAAAATCAACACCTTTTATACAACCTTATACACTTATTCTTACATTTGAATTGTCAATCGTCCCCGATAACTGATTTAATTATTTTTTTCATTTTTTTAAAAATTAATTATCTCAATGACAACACAACAACAAAAACAAGGAGAAATTCTTGAACGCTTAGTGCGCAGAGATCGCATGGGCATCAGTGAGCTTTCAAGGAAACTTAATGTAAGCCGCAGAACAATTTACAACTGGTTTGGTCAAGACAGAATTGGGCACGAAGTAATTTGGCAGGTAGGCAAGTTATTAGGTCAGGATCTTTCTTCGGCATTTCCGGAAGCTTTCCCTAAATACAATGCCGAATCCATCAATCAAACGGCAGATCCGGGTAAACAAATCGGTTCGGATAATAATTCTGTGTATTTCTGGATGAATAAATATATTCATCTGCTGGAAAAGTACAACGACCTGTTAATTACAGAAGAGCAGCAAGAGTTAGAGCCAATTGATAAGGAATTCCCCCTTAGAAATAAAAGATCTGATACATTTTTATATCAATAAAACTAAGTTTTTTGCCAATAGAAATAAGCTAAGTCATCCCGTTAGATTTTTCTTTTTATTTACATCTTACCGCTGGTCATCTCATTTTCCTATCTTCAACATTGTAATATTTTTAGGTATTAACATCAAGAGCTTTTTAAATTTCTAATTTGGTAATATCAATTTTAGAAATGAGCGTATGAGGACTACTTATCTGATTAGGTACTTTTTTATCACCAATAGCTTTATTCTTTGCTTTTTAGTTATTTCTTGTGCTGTTAAAGCACAGCAAAAATTAAATGTGGCAATAGCAGGGCTAACTCACGATCATGTTTATCTTATTATGAACAGTTACCAAAAAGCTGAAGTGAACATTATTGGCATTGCCGAAAGTAATCCTGAGCTGGTTAAAAGGTTTAAAAACCGCTATAAAATTCCCGATAGCCTATTTTATAAGAACCTTCCTGATTTATTAAAGAAAAAGAAACCTGATGTTGTTTTGGCATACAATGCCATAAGCGAACATTTGGCTGTAGTTGAAGCTGCCGCTCCCCTCGGCATATCGGTAATGGTAGAAAAACCGTTGGCGATAACAGTTAAACAGGCAGAAAGAATGGCTGCACTAGCTGCACAGTATAAAGTACACGTACTCACCAATTATGAAACTACCTGGTATGCGAGTAATCAGGAGCTTTATAAAGATGTAAAGGAAGCGAATACCATTGGTGCCTTGCGAAAAATAATTGTGCACGACGGCCATCAGGGACCAAAAGAAATTGGGGTAAGTGCTGAGTTTTTAAGCTGGTTAACTGATCCAAATCAGAACGGGGCAGGCGCATTGGTAGATTTTGGCTGTTATGGTGCCAATTTAATGACCTGGTTAATGGATGGAAAAGCCCCAATCTCGGTTAGCGCAGTTACCCATCAGATTAAAAAAGATGTTTATCCGAATGTTGATGACGATGCAACAATTTTATTGGAGTATCCATCAGCTACAGGAATTATCGAAGCATCATGGAATTGGCCCTTTAGCATAAAAGATATGGAAGTATTTGGTGTAAATGGATACATGCAGGCCATTAATGATAAAACGTTAAGGCTAAAGAATAATGGGAAGGACGACTATAAAATTTACCAGGCTAAGACATTGAAGCCAATTTATTCAAACCACTTAAGTTATCTATCTGCAGTTTTAAAAGGAGAAATTAATCCTGCAAATGATTTATCCTCGCTGCCGAATAATTTAATTGTGGTCAAAATTTTAGCGGCTGCGAAAAAATCAGCTCAAACGGGTAAAAAGGTGATTTTAAGATAGTTACTAAATAATAAAAATAGCCACCTGTGTGATGGCTATTGGTAAGAAGAATGGTGCCTTCTCTATGGTGTGCCTGCCCTCCGCGGATCTCCCGCTCACAGGACTTTTTTATCTTTCCTTTATGCTTAACAATTTAGGCAATAGTTGGTTTTGATCTGCAAAATAATTTTGCACATCGTGTGGAAAATGTTAATATCTCTACAGAATCGTGTATGATATTTACATAACGGAACAAAATACCACTATATGTAAAGTAGGTTTACGTAATTTTTTTATATAAAACATTTTACGGTGTATGGTGTTTGTGATTTGACTGCTCAGGAGCTTCTTAATTATCCTTATGTACAAGTTATCAAGCACTAAATCATGACCGAATTAAATAACGAACTTTTTTGTAATCTGGGGGATCGTTCTGCTGACGGGTATTTTATTTTCGATTACACGGCGCAAAATTTTTCATACCTCAATAAATCGATAAGTAAAATTTGGGAACTTGGCATTGATGAAATTATGGCCAAGCCACAGTTACTTTTTAAGCGGGTACACCCTGAAGATTCGGCACATGTAAAGTCCTGTTACAAGGAGTGCCTTGAAGATGGTACAGAGAAAAAATATGAATTCCGTTTACTATTTGTTGATAGAGAAAAGTATGTGCGGGTAACTGTGTTTGCTGTTGCCGATGGGGAAGTAAAGCGTTTAGTGGGTACAGTAGAAGATACCACGATAATGCGCCATAATAAAATCCATATTGAACAAATAAACGCCAGAAAAAATATCACCTTGGAAGTATTGGCGCACGATTTAAAAGAACCGCTGGCCATGATGAAATTAACTGCCTCATCTATGAAAAAAGGTGTTGCCCAAACAGGCGATGAGCAGATGATAAACTCGTTAGCGTTTATTCATGATATGTGTGAGCGTAACCTGCTTTTGGTACGGAGTATGATTAACCGGGAGTTTTTAAAATCATCGATAATAGAAATTGGCAAGGAGCGTGCCGATTTAGTCTGGGAACTTAGAGATGTGGTTCGTTTTTACAAACGATCAAAACTAGGCAAAATGAAGAATATTAAATTCACAAGTTCTGCCGAACAGATTTATCTGCACTTGGATAGTATGAAATTTATGCAGGTAATCAATAATCTAATCTCAAATTCAATAAAATTTACTGCCGATCATGGAAATATCACTTTACATGCCGAGGAACATGAAAGTACTGTTTTAATTACTGTAGCCGATAATGGGGTTGGAATTCCAGATGCCTTGCAGGCTGGGCTTTTTGATCATTTGCCCGAAACTTTAAGGCCAGGTTTAAAAGGCGAAGAATCGGGAGGATTTGGTATGGGCATAATCAAAGCAATTGTTGAGCTGCACCAAGGAAAAATCTGGTTTAAAAGCAAAATTGGTATCGGAACTACCTTCTATATTGAGCTGCCTAAGTAGCCTTTTTTAATTTTAAAACAGCGTAAGTTATATTTGAGTTATGATTAACATTATTCTTGCGGATGATCACCATATTATCCGAACCTCACTTAAAGCACTTATAGAAAAACACGAAGGCATCAAGGTTGTTGCAGAAGTATCAGACGGTTTAGCGGTTTTGGATCTTTTGGAAAAGGGAATAAAAGCTGATATCATTTTATCAGATATTGTAATGCCCAGGCTCGATGGAATAGCTTTAGCCAGTACCATTAGGGAGCGGGGATACGATATAAAAGTTGTTGTTTTGTCTATTTTAGATGATGAAAAGTATGCGTCAAATGCCTTTACATCAGGTGCTTTTGCTTACCTGTCAAAAGATATCGAAGAAGATGAATTGCTGTTTTGCTTAAAGCATGTAATGAAGGGAAAACGGTATCTTTCCTCTAATTTATGCATCTCCATTTTAGAGCGTTTTAATACCCAGTTAAACATGCTTTCGCAAAAAATGAATACTGAAATCAACTTTTCTGAACGCGAAATTAATGTATTAAAACTCATTGCAGATGGGTTGACCAACCAAGAGATAGCAGACAAATTGTACCTAAGCAGGCGGACAGTAGAGAGCCAGAGAGAAGCGTTGATCAGTAAAACCGGCACAAAAAACTCTGCTTCTTTAGTTCGTTTTGCTATGCGAAATGGTTATGTAGCTTAGTATTTTTTGATCGTTTTAGGGCATTTTTTCAACGTTTTAAATAAACCGTAAAAAATCGGGTATTTCTACAAATAACATTGCAAGGTACTGTTTGTTGAATATTTACATCATACCTAAAACGAATCATGGAAACATTAAATTTCAATTGTGACATATACCAATACAGACAACCACTTTTTGATCGTGCATTAGCCTATACGCGTGATGAAGACGATGCAGCTGATTTAGTTCAAGATACCTTTATGAAGGCATTTAGGTTTTCGGCTAAGTTTGAAATGGGAAGTAATGTGCGCGCCTGGCTTTTTACAATTCTAAAAAATACCTTTCTTAATCACTATTATAAGGTAAAACGGAAAAATGAAATGATCCAGCAGGAAGAGGATTTAACTTCCATCCAACTGGTTCCAAGCGCATCATCTAACGGTGGTACAGCAAAATTTATGATGGAGGACATCCAAAAATCATTAAATGCCTTGCCAGAAGATTGTCGTTTTTGTTTTTGCCGTTATTTTGAAGGTTATAAATATCATGAAATTGCTGCTGAGCTCGATATCCCTTTGGGTACTGTTAAAACCAAAATACATGTAGCGAGAGGACTTTTAAAAAAGATGCTTAAAAATTATAAATCTGGTTTGGCTGCCTAATTTTCTCCTCATTTATTCGGTAAATTCAGGTATAAATACGTCATGTGGGCTAATTAACTTAAATTAGATTTGTTGCATATGAGCAACATGCTAGTTAAAAAAATCTTCATAGTTGATGATGATGAGAACATCCACGACATTATAAATTTAATTTTTGAGGGAGAGCATTACCTGGTTAAAGGCGTTTTAAGCGCCGATGATCTGGAAGATGCAATCGCTGATTTTCTGCCAGATGTTATTTTATTGGATATCCGTATTGGTAAACATGATGGTCGGGATATTTGCAATAAATTAAAACACAATCGTAAAACAGCTCATTTGCCCATTATATTGCTTTCGGCTGTAAACATGGAAAATTTAGGCTGCTCACCAACTGCCATCATTGAAAAACCTTTTGATATTATGGATCTCCAACAGATAGTGAAAACATTGTTGGATAAAAATTGAAGATCATTTGAGCAAAAAAAGGGATAGACTAAACAGCCTATCCCTATATCTAAACTCAAACATGCGCTCAAACATGAATGAATCTCCAAAATTAAACATTTTAGTTTATTATTAGTTTTAAAAAGCGGTGTAAATAGTTAAAGATTACATATTAGAAGGATTGTTGAGCCACTCTTAGTTTTAAGATCTGAAATACTTAGTTTCATTTTTGAGTTTTATTGCGGAGATTTATAAAATGAAATTATCATGATTTTCCAAAATTATACTCTGATCAATCATGATTGCTTCATCACCATTAAAACATATTGATACAGATGAAAATAGCAACTTATAATGTAAACGGAATAAATGGGCGCTTACCTGTTCTTTTACGTTGGCTGGAAGAAACCCAACCCGATGTAGTTTGTTTACAGGAACTAAAGGCACCGCAAGAAAAGTTTCCCGAGCAGGCTATTAAAGATGTTGGTTATAATGCCATTTGGCATGGTCAAAAAAGTTGGAATGGCGTTGCTATACTGGCTCGAAACCTGGAAATAAAAGAGCTAAAACGAAATTTGGATGGCGATCCTGAAGATTTGCACAGCCGGTACATCGAAGCGATGGTGAATAATGTTATAATTGGTTGTCTTTACCTTCCGAACGGAAATCCGGCGCCAGGACCAAAATTCGAATATAAGTTACGATGGTTTGAACGTTTTACAGCCCACGCGGCAAAACTGTTAGAATATAACTTGCCAGTAGTTTTATGTGGTGATTATAATGTAATACCTACGGAGCTGGATGCTTATAAACCAGAACGTTGGGTTGAAGATGCTTTATTCCGTCCCGAAACCCGGTTGGCATTTCAAAATTTAATGGCGCAAGGCTGGACAGATGCGATCAGAAAATTATACCCTACAGAAACGATATATACCTTTTGGGATTATTTCAGGAATGCATATGGTAGAGATGCGGGATTAAGAATTGATCACTTTTTACTGAGTCCCCAAGTTAGTGATCGCTTAAAATCTGCAGGAGTAGACAAACAAGTGAGGGGCTGGGAAAAAACAAGCGATCACGGTCCGGTATGGATTGAACTAAACGAGGCTTAATATGATTAAGGCTTATTCTTTAAATCGGTTACATCTAAAATTGTTCCTATTAATTTTAAGCATTCGCCGTCCTGTTGCGATAGTATTCCATCGGCTTTTATCCACCTAATTTCTCCATCAGGCCGGCAAATTCTATATATTGTGTGGTAACTCTTTTTTTCTCGCGAAACCGTGAGTTCAATTTCGTCCTGAACGAGGTCAAGGTCTTCAGGTAGGATTAAGCCTAAAACTTTTTCATAACTTAAAACCTCATCTGGTGGACAGCCTAAGTTTTTCTTAAATGACCGGGTTGAACGGAGTATGCCAGTTGCGATACTCAACTCCCAAAAACCAAGGCCAACGTGGTCAAATACCACATCCCAATGATCATCGCAAATAATGGATAGATCAATATTTTTCTTATTTGGACTCATAAATAAAGGATAAACTATTTGGGGAAATTACATAAACAATGTAAAAATATTTTGAGCATTAATAAAAATAAACGTAGTGCCCAGGGATTTAAATAAAATGCGGAGCAAAAGGTAGGATGTTTAGCGTAGCTGCCCGAGCAGGTAAAAAAATAAGTCAAGCTTTAAAACTTGACTTATATGGGAATTAATTAATGCTGATTGGTATTTTTCGACTTTTCTATCAGTTCTTTTTGATCGCTTAAATCTTTATAATAGAAATAACCACCAAATCCTAAGATGAGGATGATATTACTTATTTTGAAACTATGATCCAGCCAGTAACTAAATGGTGGGATATTACCACTAAAACTCTGTTTAATGTTTGGCCAGGAGTTAAGAATGAAAATAATAACAATCATTAGCAAAACCTTTAGCAAGGTGCTGATGATGATTTTTTGGTGATTTACTTTTTTCATTATTTAAACTCTCTGAAATCCTGACCGTCTGTAATGTTCAACAAGCTTTCATAAATCAAGCTGATTACATTGTCAACATCCTCTTTGTGTACCATTTCTACGGTAGTATGCATATAGCGTAACGGCAGCGAAATTAATGCTGATGGTACGCCGCCATTCGAATAGGCAAAAGCATCGGTATCGGTTCCGGTAGAACGCGAAGATGCCTGGCGCTGGAAAGGAATATGGTTTTTTTCAGCCGTTTTAATTAATAATTTATTTAAATTGGTTTGAACAGCTGGTGCATACGAAACTACTGGACCTTTACCGGCCGATAAATCGCCCTGAATGTTTTTGTTGATCATTGGCGTAGTGGTATCGTGTGTTACATCGGTAATAATGGCCACATTTGGTTTAATGCGCTGGGCAATCATCTCGGCACCGCGTAAACCGATTTCTTCCTGCACAGAGTTTACAATATATAAGCCGAAAGGAAGTTTTTTCTTGTTCTCTTTTAATAAACGTGCTACTTCGGCAATCATAAAGCCGCCCACACGGTTATCTAAGGCACGGCCAACATAATAGCGGTCGTTCAAAACCATAAACTCATCTTCGTAGGTAATTACACAGCCTACGTGAATGCCCAATTTTTCTACTTCTTCTTTTGTAGTACAACCACAGTCTAAAAAGATATTTTTTAATTCTGGTGCCTGTTCCTTTTCGCCATGTCGGGTATGGATTGCCGGCCAACCGAATACCGCTTTAACCAAGCCCTTTTCAGTATGAATATTCACACGTTTTGATGGCGCAATCTGATGATCTGAACCGCCATTGCGGATTACATATATTAAACCATCTGCGGTAATATAATTTACATACCATGAAATTTCATCGGCATGTGCTTCTATAACTACTTTAAAAGCAGCTTTAGGGTTAATAACACCTACAGCAGTACCGTAGTTATCGATAAAATGTTCGTCGATATATGGTTTTAAATAGTTTAACCAAAGTTTTTGCCCTTCCCATTCGTAACCGGTAGGCGCAGGGTTATTGATGTATTCTTCTAGAAACTGCAGCGATTTTTTAGTTACCACAGCAACATGTTTTTTCTTTTCGTCGTCTTTTTTCTTAGCCATAATATTATTCTATAATTATTCGTCATCCTGAACTTGATTCAGGATCTGATTAATGAGATGCTGAACTAAATTCAGCATGACGGTTGGTAATTTAAAGTTCTTTTTCCATTACCACAAAATCGTAACCATCTTTAAAAAAGGTTTTATCTGTTTCATGGAAGCCAAATTTAAAATAAAATTCCTTAGCATTTACACGTGCATTGCACCATAGTTTTGTCGCTTTTTGAATTTTACAAAAATCAAGGATATAGGCCATTAGTTGCGAGCCATAACCTGCTTTTTGAGTATCGGGCAGGATAGCAAGCTTACGGAACTGATAAATATCCCCATCATGAAATAAAGAAACTACTCCCGTTAATTTATGATCGAGGTATAATCCAAAATGGATGCCGTCAAAATCATCGGGAAGTTTTACACTATCAAAAGGTAATTCTGGATACATAGCCTCATGCCTGATCCGCCAGGTTAGAGAAGGGAATATTTGCTCAATTTGAACCATAGTTATAATAAAAAGCTAAAGCCTATTCTACCATCAACACCATAATAGGTTTCATATTTATTGATGCGTATAGTTGGACCTAATGAGAGTTCAAAATTTGTTTTTTTACCAATACTTCGTTGGATGCCCCATTGAGGAGTGATTCCGATTTCAAAATCTATCACATTATATTGATTAATGTTGCCTTCTTTAAGCAAGGGAGAAAAATATGTAGCTACATCGAGACCAAAATAATTAGCCGCGTTATTAATGGTTTTTTTTCCTTTTTTTATTCTGTTTTCAAAATTGTAATATTTCCTGATTCCGGCGTACATGTTTGGTGAAAGATCAAAATAGGTTTTAGTGTCACTTCCACTGTTATAATTGTAATTATACTCTAACAAAAAGGTTCCTGCTATACCCGCACCTACGTAGGCTGTAGTTAGTTTTCCTATCTTTTGTTCTCTTTCATAATGCAAAGACAAGAGGTTCAGCCTTATTTTATTTAATGATTTTACTTCGGTTGGCTGCTCTACATTCGTACTGTCTTGAGCTTTTGCTTTACCGAAAATGGCCAGGCAAATAAGTAAGGCCGAAAATGTTTTGATTGCGTTTTTAGATTTCATGAAATTTTTATCGATTAGTTATTTGTTTTTTCTTCCGTAAAACTGATAAATTAAAATATTTAGAACGATTATACCCGTCATTCCATAACAGAATAATGCCCATCCGCCTTGGTCCCAAAGCCACAAACCCAAGGCTGAGCCGCAACTGGCACCAATAAAACTAACCGACATAAAAATGGTGTTCAGTCTGTTTCTTGCCTCTGGTATTAAGGTGTAAATTCGGGTCTGGTTGGTTACATGTATGGCTTGCTGGCCGATGTCTATAAGCACAATGCCAATTACAAATAGGTACAAATGGCTGCCAGTAAAATAAAACAAAGCGATACTAACGATTTGTAATATAAAACCAATCATTAAGTTCTTGCGTGGATTGTTGCCATCGCTTAACTTTCCAACTAACGGTGCCGCCAATGCACCCGCTGCGCCAGCAATTCCAAATAATCCAATCTGTAACGTTTGCAAATTAAAGGGCGGGTTAGCCAGAAACAATACCATTGTCGTCCAGAATGCGCTAATAATGGCGAAAGCCAGGAAGTTAATAATCGAAGTCTCCCTTAGGGCAGGTTGGGTTTTGATATAACTGAACATCGAACGCATGAGTTCTTTGTAGCTGCCTTTAAAAGCAGGATGACTTTGTGGAAAACGTTTGGCCATTAAAAGAATAAGCAGACCACAAATTCCGGCCGCGATATAATAAACGGCTCTCCAGCCTAACCAAAAACCAATGCTTCCGCTTACTGCTCTTGAGGCCAAAATCCCAACCAGTAAACCGCTCATAATCATGCCAATGTTGGCTCCCCGGTTCTCATCGGTACTTAAATTCGCTGCTAAGGGCAAAATCAGTTGGGGGACGATAGAACAGCCTCCGATCAAGACAGAAGCAACTTCTAATACAAAGAAGGTATGCGAAACAGCAGCAATCAGCAGCGCCAGAATGGCCAGGCCGGTAATCACAAGAATCTGTTTTTTACGCTCAAACATATCTCCCAGTGGTACCAAAAGAAAAAGACCCAGGGCATAGCCAATTTGCGTGAGGTAGGTGATTTTTCCTGCATCGGTTTCGGTGAGGTTAAAATCTTTCGCAATTAAGATCACCAGCGGTTGACAGTAATAAATATTTGCAACAATTAGGCCGGTGCAAAAAGCCATGAGGAGGATATCGGCGCGTGATAATTTCTGAGTAATCTGCATTTAGTCTTAAGTCGGAAGTCCTCAGCCATGAATCTTAATGTTATGGATTGATACAAACCTAACTATTGACCAATGACTGTGGATTATTTTCTACAAAGGTATATTTCCATGTTTCTTTCTCGGATTATTCACCACCTTATTTTCCAACATCTTAAAGGCTTTTATCAACTTTGTACGGGTTTGCGCTGGTTCAATCACCTCATCAACAAAGCCGCGTTCGGCCGCACGATAAGGATTAGCAAAGATGTCTGAATATAATTTTTCTTTCTCCAGCCATTTTTCTTCAGGGTTTTCTGCTGAAGTAATTTCTCTTTTAAAAATAATTTCTGCGGCGCCTTTTGCACCCATTACAGCAATTTCTGCACTAGGCCAGGCGTAGTTCATATCTGCACCAATATGTTTGCTGTTCATCACATCATACGCGCCACCATAAGCTTTTCTGGTAATTACAGTAATGCGCGGTACAGTAGCCTCGCTAAAAGCGTACAATAATTTTGCCCCATTGGTGATAATACCATTCCACTCTTGATCTGTACCTGGTAAAAATCCCGGAACATCTTCAAATACCAATAATGGGATATTAAAGCAGTCGCAAAAGCGCACAAAACGTGCCGCTTTGGTAGAAGAGTTGCTATCTAAAACACCTGCTAAATAAGCGGGCTGATTGGCTACAATCCCAATGCTTCTTCCTGCAAGACGGGCAAAGCCTACCACAATATTTTCAGCATAAGCCGCATGCACTTCTAAAAAGCTGCCGGCATCGGTCACGGCAGAAATCACTTCGCGTATATCATAAGGCTGCGAAGCATTTTCTGGCATAAACGTATTTAATTCTGGTCGGCTTTCATCAGCTGTTTCGTAGGGTAAATGATCGGCTATTTCCTCACAATTTTGCGGCATATAGCTCAGTAATTTCTTTACATGGTTAATCGCCTCAATTTCATTGGCACAGGCAAAATGGGTAACGCCCGATTTTGTAGCATGTGTACTGGCACCCCCTAATTCTTCTGAGGTTACTTCTTCGTGTGTTACCGTTTTAACTACATTTGGGCCAGTAACAAACATATAAGAAGTATTTTCTACCATCAAAATAAAATCGGTAATGGCTGGCGAATATACAGCTCCACCTGCGCATGGCCCCATAATGGCCGATAGCTGCGGAATTACGCCAGAGGCCTGTACATTTTTATAAAAGATATCGGCATAGCCGCCCAAAGAAACAACCCCTTCCTGAATACGGGCACCGCCACTATCATTTAAACCGATCAGTGGTGCACCATTTTTCATGGCCATATCCATAAGCTTGCAAATTTTCTCGGCATGAGTTTCAGAGAGTGAGCCTCCAAACACGGTGAAATCCTGAGAGAATACATAGGTTAACCTGCCATTAATTGTTCCATAGCCCGTTACTACACCATCGCCAAGATATTTTTCGCGTTCCATGCCAAAGTCAGTACTTCGGTGGGTAACCATCATACCAATTTCTTCGAAGCTCCCTTCGTCCATTAAAAAATGAATGCGCTCGCGGGCCGTAAGTTTACCTTTTTTATGCTGACTGTCGATTCGTGCCTGCCCGCCACCAAGGTTGGCCTGGTTGATTTTATCTTTGAGTAATGCTATTTTTTTATCCATTGCTGAAGCTATGAGATTTTAAAATTAAAAATTACTAACGGTAATGCAAGGCCAACGGAATGTTATTTTATCCCAGCCCAACAGGTGATGTTGAGTAATGCAGATGGCGGGCTAGAGTTGCGATCGTCATGCTGAATTTATTTTACAAGTAGAAATAGTGTTTTCAATTGCCTTGTAGCTACTACGTGGTCAGCATCTTTCTGCCCATTAAGACCCTGAAATAAATTCAGGGTGACGATAAAATACAAAAATGTCTAAAGATTATACAGGTTAGGGCTCGCTTTTTGGTACGAGTTCCGATGAAGGATCGGAAGCGCTTCCCGACAACCGGGTTTATTTAACCTGGGCTGGTGCTTTGAAAACAAACCGCTGTTAAATAAACCCGACAGGAGCGAACACATAGTGCAACGAAGTAAAGCGGATGGCGGGGCTACAGCACCTATGAAATACTAACCTTTCATTTCCAAATAAAAAATAATAATATTTAATAGGAAACGAATGGTTCTGGGCTTTTGGCAGGTTAGGTCCCGCTTTTTGGTACGAGTTCCGATGAAGGATCGGAAGCTCTTCCCGACAATCGGGTTTATTTAACCTGGGCTGGTGCAAGAAACCCAAGCCTTTCATCCGCCTATAGGCAAAATTATGCTATTTGGATCATGCCTTGTTCACTAAATCTAACTGGAGCAATATCTTTTTTGGCCATGGTTAATTTAATTTTATAACTGGATCAGTGTTTCCCAAAATCTTTAAACAGTAAATTTTTTTATCTCGAATACAGTCGCCTATCTGTTATATTACATTTTTTTTACAGCTTAAAGCATTGAAAAACCAATTATCCGTTTATTTTTGTAACCGTTAGTATTAAAACAACATTAGGATTTTAGATGTTTTTAAGGAAATACAAGTATTTAATCGTTGCTTCATTCATGTTCATCTTCATGGCGAAGATGGGTATATCTGGTGCACCGGTATTTTGTACGAGTATTGATAAGGAAATTATGAACGCTGTAATCATGCAAATCGAGTTAGAGCATGAAGGCGGAAAAGATACCGCCAAAGACACTGCAAAATTTACCGATTTCAAACTCGTTGAACTTAATCATCCTATCTTTTCTTACGAGTTCTCTTCAAGCCATTTCTTTCTGAAGAGCAGTTTTATCGAACATTTCAAAAGATATGTAGATCCATATCACCCTACGGTGCCAACACCTCCACCTAACTTTATCTAGTCTTTTTATTGGGGTAACTTTATTATGTGCAATCAGTGATTTGAGCGGCGATGTTGTGTTTAAATATTTATACGATATGCTGTTCCTTGATCGCTTTTAAGATTCCCCCGCGATTTATTCGTTAAAATTTACTAGATAATTATATCGTTATGCAAAAGTTTAACCCGGCCTTTTCAGGTTCGGATGTGAAGAAATATATTCTTAAAAAGAATTTAAAGAAAGATTTACCTGCAAGTATTGTAGTGTTTTTGGTGGCTTTGCCATTATGTTTAGGTATTGCACTAGCCTCAGGTGCACCGTTATTTGCTGGTTTAATCACTGGTATTATTGGAGGGGTAGTGGTTGCCTCTTTCAGTGGATCGCAACTGAGCGTTAGTGGCCCAGCAGCGGGTTTAACCGTTATCGTTTTGGGTGCCATAACATCATTGGGCAATTATCAAACCTTTTTACTGGCAGTTGTACTGGCAGGGGTATTCCAAATGATTTTAGGCCTGGTTAAAGCGGGAACTATTGGTAACTACTTCCCTTCGAGTGTAATTGAGGGGATGCTTGCAGCAATCGGACTGATTTTGATTTTAAAGCAGTTGCCACATGCATTGGGGGTTGATACCGATTTTAGTGGCGACGAAGGATTTTTTCAGCAAGATCACGAAAATACTTTTTCTGCGATTACTGCAGCATTAAGCCATTTTAGTTTGGCTGCGGTGGTTATCAGTTTATTATCGATAGCTATTCTGATTGTTTGGCCTAAATTTCCAAAATTAGCGGTTGTACCTGCACCACTATTGGTAGTAACACTAGGTGTTATTGGAACTATACTTTTTGCCGGTACTGATCATCCACTACGTGCCGATCAGATGGTGAAAATTCCAGTGGTAAGTGGCTTCGGCGAATTTTTAGGCCTGTTTACCATGCCCGATTTCTCTCAGTTGGCTAATAAAAATGTTTATATTACAGCTGCAACTATTGCTGTAGTAGCAAGTTTAGAAACGTTACTAAGCATAGAGGCTGTTGATAAAATAGATCCAATTAAACGTGTAACGCCAACAAACAGAGAATTAATCGCCCAGGGTTTAGGCAACATCACCAGTGGAATGGTTGGGGGTTTACCTATGACATCGGTAATTGTTCGTAGTTCGGCAAATGTTAATGCTGGTGCCAGGACAAAAATGTCGGCTATTTTTCATGGCTGCTGGTTATTACTTTCACTTTTGTTTATTCCAGGGGTAATTAACATGATTCCGTTGTCATGTTTAGCCGCAATCCTTCTGGTAACGGGATATAAACTAACCCGTATTAGTTTATTTAAACACATGTACCATAAGGGATGGGACCAGTTTGTGCCATTTGTAGTTACGGTACTTGCAGTTTTATTTACCGATCTGCTAAAAGGTGTGGCTGTTGGTATGTTGGTTTCTATTTTTTATTTACTCCGTACCAATATGCGTAACCCTTTCTTTTACAGGATTACAAATGAAGGCGACAAAAAGCACATCAGGATTAAACTGGCAGAAGAGGTTTCCTTTCTGAACAAAGCAGCAATACAAGTAGTTTTAACGAATATTCCGAAAGAAACAGATGTAATTATTGATGGTTCGAATGCCAGGTATATCGATCCTGATGTACTGGAAACGATTTATAATTACAAACATAATGCCTATACCAAGGGTATTATCGTAAAGTTGGAGAACATCCAAAAACATTATACAGTACCAAAATTAAATATTAAAGTAGAAGAAGATATTAATAAATTATAATTATGTGCGCAAAAACAATAGATACGAAAGATATAACGTACGATAGCCTGTTACAAGGCAATAAGGACTGGGTTAAAGATACGATCGACAGTGATCCTGCCTTTTTTGATAAACTTTCTGAAGGTCAGAGCCCACCAGTATTGTGGATTGGTTGTTCTGATAGCCGTGTGCCTGCAAACCAGATCACCAATACCAGACCAGGCGATATTTTTGTACATAGAAACATCGCCAATGTGGTGGTACATACCGATATGAATTTACTTTCAGTGCTGGATTATTCCATTAATGTATTAAAGGTTAAGCACGTAATTGTTTGTGGTCATTACGGCTGCGGTGGCGTAAAAGCTGCATTGGGCAATAAACAGGTTGGAATTATTGATAACTGGTTGAGAAATATCCGCGATGTATACCGTACGCACGAACGTGAAATGGCAACAATCAAAGATCCTGATCAGCGTTTTGACCGCTTAGTTGAATTAAATGCCATTGAGGGTGCTGCAAATGTAACTAATACATCAATTGTACAAAGTGCCTGGGCCAATGGCCAGGAGTTAGCAGTCCATGCCTGGGTTTATAGTTTAAAAACAGGAATCATTAAAGACTTAAAAGTAACCTGTACTTGTCTTGATGATGTTGCTCCTGCGTTTAAAGTAGGATAAAAGCACCATAATAAGTGCTATTTTTTAGTTGTTAGGAAAAGCTCCCGATTTTACATCGGGGGCTTTTATTTTTCTGTGGTATTGGGCATATTACCTGCTTCTCCTTTATTGCCTTTCTCGGCATCTGTTCTTGCTTCTTCCGAACCAAAATCGCCCATTCCGAAATCTCTCCCGAGGTTACCTGCTTCAGTTTCAACACTATTTTTCTTTTCGTTATCGTTGCTCCGGTGGCGCGGTACCTGCTGCTCGGGCATATTGGTTTTATCGGCACCGTTATCAGCATTTTTATTGCCTAGGTTTTTATTGTTATCTTTTGTGTTTTCCATGATCTTATTTTAAGCTACTTATATAAAACAGCATAAAAGAAGATTGGTTTTACATCTTTAACAGGCGTTGTATAAATCGAATTGGTCAGGGAAATCGAACAACTGATCTGTTTTATCTAGTTTTCGCTTCTTCAGTACTTAATAAAGTTTCCAATTCTTTCACCTTTTCCGGGTATTTTAATGCAAGGTTGTTCTTTTCACCCAGATCATCATTTAAATTATACAGTTGCACTATGGGCAGGTTTCCACTATCGGTATGGGTAAGTTTGTAAAAAGCTTCTCCCTTTGATGGCCTGATATATTTCCAGTTATCTTTAACAATTGCCAGTTGATTACTCTGTTCGATAAAAAAATCACGGCCTTTTTGGTCTTTTCCGGTAAAAGCACCCCACACATTTTTACTGTCAATTGCATTTTTGCTTTCTACATTGAAAAAGCTGGCAAACGAGGCCAAAAAATCAATCTGTGAAACTAAGGCTCCAGAAACGCCCGGTCTGATTTGTGCGGGCCACGAAATAATAAAAGGTTCGCGTGTGCCGCCTTCTAAAATGCTGTATTTGCCTCCGCGTAAACTACCTGCAGGTGTATGGCCATTTAATTTTTCGAAACCTTGATCTTCGTAGCCATCCATAATTACAGGGCCATTATCGCTACTGAAAATGATCATCGTATTTTTATCAAGGCCAAGGTATTTTAGTTGTTTTGTTATTTCGCCAACCGCCCAATCGAGTTGTAAAATTACATCACCACGATTACCCAATTCACTTTTCCCTTTAAACATAGTGGCAGATAAGCGTGGTACATGCGGTTCTGTTAACGCATAATACAGGAAAAAAGGTTCCTGTTTATGCTCTTCGATAAAATTTTTCGCTTTGGTTAAAAAGGTGAACGGAATCTCCTCATCAGTCCAGCGGGCAAGTTTGCCTCCCTGCATATAACCAATACGGCCAATGCCATTAACAATGGTTTGGTTATGCCCATGATTGGCTTCAGCAGGCATTTTTAACAGTTCTGGATGGTCTTTTCCTGTTGGGTCGGTACCGATTGGATTTTTATAATCAACTGTAATCGGATCTTTAGGGTCTAAACCTACAACCAATTGATTCTCCATAAAAACAGTTGGTACCCTATCGGCCGTAGCCGGGAAAATAAAGGAATAATCAAAACCTACTTCTTTTGGCCCGGGCTTTACTTCTTTGTTCCAGTCTTTTTCTACTGCATTGCCCAAGCCTAAGTGCCATTTGCCAACAAGACCTGTTTTATAACCAGCTTGCTGGAAAATTGAAGGTAGAGCACTATTATCTGTTGGGATAATCAATGCAGCATCGCCTGGCAATACACCTGTTCCTTTTTTACGCCATGCATATCTTCCAGTCATTAAAGAATAACGCGAAGGCGTACAAGTAGATGCGGTTGCGTGACCATTGGTAAATCGCAGCCCTTGCTTTGCCAGGGCGTCAATATTTGGGGTTTTAATTTTTGTTGCGCCGTAACAGCTGAGGTCGCCGTAACCTAAATCGTCGGCATAGATGATAATTACATTGGGTTTCTTTTGTGCGGTAGCGTAAAAGTTAAAGCTGGCGAGGCCAATAAGGAGGGATAATAAAAATTTGTGGTTCATGGTTAGAAAAGGATATCCGGTTAGGCATAAAAAAGGCCAAACAATCATGCTTGGCCTTATATTTAATATTAATCTTCTGCTAAGAATGGGTAACGGTAATCAGTTGGCGATTCGAAAACCTCTTTAATAGTGCGAGGAGAAACCCAACGCAATAAATTGATCATTGAGCCCGCTTTATCATTTGTGCCGGAGCCTCTTGCGCCGCCAAATGGCTGTTGACCTACAACAGCACCTGTACACTTATCGTTGATGTAAAAGTTACCGGCCGAATTGCGTAGCGCATGACTTGCTTTTTCAATTGCATATCTATCTTGTGCTATTAAAGCACCAGTTAAGGCATACGGCGAGGTAGTATCGATTACTTCTAAAATCTGGTCGAAATTTTTATCTGCGTAAACATAAACCGTTAAAACAGGGCCGAACAACTCTTCGCACATGGTTGTATATTTTGGATCATCAACCACTAAAACTGTTGGTTCGATGAAATAACCTTTGCTCTTATCATAATTTCCACCGGCAATAACTTCAACTCCTTTATCTTTTTTAGCCTGATCAATGTATTTTGCCAATTTATCAAAAGAACGTTCATCGATAACAGCATTAATAAAGTTGCCAAAATCTTCTGTCCCGCCCATTTTAAAGCTGGCAAGATCGGTTAACATCTGCTCTTTAATTTCTGGCCAAAGGCTTTCTGCAATATAAACACGACTCGCCGCTGAACATTTTTGTCCCTGGTATTCGAAAGCACCACGAACAATTGCCGTACTTGCTGCTTTTGTTTGTGCAGATGGGTGAACCAGGATAAAATCTTTACCACCGGTTTCGCCAACAATACGCGGATACGATTTGTATTTGTGGATGTTCGTTCCAATTGTTTTCCAGATTTCCTGAAAAACTTTTGTAGAGCCTGTAAAGTGGATACCTGCAAAATCCGGGTGGTTAAAAATCACTTCACCGGTTTCAGGGCCATCAGCATATACTAAGTTAATTACGCCATCAGGCACACCTGCTTCACGGAAAATTTCCATTAAAAGGTTAGCCGCGTAAACTTGTGTATCAGCAGGTTTCCAAACTACAACATTACCCATCATAGCTGCCGATGCCGGTAAATTAGCAGCAATTGCAGTAAAGTTGAAAGGAGTAAGGGCGAACACAAAGCCTTCCAATGGGCGTTGTTCAACACGGTTCCAGCTTCCACGAGGAGAAACAGGAGGTTGTTGTTTGTAAATATCTACCATGTAGCTTACGTTAAAACGTAAGAAATCGATAAGCTCACATGCTGCATCAATTTCAGCCTGGTAGGCATTTTTGCTTTGGCCAAGCATGGTTGCAGCATTTAATTTATAACGGTATTTACCTGCAATTAGGTCGGCAGCTTTTAAGAAAATTGCAGCCCGGTGTTCCCAAGCCAGGTTTTCCCAATCTGCTTTTGCCGCTAAAGCAGCATCAATCGCTTGTGTAATATGTGTTTTGTCGCCAATGCTAAATTGAGCTAAAATATGTTGGTGATCGTGCGGTGGAACAACTTTCCCCTTTTTTTGGGTATGAACTTGTTTGCCGCCAATATACATCGGAATGTCTTGTTGGTGTGAGCGTGCCTCTGCAAGTGCTTCTTTTAAAAGTGCACGTTCTTTACTGCCTGGGCCATAATTTAATATAGGTTCGTTTACCGGAGTGGGTACGTTAAAAAATCCTTTAAGCATATTTTATTTTTTATGATTTGGACAAAGATAATGCTTTTTGGGGTAGGCAATTCTATTATTCTGTAAAGAAAATAGAGCAAACGTTTGACTGTGTTGATGGGTTTAGGTAGTGGTTAATTTTGAGGGTATTGAGGTTAAAATATGGGTAGTGTGGGGTTTAAGATGTAAAAGGTTTTTTAACCACAGATTTATTTATACATTTTTTTGCCCTTTGTGGTGTCGGTTGTTACCAACCGACACTGGTTAATTAGATTTACGTATTACCAGTCAGATGGTAACATCTGACTGCACGGAAATATGGTTAGTTTAGATTTTATAATAAGATTTGACAACTTTACAGATAAGGCGGCAAGAAAGTTGTCGATACCGGTTACAAAAGTAGCTTTTGTTTCATCATATCTAAAAAATCTTTACGGTAAGTTTCTCCTATCAATATTTCAGCCGAAATACCTTTTAAAATAATCCTGTTTCCATCAATGGAGGTGATTTTATTAAGTGCCACTATAAACGATTTCTGCACCCGGATAAATTGCGTTTTGGGCAATCTTTCCTCTGCATCTTTCATGGTTAGGAGTGCAAGCGTTCTAATCCCATTATGGTGGAAAGCAATATAATTTTTCATGCCTTCAACAAAATCAATTTCGGCAATATTAATTTTTAGCATTTTACCTTTAGCCTCTGTTTTAACCATGAAATAATCATTATCCTGCTGGTTCACGGGGGTATGAACTTTTTTAGTGTTAATGATTTTTTGAGCCTTGTTGATGGCTTGTAAAAAACGGGGCAAGGGGATAGGTTTAACTAAATAATCAACTACATCAAGATCAAAACCGGCAGTGGCAAACTCTTTATAGGCAGTAGTAAGTATCACCTGTACATCTTTGTTATTCATCGTTTGGATGAAATCAATGCCCGATATCTCTGGCATATGAATATCCAGAAAAATGAGATCTACCGGGTTGCAGCTTAAAAAACTCAGGGCATCAATCGGATTGGTAAATGTTGCGGTGATCTGTATTGCGGCAACGGATTTAAGGTAATGTTGTATTACTTCAATGGCATGGTCTTCGTCATCAACAATGATGCAGTTAATCATTAGGCGTATGGTTGAGGTTTAATTTGCGGTAACTTGAAATGCTCTAAAAAGCCTAAATTATCAGATGAACTTGGTTTTTCTTGATGATCGGTCGCTTTATTATAAGGTAAAACTAACTCGAGGCTATAATCGAGTTCGGTTTCGTTAATACTTAAAGCAAAGCCTTTATTGTAATGATTAATAAGGCGTTTTTTTATGTTTTCCATACCTATACCACTCGAGAGTTCTTTAGGCCCTTTTTTCTTTTTGTTCCAGGTGTTTAAATGGATATGATGATCAATTTCGTTAATGTTTAGGGCTATTTTAACCGGATGCAAATTATCTGTACAATCGCCATGTTTTAAGATATTCTCTACAATGGTAATTAGAATTAATGGAATCAGTCTTACATTATCGGTATTTCCATTCACATTAAAATCGATCTGTAACTTATTATTGAAACGAAGTTGATTAATTTTAATTACATTTTTAATGTGCTCGATTTCTTCATCTATTAAAGTCATGCGATCATCTTTATCCATTTCTAGGGAATAGCGCATGATTTCACTAAGCGTCATGATCCCGTTGGCCAATTCTTCTGATAAGGGTAAAGACTTTGCGAAAAAGAAATTAAGCGTGTTATTTAAAAAGTGTGGGTTAATCTGTGCACGGAGAAAAGCATATTCTGCTTCATGTTTTTCTTTTTCGATGAGGCGTAGTTTTTTTTGATATTTTATCCCTTCTCTGGCATAATAATAACCAAAAGCTAATGTCGAATATCTAATAAATACCCAAAATGTACCCATTAAATGCCGCCAAAAAACAAATGGAGGCGTTGGGTCTCCATTGGCGCGCACGAGAGGTCTTATATGATAACCAGTCACATACCAATTAAAAGACGAGAAAAGATATACCAAAATAAACCCCGATATTAGTGGCAGAATTTTAACTGGGCTTACATACTTTGAATATACTAAAAGACTCAAATAAAAGGTACAGATATTAGGAAATTGCGTGAAAATAAAATCTGGGATACTAAAAAAATAATTTTTTGGATCTCCAGCAAATTCCATCAAACTACTTAATGACATATAGCCTAGCCAAAAAATAATATGATATATAAATATATTTTTTTTGTTTGACATTACTTCTTTTTATAATTTCTGATAAATTTTACCCAATCGACTACATTATTAGGTATTTCGATATCAGGTTTGATCCCAACATTATCTAAGGGATTATCTGGTAAACGATTAGATTTGGCGGCTGAATAGCCAATTGTGTAAAAGCCACAAGGCATTTTTGTTCGCACAACCTCAAGATAGTCTATAGCACCTGAAGAATTGGTTCCAAAAACCTTTACTTTAGAACTTTGCTTTGCTTCTAAAAGGAAAAGTTCAGCAGCACTAGATGTGTTGCGATTAATCAATATGGAGACAGTTTTTGGATAACTAAGTTTTTTAGCTAAGATAATGGTATCCACAGGATATAAATTATAAATTTCACCAACATGATTTTTTAGCAGATTTAGATTCTTAGTGAATATCTTTTTCATACTATCTGAAACATTAGTTGGGATATCTGAATAATAATCACGGATATTATCCTCTGTTGCAAGTACACTACCGCCCTCTGTTAAAATTGGATTGGTATATAAATAAGGGATTAATTTCTTGTAAACGAGTATAGAACCTCCAAAATTATTACGAAGATCAATTATCAAATGATCACTTTTCCTTAAGATACTTGCATTTTCTTTAATGAGGCTATCAACAGTAGTTACATAATCTAGTGAAGCATATGTAGGCATTTCAAATAGACAAGTTTTATTATCTAAAACTTTAAAGCTTGGCGGAAGATCTTTATCTGCACTCTTATTTGATAATTGTGAAATATTAACAGAGCTTTTATACCATTTAGCATTCATCCCTTCACCCATAGTTAAAGTATCCCCCAGCTTATTAAATGGTATTTGTGTGATCGAATGATCACTTGCCTTAAAATAATCTAAAAAGTATTGATTATCCTTTTTTGTAATTTTTAGTTTGATTTGTTGCTCAACCCATCTTACTCCATCCGCTTTAATGATAAAGCCAATAAATTTTTTAGTATCATTTTTATCCTTAACAATTCCAATCTGATAAGTTCCTGTGTAACTATTCCAAATGCCTTCAATTTGGTCAGTTGAATTTGAAGCTAGATAAGCACTCAAAGAAGCCTTAGACCAATCCGTTTTTTCTTCATTTGAATAATATTTTCTTATTTGATCTTTGTTAAAATGTGAATCATTATAAATAATACTAAGATGTTTATCATTAAAATAAGAAATCCATTCTCTAAAAATGGGTAGACATTGATAATCACCTGCGTTATTTGCTACCTTTTGAAGGCTATCCGTAAAAAAAGAAAATTTTCCTCGATTAGAAGGTTTAATTTTGTCATTATAACCAACATAATTTTTCTGGATTTTTTCCACCATAAATTTGAAATTTTCTCCGCAATTACAATTTTGCGCATTAGCCGAGAAATTTATAATTAGAAGGATTATTAAAAGAAGGTTTTTTAAATAATATGGCATTTTACTTTAATCTTATTAAGTATTTATTAGCGGGCAGTAGTTTGGAGAGGCTTATTTAGAATTTTAATCACTTATTGTGACTAACGTTTTTTGCTCTACGCACCCATGATTTGTAGACAAGTCTCCTCCGGCCCCATTTGTTGTCTCCCCTCCATAAATTTTTCTCATTTGCTCTTTTGTCAAATTGGTAAGGTTGTTTTTCTTAAAAACAAACAAAGTCTTTTTTTCTAATTTTTTGTTTTTCATAATTGTAATATTAGATAGTTAATTAAATGTGTTTAAAAGTGTTATTTCTGAATTCAATAGCCAAAAAATATACACCAAACGGTCGTTTATCTGTACCAAACCAATAGATTGTAGGTCTTAAACGATGACTGTTATTTAGTTTTATACTTCTTTACATAGCCAACCCAATCGGTACCATCTGCTGGTATAGCTATATCCGGTTTAATACCTAAATCGGTCCCATCATTGCCTGCACGTATTAATCCGGCTGCCGGGTAAATTAAATTGAAGAAATTACAGGGCATTTGGGATAATTTTTTTCATAGTTTTCAATTACAATTATAGTCGATATTTATACTTAAAGGATAAACTATTTTAAAATACATATTTGTATTACCTTCTGTGTAGTTTAATGTAAGATCTAATTGGCGCCAGTTTGATTCAATATTGAACTATTTCGATGTTATATCTCTTTTATCCCTATAAAAAGCCTTTTAGTGTATCTTTTTTTTTGATTGAAATTTAATGTCCAATACTTGTTTCATGTTAGGCCAACATAGGCGGAACCTGAAAAGCCTTAAAAGAGTAGGGAATAAACTTAAAAAACTAAAATGAAAAATTTAAAATTACAAGACTTCGGTGTTCAGGAGATGGATGCTAAGGAAATAAATGAAACTGTAGGCGGTGGCATTTTTGGAGCGCTAATTGGTTTTGTTGTTGGTGCCACTCTTGCTCTTGTTTCTGGCGAGGTTACCATAAATGGTGAGGTGGTATCTGGTAGCGATAACTGGTTTACCGCAGGATTAATTGGCGCCGGAGCCGGTGCAGTTATTATTCCAATCTAATTGACTAATATTAATTAGGAATTGGAAATAATTTTAAATTATATCCAATTCCTTCTTTATCTATTTTTAAAATATTCTTCAGATCACTTATTGTTAAATATGAAATTTACACTTATAATTTATCTTTTATTATTAGTATCAAGCAATGCTTATACACAATCCGCAACTTTAAAAGGTAGGGTAGTAGATGCAAAAAATAACATAAAATTATCAGGAGCGACCGTAAAAGTAGGTAATGTATATGCACGTACAGATCATGATGGTTCTTTTGAAATAACTGCTCCATTAAAGACTTTAACAGCGCTTGGAATAAACTTCAGTCATGTAGGCTATTTTAATATTCGTTTAATATATCAGGCTAACCATTTTTATGATGTTAAATTAACCGAAAGCAGCACTGAATTACAGGAAGTTATAATTGGAGCAGGTGATGATATTATAAAAAAAGCAATTAAAAGAATTGTTTATAACTACCCCAATAAGCCTATTATTATCAAAGGAATATTGAGAACACAATCATGGCGTAACCAGTCTGAATATTTTAAATCGGATGCTTTAATAAAAGCTTATGTACCAGCTTACAATTCAAATGAAAAAACCACGGTTGCTGTGGTGCAAAATCGAATGGATACGTTGTATGATAAAACTCTTAAGTATCTGAAGCACACATCGAACTATAATGTTGTTGATTTCCAGGATATTGCTCATAATAATTATATCCTACATAAAATTGTTAAAAAAAAGAAGTTTGATTATTTACTTGCAGGTAAGGAGATGTATGATAATCATAAAGTATTTGTAATTAATATAACAACACGTGATACCAGTAAGCAATATGATAAAATCCAGGCAACATTGTACATAGATACAGCCACCTACGCATTTGTTGCCGCAAACACATATACTTACAACCTGGTTAGGGTTGGCTTTTTGCCTCTTAAAATATTAAATTATCGGGTTGCTTATGAAAAAATAGGGGCGAAGTGGTACTTAAAAGAAACCCACACTTTCGCTTCGTCCGAATTGAAAAAAGAGTCACCTCACACTACAGTTGATTTTATTAGAACCGAAATCGATAGCATAAATGTGGATAAGATTTCATATAAAGATATTGTTCAACATCGGGATGATGTTTTATTAATTAATAAACCCGGAAATAATGAGGAATGGGAGAATAATCGTCGTTTGTTTCAAAAAGCCGAAAAGGATGGGCGAATGGAAAGATTATCCAGTGAATCGCTTGATACAATCAAAAGTAATAATGGAATAGCTAATTTAGATAATCAAAAAATAAAGAGACAGTTTGGAAGAAGGATATTTGACTATTTTAATAAAGATAATGTGCGTACCGCATTAGGCTTGACAAAATTTCCCGTATTAATAAAAGATCAATTTTACCACGTTTCAGAAAGCATTAATTATGGCCTTGGATTAGGCATTAATTATAGATTGTATAAAAATCTATTTTTAGGATTTCAGGTAAATACGAACCTGCGTAACGATAAACATATCAATCTTTCTACCTATAATTTGAATATTTCAAACGATTTTATTTTGAATAAAAATTCAAGAAATTTAACATTTACACCTTACGCTGGTTTTGAACAGATAGTTGTTCGTTATCATGAAGGTAAAGTCCGCAATAATACTTTTAATTATGGGCTAAGGCTATCCTATGAGTTAACCCACAAAAAAGCAATATTTTTATCTTCAGGATTTAACTCTGGTCTAAATAACACTATTCTAAATACCCTAAGTATTACCCCTAGCCATTATGCTATAGGGCTAGGCATTATATTTAAGAAATAACAGAGGGCTGATTCCTATTAAAAATTCAAATTAATTTAAACTGTATTTGAGTAAAGGGCTATATTTAATTAGATGTGATATAGATTAATGCTTAGAAAGCTTAATACGATTGAAATATTTTTAGCCAATAATGCCTATTTGTGCATCTATCGGTTTTTTATTTTCTAAAGGTCAAAAACATTTTCATCCCTACAATCTCCCTTTTCGTGTATCTTTTTTCTGACATAATTTAATAATTGCAAACTTGGTCTTAACCAAGCTAATTGATGATTATGCCCTTTATAGAAGACGCCAATTTTGAAGATAATTCCATCATTTTTTTACACCATACCAAGGTGCGGACACAAATTATTTATTCTGCCACCATATTATTCACGCTTGTTGCTTTTGCCGCACTACCTTTTATTTACACAACAGTAAGCATTAAAGGGAATGGTTCTTTACAGAGTAATATCGAAAGAACAGAACTGCTGGCACCAGTGGCAGGGAAAATTACCTTGATTAATTTAACCGATAACAAAAAAATTAAGAAAGGCCAGCTCCTTTTAAATATAGACCCTACTATACCCGAAACACAAAATGTGATTTTGAATAATCGTTCCGGTGAATTAAAAAATTTGTTAAATGATGCGCTCCTCGTTCTAAAACTGGTCGACTTAAGCAATGCAGGGCAACCTGCATTGCAAACCGGCCTGTATGCAGCAAGCTGGCAACAATACGCGGAACAGATTCAAAATGCACTAAATGCACGCGAACAGGCCTACAAAATTTATAAAAGGTATGAAACATTGTATAGCAAGAAGGTTGTTACCGAAGCAGAGTATGAGCAATATAAGTTTAACTACGATCAGGCGCGCTCTGATTTTAATTTGGTGGCTAAAAAGTACAAAACGCAGTGGCAAACAGAATCTAATCAGTATAGAAAAGAATTAAAAGATCTCGCTGGCCAGAAAATCCAGCTAACCGAGCAGGAGAAATTATATCATTTAACCGCAGGAGTGTCCGGAACGGTGCAAAATCTATCAGGTTTACAATTGGGTTCGTTCATTGCCGCCAATCAGAAAATTGGCGAGATATCGCCTGATAGTGCTTTGCTGGCCATTTGTTATATTAAACCTGCTGACATCGGTTTAATTAAAGCTGGTCAAACCGTCAGGTTTCAGATCGATGCTTTTAACTATAACCAATGGGGCTTGCTTGCTGGTGTAGCAGCCGACATTTCTGATGATATTATATTGATTAATCAAAGCCCTTATTTTAAAGTAAAGTGTAAACTGGACAAGGATTATTTAAAGTTAAAAAATGGTTATAAAGGGCAGGTAAAAAAGGGGATGACCTTTAATGCACACTTTACCATTGCAGAACGAAACTTGTATCAATTACTTTATGATAAAGTCGATGATTGGTTAAATCCAAACGGAGTTAAAAGCTAAAAGCTTAAAGACCAAAGTCGAAAACACGCAAATCACCAATTTCAGTTCTCCAGTCTCAAATCTCACATCTCTCTTCTAATGTCTACACTAATAAAACAACGCGATATTACCGATTGTGGCGCCGCTTGTTTGGCATCTATAGCTGCGTTTTATAAATTAAAAATGCCCGTTGCACGCATCCGCCAATTGGCCAGCACCGATCAAAAAGGAACCAATGTTTTAGGTTTGATAGAAGCTGCAAATAAACTGGGGTTTGAAGCAAAAGGCGTAAAGGGCAGTTTAGATAGTCTTTCTAAAATTCCATTGCCCGCTATTGCGCATGTGGTGGTAAGGAAACAATTGCAGCATTATGTAGTTATTTATGGCGTAACCGATAAATACATTGAAGTAATGGACCCGGGTGATGGGAAAAAACACCGCAAAACTATTGATGAATTTACAAGTGAATGGACAGGCGTACTGGTTCTGTTGTTACCTGATGAGGATTTTAAGCAAGGCAATGAAAAGGTTGATACCAGAAGCCGTTTTTGGAACCTGATTAAACCGCATAAAAGTATTGTAACGCAGGCACTTTTTGGTGCTTTGATTTATACCATACTTGGACTATCTACCTCAGTTTTTGTTCAAAAAATAACCGACCATGTTTTGGTAGAAGGTAATCGGAACCTGCTTAATTTAATGAGCTTAATGATGGTGGCCATTTTAGCGCTGCAATTATTTATTGGAACGGCTAAAACCATTTTTACAATCCGTACGGGGCAGCAGATAGATGCCCGGTTGATATTGGGCTACTATAAACACCTCTTAAAACTGCCTCAACAGTTTTTCGATACCATGCGGGTGGGCGAAATTATCTCAAGGGTAAACGATGCCGTTAAAATAAGGGCTTTTATCAACGATGTTTCCATTAACCTGGTTGTAAACGGCTTTATTGTTGTATTCTCTTTTATTTTAATGTTCAGTTATTATTGGAAACTTGCCTTAATAATGTTGGCTGTTATTCCATTGTATTTATTGATTTATTTCATCAGCAATAAACTAAACAAGAAGATGCAAAGGAAGTTGATGGAGGAGTCGGCCGAGTTGGAATCGCAATTGGTTGAGGGCTTAAATAATGTAGCCACAATTAAAAGATTTGGCCTTGAAAGGTTTACCAACGAAAAAACAGAAACTCATTTTATTGGTCTGCTCAGAACAATTTATAAATCAGGATTAAATTCAGTTTTTTCCGGAACATCTACCGAGGTTATTGCCCGTATGCTCACTATTATTTTGCTTTGGGTGGGTGCAGGTTATGTTTTAGATGGCGAAATTACCCCTGGGGAATTATTTTCTTTCTATACCCTCATTGGTTATTTTACTGGCCCGGCTACTTCCTTAATTGGAGCAAATAAATCTATCCAGGATGCCATGATCGCCTCTGATCGTTTGTTCGAAATTATGGACCTGGAGATTGAACAAAATTCGTCGAGCATTTTCCTTACGAAAGAATTAATGGGCGATATCAGGTTCGAACATGTCGCTTTTAGGTATGGCAGTCGTGTAAATGTGTTTGATGATTTAAACCTAAAAATTAAGGTTGGAAGTTTTACTGCAATTGTAGGAGAGAGCGGATCTGGGAAGTCTACCTTAATGTCATTACTTCAAAATATTTATCCCATACAATCAGGCAATATTTTTATCGGTAATCATGCGCTTAAGTATTTGAACAACGCCTCTTTAAGAAATTTGCTAAGTGTTGTGCCGCAAAAAATTGACCTTTTTGCAGGAAATGTAATCGAAAATATTGCCATTGGCGATTATGAACCCAATATGCAACAGATTATTAGTATTTGTACACAACTGGGGATTATCGATTTTATTGAAGCTTTGCCAGAAGGTTTTCAGACTTACTTAGGCGAAAATGGAGCCTCTTTGTCAGGCGGACAAAAGCAAAGGATTGCAATAGCAAGGGCACTGTACCGTAATCCTGAAATTTTAATTCTAGATGAAGCCACTTCCTCTTTAGATTCAGCCTCAGAGCAGTATGTGCAACGAACAATAGATTTATTGAGGATGCAAAAGAAAACAATCATCATCATTGCGCATCGGTTACCTACGATTAGAAAAGCCGATCAGATTATTGTATTAGATAAAGGAAAGGTTGTAGAAGAGGGAAGTCATACTGAAATGATGATGGCAAATGGCCATTACGCCAATTTATGGAAACAGCAATTTGGTGATGATGACCTGCCAAGTTTGATAACACCCGCACTAGAGTTTGTAAGAGATAGCATTTAATCCTCATCAGTTTTACTATGAAACTATTAGAATATATCGATCGCATTAAGATTATCCATAAACTGATAAAAGAAAGCCGTACGGGTGCTCCTGAAAATTTAGCAAGAAGGTTATCAATTTCAACCTCAAGATTATACGTGGTATTAGATGAATTGAAACTAATGGGTGCCCCAATAGAATACTCCCGGCAGTTACAAACATATTATTATACCCAGGCATTCGAAGTAAATATTAGGGCCGATTTTACGGTTTTAAAGCCTCAGGAATTAATGAATATAAATGCTGGTTTTTTTTATCAGCAAAATTATCCACTCCTTTTTTTGTAGAGTGGGCAAAAGTAATTTAGTAGTGTTGCAACAAAGGGCGTAAACCGAAAAGCCTTTAAAGAGTAGGTAGATTATTAAATAAAAAAACTAAATTATGAAAAATTTAAATTTAGAAAATCTTAGTGTTCAGGAAATGGATACCAAAGAAATGAGTAATGTTACAGGAGGTTTTTGGCCGCTTATCATTGCTGGTATTATTGCTTTAGCAGCATTGGTTGCTTCAAAAGATGTTTGGGTTGATTAACACATCATCAAACAAAATAAAAACATAACCATTATTTAACACAAAGATATTTATGAAACTAAACGATTATTCTGTAACAGAACTTAATAAAAATGACCTGGTAAAAATTGAGGGCGGAAGTTGGCTGTCTAGAAGATGGGACGAAATTAAAGCCTTTCTTTCTGATCTGGGAGAAGAAATTTTAGAAGGGATTGCTGGAGGTACTGTGTCAGGGCCAGGAGGATCAGGACCAATTTTTCCTCAAAATTGATTAAAGCGATAAGTCTTCGGACTTATTGCTTATTTAACTCATCGTAATGCATTACCAAAAGTATAAAATTATAATATTTTTTCTTTTCATTTTCTTTCAGGTTAAGGCTCAGGAACAACGTTTTGCTGGGTTTATTGGCAATTCAAAAGGAGAAGGTATTCCTTATGCGTCTGTTTATTTCAATAATAATCTATTAGCAATATCAAATGAGGCTGGCAGATTTATGATCAGTGTAAACAAACGAGAGACTGTTGATACGTTATATGTAACTTGTATAGGCTATATAGCCACTTTTGCTCCATTAACCCAAAGTGGCTTACAGAAAATTGTTTTAAAGGAAAGTGAGCAATCATTAAACGAGGTTTCTGTTAATGCATTAAATTTTACAGATCAACTGTTGCAGGATTGCTTAAAAAAAGGAGTGGATACAACCGAAGTCTCTGGCATTTTGTTTTGTAGACAATATTTAAAGCTGGATGGAATTTACAAACGGTTTTCTGAAGGGGTATTTAATTTTCGCATAGATGATATGCCAAACAAGTTGGTTTACTTGGATTTAATTAATGCCAGAACGCTGGATAATTTGCAAGTTAAAAATCAGGGCTTAAGAAAACTGAGATATGGTATAAATATAAGAGCTGCGGTGCAACAGCCATTCTATCTCTTTAAAAATACAATTACTAGTAAAGTATTTAATTTTAAACTAGTCGAGAAGACTCATATAGATGGCATTAACTGTTACAAAATTATTTTCAACCTTGATCAAAAGATTAATGCGTCAAAGAACGCTAAATTTTTGATTGGTGGAGGTGTAATTTACATAACATGTGAGGGACACTTATTAAAATCATTAGAAAGAAATCTATTATCTCCTGATTTTAAAAAGCGTTGGTTTACGAAAGAGATATATGATATTACAAAGGGCTGGCCACAGCTAAATCATATTGAACTAACCAGCGAGATTATTACGGGATGGAGTGCCGAAAGACAACCAGTAGGTGGGTTAAGCATAAACCTTAAATCAAATCCTAAAATTCAAACAGTTAATCATTTTAGCGATGCCAAAGACAATCAGGATTTGTTTAATCATTTAAAAGGGTATGATATTAACTTTTGGAAAGAATACTACATACGGTTTGGGCTTCATTTTCCTGATGATGTTTTTAGCACTTTCTCTAAATTCGGAGATCTCGATCTTCAGTTTACAAGAGGAGCTGCTCTAAGAAATTAAATTAAGGATAGGTTTATAGAAATGATACTGTTTAGGAGAAGATTTTAATTAATCCACTCCTTTTTTTATAGAGTGGGCAAAAGTAATTTAGTGCTGTTGCAACAAAAAGGCGTATACCGAAAAGCCTTTAACGAGTAGGTAAATTAAATAAAATCTAAATTATGAAAAAATTAAATCTAGAGCATTTAAATGTTCAGGAGATGAGCCTCTCAGAGATATCTCTTATTGAAGGAGGCAGCTGGATTGGCAGGGCGTGGAATTCGATAAAAGAATTTGTTTTGGATGTAGTACACGACATTGTTACCGATGTGGTAGGTGCCGATCCCACCTCAAACCTTTAAATAACTAAAATAAACCCAATGGCCTAAATGGCATACCTAAAACCAATTAAAAATTACAATATGAAAAATCTAAAAAAATATGAGGTTGAAGAATTATCTTTAACAGAAATGAAATCAATTGATGGTGGAAGCTGGTTTAGCAGAGCCTTCGAAGCAGTTGGTAATGCTTTGGATGATGCTTATCATTGGTTACAGGATAATATTGGCCTTACCTTAGGCTCAGACGGAGCACACGGAAAATAATTAAGCGAAAGGAGCAGGTATTTGCCCTGCTCTTTTTATTTCCTCTTACAAACCATCATATGTTTAACTTTATATGTAACGTTAAAAAAGTTTTTTTAGCGACTTTGTTTTTTATATTCTCTGGTAATGTTAATGCGCAATCATTTTACCTTACAGGACATGTTTTTGATGGTAAAGAACCTTTAACAGGCGCTTCAATAATAATTTCCGGCAAACATGTTGGTAATAGTGATGCATCTGGTTATTTTGAAGCCGGTGCAAAATTGGGTGATACATTGAAGGTAAGCTTTCCTTTTTACGAAGCTTCCACTTTTGTTTTAACTGATTCACTTCAGAAAAATATAGTTTTAACCCCAAAGACATTCCAGTTAGATGATGTTCAAATAAGTTTTAATAAGCGAAAAATAATTGATTCAATATTGAATGTATCTTTTCTGCAATTAAATCCAAATGCTTTTAACGCGAAGGTTTTTTTGAGGCAGTCTGTAGTTCGGAATAACGAAAAAGTTATCTTGTTAAATGAAGGATTGTTAAACCTGAATTGTCCTGATTTAAAAGATCTTATTGTAGCTGGCAGCAGTAAAAAAGTAAAATTAAATATCGATTACGCTTGTAATCCGATTAACTTAAGTAGCCGCCCGAAGGTAACTTACGGGAGTAATCCTCAAATTAAATTACGTTTGGGATTATTGCCAAATCATTTCTATGAGCTGGTAAAGTTGAATATTACAGAAGAAAGTATTAAATCTGATAGTATTAATACCGTTATTAATGTTAAAGGAAATCTTTCTGCAAATGAAAAGCTTGTGGTTTCTTACCTATGGATTTTGGATAAAAAAACTAATTCATTAAAACAAGCTCGGTATTACGAGCAATATGTAAATAAAAAGCATTTTTTATTTTATGATTACGCTTATCTAAATAATGAACTCATTTCTGGATCTATAAGTGCAAAGCAAGTAATTGGCAGAAATTCCTATTCAACAAATGATGAAATATTTGTTTTCCATCAAATGGGTGCAGATATAGATAAATGGAATTTTGATGTTAATAAGTGTGGATTAGAAAAATACCTCGAACAAACCGGGAATTGTAATGAATTGAGCGAATTTAAAATTAAGCATGAAATACCAGTTCATAAGTTCTTTTAGTTTATCAGATCTGTTTCTTTAACCTTTAAACATAAGCTTAATTAATACACCAAAGCCAAATATTGTCCATGGTGACTCACACAACCTGGTTCAGTACGTTTATAATCACTTGGATGATTTGGTGATTCGTAAATGATTACTTTAATTTTTTCTAGCTTACTATAAACAGGGGCAGCGATGGTATGAATATATTGTAGCTGTATATCGCTTTTAGTGAAATAGGTGTCATTATCTATACTTACTGTGCCTTTTATCTGATCGGTGTTTGGATAAATAGTGCAATTTAAACTTTTAGGGGCGAAATTCCGGATTCCGGTTTTACGGTTATAAATTTTATAAGCCGATTCTTTCATACTCCATAACAGCCATACCATTTCATCAGGTCTTCTTGCTGATGAAATCAGGAACTGTTCTTCAGCGGTGAAAATTTTATCGAGGTAATTTTTACGTCGCCAGTTACTTTGGATTTTAGCCAGATCCAGATCAACGATATCGTTACCCAGCATGCGCTTCCAGTTTTTGAGCTATAATTTCGGTGGTGGCTTTTACGGTTAGCATTTTAGCCATCGAATCGTTGTCTATTTCAATGTTGAATTTCTCTTCAATATCTAAAACAATATCAACCAGGTTGGCCGAATTTATTTTTAAATCGTTTATAAAATCGGTGTTTTCGTCAATATTTGCTAAGGCTGATACCTCTTCGCTGTAAGGTTCAACAATTGTTTTTAAGGCTTCGATGATCTCTTCTTTATTCATGGGTATATTTTTTAAAAATAATGCAGGCGTTAATATCACCAAAACCGAAACTGGCTTTAGCTAAGATATTAAATGGTTTATGAATTAAGGTTTGCGGAATAAATTTTGAATTAATTAAAGCGGTAATCTCGGGGCTTAAGTCTTCACAATTAACATTGGGGAAAATAAACCCTTCTGAAAGCTCAAGCATCGAGGCTACACATTCTATGCTCCCTGATGCTGCAATACAATGGCCAATCATACCTTTTACAGAATTGATGTATGGAAAATCATCAGCAGGTAGTTGTAGTGCTGCTTTCCAGTTTTTTATTTCCAGGGCATCTTTTGTTGTTGCAGTAAGATGGCCATTAATCACATCAATTTCCTGGGCTTCAATACCCGCATTTTTTAATGCTGTTTGGATACATCGCTGTACAGCGGTAGGATTTGGTGCAGTCATCGTACCTAAGCCCCGCTGACCACCAGAATTGATATGACCTCCGAGCACTTCGCCATAAATTTTGGCTTTCCTCGCCACAGCGCTTTCAAGCGATTCTAATAGCAGAGCACCTGCACCACTTCCAGGAACGAAGCCACTTGCCGTTGCACTCATAGGGCGGCTACCTTTTTTCGGTTCATGGTTATGTTTGAAAGTGCAAACTTTCATGGCATCAAAACCGCCCCAAATGTATGGGCCGCTATCGCTGGTACTGCCTGCTAACATTCTTGTAGCTTGCCCTGTTTTAATCCTTTCGTAAGCCAGCAATATGCTTTCTGCCCCTGTTGCGCAGGCAGAAGAATTGGTGCTCACCTGATTACCCAAGCCGAGCTTGCCGCTGATAAATGCGCTTACACCGCTGGCCATGGTTTGTATCACTACAGAACTTCCCAATTTTTTGATTTCAAGGGCATCTATTTTATTAATTGCCCATCTAAATTTATCTATACCAGAAGTGCCCGCTCCGAAAATGGTACCGCTATCCCAGTCGGGCGCTTCATTATCTTCGATGGTTAAGCCTGCATCTTTCCATGCATCCAAACCAGCAATAACACCATATATAATTCCTGTACTGTTTAGGTTTCGTAATTCAAGCGGTGTAAAATATTGGCTGATCCGCTCTTCGCTAAGTACCGGTTTGCCTGCTATCTGGCAAGAGAAGTTTAGGGCTTCCAGATCGGGCTGATGGCTGATGCCAGAAAGTCCTTTTTTTATGGCATCCGAAAACTCATCAATGGTAGTGCCATTGGGCGCACATACACCTAAACCGGTAATTACGACTCTGTTACCCATTTCCTTTCGAAATTAACATGCCCGAAATGCTGCCTTTGCAAACCATTTCGCCTGCTGCATTTTCCATTTTTACTTTACAACTCAGTTTATTAAACCTAAAATACACTTTCTCACTGGTTACCGTAACCTGTTCACCAGGATAAACCGGTTTTAAAAAGTCAATAGCGTTTGAGGTCATGGCGATGGATAAATGTTGATCAATATCTTTTAACAGGTAAATACCTAAACAGACCAATCCAATCTGCGCCATGGTTTCAGTGAGGATCACCGCGGGCGTTACCGGATGGTCTTTAAAATGACCCTCGTAAAATGCAAGGTTTTCAGGATAGGTATATATTCCGGTCACGCCGTTTTCGTCAACTTTCAACAACTCATCAACAAATAGAAAAGATTTGCCGTAAGGGAGTTTAGCTAAGATCTCTTTTTTCATTTAGTGATTAGTTGAATGATTACCATTGTAAAAGTATGCGTTGCGCCGAAAATCCAGGACCAAAGCTTAACATTAACCCTTTTTCTCCGGGCATTGGCTTTTTATCCATAATCCGTTCCAAAACATAGAGCACTGTTGCGCTGCTCATGTTTCCATAAAGCCTTAAAACTTCTTTCGTTTCGTCTATATTTTTGCCTAGCTGGCCAAATAATTCTTCAACAATCTGGATAATCTTTTTTCCACCCGGATGGAAGATTAAATGGTTTATATTATTAATGTCGAGGCCATTTTTGGAAAGAAAAGGATGAATAATAGCTGGAAAATGATTGGCAATGGTTTCTGGAACTGCTACATCCAGCACCATTTGCAGTCCTTTGTTGGTCAGTTTAAATCCCATCATCTCTTCAGCATCATAAAAATGGTACATTTCTTCGGCTAAAATCTCCGGCCCGCTATCTTCTTCATTCGAACTTAACAGTACACAGGCGGCACCATCGCCAAATATTGCTGCGCTTACAATGTTGGCCATCGAAAAATCGTTTAATTGAAAGGTTGCCGTTGGTGATTCTACCGCAACAACTGCTGCGCGTTTGCCTGGATTGGCTTTCAGGAAATTCTTAGCGTAAATTATGCCTGATACACCAGCGGCACAGCCCATTTCAGTTACAGGTAGACGAACAATGTCTTGACGTAGTTTGAGCAGATTGATCAGGTAAGCATCTAAAGAGGGGATCATGATACCGGTGCAGCTCACGGTAATGATGTAGTCTAAATCCTGAACTTGCCAGTTGGCTTTTTCGAGTGCAGTTTCCAAACATTTGGCACCGAGCTTTATCCCTTCTCTTACATAAATGTTGTTTCGTTCCTCAAAACTTAAATCACTAAAAACCTCTTCGGGAGACATGATCGAGTATCTTTTATCTACTGCGGCGTTTTCAAAAATCTTTTTTACCTTTCGGCTAAAACGATCATCCTGATCTTTTAGCCAAATATCTAGAAAGGGTAAAATCTCAGCGGTTGACCTCCAAAATTCGGGCAGGGCTTTACTTACTGCTTTTACGGTTACGCTCATATTGTTTTAATTATCCATTGGTAGCGGAAAGCCCATTTCCATTTTACTGAACTCGATTTTAGCTTTAATTGTTTGCTGTATTTAAGCAAATCTGCTCTTTTAAACCCACGCAGAATGGATACTAAGCCGTCTTCTCTCGACATATCGTTTAAACGGAATATATAACACAATGCTTTAAACAGGTAATATGCCACTGCACTTCTTTGCAGGTCGTTTATTACAATACCCATTGTAGCTGATCTTTTAAAATTTTCTAGCAGGCCAATAATTTCTTCATCTTTAAAATGATGTAGGGTTAAAGTACAAAGCATAATGTCGCAAGGTTCTGTTTTACTTAAATCATCAAAAATATCGCTACAGGAGTAGGTTATGTTGGGGTAGTTTTTAGATAAACTTTGCGCATGATTTATAGTGTACTTATTGGCATCTATCCCTTTTAAAATAAAGTGCAAACCTTGTTTATTTGCATAATCTGCCAAAGTGCGCAACATATCTCCATTTCCACAACCAATATCAGTAATACGAATAACCTCGTCTTTTGGTTTGCTGTTGATTAAGCTTTTAATCCCATCCAGTGTAACTTTATTACCACCAAGGAGCTGATTAATGCTGGCTATTTTATCCAGCGCATCGCGTAATATCTCACCTTCCATAGCGAAATCATCCATAATCTCGGGGGCTGTGCTTCTATATTTGGTATCTATTGGCATTTATGATGAAATCTTGATCGGTTTACCATGTGTCTGTTTAATTATTTTATGGAGCAGAAAGGGCATTTTAATCAATGCATTCATGGCTAAACTTTCGAATTTATTGTTCATCAGCAAAGAAGATAATATGCTGCCCATTTTTAAGCGGCTTTTAAATTCCCTGTTCCAGTGTGCGGTATAAGTTTTTTCCAATGCTACGCGCGAACTCATTTTTCCCTCCATTCTTTGATGCAAAAGTTCTGAAACAATTTTGGCACTCTGAATGGCCATGGCCATACCATTTCCACAAAGTGGATGAATTAATCCGGCAGTATCGCCAATCATTAAAATATGATTGTACACAGGTTCTTTAGCTTCAAAAGAAATCTGACTAATGGTTAATGGCGCATCGAATAAACTGGTTGCATTTTCGAAAATAGACTTCAGATGCCTGTTTTTATAGAGCACATTTTCTTGAAAGGCAGGTACATTTTTGTACTTTTTAAAACGCTCATAGTTGGCCAGATAACAGATATTCAGTTGATCATTTTCGACCTTAGAAACGCCACAATAGCCGCCTTCAAAATTATGCAGGCTAACCAGATTATTTGGAAAATCTGCTCTGTAATGTGCTTTAACTGCCAGATAGGGCGATCGTTTATTGATGAAACTCCGGTTTAGCTTAACATCAATCGTTGATCTTTTTCCATAAGCGCCAATGATGTAAGTTGCAACAAAAGCGTGGTTTGCTGTTGCTACTGTAAATTGATTGTTGGCAAAGTTAATCTGTACAACGCGATCATGAATTACATTTATTTTTCTCCTGATCAGTTCGGTATAGAGATAATGATCGATGGTGTATCTGCTTAAGCCAAAGCCGCCAAGGGGTAATTTAGTTTTTATGCTTTTGCCAGAAAGGGAAGTGAAAAGCAGGTCGCTGATTAATGTGGGGGCAAGATTTTCAATATCCAGACCGAGCCATTCAAAATAGGGGAGCACCTCATTCGAAATATATTCGCCGCATACTTTATGGTGGGGATAGGTATCTTTTTCGATCAACGTAACATTTAAACCCACCTTATTCAGGTGAAGTGCCGCTGTTAAACCTGCCAATCCACCACCAATAATTAAAATTTCTGTTTCGGCCTGCATATAATGAGATGGAAATCTAAGATAACATTTTAAATGGGTGTTTGTTCCACTTTGATATCTTTAACCACAGCGATTATGGAGAGAAAAACACAGCGGGCACCGAGTTGGGTGTGCAATGTGCTAACGTGCTGTCAGATGTTACCATCTGACAGTTTCATTTTTTCGTTTGCGCTCGTTTCCCAATAAGTACAAGAATAGCTTTACGATTTTATCTTTTGTTCTATTAGTTTCAAAAACCTATAATAGTAGCACCACTGTTACTGACTAAACGGGATTGCAGCGGTATACTTTTGTTTTTCTTCAAAACAAAAGATTTAGCGGAAAGCCCGACTAACATTAATCATGCTTGCCGGCCTTGCTTTCCTAATAATCCTGATGAAATATCATCCCCCGCCTGCCTTGATTTCAATGTGCTGTCAGATGTTACCATCTGACAGTAGTTTTTCGTTTGTGCTCGTTTCCAAACGAGTGCAGAAATAGCTATACGATTCCATCGTTTAAAACGACGAAATATTCAACGCTCGTTAGAAATGAGCGTTAGCATCTATCTATCACTTCTTTCTTCCATATTCAAATCGGTATCAAAAGGGCTTTTTGTAAATGGATAAATAGATTGTTTAACAAAACCTTTCGGATACGAAGCTTCGTGTACACCTGTTCCGGCGGGCCATTCTTTGCCAGGTAAATAATAGGTGCCAAACATCATATCAATAAAGGGAAATATGGAGGCGAAATTGTGGCCATAATATTTAGGATCTTCGCAATGGTGCCAATGGTGATATTGCGGTGTTGTAAAAATGTATTTTAACGGACCAAAATTAATCCTGGTGTTGGCATGGATGAGTACTGCATGTATCGCAATAAATATAATGTACACATTGAAAACGGTTGACGAAAAGCCCAAAACATAAAGCGGGATAAAAGTCATTGCCCTGGTGAAAAATATATCGATAAAATGTGTACGACTTCCGGCCAGCCAATCCATATTTTGTGTAGAATGGTGAATGGAATGGAAACGCCAAAGAGCCACGCGGGTATGAAAAAAGCGATGTGCCCAGTATTGAAACAAATCGGTACTGAAAAAAGCCAAAAAAAGGGCGACTATAAATGGGAGGCCCTGTACCCAGGTGTGCAGTTTATCTAAACCCATCCAACCGAAAAATAACACGGCAGGTTTTTGGGTTACAATGCCAAAAAATTGAATAAATAGGTGACTGATTACAAAATAAGTTAAATCGGTACGCCATTCTTCATGGAATTTGGTTTGCTCATTATTTTTTGGGAAAAACAATTCTAAGGGAACAAAAATGGCAACCATTAATAGAAGATCTAAAATCATCCAGTCAAGGCCAAAATGCCAGCCCGATTTGGCTACATCTCTACCTTCTACACTTAAAGCGCCGAAGATTACGGCTGAAGCGCCAAGCACAAAGCCTGGCCAGGCCCATTTTAGTTTTTTACTGAGGATTAAGCTTAACAGTGAAAAGAAGAATGCTGCAATAACGCCTCCAAGCATTAAGGCTTCCATACTGTTTTTTGTGTAAATTTCGCGGAATTCGGGGGTGGTAAGCTTTTCTGGATAATGAAAACAAAGAATACCTAAAAGCGCCAATACAGCTAAAAAAATAGAAATATATCCACTAATCTGGCCTTGGCCCACTACTAATCTTTTGTTCGGAGACATTAAAATATGTTTTTGATAGATAACAATGATAATAAAAAAAGATAAAATATAGTCGAATAAAATTTGTTAGTTAGTCGATGTGGTTAATCGGCTAAGTGTTTAAATGGGTAACTGATTCGAAACTTCAAACAGGTTAATTGACTTTGGACTCCGGACTACCGACTTTAGACTAAATCCTTTTCCTGCAAACCATTTCATCCGCTCAACGGTTGCTTAATCGGGCATTGACCTAAGCCATGCCTTTCTTTTTTAAATAATCAGTATTTTTGAAACCACGATATGCTACTGAACTATCTACGCCTGTTACTGCTCCCTTTTTCGATCATTTATGGGATGGCTATTATCCTCCGTAAAAAACTTTATGATTGGGGATTGATGCGATCTGTAAAGTTCGATTTACCAGTAATCTGTGTAGGTAATTTAGCCGTTGGCGGATCGGGCAAAACACCAACAACAGAATATTTAGTGAAGTTGCTGGCCGGTTATAAAATAGCCATACTCAGTAGGGGATATGGCCGGAAAACGAAAGGTTTTATTGTTGCCGATGGCGCTGCAACGGCCGAAACGATAGGGGATGAGCCATTACAGTACCACCAAAAATTTACAGGTGTTACGGTTGCTGTTTGCGAAGACCGTGTAAATGGGATTAAGCAATTAAAAGAGAATCATGATTTAGTTATCCTTGATGATGCCTTTCAGCACCGCGCGGTAAGGGCAGGTTTTAATATTGTGCTTTTCGAGTTTAGAAAGTTGGGTACTTTACAGTTTTTGTTGCCGGCGGGAAATTTAAGAGATGTTTTCTCCTCGCGTAAAAGGGCCGACATATTATTGGTCACAAAATCGCCGGTTCCTTTGCTACATGTTGCCCAACAGGCCGCTATAAATGAACTGCAGCCAAATGCCAATCAACCCGTATTACATTCTTATCTCAAGTATGGCGATCTTATGCATTTATATCATAACGAAAGCCGTACGCTCGAATCGATTAGAGATTTCGAAATTTTCCTGCTCACCGGAATTGCAAATCCTGCTCCCTTAATAGAAGAGCTTGAAAAATATACGAAAACCATTAAACACGAAGAATTTCGGGATCATTATGCTTTTAAAAATGATGATATTAAGAAGTTTAAATCGGTTTTTTTAGCGGGGACTAAAAAAGATAAAATCATTATCACAACAGAAAAGGATAGCAAGCGTTTAAGAGCTACCGGATTTGAAGATTTACTGGTAGATTTACCTGTATATTATTTACCCATAGAGGTTGAATTATTTGAAGAAGATAAGATTACCTTTGACGAACTCATTTTAAACTATGTTAAGAGCAATAGAAGAAACCGTTGAATACATAAAACGTAAAACAGAGAACTTTAAGCCAGAAATAGGTATTATTTTAGGTACTGGCTTAGGTGGCTTGGTAAAAGAAATTGAAGTTGAGCATCAATTGATGTATTCTAATATTCCCAATTTTCCAATTTCTACTTTAGAATTTCATAGCGGGAAACTGATTTTTGGAACATTGAACGGGAAGAAAATTATTGCCATGCAAGGGCGCTTGCATTATTACGAAGGTTACAGCATGCAACAGATTACCTTCCCGGTTAGGGTAATGAAAGGTTTGGGTATAGCAAACTTAATTGTATCTAATGCTGCTGGCTCGTTAAATCCTGACTTTAAAAAAGGTGATTTAATGATTATAGAGGATCATATTAATCTGCAGCCTGATAATCCATTGCGGGGTTTAATCGAAAGCGAATTAGGCCCCCGTTTTCCAGATATGAGCCAGCCGTATAAACGCGATATCATAGCTAAAGCATTGGAAATAGCTAAGGGTGTTGACATTAACTGTCATAAAGGAGTATACGTTGCCGTTTCCGGACCAAATTTAGAAACCAAAGCGGAGTATAAGTACCTGCGTTTAATTGGTGCTGATGCGGTTGGTATGAGTACTGTGCCTGAAGTTATTGTGGCCAATCATGCTGGTTTACCTGTTTTTGCCATCTCAGTGTTAACGGATGAGGGTTTCCCGGAAGATCTGCAACCTTTTAATTTAGATGAAATTTTAGCAGCAGCAGCCAAAGCCGAGCCTAAAATGACAGAGATTTTAACCCGCTTAATTTCTGAACTATAAGATGCATAAAGTCGTTAAAATCTGTTTTTTTCTCTTACTGCTGTTAGGCATTAACAAAGCCTTTGCACAAGATTTAAAAACGAGTGTTGGTACCAATAAGGAATTGGATTCTGTTCGGAAGAAACTAGACTCGGGGAAGGATTCTGTCGTTTTTACCGCAAAATATATCAGGTTTACCAAGTTATCATTAACTAAAGACAGTATTGTGCTGTTGCCTTTAGATACTTCAACTACGAATATCCAGAATTATAGCCCGCTTTTGCAGCCCTTGCATCCAACCATAAGCAATGGTAATATGGGCTTGGCAGCAAGGCCATTATTATACGAGCCTAGTAAAAGAATTGGCTTTGATGCAGGATTTCATTCGCTTGATTATTATGCTTTAACACCTGAAGATATCATTTATTATCAGGCCAGAACCCCTTTTACCAGCTTGTATTTTGTTAGTGCCGGACAAAAAGAGCAGCTTTTTAGGGCTATCCACACACAGAATGTTAAAAAAAACTGGAATGTTGGGGTTAACTTTAACCGTGGCGATTCCAGAGGTTTTTACGCCAGGCAACGCGGCGATAATTTGAATGTTGCTGTATTTTCATGGTACCAATCGCCAAGCAAACGTTATAATATGTGGGCATCGGCAATTTTTAATACCATGCGCGCCTACGAGAACGGCTCTACAGTAGCTACAGGTTTATTCGATCCAGATTATACAAAAATTGCAAGAGAGGCAGAACCGATAAATTTATCAGATTCAAGAAATTTGTACCGTAAAAACACCGTTTTTTTAAAGCAAACTTATTATGTAGGCAGGATAGATACCTCTGCAAATGTGAACAATGCTGTTTTACCAACCAATAAGGTTTCGTATACGTTTGAGTATAATAACGACAGTTTCGATTTTTACAAAAATGGAACGGATGTTAATCATGTATTGCCTCCTGGAATTGCAAGCACAATATTTACGAATGATTCGACCCATGTACAACATATCAAAAATGAATTTATTTATAGTTTCTTTTTAAGACCAAAAAATAGTTCGGTTATTAAAAATGAACTGAAGGTTGATGCAGGTATAAGACACGATTATTACAAGCATGAATATTTTGGTATAAAACAAGATGCAACCAATTACGAGCGCAGTAGGTTTGCTTATCAAAACATTACCATTTTAGGTGCAGCGGGCTACCGGTTCTCCAACAATATCGATTTCAATTTAGATGTACAGCAAATTTTGCAGGGTGAAAATGCAGGCGATTATTTATATGAGGCAAAAAGTAAAATTCTTTTAGGTAAAACCATAGGAAGGATTGAGTTGGGGGCCTATGTACAAAACCAATCGCCAGCGGCTATTTTTAATTACTATCATGGCAATCATTACCAATGGACAAACAGCGATTTTAAGAACACTAAGGTTGCTAATTTATCATTTAACTATATCAATGATAAGTATGGTTTTACTGCCGGAGCCAAATATTTCTTAACCAGTAACTACGTTTATTTTGCCGCCGACTATACCAATGGTACAAATGCCATTTTACCAAAACAGGCTACTGCTGATATTAGCTTAATCAGGTTGGATGTATCAAAGAAATCGAGGTTTGGCAAGTTTGTAATGGAAAATTATATCGCTTATCAAAAAACAGATAAAAACGCAGTGTTAAGAACGCCTGAACTTTATACTTATAACAGTATTTATTTTGATAATACTTTTTTCAAAGTATTAAAGGCTAATGTGGGATTTGATGTGAGATACAATTCTGAATATGCAAACTACTTATATTCACCTGCAACAGCGCAGTTTTATATTGATGAGCGCAATCCAACCAACCTGGCTTCAAAACCAGTAATTGATGTCTTCTTTAAAGCAAATTTAAAAAGGGCCAATATTTTTGTTAAATATGATTTTGTAAATCAGGGTTTATTTCAACCAGGTTATTACACTGTAAACAGGTACCCCATGCAAGATGCCTTATTAAAATTTGGCGTAAGCTGGAACTTTTACGACTAAATAATAAAACATAAAAAAGCCTCCCGATTTAATAATCCGGGAGGCTTTTGCTTTTAAGGCCCTTTCGCTTAGAAAGAATAACCAACTGAGAAACCTAATACACGGTTAGTTAATTTATTAGAATTGGCCTGTCTGTCTTTAGGTGTTAAATCTGTTAAACCTAAACCATAATTGGCACCCACTAAAAATCCTGAATTTGTGCGGTAAGCTAAGCCAAAGTTTGCACCAAATTCTGTGCTGTTATAGTTTTTATCACTCGCACTACCAAATGTTAAGTCTCTATCATTAGAAGTCGTAACGGTAGCACTGGTATTGTTGGAGTTGTTCACTGTTGTAACCGTGTTTTCTCCTTTATCTTTACCAGAGATGTTAAAACCGATATACGGACCAGCACTGATCTGAACTGCGCCGGCATCACCGGTAGGAATTCTTAATACCGCATTTACAGGTACCTCAATCGCCATTAAATTGGTTTTAACAGAAGATGTAGTCGTAATGGTATTGTTTCCTGCGGTTGCTGTATTTACAGATTCGAATTTATTACCCTTGTTCTGTAATGATACACCTGGTTGGATAAAGAAATTATTTCCTACACCGAAATCACCAAATGCGGTCACATTAAAGCCAACATTGTTTTTTGCATTATCATTAAAATTATTGGCTCCGGCATCATCGCCTCCTGCATGGAACTTTGAAAGGTTAACACCCGCTTTTATCCCAAAACGCGAAGTTTCACCAGTCATTTTTGTTTGTGCAAATGCACCTGTTGCTAATAATAAAACTGAAGCGCTTAATAATAACTTTTTCATAATATTTTTCTTTTAGAAGAATCTTGTTTAAAAATTTTGGGCTTAAACCCGTTGTTAATTACGAGTCTCAATTCCAAAAGCTGTGCCAAAGTATCAAGTGTGTTACAAACGACTGGCTAATGCGCTGGTTTTCAGTGTGGTTTTTGCAGTAATTAAGTATAAATACGATTTGGTTAAGTAACGGTATCAGGCCTGATTTACTGTATACATAACAGGAATACAGCGGAGAATTAACAATTTTTTAAACGGGAAAGAAATAATGCCAAAAGTTAAATTCTTAAAAATTATGTTTTTTGTGGTTTCTTTTTCGCAGCTGGAAAAAGAACATTATTTAAGATTAAACGATAGCCAGGGGAATTTGGATGTAGATTTAGATCTGTTGGCGGGTCACCTACAGCATGCTGATAATCTTCCGGATCGTGCCCACCATAAAAAGTAAACTGACCTTTGCCAATTTCTCCATGTAAATACCTCACCTCTGCAGCACCTTTATTTTCACCCAGAACAGTTACACTTGTTTTCACTAAACTCTTTCTGAAAGCTGTGGTTTGCCCCATAAAACCTTTAATCACCTTATCATGATCTTGGGTAAGCATGGTAGGAACGAGATCCCATTTAGCCGAAAAATCGAATAAAGTAAAGTAATCGTTGGTTTGGTTCAGTGTACGGGTTTGCGTAGCGTCGATATCTGAAAATTCATAGTTCATTGGATTGTTATCTAGCTTGAAATTCTGAAAGGCCAGGGTTTTATTAAAATCCAGTTTACTTTGTGCATTCGGATCTGCAGCATCACCATCAAACATTTGGGCGCAAATATCTACCCCATCAGCAGCAAGGGCAATGTCGAAACTATCAGTGCCCGAGCACATGGCAAACAAAAAACCTCCACCAACACAGTATTCTTTAATGTGTTTGGCAACGGCTAATTTCATTTCAGAAACCTTTTTATAACCCATGCGCTTAGCCAAGGTTTCCTGGTTTTTAACATCTTCCTGGTACCAGGTTGCATACCTGAAATTGGCCCAGAAGCGCCCGTACTGCCCGGTAAAATCTTCATGGTGCAAGTGCAGCCAGTCGTATTTGCTCAATTTATCCTGTAAAATATCATCATCATAAATTACATCGTACGGGATTTCGGCGTAGGTTAAAACGAGTGTAACGGCATCATCCCAGGGTAATTTGCTTTTTGGAGAGTAAACCGCAATTTTTGGTGTTTTCTCCAGTTTAACCATCTCCATATTCACCGCAGGATCGCTGATTTCGTTTAAAAGGTTGGTCACCTTCCCATCAGCCATTACTTCGTACGATACGCCACGGATTTTAAGCTCATCCTCAACCGTTTTGTTATATTTAATTAAAAAGCTGCCGCCGCGATAGTTTAAGAGCCAATCTACCTCCAGTTGTTTGCTGATGGTCCAATAGGCAATACCATATGCTTTAAGGTGGTTTTTTTGGTCTTCATCCATATAAATTAACAAAGAAGAAGCCCTTAGCCCCAGGGAGCAAAGCAGGCAAATGAGCAGGATATAATATTTCTTTATCAAATCGGTATGCTTAAAACACTAAAATACCGCATTTAAACTGTATAGAAAAATTTAATGATGTTATAAGTTATACAATTTTGTTATTTTTGCCCTCTACTAAAAAAATACGATTGTTTTTTAGGTGAATAAAATTTAAAATTAGTACCGATATTGATATGAGTAAAGCAATAATAAAAACAGAAAAAGGCGATATGACCGTAGAATTCTACGAAAATGATGCGCCGAAAGCCGTTGCAAACTTTAAAAAACTAGCTAAAGAGGGCTTTTATGATGGTGTTACTTTTCACCGTGTAATTCCTAACTTTATGGTTCAGGGCGGATGTCCAAATTCAAAAGATCCGGCTAAAGCACATTTAGCAGGTACCGGTGGCCCAGGTTATAAAATTGATTGCGAATTAGACGGAGAAAATCAATATCACGATCGTGGTGTTTTATCTATGGCGCATGCTGGCCGCAATACTGGTGGTTCACAGTTTTTTATCTGCCACAGCAGAACAAATACTGCTCACTTAGACCGTAACCATACTTGTTTTGGTAAAGTTGTGGAGAATGTAGACCTTGTAGATGATATCCGCCAAGGGGATAAGATTTTAAACATTGAAGTTTTAGAAGATTAAAAATAGATACGAGATTTGAGACATTAGATTTGAGACTTGATTTCTCTGATTGATGCTCTATCTCATTTAATAATTGAACAAAGAGTTTTAGTTATTTGATCTGAGTGATTTCTCATATCTCATATCTCGAATCTCATATCTCAAAAAAAATATGAATTTAAGAGGAATTGTTGCCGTATCTGGCAGACCAGGTTTATTTAAACTGGTTGGACAAAATAAAGTAGGTTACATTTTAGAGGGCTTAGATGCTCAAAAAACTAAAGTTGTTGCCAACATCACCAACACAAAGTTAGCTTCGTTAGAAGATATTACCGTGTATGGCGAAGATGAGGAAATTAAATTAGCAGATATTTTTGCTAAAATTTCAGCAAAAGGATCTACTCCAGATTTGAAAGGCGATTTACGCGCCTACTTTCTTGAAGTAGCTCCGGGTCACGATCAAGAGAAAGTTTATGCTTCTGATATGAAGAAGATTATCACTTGGTATAACTTATTAAAAGATCTGCCATTGTTTACTGAAGAAACTCCGGAAACACCAGGTACACCGGCAGAAGTTAAGTTATCGGAAGAAAAAGCAGCTTCAGATAAAAAACAAAAAGCTACAGGATCTAAGGCATCAGCAAGTGCTAAAGCAACTACTAAAACTTCAGCTCCAGCTAAAAAAGCAAGCATGACCAGTAAAAAAGGCGTTTAAGCTTTTATTTACCGAAATGATAGCGAACACCAGGCAATTTGTCTGGTGTTTTTTTATGGGTTTAATCGAAGAAATAATAAAGCAAAGCTACAATAACCAATGATGCAATGATGCTGATCCACAGGTATTTATTGTTGCCGTTCTGATTGCTTTTATATCTGTATTCCCTTTTATATTTATCTAGTAACATTGTTTCTTTTATTTAATGATGATTTTTATTCGCCTTTTCCATATCTCATTCACATTGTCTATCTCTAAGCGTGATGATAAGGTTCTCCTTTTAAAATGCTAAATCCCCGGTAAAGCTGCTCTACAAAAAACAATCTGATCATTTGATGTGAAAAGGTCATATCAGACAGCGAAATTAACCCGTTTGCCCTTCTGTAAATGGTATCATCAAATCCGTAAGGGCCGCCAATAATAAAAATTAAATGTTGCACACTACCAACCATCTGTTTATTTAAATAATTGGAAAACGCTACTGATGAATATTTTTTTCCTTTTTCATCCAACAAAATAACAACATCGCCATTGTTAATTTGTTTATGCAACAGTTCGGCCTCCTTTGCCTTTTGCTGGGCCTCGCTTAGGTTTTTAACATTCTTAACATCTGGCAAAGCCACAAAACTAAAGTTAATATAGTGCTTTAAGCGGTTGATGTATTTATCAATTCCTTCAATTAGATATTTATCTTCTGTTTTGCCAATGGTGATCAGTGTAATCTTCATTTAATATTTTGCCTATCTTTAGAATTTCGAGATTCAAACTTAGAGAAATTGTAACAAAAAAGACAATCTATCGATCTTATACCTTCGAAAATAGATACACCGAAGCGATACCATGTTAAAAAAACAAGCAGAAATAATAGCCGATTACGATCATAAAATTAAACAGGTTACAGCAGATATAGATCAGACCAGGAAACGGATCGATCAGCTTTCTTTAATGCGTATAGGTTTATTCCTCGCCGAAATTTTATTTTTCGTTTTACTACTGCAATCGGCAGACGACAGCCTGCGGACATTAATTCAGATTTGTTTGCTGCTGCCTGTAATTGCTTTCGTTTTTATCGTCCGCAGACAAAGCCAGCTCGACCGCGAAATCGATTATAAAAAGCAACTCCTATGGGTTTATCAGAATGAGTGGAATGTTTTAAATGGTGCCGCTAACGGATACGACCATGGTAAAGCTTTCGAATCTGAGCTGCATCCTTATACTTCTGATCTTGATATTTTTGGTAGCGCATCTCTGTTTGCACTGATTAACCGTTGTAGTACCAAAAGCGGAAATAACCTGCTGGCTAAAAATTTTGCAGAAAAACCGACTAGGGATCAGATATTACTCCGCCAGGAAGCCATAAAAGAAATAAGAGAAAAGATAGCAGAAACCTATAGTTTCAGGGCTAATCTGCATGGCTACGATCCCAATAAAATAGAGCAGATTAAAATTCAGCTTAAACACCAATTGGGTGCACAATTGGAATTTGTAAAGGGTAGTTTTTTGAGGTTTTATGTAAAGCTGGTGCCTTATATTTCTGTTGGTTTAATTTTAGCGGCAGTTCTTATTAGCACTGCTTTTTGGAAAATATTGGCACTTCTATTTGTCATCCACACAGGATGGAATGTTTTATTGGGCTCAAAAATTAACAAGGTTTTTTACACCTTTGGCGGAAGTTCGAATCTGTTAAATGGTTATGCCAGTGCTATTTTATGGACAGAGAATCAAAGCTGGAAAAGCGTTTATACCTTAGGTTTATTAGATTCAAAAATCCCGGTAAGCAAAGAAATTAAAGCACTTTCTAAAATTATCCAGAATTTTGATGCCAGGCTGAATCTCCTGGTTGGTGGTGTATTGAATGCGCTTTTGCTTTGGGATTTAAAATGTTGCATCAGTTTAGATATTTGGTATAAATCTTCTTCAAGGGATGTGATTTCGGCCCTTGACCATTTAGGTGATTTTGAAGAGCTGATTTCACTAGCTACAACAGCCTATAACCAGCCAGATTGGGTTTTCCCGGTGCTTGCCGATCAGTTTGCATTAACCGCCACTCATATTGGTCATCCGCTTATTAACGAGCAGGTTCGGGTGGATAATGATTTTCATTTAGAAGCAAAACCAACTGTAGATATTGTAACGGGCTCTAACATGGCCGGTAAAAGCACTTTTCTACGTACTTTGGGTATTAATATGATATTGGCTTATAACGGTGCGCCGGTTTGTGCCAAAACCATGCAATTGTCGGTTTTTTCGATCAATACCTATATGCGGATTAAAGATTCGCTGAACGAAAGTACCTCTACTTTTAAGGCAGAGCTCAACCGGCTGAAAATGATTTTAGATAATGTAGTTGAAGACAAAGATACTTTTGTATTGATTGACGAAATGCTGCGGGGTACAAACAGCCGTGATAAATATTTGGGCTCGAAAGTTTTTATACAAAAGCTGATTACCGAAAAAACACCTGCACTTTTTGCTACACACGATCTACAACTCGCAGATCTGATTATCGATCACCCTGAAACCGTCCGTAATTTCCATTTCGATATACAGATTACCGAAGGCGAAATGAAATTTGATTATTTACTAAAACACGGACCATGTAAGACTTTTAATGCAGCTATTTTGCTGAAGGAAATTGGCTTGACCTTGGATTAATTTTTAATAAATTCCGTGGTGTCAGATGTTACCATCTGACAATGATTGGAAGTTTAAAGCTGTAAATCGTATATATTTACTGCCAATTAGATGGTAACATCTGACTGCAAGGTGACATTTAACAAAATGCTAAAAACTTTTCTAAATTACAATTTCTCATGAAACAGGCCCTCATTTATACATTAAAAGTAACATTAACTACCTTATTGCTAAGTCTTCCGGTAACCTTTGGAATTATGATGGCATACATTAAGATATTGCCAATTATTACTTCAAATTATAGCGCTAATGTTTATTTGGATCTAAAAGACGCCGCCGTATTTATCGCTTTAACTTTCTGTGCATTATTATTTAATATGCGTAAAATTAATGGCATAGCACAATCAGTTTATAATAAAAAGAGGATTATAAATAATGCGCTTATGGTTTCAATAGCATTTTTTATGCTTTACTTATTGGTATTTGGAAAGTTAATGTCTCTTAGTGTTGATGAATTTGTCGTTACATACGGACCTTCGGTTTTGACCATGTTTATTTGTTTAAAGGTATTCCCACTTCGGAAAGAAGAAGAAAGTGTATATACTGATTCTAAAAGCATCATTGTTGAACCTTTTGGACGATTAACCTACAGCAGAAAAGATAAAAACTGGTTTGGGGTAGTGCCAAATCTTCATCCTTATCATAATATTGAATTATCAATTGGTACAGAAAACCAAGAGCAGCAAATAGATGATAAAGTTGAACTTGTTAAAAAACTAGCCTCTGATTATGACGCTATAATTGCCAAGTTGCAATATTTAATTTTTAAAAGATTCGAGAATACCAACTTTGAAAAATCATTGGATGAGATAAAAGAGATGTATTGTTTAGTTAGCGTGGATCTAAAATCCGATAGTAAAACGTGGTGGCTGGTTATGGAGCCAGATTTTAAGGTGGCATCAATATATAATCACTATCAACGTTTCACCATGGTGGATCGGGAAATTATTTGGGCAAATTTTGATATTGGTCATTATATTTCGGAAAGAATGGTTTGAAATATTAATCCTCTTAGATAATTACGTTTGACTGCAGTCCCAAAATGTCTTAATTAAACCTATTATCGCGGTATTGTTTTGGCGAAATGCCCATGATGCTTGAGAAGAGCCGGCTAAAATAATAAGGATCGTTAATGCCGATTTTTTTGGCAATCTCGTTAATCCGCAGGTTGGTGAACAGCAGATATTGTGTTGTTTTCTGAATTTTGAGCTGGTTAAAATAATCGATAGGGGAGGTTCCGGTTTTCTTTTTAAAAATAGCCGATAAATAGGAGGGTGAAAGATAAACAGCTAGGGCCATTTCCTTTAAACTAAGCATCTTTTCAATATTTTTCCGCATAAAATCTATAACTTCTTCAACTTTATCAGGCTCCATAATTTTATCGTTTACGAGATGTTTGTCGGTATAAATAACTTCAGCAATGTATTGGTGGAAACATAAATTGGCATAAATTATATTTTCTCTGCTAAAACCTCTTTCTAATCGGTTATAAATCGTATCGAACAATATGTTCCGTTCTTCACTAAAACCTGCATAAGCTTTATAATTCTGTAACGAAGCAACCAATTGATCAGCACCGGTTCCCGAAAAATGGAACCAATAAATAGTCCATGGTAATGTTGGGTCAGCTTGGTAAGTATGTGCCGTTGCTTTTGGAATAATAATGAAATTACCTGCTTCAATATGATAATTAGTATCGTGAAATTCTACGTTTCCCTTTCCTTCTACGCAATAAATCAAAATATGCTGTTCCGAGCCATTGCTCCTTTTTATATAGTGATTCAATGCCTTACGATAATAACCAATATCGGTAATAAATAAATTGTTTATGATTTCATTTTTAGTACACTGTTTTATAAGTACATTCCTGGGAATGATAAAGGCTTTTTGAAAATCAAAACTATTTTTCTTTCCTACTTGGGGCTTCTCCATTATTAATTCTTAATAAAAAGTAAGATAATCCATTTTTTGAGCAAGTTAATACATTTTTGTGTTTTATTTTTTTCTTGATCTTTGATTTAAAGGAAGCGAAATCTTAGCGATCTAGGCTGATAGTCGCCTCTGTTGTAATTTTTGACAAATGTTTAGCTTAATTTAACTTTGTATACAAGTTAAGCGCACTAAAAATTAGCATAAATTTCTTCTAACCAAAATGTTATTGAAAAAGAAAATATTATTTGCATCAGGCTTTATACTGGTTGTAATTACCTTAATAGCCATTTCGCTTTTTTCGTCAGAGAAACGGATCGATTTTAATACGCAGGTTAAGCCCATTCTAAACAAAAAATGTATCTCTTGTCACGGTGGGGTTAAACAACAAGGTGGTTTTAGTGTGTTGTTTAGGGAAGAGGCGCTGGCTAAAACCAAAAGTGGCAAAGCCGCAATTATTCCAGGTAATCCGGAGGATAGTGAATTTATCAAACGCTTAAAATCAAACGATCCTGAAGAAAGAATGCCATATAAGCACCCCGCTTTAAATAATGATGAAATTGATATTTTGAGTGCTTGGATAAAACAAGGTGCAAAATGGGGCGACCATTGGGCTTATGTTAGTGTAAAACAGACTGAATTGCCAGATGTGGATAATGATTGGGTACGCAACGATCTGGATAAATTTATTTTTGCAAAGCTGGAAGAAAATAAACTGGAGCCATCTAAAACTGCTGATAAGGCTACCTTATTAAGGAGAGTAAGTTTAGATTTGATCGGTACTTACCCATCAGATAAACTGGCCAAATTTTATTTGAACGGTAAAGATGAACAAACAGCCTACAATGTGCTGGTTGATAGCTTGTTGGCTTCGCCTAAATTTGGCGAACGGTGGGCATCGATGTGGCTGGATATCGCGCGATATGCTGATACTAAAGGTTATGAGAGTGATCCTAACCGAAACATCTGGAGTTATCGCGACTGGGTGATTAAAGCGTTTAATCGCGATATGCCATACGATCGATTTATTACTGATCAGATTGCCGGAGATTTATTTCCAAATCCAACAGATGCCCAATATATTGCTACGGCTTTTAGCAGAAATACCCCAACCAACGATGAGGGTGGTACCAATAATGAAGAATTTAGAACGGCCGCGGTTTTAGATCGGGTAAATGCCACTTGGGAAGGATTAATGAGTACAACTTTTTCTTGTGTACAATGCCATAGCCATCCATACGATCCCTTTAAACATGATGAGTATTATAAATTCATGTCGTATTTTAACAATACGAGGGATGAAGACGTTTCTGCAGAATATCCATTACTTAAAGATTTTAATGATAGCCTTAAAAACGAGCTCAATCATTTAAACAGCTGGGTTAAAACTGTTGCGGGTAAAGAAAGAGCGGCTGAAGTTGATTTATTCTTAAAAACGGGTCAGCCGGCAATAAACTCTACAACAGCCGATGAATTGGTAAATTCGGTAATCGGTAATAATAACATTGCATTATATTTTAAAAATAGCTCTACAGCAAGATTAAAATCAGTCGACCTCAATCATGTTGATCATTTGATTTTGCGCTACAATTGTAGTAAACCTGACGGTATGATGAGTTTACATTTAGGCTCACCAAACGGCCCTGTTGTAAAATCGTGGAAACTCGCCCAAACTAAAGGTTATGAAAATATAGAAATAGATTTTGCAAAGCAAAGCGGGGTAAAGGATGTGTATTTAAAGTACACCAATCCTTCGGTAAAAAATCCTGACGAATTTATGGTGTACTTCGATTGGTTTTATTTTACCAAACAGTTTCCTGGAAAGGGTAAACCCGAGTATTTGGTCAATAAAAAAAGATTTACTGATTTAATGAATGCGAAGGTGCCAACAACGCCGATTATGGTCGAAAATCCATTGAGTATGCAGCGTAAAAACTATGTGTTTGAGCGTGGCGCATGGACATCGAAAGGGAAAGAAGTTAAAGTTGGCGTACCTAATTCTTTAGCTTTTGCTATGCCTAAAAATGCACCTGATAACAGAATGGGATTAGCCATGTGGCTTACCGATAAAAGAAATCCTCTTGTATCGAGAACAATGGTGAACAGGCTATGGGAGCAGTTATACGGAGCCGGTTTGGTAGAAACTTTAGAAGATATGGGAACTCAGGGAATGGCTCCTACGCACCAGGAACTTTTAGATTTTATGGCTTATCAGTTCATGTATAAATACAACTGGAGTGTTAAAAAAATGTTGAAGGAACTGGTGATGATGGCTACCTACCGACAAGATAGTAAGGTAACTGAGGAATTGAAAGAAAAAGATCTGTTCAATAAGTTTTATGCCAGGGGTTCCCGGATCAGGTTAAGTGCTGAGCAAATAAGAGACCAGAGTCTTGCTGTTTGTGGGGTGTTAAGTAATAAAATGTACGGGCCACCTGTAATGCCCTGGCAGCCTGAAGGCATTTGGTTCTCGCCTTATAGTGGTGCTAAATGGGTACTAAGCGGTGGAGAAGAACAATACCGCAGGGGAATTTATACTTATTGGAAAAGAACAGCCCCATATCCATCAGCTATTGCCTTTGATGGTGCATCGCGAGTGGTTTGTAGTCCGCGCCGTATCCGAACCAATACGCCGTTACAGGCCCTGGTAACCTTAAATGATAGTGTTTATATCGATTTGGCAAGAAAACTTGCTGTACGTATGGAAAAAGTGGGTGGAAGCACCAGCAAATCAAAAATTGCAAAGGGTTATGAATTGATCTTATATAAAACGATTCCTCAAAATAGATTAAAAGTATTCGAAGAACTGTATGCCAAAGCTTTTGGCGAGTTTAGAAAAAATTCGGCAAGTGTATCGGCATTTATGGGCGATAAACAAAAGAAGTTTAAGCCAGAGGAAGCAGCAATGGTACTAGTAGCCAACGCAATGCTTAATCTGGATGAAGTGGTTACCAAAAATTGATTTGACCGGTTATGACAAGAGACGAATTAAACGCACATAGGTTAATTAAAGAAGCACATGAAGCAAATGCACGCCTGCACTCGCGACGCCATTTTTTAAAAGAAAGTGCAATGGGTTTGGGTGCTTTGGCAATGGGTTCGTTATTGGGTAGCTGTGGTAATCTTTTTTCGAGTCCACAAACCAAAATCGCTTACGATCCCGCACATCCGCTGTTGCCAAAATCGCCACCACTTGTTGGTAAGGCACGAAGTGTAATTTATTTGCACATGGCAGGTGCTCCATCTCAATTAGAGTTGTTTGATTTTAAACCGGAGCTAATGAAAATGGATGGCCAGGATTGCCCTCCGTCATTACTCGTCGGGAAAAAATTTGCTTTTATAACCGGAGTGCCTAAAATGCTGGGTCCACAGGCTAATTTTGCCAGATATGGCCAATCAGGTGCCTTGGTGAGTGATAATCTGCCACACTTTTCTACCATGGTAGATGAGGTAAGTTTTTTGAAAGCTGTAAAAACAGATCAGTTTAACCATGCCCCGGCGCAGCTGTTGGTACATACAGGTTCACCGCGATTGGGCAGGCCAAGTATGGGAAGCTGGGTAACCTACGGTTTGGGATCAGAAAACCAGAATTTACCAGGGTATGTAGTATTGACCAGTGGAGGTAGTTTCCCTGATGCCGGAAAAAGTGTTTGGGGAAGTGGTTTCTTACCCTCTGTTTATCAAGGAGTACAATGTAGAAGTGAAGGAGACCCGGTATTGTTTATAAAAGATCCGGATGGAATGAACCGGGATTTGAGAAAAGCGTCTATCGAAGCCATTAATAAAGCCAACGAGCAACAATATCAGGAGTATAACGATCCTGAAATTTTATCGCGGATAGCACAGTATGAAATGGCTTACCGCATGCAAATATCAGCACCAGAGGTGATGAACATCAATGATGAACCAGCCTACATCCACGAAATGTATGGTACACAACCAGGTAAAGCATGTTTTGCCAATAATGTGTTGCTTGCCCGTAAACTGGTAGAAAAGGGGGTGCGTTATGTGCAGTTATTCGATTGGGGATGGGATGCGCATGGCGATAATCCAAACAACTCGCTTAACATCGGACTCAAGAATAAATGCCGAACCATTGACAGGCCAATTACGGCCTTATTGCTCGATTTAAAACAACGCGGCTTATTGGAAGAAACCCTTGTAGTTTGGGGTGGTGAATTCGGGCGTACGCCAATGATGGAAAACAGAAATGGCATACAAAACCCCTTTAAAGGTAGAGATCACCATACAGAAGCATTTACCATATGGATGGCCGGTGGAGGTATAAAAAAAGGATTTACGCACGGCGAAACAGATGAAATTGGCTACAGTGCAGTAAGTGGAAAAGTTGATGCCTTCGATATTCAAGCCACTATTTTAAACCAGTTGGGCTTCGATCACGAACAATTTACCTATCCTTTCCAGGGACGGCCATTTAGGTTAACTGATGTGGCAGGTAAGGTGATCTCAGAGATTGTTGCTTAAGTCAGAAGTCGGAAGTCCGAAGTCTGCAGTCGATTAACCGATTAACCCGATGAGTTACCAATAAACTAATGCCCAATCTACAAATGAACTAACAACAAGTGAACCAATGAACCAAACCAGAAGAAAATTCTTACAAAATACAGCTGTTGTAACGGCAGCATCAATTTTAGCCCCCATCCAAAACATGAGCGCCAACGAACTTAGAAATGCAAAAGCAAAAGCTGGCTATGAATTATTGTTTATGCAAACCGATTGGGGTTTTGGCGGCACAAGAGATGAGTTTTGCGCAGCAGCCAAAAAAGAAGGATATGAAGGTATTGAAGTGTGGTGGCCAGGTGAGGATAAAGCGATAAAAGAACTTTTTGATGCGGTTAAGAAACATAAACTGGAAATCGGGTTTTTATGCGCCGGATCGCAGTCGAACATAACTGAGCACTTAGCATTTTTCAAAAAAAGTTTAGATGCTATTTGTGCCAATACATATCAAAAACCAGTTTACATTAATTGCCATTCCGGAAGAGATTATTTCACTTACGAAGAAAATAAACAGATTATCGATTACGCAACGGCCAAAAGCAAATCGTCTGGCATACCGGTTTATCACGAAACGCATCGTAGCCGTATGATGTTTGCTGCACATGTTGCCAAAAATTTTGCGGAGAAAAACCCTGAATTAAGATTTACTTTAGACATTTCGCATTGGTGCAATGTACACGAAAGTTTGTTATCTGATCAGAAACAAACCATCGATTTTATTTTAGAAAAGGCAGAACATATCCACTCGCGGGTTGGGCACCCCGAAGGGCCACAGGTAAACGATCCACGGGCACCAGAATGGGCAAAAGTGGTAGAAGCTCACCTGGCCTGGTGGGATAAAATTATAGCACGCAAAAAGAAAAACGGCGAGCGTATGACCATTCTTACCGAATTTGGCCCGGCTGATTATATGCCTACCCTGCCTTATACGCGCCAACCCCTTGCCGATCAATGGGCAATAAATGTTTACATGATGAATTTATTAAGAAAGAGATATCAATAAGATGTTAGAATTTTTTGGCCGCTTTCACCCGGTTTTTGTCCACCTTCCCATAGGAATTTTGTTGCTTGGCTGTATTTGTATTCTCTTATCATTTGCGGCAAAGTTTGTCAACCTAAAACCAGCCATTCCTATTATGCTGGTTCTAGGTGCGTTAAGTGCTGTAGTATCTTGCATTACGGGCTATTTATTGGCCAATGGTGGCGATTATGACGGTAAACTGGTGAGTAATCACCAATGGATGGGGATCAGTGTTGCTGTTTTATCTTTTATATTGTGGATTATTTACCAAAAGGTTAAATCAAATGCCATATTAGGTACAATAGCTGCGGTTCTTATTGTGCTTATTTCAATTACAGGGCATTTAGGAGGTTCTTTAACCCATGGTTCTGATTATTTAACCGCACCATTAAAATCGGGCAGCAAAAAAGGCGGTGCAGCCATACCACCAATTCCCAATGTTCAGGAAGCCTTTGTTTACCAAAATGCTATCCAGCCACTCTTTCAAAATAGGTGTTATAGTTGCCATGGCAGCGAAAAGCAGAAAGGCAAACTACGGTTAGACCAGGAAGAGTTTATTTTAAAAGGTGGAGAAGATGGACACACCCTGGTAAAGGGTAAAGCCGACGATAGTGAGCTGATGAAGCGGATTTTATTGCCATTAAGTGATGAAGACCATATGGCACCTAAAGAAAAACCTCAACTTACCACCAATGAGATTGCCTTGTTAAAATGGTGGATTGATAATGGCGCTGATTTTAAAAAGAAGTTTAAAGATCTTCCCCAGCCAGAAAATATAAAAACAATTTTAGCCAGCCTGCAAAAAGGCGAAAGTGGGGCCGATCAAATCAAGGCCAGCGATATTCCAACCGGAGAGGTTTCGGCAGTTGATAATAAAGTATTGAAAAAGTTTACCGATGCAGGGATTACGGTATTTCCGGTTGCACAGCATACCAATTACCTTTCGGCCAATTTTATCAATGCACAATCAATGGGTAAAGATGTTTTGGATCTGATAAAATCAATCGAAAAACAGCTCCTTTGGCTTAAGTTAGAAAATAATAAAGTAAACGATCAAACCTTAAATGCCATAAAAGATTGCAAAAACTTAACCAGGTTAAGCTTAAATAATACCCCGGTCACAGATGCAGGTTTGGCATCGCTGAAAGATTTAGATCAGTTACAATCATTGAGTTTAGTTGGGACCAAAATTACTGCAAAAGGGATTAATCAATTAAAGAAACTAAAAAATTTAAAATTTTTGTATGTGTACCATACTGGGATAACTAAAACCGATTTATCAGGTATTAAAAAAATATTGCCTAAAGTAAGTTTAGATACCGGAAATTATAAAGTACCAATGGTAGCGCAAGATACAACAGTAGTTAAAGCACCTTAAATGTTTACACCAGGTAATTGATAATTATCTGAGCAGTGTTATTGAACCCGAATATTTAACATTATTATTCGATATGTTGGTGCCTAATATGATATAATAATATACGCCAACAGGGAGCTGGTTACCTTTAAAAGTACCATTCCAGTTTTCGAATATGTTATTGGTAAAGAAAACCTGGTTGCCCAGGCGGTTGTAAATCTGGATGCTATATTTCTTGAGGTTTGTTACACCAACAACCAGTTCATCATTAATTCCATCGCCATTTGGCGAAAATGCATTTGGAACAAATGTAGATGCATTTTTTTTGATAATCAGGTCGCCTTGGGTAATTGAATTTTCGCAGCCGTTTTTAGAAAATGCAGTTAAAGTAATCCGGAATAACCCATCGGATTGATAAACGTGGGTGGGGTTTTGTTCTGCAGAGGTAAAACCATCGCCAAAATTCCATTCATAAAAATCCCCATAAAGCGAAGTGTTGGTAAATGTTATGGGTATTGGAGCAGAAAACTTAGCATTAAATGTGGGTTCGGTATAAAATTGAGCAACCGGAACTCTGGCAATTGCCGGAATAACGATGGTTGCGGGTTCGGAATTACAGGTGCCCGATGTCAATACAACCTGATACATACCTGCCAGATTAAGATCTGTTACCGGAATTTCAATGGCATTTGTGCTTGCGGTATAATTGTTTGGCCCGCTCCAGGTATAAGAAATACCTGCTTGTGCCGGTACAGATAATTTTATCACGTCTTTTAAACAAAATAAAGCCTGGTTACTACTGATTTCTGGTTTTTCGGGCTTCAATTCTACCAAAATATCTTTTTTAAAAGTAGAAGTGCAGCCATTATCGGTTTCAACAGTCAGTATGATGGTTTTTGGCCCGGGATCAGTAAAGGTTAATACTTTGCTATCGTTATCGGTGTCAATCTGGCTTTTCACGCCTGGGCCAAAATCCCAGGTAAGCTTCGTGTAATTTTTAGAACTATTGATCAACGAAAAAGACTGGTTTGTTTCGCACCTGTTATTAACCTCAATCGAAAACATTGCTTCAGGTTTTAAATCGACCGATAAAATATCAACCGAATTTACCTCACTCACACAATCGCCTACCTGAACATAAAGTTTGTACGTCCCAACTATTTCTGGCCCGCTTACCGGGATTTCAGGATTTTGTGTTATTGAACTAAAACCATTCGGGCCCGACCAGTGGTAGCTTGCTAAATTTAAAAAGGGGGTTGATAATTTTAATACATCCCCCTGGCATAAATTAACATTCGAAGCCATTATTGAGGGTTTTTCGGGTGTGTTTGCTACAATAAAAGTTTGGGTAGTAACCACGTTGCACCCGTTTGTACCCGTGGCTTCTAAAACTATAACTTTCTCTCCGGGGGTGTTGTATGTTACCGTAAATGGCCCTGCGGTTGTGGCTGAAGCCAGGCTTGCCCCTTCACCAAAAGACCATTTTAAAGCGGCGAAATTCGATGACCGGCTTTCGAAAACATATGCCTGGCTGTTGGTACATGGATTTAGTTTCTGAACATCAATTTCGGCCGTTGGACCTGCAAAATCAGCAGTGCCGCCGAATTCTAAAGTAAAGCCGTTATTGCCTCCGGAATAATTATCTATTAGTAACGCGTAAACATGATCCTGTTGCAGGTCTACGTATTTTACAAAGCCATTTTGACCAGGTGGACAACCAGCCGACTCTGTCAAATCGGTTTCCGTCATACTCAGGCCGGTTTTATAATAAGTGGGGCTACAGGTTATGCCATGGCCCGATGCACATCGGATTGCATTTGAAGCATTTACCATACTACAATCTCCATTCACGCCTAAATCGTAAAAAATCCAGTCAATGTCGTTTGTGGTTACAGTAGGTGTGATTACAAATGTAAAGTCCCCAGGTGCAGATGCCTTAAACATATACCAGGCAGAGTTAGATTCTGTACCCAGGCAAGTTCCGGCCGATTCTTGATTATTTGCTCCCGCGCCAGTTACATTTAACTGGGTAAATGTTTCTTTTGTGCACAGCACTGAAAATGTTCCGCAATCTTGCCCTGGCCGTAGTGGTGGAAAATAATTATCGATACAAAGTTTAAAGGTACCGGTAACATCGTTCGCTGCGCTTACCCTAACATAATAAACCTGTCCTACCGTTAAAGCGCCTTTATATAAAGAACTAACGTTGTTTGATGTGGCCACGGTGCCGGGCTGTTCGGTTATAAAGCCAGTTGCTGCATCAAATGAATATAAGGCAACCAATGGATCAATTAAGGTGTTTGTACTATTGGTATTAGTTTGTCCACTAACAGAAATGTTTACATCAAATTTAGATGCCGTAAACTTAAACCAAACATCTTTTCCAACGGCTGGCCAGTTTAAACCTTTATTATAATTGCTCGGGCTAGCTTCTAAATTGTTAAATTCGGCATCGCCACTGCAATACGCACTGGTATTGGTAATATTTATGGCATTTAGCAGTTCATCATTAATAGGAGGGGTAGATTTTCCAAAGGCAGAGAGGCTTAATAATACCAATAGAAAAGAAATTAATGAGGAGTAGCGCATAGCGTAAAAATATTAAAAAATGTTTTCATTTCGAATCATTTCAATTGTTAATGATTTATTAATATTAAACTCGCAACTTATGCCAATTAATTGATAACGAATGATTAATGCAAGTGATTTTGGCCAGAATTTTTTGTGGGGTGTGGCTACTGCTGCGGCTCAAATAGAAGGCACAGCCACCCAATATGGTAAAGGGCTTTCCATTTGGGATACCTTTACCGCAAAAAATGGAAAAATAAAAAAGAACCACAAATTAGATCCTGCTTGCGATTTTTATCACCGATATACTGAAGATATAGCTTTAGTTAAACTGCTCGGCTTTAAAGTTTTTAGATTTTCTATTGCCTGGTCGCGCATTTTACCTGCAGGTAGGGGAGAGATTAACCAGGAAGGCATCCGTTTTTACCACAATCTTATTGATGAATGTTTAACCCATGGAATAACACCCTACATAACGCTTTACCATTGGGATTTGCCACAGGCACTCGAAGATGAGGGCGGCTGGACAAGCTTTAGCATTAACGCTGCCTTTAATGCTTTTGTAAGCATCTGTGCCTTAGAATTTGGCGATAAGGTAAAAAACTGGATCGTATTGAATGAGCCTTTTGGTTATACTTCTTTGGGCTATATGTTAGGCGTTCATGCCCCGGGGAAAACAGGATTAGGGAATTTCTTTTCAGCAGTATTACATACAGCACTGGCCCAGGCAGATGGGGGCAAGATTTTACGCGCAGAAATTAGCAAGGCTAATATTGGCACTACTTTCTCCTGTTCGGAAGTAATCCCAAGTACCCAGAGTGATAGTGATATTCTTGCTGCAAAGCGGGTTGATTGCCTAATGAACCGTCTTTTTGTAGAACCTACACAGGGCATGGGTTTTCCTACTGCCAATTGGGATGTGTTAGAGAAATTTCAGATCGAATATGGTACCTGGCGGCTTCACGAACGGATGAAATTCGATTTTGACTTTATCGGTCTTCAAAATTATTTTCCTTTGGTGGTTAAGTATAACGCCTTTATTCCGGTTATTCAGGCCTGGGAAGTAAAAGCCAAAAGCAGGAAAAGGCCTCATACCGCAATGGGCTGGGAGGTAAATGCTGATAGTTTTTACAACATCGTGAAACAGTTTGCTGCTTACCCAAATATCAAAAATATCATAATCACAGAGAATGGTGCAGCATATCATGATAAATTGAGCAACGGTAGGGTAGAAGACCCTGAGCGGATTGAATATTTTAAACTTTATTTAAATGCACTGCTAAAGCTCAAAAAGGAGGGCATAAACATAACTGGTTATATGGCCTGGACATTAATGGATAATTTTGAATGGGCAGAGGGCTTTACGGCAAGGTTTGGGTTAATTTATAATGATTTTAAAACTCAGGAACGTACCATTAAAGATTCCGGATATTGGTGGAAAGAATTCCTGAAAAAATAGACAAAGAAACATCGTCATCGTTTGTAACGAGGACGGAGGAGAAAGGCGATTTGATCGCCGTATTTTCTCATTGTTGCATCACAATGCAAATCTCGCTAATCCTCGTTGCAAACGAGGACTATTTTAGTAAACAAATTCTTATGTTTGGTTGATGAACGATAGAACAGTAGTTTACAGCACCTATTACAATCCGATGGAAGCCAATATTATTAAAGCTAAATTGGAAGATAGTGGATTTGCCTGTTTCCTGGCGGATGAAAATGTTGCAACTTTAAATCCGCTTTACAATCAGGCCATTGGCGGTGTAAAACTCATTGTTTTTGAAAGAGATGTAGAAGCCATTAATGCTTTACTCGCTGAAGACAATAGTTTGGCTTTTGAATCATCAGATGAAATTGTTGAGGAAGAAGAATCAGCGGAAGATAAAACAGTTTGTGAAAAATGTGGATCTACCAATGTGGGTTATGGAATGGCTACCGATAAAAAATATAGTATTTGGGCAACTATACTTGCCTTTTTAACCCTAACTACGCCTATTAAGGCCAATAAATGTTATCATTGCTATGATTGCGGTTACGAGTTTGAATAATACAAAGCTCGTCATTGCGAACGAAGCAGGGGCTTTTGTGATGGTGTGAAGCAATCTAATTATAAAAGCCTTTTCTTGAAGCGCAGGACCAGTAGCTACTGTTAAAGTTTGTTCCCGTTCTCCGCTGTATCCTTACGCTGCGCTTCAGGGATGCCGCTACGCCGGGGGCTAGAAAGCTCATTTCCTGCAAGGAAGGCAAAGTCTTCCCTCATAGCAATTCAGGGAATCTTTGTGTGAAAAGTACCTCTGTCTCTGCCATCTAAACCCGATATACGCGAATGCTGGTTTTTTCAACCGGCAGCAGCATTAGCGGGACTAACCCCAGCCTAAGACCTACTGCAACTGCTTTCCAAAGAAATAAGAGCCAACTAATATAAACCTACATTTTTTTGAAGCGTAAGGCCAGCGGCAGCTATTAAGGTTTGTTCCCGTTCTCCGCTGTATCCTTACGCTTCGCTTCAGGGATGCCGCTACGCCCGGGGCTAGAAAGTTCTTTTACTGCAAATAAAGCAAAGCTCCCCTCATGGCAATCCAGGGAATCTTTGTGTGAAAAGTATCTCTGTCTCTGCCGTCTAAACCCGATATACGCGAATGCTGGTTTTTTCAACCAGCAGCAGCATTAGCGGGACTAACCCCAACCTAGGAACTACTGCAACTGCTTTCCAAAAGAATAAAGAGGTTAACCCTAAATGATAGATTTGTCATCATGTCCAAAGGAGTCCTTTGGACAATGTGACAGATTAGAAAAACAGACATCACATTTTAAGCGGTAGAATAAAAAATCCCGTTCTGATTTAACAAAACGGGATTGATATGATGTTCATTCAGACTTTGGACTTCAGTCTACTTAAAGCGCTGCCTTAGCCGCTGCTTCAGCGCGGATAATATTTAGTGCGCCGCCAGCTTTAAACCACTCAATTTGTTGAGCGTTATAACTGTGGTTAACCGGGAATTGCTCCTGGGTGCCATCAGCATGGTGTAATACTAAGGTTAATGGTTTATCTGGAGCAAATTCTGTTAAGCCTAAGATATCGATGGTATCATCTTCCAAAATTTTGTCATAATCATCTTTATCTGCAAAGGTTAAACCTAACATACCTTGTTTTTTCAGGTTAGTTTCGTGGATACGGGCAAAAGATTTTACCAATACAGCACGAACACCTAAATGGCGAGGTTCCATAGCGGCATGTTCACGTGATGAACCTTCGCCATAGTTTTCGTCACCAACAACAATAGAGCCTAAGCCTGCAGCTTTATAATCGCGTTGTGTTGCAGGAACAGGGCCGTATTCGCCAGTTAATTCATTTTTAACATTATCTGTTTTATCGTTGAAATAGTTAACTGCACCAATGAGCATGTTGTTAGAAATGTTATCTAAGTGACCACGGAATTTTAACCATGGACCAGCCATTGAGATATGATCTGTTGTACATTTACCTTTGGCTTTGATTAAAAGTTTTAAACCTTTTAAGTCGGTACCTTCCCAAGGGGTAAATGGATCTAACAATTGTAAACGGTGTGAAGTTGGAGAAACCAAAACCTGAACGGATGAACCATCAGCTGCCGGTGCCTGATAACCTGCATCTTCTACAGCGAAACCTTTTGTTGGCAATTCAAAACCGGTAGGTGGATCTAATTTCACCTGTTCGCCTTTATCGTTTGTTAAGGTATCGGTTAACGGGTTAAAGCCTAAATTACCTGAAATTGCAATGGCAGCAACCATTTCTGGTGAAGCCACGAAAGCGAAAGTATTAGGGTTGCCATCAGCGCGTTTCGCAAAGTTTCTGTTAAACGAGTGTACGATTGTATTTTTCTCTGCTTTCTCTGCACCTGTACGGTCCCACATCCCAATACATGGTCCGCAGGCATTGGTGAAGATCGTAGCATCTAAATCTTCGAAAGTTTTTAGGAAACCATCGCGGTTTGCGGTATAACGTACCTGCTCAGAACCTGGATTGATACCGAAAGCCGATTTGGTTACCAAACCTTTTGCAATGGCCTGGTTTGCAATTGAAGCTGCTCTTGATAAATCTTCGTAAGAAGAGTTGGTACAAGAACCGATTAAACCCCATTCTACTTTTAATGGCCAGCCGTTTTTTTCTGCCTCCACTTTCATCTGGGAAACCGGAGTGGCTAAATCTGGTGTAAACGGACCGTTTAAATATGGTTCTAAAGTATCCAGATCGATCTCAATAACCTGATCGAAATAGTTTTCCGGGTCAGCATAAACTTCAGCATCGCCTGTTAAATATTCCTTTATTTTATTGGCTTCATCAGCAACTTCATTTCTACCCGTAGCACGTAAATAACGTTCCATACTTTCGTCATAACCAAAAGTAGAGGTGGTTGCACCAATCTCGGCGCCCATGTTACAAATGGTGCCTTTACCTGTACAGCTCATTGAAGTGGCGCCATCGCCAAAATATTCTACAATTGCTCCTGTACCACCTTTTACCGTAAGGATGCCTGCAACTTTAAGAATCACATCTTTAGCAGCAGTCCAGCCGTTTAATTTACCTGTTAACTTAACGCCGATTAACTTAGGGAATTTAAGCTCCCAAGGTAAACCCGCCATTACATCGCAGGCATCAGCACCACCAACCCCTATAGCCACCATACCCAAGCCGCCTGCATTCACGGTATGCGAGTCGGTTCCGATCATCATTCCACCTGGGAAAGCATAATTCTCTAAAACTACCTGGTGAATAATACCGGCACCCGGTTTCCAAAAACCGATACCGTATTTGTTCGATACAGAAGATAAAAAATCAAAAACTTCGGCACTTTCGGTTTTAGCATGCGGTAAATCTATTGCAGCACCTTCTTTAGCCGTAATTAAGTGATCACAGTGAACCGTAGAAGGCACAGCCACTTGTGGGCGGCCAGCCTGCATAAATTGCAATAATGCCATTTGAGCTGTTGCATCCTGCATCGCAACGCGATCTGGTGCAAAGTCTACGTAGTCAGAGCCACGTTTAAACGCCGTTTTAGGATCTCCATCCCAAAGGTGTGTATACAATATTTTTTCAGATAATGTTAAAGGTCTGCCAACCACTTTACGCGCAGCCTCAACGCGGCTGCCAAAGTTTGCATAAACCTTTTTAATCATGTCTATATCAAAAGCCATACTTTATTTTTTTTTAAAATTATTGTCAATAACAACACAAACTAAATTAAACAATTTTTAATATACTTATTTTTAAGATTTGTCAAATTATGTTATTTAAAACCATTCTATTCAATTTTAGTGTAAATAAAAAGGCCATCCGATTATCGAACAGCCTTTGTGCTTTGATTAACAAAAAATATGTTTATTTGTTTCTTATTGTTTTGTAGAAATAGGTGTAAATTTGGTTAAGTTGATACCTTCTACCGCTACTTTATATTCCTCAATGCTTGGAATGCGACCTAAAATAGCAGAAAGAACCACTACCGGTGTAGACGCCAATAAAGACTCTCCCTTTTTACCATCTTTATCTTCTACCACACGGCCCTGGAATAAACGGGTTGAGGTAGCCATTACCGTATCGCCTTTAGCCGCTTTCTCCTGGTTACCCATACAAAGGTTACAGCCCGGGCGTTCTAGGTACATAATGTTCTCATATTCGGTACGCGCTGCAGCTTTAGGTAAAGCATCGCTAAACTCAAATCCGGAGTATTTTTGCAGGTATTCCCAATCGCCTTCTGCTTTCAGTTCGTCGATGATATTGTAAGTAGGGGCCGCAACCACTAATGGAGCTTTGAACTCTACTTTACCGGTTAATGTCTCTACGTTTTTCAACATCTGAGAAACGATTTTCAAATCGTCTTTGTGTACCATACAAGAACCTACGAAACCAAGGTCTACTTTTTTATCGCCACCGTAGAAAGTTAAGTCTCTGATGGTATCATGCGTATAACGTTTAGAAACATCAGCGTTGTTTACATCCGGATCGGCAATCATTGGCTCGTTGATGATATCCAGGTCGATAACTACTTCTGCATAGTATTTGGCATTATCATCTGGCATCAAAGCTGGCTTGATACCCGTTTTAATTTCTTCAATGCGTTTGTTTGCTTTGTTGATCAAACCTTGTAAAACCTGGTTATGGTTGTCCATACCTTTGTCTATCATGATCTGAATACGGTTTTTAGCAATTTCTAACGATTGGATTAAAGTATCATCTTGCGAAATACAGATAGATGCTTTTGCTTTCATCTCAGCTGTCCAGTCTGTAAAGGTAAAAGCCTGATCAGCTAATAAAGTACCAATGTGTACCTCGATGATACGGCCCTGGAATACGTTTTCGCCATCAAACTGTTGCAACATTTGTAATTGTGTTGCATGAACTACATCACGGAAATCCATGTGTTCTTTCATCTGACCTTTGAATGTTACTTTTACTGATTCAGGGATTGGCATAGAAGCCTCACCAGTTGCCAATGCTAATGCCACGGTACCAGAATCTGCACCGAAAGCTACACCTTTAGACATACGTGTGTGCGAATCACCACCGATAATAATTGCCCACTCATCAATAGTGATGTCGTTCAATACCTTATGAATAACATCGGTCATTGAATGATATTGGCCTTTAGGGTCGCGGGCAGTAATCACACCGAAGTCGTTCATGAATTTCATCAGTTTAGGGATGTTTGCCTGTGCTTTTTTGTCCCAAACAGATGCGGTATGACAACCTGATTGATAAGCACCATCAACAATTGGAGAAATCACGGTAGCAGCCATTGCTTCTAATTCCTGAGCGGTCATCAAACCTGTTGTATCCTGAGAACCTACAATGTTTACTTCTACACGAACGTCAGAACCGGCATGTAAAACCTTGCCCTGTGTTAAACCTACTGCATTTCTATTGAAGATTTTTTCTACAGCCGTTAAACCTTGCCCTTCAATAGATACCTCTTTAGCAGGGGCGAATACCAACGAAGGTTCGATAGCTAAAGTTTTAGCTGCAAAAGTTTGGATTTTTTTACCAAAAACGATAGCGTAAGAACCACCGGCTTTGATAAATTCCATTTTCTGCGGTGTTAACGCTTTTGAAATGTCGATCAACTCTTGATCTCCATTGTACAATTTTTTAGTTTTTGTATTAATGGTAAGTACGGTACCCGTTTCTATGGAATAAACTTGCTCTAAAACCGGCTCGTCATTTTCGTTACGGATAACATTGCCATTTTCATCTGTTTTCTTTACCCAGTTTTTAAGGTCGATACCAATACCGCCTGTTACATCAACTGTTGTTAAGAAAATTGGAGAAATACCATTGGTACCACCTACAATTGGAGCGATGTTTACAAATGGAATATAAGGGCTAGATTTTTTACCTGTCCAAAGTGCCACATTGTTTACCCCCGACATACGTGAAGAACCTACACCCATGGTACCTTTTTCAGCTACCAGCATTACACTTTTATCAGGGTGTTGCGCTTGCAATGCTTTAATTTCCTCCTGAGCCTCTGGGGTAATCATACATTTGCCATGCAATTCGCGGTCTGAACGAGAGTGCGCCTGGTTACCTGGCGACAATAAATCTGTAGAAATATCGCCAATACCGGCGATAAAAGTTACCACTTTAATTTCTTCTGCTACTTCAGGGAGTTTGGTGAAAAATTCGGCCCTGGCATAACTTTCTAATATTTCTTTAGCAATGACATTGCCATTGTTATAAGCTTCTTTTAAACGATCGGTATCTGCGTCGTATAAGAAAACCTGTGTTTTAAGTACATCTGCGGCTTTATGGGCTTTATCGCCATTATCTGCTAAAGCGATGTCTAACAAAACTTTGATAGAAGATCCACCCTTCATGTGCGATAACAATTCGAAAGCAAAATCAGGTGTGATTTCGGCAACGATCGTTCCGCCTAAAATAATTTCTTTTAAAAACTCTGCTTTTACACTGGCAGCTCCGGTAGTGCCCGGCAAGGTGTTGTATATGAAAAAATTAACAGCATCTGCTCTGTTAAAATTATTTACATTTTTAATTTGATCGATGATTTCACTCAATAATTCTGCTCCATCAATAGGTTTGGGATGAAGACCTTGAGCTTTTCTGTCTTCAATCTCCTGGATATAATCGTTATAAATACTCATCTTAGCTATTTTATTCTTTTTATTATAAGATTGTGCAACAAAATGTACACCCGCTTTTTACAAAAAAGAATACTGTTTTTGTATATTAATTTGCGTTTACTGAGCCAATAGGACCCAGTTTTTTGGTTAAAACAAAAATAGCAAAAAACAACCCTTAAACGCAATTTAGGCAGGCGATTAAACAATTTGGAATTATTCTAAACAACGAAAAAAAAGGGGGAATTAAAGGGCGTAAAAACACATAAATTATGGCTGTTTTATACTATTGGGAAGTGTTTTATGTGTGCCTCTTATAAGTTAAAATCTCCATTCTTACCAGCTTATACTATAATCATCACACTGAATTCATTTCAGGGTCTATCTGGCAGGAAAGATGAGGCGGTGCCTTAAATATAGAATTGTCATCCTGAGCCTGTCGAAGGACCTGTTTAAATATCTCGAAAGGCGTTTTGACAAGCTCTCCGTAGGAGTCCTTGGGACAACGTGACAAATTCGAATGGAATTACAAATGTTATACAGTCTGATGACGATCGCGTTAAGAAAAAGAGGCTAAAAACTGTTCGTTACAAATAATGTTAATCGGGCAGCTGTTAGTTAGATATATAAACCATAGAATCTAATACCTGGATTAACCGTTCGTTATCGGACAGATTTGTGCGGTTTTGAACAGTTATTTATTTTACGTCGTGTTAATTTATTGATTTTCAGTTTATTGGGTTTCATTTAGAGCCTTGGCACAAGATTAGCTTAAGGCTAAAGCGTTGAAAATGTAAAACCTTTTTCAGTAAAATAAGCCAATACTTTAGGAAGTGCGTAAGATAAACGGTCGAATGCTTTTAAACTATCATGAAATACAATTATAGAACCATTTTCGGTATGTTTAATCACATTTTGATAACATTTTTCGGGCGAAAGCTGAGTGTCGAAATCGCCGCTGAGTACATCCCACATTACGATGTTCAGTCCTGAGTCGATAGTCTTTAGTCCTAAGTCAGATTTTTGATTTTGGAATACGGACTTCAGACTTTTAATCTGGCTCTTCCTAATCCTGCCGTAGGGTGGACGAAACAGATTTGTTTGTGTAAGTTCCTGGCATTTTAGTGTATTTTGAAGATAGGTTTCATTATCGGTTTTCCAGCCTTTTAAATGATTGAAAGTATGGTTGCCAATGGCATGTCCGTCGTTTTTTACACGTTCAAAAACTTCGGGGTGTTTTACAATATTATCGCCGATGCAAAAAAATGTAGCTTTAGCATTAAAGACTTTTAAAGTTTTTAATACAAAATCTGTAACATTGGGTATAGGTCCATCGTCAAAGGTCAAATAAATAACTTTTTCGGTGCGGGATTTATTCCATAATAGTGATGGATAATACCATTTTAGCAGAAGCGGTGATTTGATCAGGTACATTTTAGCGGTAAAGTTACTAAATGCCTGTACAGATTGAAATTATTAAAGTTGTTTATATAGATTTGAAACAAATTATGAAGATGTTTACCAAGAAGAAGTTAGTTACCGGTTTTGCTTTTGTTATCGCGCTCAGTTTTGCCAATAAGGCTAATGCTCAACAAATTTTAACCATCCAACAGGCAGTAGATAATACCCTTAAAAATAATTTACAGATCAAACAGGCTGCATTTAGTGCAGCTTTAAGCAATGAAACGCTAAGTCAATCTAAAAATGCGCTTTTACCAACGCTTAACGGATCAGCAAGTTATAATAAAAACTTCGGTCGTAGCATCGATCCATCAACCAATCAGTTTATTTCACAGCAATTCTCGTCAGCCAATGGTAGCTTAAGTGCAAGTGCCGATCTTTTTAATGGCTTTCAGAAAATAAACCAGATCAGACAGAACAAACTTTTGCTTGCTGCCGATCAAACCAATGTAGAGAAAATCAAAAACGATTTAATTTTGCAGGTGGTAACCTCATACATGCAGATTTTGTATAATAAAGACTTACTGGCGGCTTCGCAACAACAGTTGGATGTGGCTAAACAGACCTTAAAAAGGGAACAGGCTTTGTTAGATGCCGGTAATAAAACCTTAGCCGATATTTCGCAGGCGAAATCGCAGGTGGCCACTGCAGAGTTGAATACTACAAATGCTCAAAATACATTATCGGTATCTTACTTAACTTTAAATCAATTGATGGAAATGCAACCAGAAAACAGGTTTGAGGTAAAGGCACCGGTTATTGCAGAAAACTATTCTTTACAGAACAGTTATGATATCAATACCATTTTCACCAGTGCGGTAACCAGTTTCCCGGATGTTAAATTAGCATCGTTAAGAACAGAAGCTGCCTTAAGGGGAATTAGTGTTGCAAAATCGTCTTATTACCCAAGACTTTCAATCGGAGCTGGTTTAGGATCTAATTTTTCAAGCGGCAGAAGTAAGGTTGTTTCAATTACCCCAAACGGATTTTCTGAAATTGGAAGAACCTTAACCACTAACGAATCTGTTGTTGCACCAGACTTTGTAACTGTTTTAGGGAAACAAGCTTTCGGTTCGCAGATAGAAGATAACTTTAACCAATATGTTGGATTAAATCTTTCTATTCCTATTTTTAATGGTTTCCAGGCGAGAACAAATGTTAGAAAAGCAAAAATTAACTATCAGAATACACAGGTACAGGAACAACTTACCAAGAATAATTTAAGCAAGGTAATCTCTCAGGCTGTGTATGATCTAAAGGCCGCAGAAAGTCGTTATTCATCAACTCAGAATGCATTTCAGGCGCAAAAAGATGCCTTTTATGTAATTGAGCAGCGTTATAATGTTGGTTTAGTAAATTCTTTAGATTATAGCACCGCTCAAACCAATAGAAATAAAGCGGAGATAGATTTTATACAGGCTAAATATGATCTTTTATTCAGGGCAAAAGTAATTGATTATTACCTGGGCAAACAGATTGTTTTTTAAAAAAAACTAAAGCAGAAAGTATTAAAAGCTTTCAACTTTAAAACATTACAAATTTTAATACAAACAAACGAAATACAATAAATTATGAAACTGAAGCATATTATTATTACCGTAGTTGCTATTGTAGCCCTTCTAGTGATATTAAAACTGGCCGGAGTTATTGGTGGTAGTAAGACCGAAAAAGTAACTACAGAAAAAGCATCAGATAAAACTGTTGTAGAAACAGTAACCGCAAGTGGTAAAATACAGCCAGAAACAGAAGTTAAATTAAGCTCTGAGGTATCGGGAGAGGTAGTAGAATTAAAGGTAAAAGAAGGTGATATTGTTAAAGCCGGTCAATTGCTTTGTAAGGTACGTCCGGATGTTTTGCAATCGGGTTATGAAAGAACAGTTGCCAGCTTTAATGCGCAAAAAGCGAGTGTAGCTTCAGCTCAACAACAATTGGTACAAAACCAGGCTAACTTTGTAAACGCAGAGGCAACTTATAAACGTAATGTTGAACTGTTTAATAAAAAAGTAATTTCTGCATCCGAATTTGATGCAGCTAAAGCAGCGTATTTAACCGCCAAAGCAAATTTAGCCAGTGCGAAAGAGGGGGTAGTAGGTGCTAAATTTACTTTAGAACAAACAGGGGCAAATGTTAAAGAAGCTGGTGCAAACTTAGCAAAAACAACAATTTATGCGCCTGTTGATGGGGTAGTTTCAAAATTGTCAATCGAATTGGGAGATCGTATTTTAGGAACTTCGCAAATGGCAGGTACAGAAATTATGCGTATCTCTAACCTGTCGTCAATGGAAGTTAATGTTGACGTTAACGAAAACGACATTACCCGTGTTAAAGTTGGCGATAAAGCTTCGATTGAGGTTGACGCTTTCTCAGATAAAAAATTTAGAGGTGTAGTAACCGAAATCGCAAGTTCATCAACAGCTGTTGGTACTGCGGTGTCTACTTCAGTAGATCAGGTAACCAATTTCTCTGTAAAAATTAGAATTAATGAAGAACTAGCGGGTAAACAACAATCTATTTTCCGCCCGGGCATGTCGGCTACAGTTGATATCGAAAGCGAATCGTTAACAGGTTTAGCTATTCCAATTCAGGCTGTATTTACCGATAACGGTAAATCTGCTGATGTTGGTCAAAACCAGGGTAACCAGGAAAATACGGATAAACAGAAATCTAAATTAACCGATAAAAAAGTGAAGCAGTATATTTATGCTTACGATGCCAAAACTAAAAAGGTTAAAAAGACCGAGGTAACCACCGGAATCCAAAATGACCAGTTTATTATTGTCAAATCTGGTGTTAAAACTGGCCAGGAAATTGTTACCGGCCCTTATTCTGCCATCCAAAATAAATTAAAAGACGGAATGATTGTAGAAAAAACATCTAAAGACCAATTGTTTAGCAAAGACGCTAAGAAGTAGACTATATTTAACAACAATAAATAATTAAATTGTCCCGGTTTAAAATATTAAACCGGGATTTTTATTTTATAAATATGGTACCTAAAATAGCGATGATAGGGGGCGGAAGCTGGGCGACTGCCATTGTGAAAATGCTTGCAGATAATTTAGCTGAAAAGGAAATTTTTTGGTGGATGCGCAACGAGGCAGCCATAGCGCACATTAAAAAATTTAAACATAACCCTAATTATATTAGTTCTGTTGAGATTAAACTTACTCAGGAAGACCATATTTCTTCAGATATCAACTCCATCATAAAATCTGCAGAATTTATAATTCTAAATGTTCCAGCAGCATTTTTAAAAAATACTTTAACTTCCATCACTGCCGAAGATTTAAAGGGCAAAAAAATCATTTCAGCTATAAAAGGCATCGTACCCGAAGATAATCTGATTATCGGCGAATTTTTGCACGAAAATTATAATATCCCATATGATGATATTTTGGTGGTTAGCGGACCATGCCATGCCGAGGAAGTAGCTTTAGAAAAATTATCATACCTTACTATAGCCTGTACCGATGTAGAAAAGGCATCAACTTTCGCTTCATTTTTAAACACCCGTTACATTAAAACAAATGTGTCAGACGATATTTTCGGGACGGAATATGCTGCGGTTTTAAAAAATATTTATGCTGTAGCCAGTGGTATTTGCCATGGCATTGGTTATGGCGATAATTTTCAGGCGGTGTTGATCAGCAACGCCATCCGTGAGATTAAACGCTTTGTTGATGCCGTTCATCCCATCAATAGGGATATTATGGAATCGGCATATCTTGGCGATTTGTTGGTTACGGCCTATTCGCAGTTCAGCCGCAACCGTACTTTTGGTAACATGGTAGGGAAAGGTTATACCGTAAAATCTGCCCAATTGGAGATGAATATGGTTGCCGAAGGTTATTATGCCGTTAAGTGTATGCATATTAAAAACCAGGCGTATAATGTAGATATGCCAATTTGCAAGGCGGTGCACAGTATTATTTACGAAAACCGTTCGCCGCATATCGAAATGAAATTGCTGGCCGAGAAATTAAATTAGTGTCACCCTGAGGGATAATTTATTGTATAAAAATCAATATACATTCCAGGAGAATTTAAAACAATAAATTTCCCCAGATTATCGTCATTGCGAGAAGGCTTTTTCAGCCGACGAAGCAATCTTAAAACGATCGCTACTAGCGTGCGCATTAAGATTGCTTCGTCGTACCTCCTCGCAATGACGACTTTTCTATATGAATCTGTCAATGGTAGCGTAGTCAGAGGGTATCCATTTAATTTATCAGGCTCCGGAAGTCTTCGACTACGCTCTCCACAGGAGTCCTTTGGACAGACTGGCAACCGCTCTACTTAAATTTGTCGCGAGCTTCATGTTTCCTTGCAGGACCATGATATTTAGCCCCGGGCGCAGCGGCATCCCTAAAGCGCAGCGAAAGGATACAGCGGAGAACGGGAACAAACTTTAATCGTTGCTCCGAACCTTGCGCTCCAAAAAAAAACAATTTAAATCTTTTGAAAAGCAGGTTTGGTGCTTTTCGGTTCGGGCAGTCCTTCTTTTCGCTATTATCTTTTTGTGATGGTTAGTGAGGGATATTTGTGTGGGTACAACAAAAAGGATAACCGCTTCAATAAGGTTTATTGAACGAAGGACTGTGCAAGAAATACAGGCATCTTTTTAGCCTCGGTGTCACCCTGAGCGTAGTCGAAGGATACGCATTTTATTTATAGTGTAACAGAAATAAAACAAATCTTATAATCAACTGTTATTCTCTAAATAAAAATATAGCTGTCATGAAAAGAAAATTAGTAATGGGTTTATTAACGCTGGCCTTATTTGGAGGTGCAGCCTTAACCGTAAATGCTCAGGAAAAGAAAAAAACTGAAGTTGGTAAAGCATTAGATCATACCGGAAAAGCAATTAGTAAAGGTGCTAAATCTGTAGGTAATAAAACTGCCGAAGTAGCAGTAAAAGGCAGTTCGAAAGTTGCTGATAAAACCTGGAAAGGTAAAATGGCACCAGATGGATCTGATGTTTATATTAATGCAAAAAATGAAAAATATTATGTAAACTCGAAAGGGGCTAAAATCTGGTTAAAACCTAGTCAGATTAAAAACAGACCTGTAGATAAGAAATAATAGTAAATATACGATCATAGAGAAGTCCAGTTTTCAAAACCGGACTTCTCCTTTATAGGCAATACTGAGGTTTGTTTTATACTATCGTTCCGTACAGGTCGAAATCTTCGGCCCTGTCGATTTTCACATTTACAAAGCTTCCGTTAGCGGCATAACCTGTAGCTGCATCAATTAAAACTTCGTTATCAACCTCGGGCGAGTCAAATTCGGTTCTTCCAACAAAGAAATCACCTTCTTTTTTATCTATGAGCACCTTGAAGGTTTTGCCTACTTTTTCTTGATTAATATCGAACGAAATGCCCTGTTGAATTTCCATAATATCATCTACACGTTGTTGTTTTACTTCGTCCGGAATATCATCAACTAAGGTATGTGCATGTGTTTTTTCTTCATGCGAATAGGTAAAGCAACCCAAACGATCGAATTTGGTTTCGGCAACCCATTCCTTCATTTCTTCAAAATCGTGTTCGGTTTCACCAGGGTAGCCACAAATTAAAGTAGTACGCATGGCGATGTTTGGTACCTTATCTCTAATTTGGTTCACTAAATCGATGGTTTTTTGTTTGGTGGTACCACGGCGCATCGATTTTAGCATATTGTCTGTAATGTGCTGTAATGGCATATCCAGGTATTTGCAGATATTATCGCGCTCGTTCATGGCATCTAAAATTTCCATTGGGAAGCCCGAAGGGTAAGCGTATTGCAAACGGATCCATTCGATTCCGGGAACATCCGATAAACGACGCATCAACTCATCTAACTTGCGCACGCCATAAAGGTCTAACCCGTAATAGGTAAGGTCCTGAGCAATTAAAATCAGTTCTTTTGTGCCGTTTTTAGCTAGTATTTTAGCCTCGTTAACCAATTCTTCCATTGGTTTGCTCAAGTGTTTGCCACGCATTAAAGGGATGGCACAAAAAGAGCAAGGACGGTTACAGCCTTCAGCAATTTTGAAATAAGCGAAATGAGAAGGGGTGGTTAGCAAACGCTCGCCAATCAGTTCGTGCTTGTAATTCGCACCCAACTCATGTAATATATTTTGTAAATCGTTAGTGCCGAAAAAGGCATCAACATTGGTAATTTCTGATTCCAGTTCGGGTTTGTAGCGTTCTGATAAACAACCTGTAACCACTACTTTGCCAATTTTACCGGCTTCCTTTAGTTCGCTGAACTGTAGAATGGTATCGATTGATTCTTGTTTAGCATTATCGATAAAACCGCAGGTGTTAATTACAACGATATCATCTTTGCCCATCTTGTCTGATTCGTGCACAACATTTAAGTTGTTGCCACGCAGCTGGCCCATCAATACTTCCGAATCGTATATGTTTTTTGAACAACCTAATGTAATTACATTAATCTTGGGTTGTTTAATTGCGCTTTTACTTCTTACTATTTTGGTATTCATATTATATGTGATTTCACCGATTATCAAATGATTTAGGCGATAATCTTTTTTATCGATTAATTGATTATGAGATAATTGCCTCTGTTTTTTTGCTAAACAGATAACCGTTTTACTTCGCAACTTGTGTTGCCAAAGTTAATCAATAATCCTGTTTTAATTTTGCTGGCTTTTAAGTATGATATAAGTTGACTTTGAAACAACTTAGGTTGGTACCCTGTTACTGATTTTAATTCTACAATTACTTTATCCTCAACAAAGAGGTCGCATCTAAATTTTCCAATAATTATATGCTCAAATACAACATTAAATTCTTTTTCTGCGACGTAATTTAAACCTGCCTGTTGGAGTTTAATCTTTAAGGCATTCACATAGATTTTCTCCAAAAAGCCTGGGCCTAACTGATTATGAACTTCATAGCAACAGCCTATAATGGTTTGTGTTAAGGTGTCTTTTTCATATTCGATCATATATAAATCTATGAAATGCACTAATCGGCGTAATCACTTAAATCGGTGGAATCAACCACGAAGTGTTACTTAAACAAACTGTTCACAAACTCTTTCTTATCAAAAAGCTGTAAGTCGCCAATTTTTTCTCCTACACCAATATATTTAACAGGAATCCTGAACTGATCTGAAATTCCGATTACGACACCGCCTTTTGCCGTTCCGTCTAATTTTGTAATGGCCAATGCATTAACATCAGTAGCTTCGGTAAACTGTTTGCACTGTTCAAAGGCATTTTGTCCGGTCGAGGCATCCAATACCAATAAAATTTCGTGCGGTGCACCTGGCACTACCTTTTGCATCACCTGTTTAATTTTACCCAACTCGTTCATCAAACCGATTTTGTTGTGTAAACGTCCGGCAGTATCAATAATCACTACATCTTCGTTGTTAGCAACAGCCGATTGTAAGGTATCGAACGCAACTGAAGCAGGATCAGAACCCATGGCCTGTGCCACAACCCTCACGCCAACACGTTCGCCCCAGAGTTTAATCTGGTCAACGGCCGCAGCTCTAAAGGTATCGGCCGCACCTAATACTACCTTAAGTCCCGATTCCTTAAGTTTATGGGCCAGCTTTCCGATGGTCGTGGTTTTACCCACACCATTTACGCCAACCACCATAATTACATAAGGTTTATGATCGCCGTATTCGAACTGGCGAAAATCGTTACTGTTGTTTTCAGATAAAAGCAACTGGATCTCGTCGCGGAGAATAAAGTTAAGCTCAGAAGTGTTTAGATATTTATCTTTGGCAACACGTTCTTCAATACGTTTGATAATTTTTAATGTAGTACTTACGCCTACATCAGAAGTTACCAAAACTTCTTCCAGATTATCGAGTACTTCATCATCAACAGAAGATTTTCCTGCTACAGCTTTGGTAATTTTATTAAAGAAACCGTCTTTAGTTTTCTCTAAACCTTTATCCAGCGCTTCCTGAGCTTCAGGTGCAGTTTCTTTCTTTTTGAAAAAATCGAATAAACCCATTAGTTATTTTTATGTTTTTTTAAGAAATCGGTAGGTGTTTGTGCCGGTATTTTACTGCCTGTGAAATCCTTTGTATTCCTGGTTATAATAAGATCAATCTGATTTAGTTCTGCAGCAGCATTTTGTACTGCATCTTCAAAATCTGAAAAATTAGAGTGGATTGCGAAGATGATCGTATCTTTATTAATGCCAAGAATATTTATCGTACTTATAAGCGTAAGAAGAATATCTATTGTTTTGGCGTGACCTATATTTTTTTTGCAGATGTAATATATATCAGTAAAAGTTGAGGCCAAAATGAATCCATTTATATTTATGTCATCAACTTTGTTCAGTGCCTTGAAAGAATCCTCAAAGAAAGGATGCCTTTTAAGACTTATATCTATAAAAATATTGGTGTCAAATAGAATGTTCATTTACTTATGCTTGTCCATAAGATAGTCGTATTTAGCCTTATCTGGATCAATTCCCTCCAATACTCCCGAAAATTTGTCAAGAAAATCTTTCATCTTTTTTTTTGGCACATTTTGAATCACTTCATCCAAAATAATCACTTCAACTTCTTTATTTTTTATATCAAATCCGTCAGGAACAACAATAGTTCCGTTTTCAGAAACTTTTGCTTTAAACTTATACGCTTCCATGGTTGTGCTTTTTTCAAAGATAATCAATTTTTCCTAACGTAATTTTCACTAACAAAAAAAGCCCTTCCGGTTAAAACGGAACGGCCTTTAATATTTTTAATATTAAAAAATATTAACCTTATTTAGATGCAATAGCATCTTTTACGTGGTCGTTGTGTACGATAAGTTCTTTGAATGAGTAAGCACCGGTTTTTGGTGATTTTACCATTGTAATTACTTTCGAATATTCTTTACCTGTACCTGTTTTAAGGGTTGCAACTACTTTCTTTGCCATGTTCTTATAATTTTAAATGATTGAATGATAGAAGGATTGAATGAGCGGTTAACCCCTCAACCTTAAGCCTTTTACCTTCAGCCTTATTTAATCTCTTTGTGTACGGTTACTTTTCTCAATACCGGATTGAATTTTTTCAATTCTAATCTCTCAGTAGTGTTTTTACGGTTTTTGGTAGAAATATATCTAGACATACCTGGCATGCCACTTTCTTTATGTTCAGTACATTCTAAAATAACCTGAACTCTGTTACCTTTTTTTGCCATTTTAATATAAATTGAAAACTGTTAATCTCAACAGTTAATGTTTTTTACAAAAATCCTTTTTTTACGAAACGGTTAATTGCTTCGCTAATACCCACTTTATTGATGGTTTTAATCGCTGAAGTAGAAACTTTCAACGTAATCCAACGGTTTTCTTCAGGAATATAAAATTTCTGAAGTTGTAGGTTTGGGTAAAATTTGCGTTTGGTTTTAACGTTTGAGTGAGAAACGTTGTTACCTACCATTGCTTTTTTTCCTGTTAAATCACAAACTCTTGACATGACTTGTAAATATAGTTGTTAATATCGTCCGCTTAATTTTTTTAAGAGTGTGCAAATATCTGAATAATAATTGTAAACAGCAATAGTACAGCTAAATATTTTTTGTAATTAATATTTATAGGCTGAAAAGGTTTATGCAGTGTTTGTTCATCACGAATATTAAATACTTCATATGCAACATCTATTTAAAATAAATATTTCTGATCAAACGTTTGATATTCATTTTGATACGATTAGACTATTTTTCCTTATTATTATTTATTTAAATTAGCCCCACTAATCCAAAATATAGAAACGAGCAATGCAAATTACATCTTTTAAGCAATACGAAGAAGATTATAAGAAAAGCGTAGAAAACCCTGAGCAGTTTTGGGGCGAAGTAGCGCAAAACTTTCAATGGCGTAAGCCTTGGTTCAAAGTATTATCCTGGAACTTCAACGAACCAAATATCAAGTGGTTCGAAGGCGCTAAACTTAATATTACCGAAAATTGTTTAGATCGGCACTTGGCTACCAATGGCGATAAACCTGCTATTGTTTGGGAACCTAATAATCCTGAAGAAGAAAGTGTTACTTATACCTATAAAATGTTGCACGAACGCGTTTGCCGTTTTGCCAACGTTTTAAAACGTAACGGCGCAAAAAAAGGCGACCGTATTTGTATCTATATGCCTATGGTGCCCGAACTGGCTATTGCTGTTTTGGCCTGTGCCAGGATTGGTGCCGTTCACTCCGTTATTTTTGGTGGATTTTCTGCTAAATCTATTGCCGACAGGATTAACGATTCGCAATGTAAAGTGGTGATTACGGCTGATGGTTCTTATCGTGGCAACAAACAGATTCCTTTAAAAGATGTAATTGACGATGCCTTAATTGGTTGCCCAACTGTTGAAAAATGTATCGTGTTAACCCATATCCGTACACCTGTTTCGATGTTGAAAGGCAGGGATGTGTGGTGGGAAGATGAGGTTAAACACGTAAATGATATTTGTGAAGCAGAAGAAATGGATGCAGAGGATATGCTCTTTATCCTTTATACTTCTGGTTCTACCGGAAAACCTAAAGGTGTGGTGCATACCTGTGGTGGTTATATGGTTTATGCGGGTTATACTTTTTCGAATGTATTTAATTATCAGCCTGGCGAAGTTTATTTCTGTACAGCCGATATTGGCTGGATTACCGGTCACTCTTATATTGTTTACGGACCGCTTTCACAAGGGGCAACATCTGTATTGTTCGAAGGAATCCCAACATACCCAACGCCTTCTCGCTTTTGGGATATTGTAGAAAAACATAAAGTAAATACCTTATATACTGCTCCAACGGCCATCCGCTCATTAATGAGTTATGGAGAAGAGCCATTAAACGGCAAAGATTTAAGCTCAATCCGCGTTTTAGGCTCGGTAGGAGAGCCGATTAACGAAGAAGCATGGCATTGGTTCGATGAGAAAATCGGACACGGTAAAGCGCCTATTGTTGATACCTGGTGGCAAACGGAAACAGGAGGCATTATGATTTCGCCTATTGCTACGGTAACACCAACCAAACCTAGTTTTGCTACGCTGCCATTGCCGGGTATCCAACCGATTTTGGTAGACGAAAATGGTAATGAAATTGAAGGAAATGGGGTGATGGGAAATCTTTGTATCAAATTCCCTTGGCCGGGCATGTTGCGTACAACTTATGGCGATCACGAACGCTGCAAACAGACTTATTTCTCTACTTACGAGAATTTATATTTTACTGGCGACGGCTGTTTACGTGATGAAGATGGTTATTATCGGATCACAGGTCGTGTGGATGATGTATTAAATGTTTCTGGACATAGAATTGGTACCGCAGAGGTAGAAAATGCGATTAACATGCACGCTGGTGTGGTAGAAAGTGCAGTTGTGGGTTATCCGCACGATGTAAAAGGTCAGGGCATTTACGCTTTTGTAATCTACCCTGAAATGCATGGCGAGGCAGAATTGTCTAAAAGAGATATCTTACAAACAGTTACCCGTGTAATTGGTGCGATAGCCAAGCCTGATAAAATATTGTTTGTTTCTGGTTTGCCAAAAACGCGTTCGGGCAAAATTATGCGTAGAATTCTGCGCAAAATTGCCGAAGGAGATACCAGTAATTTAGGCGATACTTCTACGCTGCTTGATCCGGGAGTGGTAGAAGAGATAATATCGGCCGCGAAGAAACTTTAAATCCTAAGTGCCAGATACAAAAATGCCCCGAAATTTCGGGGCATTTTTGTTAATATGTTGTTTTAATAACCTGGGTTTTGAACTAGGTTTTTGTTGGCATCAATTTCCCTTTGTGGAATTGGGAAAACTAATCTGGTAGAATTCCAGGGTAAGCTACCAATATTGGTTTGCGTTCTTTTTGCATCATGTAATGAAAAGCCTTCAAAAGCAAATTCCAGTTTTCTTTCATTTAGAATATTTGCCAGGGTAGCGGTTAGTGTTGTTAAGCCAGCCCTGCTTCTAACGGTGCTTAAATCCTGTAGTGGTGTAACACCTCCAATAGGAGCAGCCGGAGCTAAGCGAACATTGCATTCTGCTCTGATTAAATACATTTCTGCAAGCCTGATTACGGGAACATTTCCGAATTGATTTCCAAATTTCGCCGTAAAAATATCGTCATCATCGTAAAAGGCATTAGCCCTATCGTCGCCTGTGCTATAAGTTGCGTCAATCCAATCTTGCGAAATTACAGCATCTCCGCGGCCACCAAATGTTGATGAACCATAAAATTCATTAAAACCGTTAAATCCGGTTAAAGTTGTTACCTGCATAGCGAAAACATCTTCTGTCGAATTTTCTCCGGGTTTTGCAGGTTTTCCACTTTCTGGCATTTTAGGAAAAGCATCAAGGTAGGCCCCTGTTAACTGATAATTTCCTGAAGTAATTACCCGGTTTGCGGCAGAAGCGGCAGCACTATAATTGCCCATTTGTAAATACAACCTGGCTAACATTGCTGCAGCCGAAGATTTAGTGGCAAAGAAACTATTAGTTGCAGGTAATTTAGCTTCAGCATCGGTTAAATCAGCTATGGCCTGATTATAAACCGCCGCTACTGTAGCCCTGCTTACATAACTTGATTCGTTTACAATGTTAGTCGGGCTTAATACGATCGGTACCCCCAGGTTTGTACTTGCCGAACCATCGTTGTAGGCTTTTCCAAATAACCTAACCAACTCAAAATAGGCTGCACCCCTAATAAATTTGGCTTCACCTTCAACCCTGCTCTTTTTAGCAGCATCTACTTTATCTATAGCTGCAATAACATTATTGGCATCATTAATTGCGGTATAGCCTGATGCCCAAACGTTATCAACAAAAGTATTTGTTTTTAGTAACGACTTGTTTATTGCCTGCGTTAGTTCTTCATATGTGCCGAACCATTCAATGGCATCGGTATTCGCTAAGAAATCAGCTATCAAAAACGAACGGCCACCGAAAAAATTACGGCTGCCAAGATCTGAATAGGCTCCAATTAGCGCTCCTTCAACATCTTTAGAGGTAAGCAAAGCATTTTTTTGCTCAATGGTATCAACAGGATTTACATCTAGTGCCTTTTTGCATGATGATAAAGCCATCAAAAACAGGCAAGCAAATATGATATTATTTATATATGTCTTTTTCATTTTGATTCTTTTTTAATTACAGGCCAATGTTAATACCAAATGAAATTACCCGTGGTTGTGGTGCTGAGTAAAAATCTACGCCCTGATTAATGTTTGTGGATTGATAATCTGCATTAACCTCCGGGTCCCATCCTTTGTAACCCGTTATGGTAAGCAGGTTTTGCGCTGTAGCATATAACCTTAATTTGCTTAATTTAATTTTGGTTAATACCGAAACTGGAAAAGTATAGCCAAGCGTTAATGTTTTTAAGCGGACATAAGAACCGTCAGATAAATATCTTGTTGAGTTTCCGATACCGTTTCCTGCAAACAGACGGGGCTCTGGAACAGATGTAATATCACCCGGTTTATCCCAGTAACTCATTTGATCTGCAGTTTGGTTATCATAACCGTTTGATGCATTTGCGCTCATATACTGGCCGCCGGCATTGAAAATTTTATTGCCTTTTACACCTTGGAAAAATATACCTAAATCGAAATTCTTGTACGAAAACGTGTTGTTTAAGCCGAACGTATATTTAGGATTAGGGTTGCCTGCAAAAATCCGTTGTGCATCGTTAATGTTATTTGTTGTACTCCTGTCTACATTGCCGTTTGCATCAACTGTGTTTTTGTAATAAATCGCATCACCATTAGCCGGATTTACCCCGGCATATTCCGGAATGTAAAATACGCCGATCGGTTGCCCTGAAATAGCCGCATTTATTTCATTGCTATTTAAAATCTGCCCTCCTAAATTTGTAATCTTATTGTTGTTAATTGCTCCCGTTATTGCTGTTGACCATTTAAATGCGCCTACAAAATTTTCGGTATTGATCCCCAATTCAAACCCGGTATTTTTTAGCGAACCTAAATTTTGGGTTTTAGTAGAGAAACCTGTTGTTTGCGGGATAGGCACATCCAATAATAAATCGGTGGTATTTTTTTGATAGAAATCAAAAATTCCTGTAATTCTGTTCTTTAAAATACCAAAATCAAAGCCGATATCGAGTTGCTTCGTTTTTTCCCATGTTAAATCCGGATTGGCTATCCGCGAAGGAGTTTGCCCGGGCAAACCACCATATGCGCCTGTTCCAGCAAATAAACCACGGGCAGAATAATTACCAATTTCGGCATTACCTGTTAAGCCATAACTTGCCCTAAATTTTAATAAACTGATGGTTTCGCTTTGTTTTAAGAAATCTTCTTCAGATGCAATCCAGGCCACCGAACCTGCCGGAAAATACCCATATCTGTTATTGGCTCCAAAACGTGATGAACCATCAGCCCTTACACTAAAACCCACTAAATAACGGTCGTTGTATTTATAATTGGCCCTAAAGAAATAAGACAGAAAGCTAAAAGCGCCTTCATTACTGGTTGCAATCACTTTTGTTGCAGCAGAACCTAATTTAATGTAAGAATCACTTGGGAAATCCTGTCCTTCAATGGTGCTGTACTTGGTGGTTGATTTTTGATAACTTGTACCCAAAATAACATCAAAAGCACTTTTTCCGATAGTTGTATTATAACTGAAGAAATTATTGGTGTTGGCATTAATTACAAAAGTTGAAATATTTTGCCCGTACCCATTCGAAGTGCCCGTATTCCTAAAAGTTAATGAACCATAATAACTTTCTTCGTTTTGATTTAAGTTATCAATAGAAAAATCAGTGCTGAATTTTAATCCCTTAGCAAGGTTTATATTCGCAAAAGCTTTGCCAATTGTCCGGTACACTGTTGCTTTGTAAAAAGCATTATCTACACTAATGAATGGATTGTAGTACACCGGATAATTTGAAGCTGCTCCAGGTAAACTCCCACTTATTAAACCCGATCTTGGGTCTATAAAAGGCGTAATAGGCGAAAGTGCTACAGATTGCAAAGGACTTGAAAAAGCATTATCGTTTGATAACCTGTTGTTAATACTATTTGAAAAATTAAGGTTAACACCTACTTCTAAAAAATCAGTTACTTTATTGGTTAGGTTTAGCCGGCCGCTGTAGCGTTTATAACTGTTGCCTATCACAATTCCCTCTTGATCCAGCGCCTGCCCGCCGATGTAGAACTTCGTTTTTTCATTTCCACCTGTTAAATTAAGGTCGTATTGTTGCGTAACCGGTTTGTCCTGAAAAGAAGCAGCTTCCCAGTTAGAATTTACCTTGTATGTTTGATAATCGTTGTTGCCAGCTGAATAGCGGTTTAAACGCGCTTCTACACTTGCGCTATAATCATCTAATGCTTCTTGCAGGGTTGCATAATCTCCATTGAGAAAATCCTGATTCGCCTGGCCCTGCCCAGCTCTGCGCTCTATTTGAACGTATTGTTCTGCATTTAAAAAATCCCTATGGTTAGAGGGGGAGCTTACTCCACCCAGTGCATTAAACTGGATAAGTGTTTTGCCCGCCTTACCCTGTTTGGTGGTGATCAATACCACACCGTTTGAAGCTCTGGCGCCATAAATTGCCGATGCTGATGCATCCTTTAATACTTCTATAGATTCGATATCATTGGTGTTTATATCCGCCAAAGCACTCGTAGGGGCAGTAGTACTTGAAAAATCTCCCGAAGTAATGGGTATTCCATCAACGATGTAAAGTGGCTCGCTACCGGCAGTTACGGAGGCAGCGCCCCTAACCCTTACCGTTATTCCCTGCCCTAATTTTCCATTTTGAGCGGCAATCTGAACACCTGCCGCTTTTCCTTGTAAGGCCTGTTCAAAACTTGTTACGGGTAAGTTTTCCAGGTCTTTAGATTTAACAGAGGCCACAGATCCGGTCACGTCCCGCTTATTCTGTGTACCGTAACCCACCACCACCACATCCGATAGCGTATTGTTTTCCTCATCAAGGTTTACATTGATGCTTTGCCCTGTAATAGGCACTTCTTTGGTTTTGTAACCGATAAAGCTAAAAACAAGTGTTTTAGCCTCATCCGAAACGGTTAATTTAAAGGCGCCCGAGGCATCACTCTGTGTGCCGTTAGCAGGTGAGCCTTTTACAAATACGCTAACGCCCGGAATTGGTCCAGAGGTTGACGTAACTTTCCCGGTAATCACTTTGCCTTGTGCGAAAGCAAACGAAATTGCAACGAGATACAAAAGCATACTTAAGAGTAGTTTTTTCATCAAATTGGTAGTTTAGTTAATAATGTTTATTCATTCATAGAAATGATACTCTTAATTTAACTAAAAATATGTGAAAAACCATCTGTATCAGGATAAAATCAGACCATTCTTTGGTCTAATGTGCTTAAATCAAAACAAAGAGCAGCGAAAACTGTTAATAGATTTAGAAATTACATTGTTTAAATCAAAAAAATACGAGCATGGATAAGTTAGAATTAAAAGGAAAGTGGAATGAAATAAAAGGAAAGGTTAAACAAGCTTATGCCGATTTAACTGACGATGATTTAAAACACGAAGAAGGGCAAGACGATGAATTGTTGGGGAAACTGCAGCAAAAAACAGGCAAGGGAAGAGATGAGCTTGTAAAATGGATCAATTCATTATAATCTCAGTTTAATTAATAAGATACAGGCGGCCAATTTTGGTCGCCTGTTTGCTTTAACATCATTTTTTATGGCCGATATTGCACAACGGTTTATTCAAAACCCAATATTATCTCCAAAAGATCTCGCACCCAGTAGGGACGGTCTGGAAATTGTTTGTCTGCTAAACCCAGGCGTTTTTAAGTTTGAAGGAAAAATTTGGCTATTGATCCGTGTAGCCGAAAGGCCCGAACAAACAGAGGGTATAATCTCTTTTCCTATTTTAAAGAAACATGGAATAGAAATTCTAGCGATCGAAGAAAATGACCCATATCTAAACGCGACCGATCCAAGGGTAATTAATTACAAAGGTGCTGATTATTTAACCACATTATCGCATTTAAGGTTGGTTTGCAGTGATGATGGCGTGCATTTTTATCAACCGGCCGGTTATCCTTTATTACAGGGTGAGGGAGAAGATGAAACTTTTGGTATTGAAGATTGCCGTGTATCCTTAATTGATAAAACCTACTATTTAACCTTTACTTCGGTATCTGCCCATGGGGTAGGGGTTGGCTTAAGAACAACAAAAGATTGGAAAAGCTTTGAGAAACACGGCATGATTATCCCGCCGCACAATAAAGACTGCGCCATATTTGAAGAACGCGTTAACGGTAAATTTTACGCCTTACACCGGCCTAGTAGTGTAGCCTTGGGTGGTAATTATATCTGGCTGGCCGAATCTCCCGATGGAATCCATTGGGGCAAACACAAATGTATCATTAAAACCAGGCCTAACCACTGGGATAGTGCACGTGTTGGCGCCGGGGCAGCGCCCATAAAAACCGCAGCAGGATGGCTCGAAATCTATCACGGGGCAAACGGAAAACATCAATATTGTTTAGGCGCCTTTCTAATGGATTTAAATGACCCATCGAAAGTACTGGCCAGAACCGAAGAACCGATTATGGTACCAACAGCAGATTACGAACTGCATGGTTTTTTTGGTGAAGTCGTATTTACAAACGGCCATATCGTTAACGAAGATGAATTAACAATTTATTATGGCGCCGCTGATGAGTTTGTTTGTGGGGCTAAGTTTTCGGTGAAGGAAATTTTGGAGGCACTGAAATATATCTAGTTCTTTTTGCCACGGAAGCACAGATTAACACGGAAGTTTTTTGCTTTTTACCACCAAGACACGATTTGGTTTTTCTGTAGTTTGTTGTAATGAATTAATAGCTTAATGTGTATTTCGCCACGGTAACCAACGGTTTCACCACGTCAATGCTGGGGTCTAATGGCGTCCCTAATTTCTTTGACTGGTTTGAACGAGACAATTCCCTGTTAATTAAAATTCATTAATGCACTATTGTGAATTGGTTCTGGAAATTTACACTGACAAAACGATTGCTAATCAATTCTTCTTTAAGAAAAATTGATTTTTTTGAATAACTTGCGTAACATAAACAAATAGTCCTATACGCTCTCAATGCACAATAAATCTTTTTTCGAATACCTTGGCATATCTGATGTCGAAAGGATTCACTCTCAGTTTTTTGCCTGGATGTTTTCAGCCGACTGTCTGGCCGTTAATTCTAATAGCAAGCATAAGTTGCTTATGGCTTTGTTCAAAACAGGCCCTGAAAGTAAAATATTAAGAGTACATACGGAAGTAAGCGGTATCGACATTCTGATCCAAACCAGTAATGAAATCATTGTAATTGAAAATAAACTTAAATCCTCACAGCATTCAAACCAGCTTATCAAGTACAAAGAATATTGTGATCACAAGTTTCCTCAGGTTCCAAAGCGATTTTATTTTTTGACCCTGACAGGGGAAAAATCCAATGATGTGAACTGGATGAGAATGTCCTATTACCAGATGTATGAACAATTGCAGAAACTTCCGCTGAGCGAAAATGAAAACCACACAGTTATTGTGAAAGAATACCTTGTCTTTCTTTATCGGCTGACTTCGTGTGTGAACGATTTTATCAGTAGACCACATGAGTATGATATGGTCTTTATGGATGGCAAGAAGAAAAAAATTGATAAGATCGATTTTGTCTACGCTACATCTAATGAGCGGTTCATTGCATCAAATCAGCTTGAGACTATTCTCCAGAAATGTTTTTTACACGGACTTTCTGAACAGATCGATACGCATATTGCCTTTGTTTCCGATACCAGGGGAGATGCACTTATAGATTTTCCGATAAGATTTGGTATTCTATATAAAAAACGTGAATATTCCACTATTCTGCAGCTGCAGCAGGATAATATTAAGTTCGCATTTGCCATATTTGGCGAGGGGTATGTGACTTCCAAAAAGGAATGGATAGAGGATGCGGTTCCGTTGATGGAACTTTTAAGGGCCGGAAACTTGCACGGTTACAGCAAACTGAATAAGCCGAAGTCAAAAGCCTACGTTTCAGTTTCCAAAAAGCTTAATATCAACTACTGGAAGATGGAACCATCTGCCCTAAAGGATTTTATCAATGCTGAGATTGCGAATGCTGAAAAGATGACGAGCTTTTTGGTGGATAAGCTAAAGGAATTGTAAGTGCTTATACGGTTGCTTGTCAGAATATTGCAAAAACTTTAATCTTTGTTGAGTAGCATTAATTTTTAAATGAATGCTGAACAATATCTTTCTAAGATTATTTAACCGAGTAACCCATTGGGTTATGATGCTGCCAATAACTATTTCTAAAACTAATTAACATTATAAAATGCAAAACACTTATACCTCAAAAGAAATTATCAAACTGATCGATAGCCAGTTGGCTTTACATGTAAGCTATACGTTTCAACGGATAGAATATTATCCCAATTTGTTCGGCGCCTTTAACACATTAGGGCTAGTTTACAAGGTGAACAAATTTACTGTCTTCGTAATAATTACTGCTCACGATGGACAGCCGAAGCTTGAACTGCAATATCCTTTAGCTGGCATACAGATGAATGCGGAGATTAATATTGCACTAATAAATGCTGTGCATTATGCAAACGTCCATTTAAAAAATAGTGGGAGGTTTGAAGAAGATCCACTTTAGCGTGTATTAATGGTTTATAGAACCCTCAGGAAATATATAAACTATAGAATTTAAGGATAGGTATATGTGATCATTTGATAGCACTTGTCTTTTTATTGCTTGTAGAATAGGTTTAAAAATTGAAAAAATTTCGCGCTTAACAATATCAAATTATGAAACATGATGATCTACAAAAAAACTTTATTTACATCAAAGATAAATTTAATAGTAAGGTTGTAAATCTCAATTGGGAATATTCGGATTTCGCCTCCAGTTTTAAAATTTACAATGAGAATATAACGGACTGGTCCAACCAAATACTATTTAATGGACTAAAAGAGTCTAAAACAGTTTCAAGAACATACGTTGACCTTGACTTATACCTGACACCTGTTAGCCAACAAGTTGATGTTTCTGAGAAAACTCATAAAAGATCTTTTTTAGACACATTTCAGAGAATACAGACTAATATAATAATTTTAGGGCAACCAGGTGCAGGAAAAACAACATCAATGAAAAGAATTTTTCAGATGTTTACAAATCAAGAATTAACTTCTAAGTTTTCCTTTCCGCTACTGGTCAAACTAAGAGAACTAAAAGATTATGATTATTCAATATTTAACTTCCTATCAAAACAGTTAAATATTAATATTGAAATCTATCAAGATACTAATGTCATTACAGAAGAATCTGTGAGAAAAACAGTCACCAAAATTATGAAAACCCACTTTTGGGAAGATTTCGATTTATATTCTCGCTTCTTTTCTCTTTTTCTTAATACTAATAAAATTCTTTTAATTATAGATGGATATGATGAAGTTCCGCTAAACGCTCAAAAAAATATAAACCGAGAGTTAAAATCTTTAGCGCAGAGTTTAAAGACATCAAAATTCGTTTTAACATCAAGAGGAAGCGACTATCAACTAGAATTACAAAATTCGACAGTGTTAGAAATTTGTCCTCTTGACCATATTCAGCTAAAGGAATTTGCAAGGAACTGGCTACCGGATCAGAAAACTTCAGACCATTTTCTTAAACAAATTGGGAACTCGCCTTATTACGATGCATTAATCAGGCCGTTAACCTTATCACACTTATGTGCAATTTACGAAAGAATTGGCCGAATACCCGAAAAACCTAAGACGGTGCATCGAAAGGTAGTGTCACTATTAATTGAAGAGTGGGATGAACAGCGTCAAATCACTAGAGATTCGAAATACCAGAATTTCGAACAAGACAGAAAATTTGAATTTTTAGCGAATTTTGCATTCTCATTAACTGTGAAATTCGAGAAAACTATATTTACAAAATCTCAACTGATTGATATCTATAATGGTATTTATAAAAATTTCGGTCTACCTCGAGAAGATCTCAAAAATGTTATAAAAGAGATTGAAACCCATACAGGCATTATTATTAGTGTTGGGCAAGATCAATACGAGTTTACCCATAAATCGACGCAGGAATATTTAACTGCTGAACATTTAATGAGGCTCCCAAATATTCCAACAGATGTAAACTTACTTCTGAAACTTCCTAATGAGCTCGCGCTGACTATTTCACTCTGCTCTTCTCCCGTATTATACTTTCAATCGCTCTTATTCGATCAGTTGAGTTCTGTGATAGAAAAAATTGGATCTGGTGATATCGGGGCCATGTCAAGGACTAAGCAAGTACATGCCAAACAGTTAATTAAGGAGTACGCTATGTTCTTCAGTAAATTATGCTCAAGGCTCGTTCTTGAAAAGCCTGATTTTCCTGAGACTGCAATCACCTCAATATGTGTTCTGATGATCAATTCAATTCTTATTGACTATGATTTTAGATTGGCTCCCCACGCTCTGGTAAGGAAATGGTGTTCATTACCTCTTTTGACGAAATACTATACCCTAGAAGAAAACACGGTACTGAGCGTTACAGAGACAAATCATTTTTATTTTAGAAGAAATTCTATAACACTAGCAACCAACTATAGACTGCCAAACAGATTAACAATTTCTTACACACAATATCAACATTTAAAAAATGCTAAACGACCTTCATAATATTTTAAGCACCATTGGCGGCGTGGCTATTGGCAGTGCAACTGTTTTTTCAGCAATCGTATATTTAGTTAAAAAATTTTTAGATCAGTTCCTAAAAAGTAATTTAGAACTATACAAACAGAAGCGGCATTTGGAATTAGAAACTGCCAAGCTAGCTCTGGATATAGAAAAGTCTAAAGCTAATTTAGTTTTTTCCAAGCTGTATGAAGAAAAGGCGCTTATCATAAAAGATCTTTATACCAAATTTGTAATTTTAAAAGAATCATTATATACTATCTTAGTTGGAAATACAAGTCTTAGAGGCATTGATTTCCAAAGATTAAAATCTTCAAACGATGATATAACTGCATTGTTAAAGAAGGAGAAGTTGTTCCTAAGCAGAAAGATATATTCAAATTCATTGGATTTTTTGGCGTTGTGCAAAAAATTAATAACCGTTATTGAGGATGAGATTGAATACTTAACGGGTATCGAAAGAGGAATATTTGATGGGGTAGACGTTAATGATTGCCCAGATTTTCTAGAGGAGTTAAAAGCACTTAAGACTGAAATAGTTGACCAAATAGATACGATCCTATTGACGTTAGAAATGCAGTTTAAAGAAACTATGGGTATTAAAGATGAAGCAATATAGAATTTCGAAATGCATTGAAAATGCTGCTTTTTAATCTTCCAATATGTTTGCTATTTTTCATAGTTACGCGTTTTGGTAAGAGAAGTCAGGGTTAATTGATTGGGAATCGGTTTTTGACATTTAAGTTTAAGCAAGAAGTTTAGCTACTTACAAAGTTTTTAATAATAGAATTAAACCACAGCTTTCAATCGATTATTTATAGATTTCATATGTCTTTTGGTGACCGACCCATCTCTGTTTTTGGTTTCTGTTATTTCTCTGCTCACTAGCTCATTTTCACTTTTAGACAACCACATCGTCAACAGGCAGACCAAGAGACTAAAAATGCCGCTTATGATAGCAGGAAGGATAAATTGCTGGAAAGTGATATTTCTTATTCGCATACGCTAAATATTATGTAGTCGCGGTTAATTCATTGTAAAGCGAAGTTCAGTGGTTTCACCAGTATTCAAAAGGACAGCTAAAAAGCCGCTCTTGCTCCTGAAACGAACATATTAAGTAAAAAGTGAGAGTAAACGATAGGTCGTTTTGAGATTTGAATCGAAAATATTATTACGTAATCGATTCATTATTAATGTTTTGTTGATTTAGAGGGTATTGAAGAAGCTTTGACTACTTACCTATAAGTATGCGCCCACAGGAGACAAAAACGTGAAAATCTCTGTAATAAATTGATTATCAGTGTTGTTTTTATGCTGCAGCTGTTTTATTAAACCACAGATTTAGAAGTAAACATGAAATTTGTCCTTCATGTGATTTGGGACTATATTTTTATGTTACATTGGTAATCCATTGAACAGAAGCGGCTCCCCTTCGTTATCACTGAATATATTAGCGAAGTAGTTATTTGGTCCAATGAAAATAATTAACAACCTTTTCTCCTCACTATGGCGAAATTACATATTCATTAAACCATATACTCAAACCCATTATTTCTTGCAATCGTAATTAAGGGCTCAATGGTTGTTTTAAACTTAAGCTTATACTCATCTGGTAATTCCTTCACGCTTTCCAAATTAGGAAAAATGCTCAGGTAATCTTCTAGTAGCTTTTCTTTAGGCATTTTATATTTAATTATTTCGATGGCAGTTTTCTGCAAGTGATAAAAAGCATCAAAGTAAATATCCATCCGGGGTAGCTTATCCGATTTCGAACTGTTAAATGAGGGGGTTGCAGGTATCAAATTCCAGAGCAGATCATGCGAAACAAAAGCATAGGGAATAAAATGCTCTACTGCAAAACCATTTTTGTATAGTTTTTGGTTTGTGTAGATGCAATCTACGCCGCCTAACTCTTCAATTACAATATCCCACACCTTGCGCTGTTTTACCAAGCTGTTTCTTTTTGCAGGCTTAATTAACTTGTTCGGAATATCTGGTACATTGGGATTGTGTTTCTGCAAATACAAACTTAGTTTCCAGTAACAAAAGCTTTTTAAAATCCCTGAATTCCTACTGAGGTAATCAATCCAGATTGGATTAATGGTAATATGCATTTGATCAACCGCATAAAGACAATCATTTTCAAAAGCTTGTGATGCCTGGTAGGTGGCACTTCGGTTTTCTGCAATGAATGGAAACCATGGACTTAAAAAACGGTGGGGAACCTGTTTATCAAAATGCCATAATAACTTGTATGTAGCCAATAGGTTACTATTGTTCAAGCGTTGTTTAATCTTGTTTCGATCTTCATCGATACTAATCCCTTCAACGGCTGCAATTTCTTTCACTTTATCGTGCAACTGGTCCTGTTTGCCGAAACTAATGTGAAAATAGTTGATGGTGTACCAGCTAGCGGCAACCATCCCCACAAATATCCTTTGTTTAGGAATATGATAATGACCATTTTCTACCTCATCTAAAATAGATAGAAACCAATAAAATTTATAAGCCGCAGCCGTATTGTTAAAACTGGCTGTTAAAAGGTTTACAGGTAAGTGCTCGTGAGAAGGGATCATCCAGCTGCAATATACATTATGATTAAATATTGACCAACTTTAATAATCGCACATTGTTATAGTAGCATGGCAGATGTACATAGCAAAGAAACCCGTTCATATAATATGAGTCGCATTAAGGGCAAAAATACGAAACCCGAAGTGCTTCTCAGAAAAGCGTTATGGGCTAATGGTATACGCTTTCGGATACATGTTAAAAACATGCCAGGAAAACCTGATATAGTAATTAATAAATATCGGCTTGCTATATTTGTTGACGGTGGCTTTTGGCATGGGTATCAATGGAAAAAGAACAGCTTAAATATAAAAAGCAATGCTGACTTCTGGGTTCCGAAAATTGAAAGCAACATGAAGCGCGACAATATCAATCAAAGAAGGCTTGAAGACGCTGGGTATATAGTAATGCGATTTTGGGATCATGAGGTAACTAAAAATTTGACTGAATGTATTAATCAAATTCTACTTTACCTCGAAACCGCGAAAGATCAAACAATACCTGCCAAGAACTAATGTAAATGTCATTTACTCAAACTATACATATCTTTATAACAACATTCTCTCGTATTGACGTAAATAAATTATTATTCGACTAAACTTTCTTTTACTAACTCTAATTCACCTCTACTCTGTTTCTATCCACTTATTTACAGCACAAACAAGGAGTTGTTTATATAAAATCATTTTCTTTACATGGATACCATAGCGGATCAATGATCATGTGCAAGACCCAGCTAAAATTATTTGTGTTGCTATAGTTAAAATTTAGCTATTGTCGATGATAATTTTTCTAATTCTGACTTAAAAAAATGTCGATTGTAATATGCTATTGGCTTCACTCCACCTATAACATTTAAATGTTTTGTAATAAAACGGGATTTATATTCAAACTTTGTACTAAAGAGATTTTCATTTTCTTGTATAAACTCTAATATACCAATAACAGCTTCTCTATGGCGACCTAATTTATATGTGCCTAAAGTTCTAGTTGGAAAATCCAACTGACGAAATAAAATTTTTGTTAAATCATATTTATTGGACCCTCTGGATTCATCAACCGATAAAAATACAGACCACCACAATCCAGATAGTGCATGCCTCAATAAATTACTTTGAGCGGATGAACTTAAAAACCAATGCTCCACTATGTATTCGATATTGTTTTTTGCACTGCCGTCGTAAACGCTACTCCACCTTTTAATCATGTAGGGATAAAGGTCAGCATGTGACAAATACGTCCATAAACGTTCATCAGAAGCTTGTATTGGTGCTAAATTTTCAAAAGCTTCGTAGAGTAAAACAGCGGTTTTAAAATCATCTTCGAAATCAAGCTTGTTAACTAGATCGGGTGATGCGTTTATGTTAGGCATCATCAACACTTCTTTTTTATCGTAAATGAACTGGTTGCTTCTATAAAAAGATAGTAATGAGCCATCTGCCAGATTCTCTTTGAGTCTTTGTACATATTTGTCTTTAAATATTAATTGCTTTTCCATAAGCTAATCTTCTTGTGAACACTCTAGAATCGAATTTAACCCAGCGATCAGACGAGCAAACGGATTACCTAATAGTCGTTGTGCTATTTCAGGGATATTTTCTTTTTCATCAATTGAAAGATTCTTAAATGCAGGTTCATTCTTTAAGCGGTATTCAATTACTTTCGCCCATAAATAATCTTTGTGATCGTCAAAATTATAAAGTGCAGTTAGAAGAGCATTTAAAACTAAAGAGGCATGAAATACTGATGCAAATCTTTCTTCCTGTGAAATTACATCATTACTGAATATGTCATATGAGTCAGATGGTAATTGTATTACTATTTTACTATTCTTTAAATCTATGTTTGTGTATGTTAAATCATCATTTCCCACAACTTCCATGAAAGACGAAACAGCTTTTAATTTTTCATATTTAATGTCGGCATTAAATGAAAACTCTCCAAAGTAGGCTAAAATGTCACCTGCCTCTAGATCAAAAAAATAATCTTTGTAATCTAAATGCACATCTGAATTAGAATAGCTATCGATATTTTCAGACGCAATTAATAAGCATGTAAATTCCACACGGCCTTTAACTTCTTTTTTTGGAATTTCTATCTCCATTTTGGATGAATTACTTAAGAATGCTCTCCGATAAATGGTGTTGGTACATGTCGCCTCACAATAATACCTTGCCTTGCCCTCGGTTAATATTTGCTTTAAATCATTATTATTAAACTGCAGGTTAATAGCTATTCTGTAAACATCCGGGAGTGAATTTATTTCTGGATGTAGCAAATCAATAGCACTATTTATTGAATCATTTAATCCTAATATAGGGTGGGGGAAACTAACATCATTGAACTTCATACACTTTAATTTTTATGGAATGTTTTAGAGCATCTAAAAATTGAATTTTAATCTTGTTGCTTCCGTTTATCAAAGACAAATTCTTAATTACATTATTCTCAATTAAACCGTTATCACTAGCAACTATTGCTATGCCACTATCTCTATCATTATCAGCACCTACCATTAGTTCAATTTCTGCATTGTTAATCAGTCTATCTGAATTAATAACCAGAATGTGATATTGTATATTATTTTCCTTTTGGGCTATAACTCTTAAGCCTACCTTTACGAGAACTTTATTATTGTTAGATTCTTCTGACTTCCCCCCCATACTACTATCACTACCATCGCCAGGAGGCAATTCTTCACTTTCTCCATTATCGCTTTCATTTTCACCACCAATAATTATATTCTCTTCACCATCTTCAGCAATATGAACTTCTGCATCCTCTTTTGCATGTGATTTTGGAATAATAGTCGGTTTAATTTTAACAGGTGTGTATTCTGTTGTTTGAATTCCGGTTTCATCATCCGAAATTTCATTGCTCAAAACTCCTGAGGATGAATTAGAAACATTTCCGATATAGTCGAATTCTTCTTCTTTCTCCAACAAATCTTCCGGGATTGACAAATATTCTTCTAAACCCAAAAAAGTAATTTTTTTCCCCGCTTTTATCTTCGATAGCGATTCCAGTGATTTGTTTATGAAGTCGTTTATTTCCCTTTCAGCCTTTTTAGCCGTTTTGGAAATTTTGCCTTCATCTTTTGGATAGTTTTCCTTTTTCCACTCGCTATGCGCAGGGTTTTCCATCAGTCTTAAAATCTGATTTCCTTTTTCATTTTCACAAATAAATACCGCTGAATATCCATTTACTTTTCCATTAGGCCGTTTAAAAACAACCATTTTAGGTTTCCTGAAATAAGACACCCTATTAGGTAAGCCTTTATCTAAGTATACATACAGTTTAACATTCTCTATAGTTTCTAAGGTGTCTTCAAAGAGATGAAACTGATCGCTTGTATTGGTATATTTAACAGCTTTTAAATAAGATTTTGGATTCCATGACCCAATTTCAGTTGCATTTCCACTTTCGAATCCATCATTTGGGAAATACTCGTCAACTTTCTGTTCTAAATTTTCCTTATTGATTACAATGTCATCCACTTGCACCACAAGTTGACAATCATAAATAGCCATCCAAAAATTATTTAGTACAGATTTAATCATTAATCTGATTCTGGAAGGCTCATCCCACAAGCCAATTATGTTTACGTCTGTACCAATTTCTACACGTCTAAAAATTTCCGGTATGTCAGTTTCATTTTGTGTCGGCTGGCCACCATTATTATCGTAGTATCCATATGCCGTTAATTTGTTCGCTTGGTCATCGTTATGGGTGGTTAATATTGTAGAACCTTCAAAAAAAACATCTCCAACTGCAGTCTTAGTGGAAACAATAATGGTTTTAATAGGAGAAAGTGTATAATACGCACCTTTGCCAAATCCAAACGAACCACCGGAACCTTCGCTTTTGGCGCTCACTCCACCAGCTTTTAAAAATGCGTAAAATGGAGATTTCGTGTCTTTTTCTGTATAATCCATTCCGATTGTATTGTAATCGGAAATTTTTAAACAAGCAAGACTGAGCCTTTTCTTCCGTTCAACATTTCCATTCAAATAATAAAGCATATTATTAAATAATCTTTCAGCGTTGACATCATTTGGATAGTATTTTTGACATTGATTGATGTGATTTTCAAGGCAAAAAAAACCAGGATAATCAATCCTGTTTAGGTCAAAAAAAGTAAAATCAACTTTAACAGGCTCGGCTTGGTCTTGTATAGCATCTAATGAATTTTGTATTGCTTCCCTAACAATAGAATAATATGGCTGGCCTTTAAATTTTTCATCAACGGGGTCATTAGGACCAACGTCTCGTCCACCTTCAGGTTTAAAGTGCCATTTACAACCTTTTTCCATATTGAAATTATTTTTTAATAAAATCCCCTTAATTATTTAAATAGATAAAAGTTCACTTTAGAGTATCATGTGCTTTAAATGTCCAGCTGAATACTCTATCCGTTTATTTGGTTATGTAACAAGATGTAAGGAAACCTTTAAGAAGTAGAATGGTAAAAAGTTCTTTGTGGCAGGCATTCAATATATGGGATACATTGAAACAGCTTACCTAATAGTGGTGGTCTGTTCATAGAGCGTTTGGTTAATTTTATTAAACTTAAGCTTTTTAACTGAAAAAATAAATTTAATTAATTAAGATGGCTAAGTCTTACTAAATATTTTCGACAATTTCTTTCGTTTCGACTATCACGAAGTGATTTTTTAATGGCATGATAGCCATTGTGGACTATTCCTAAACCAGTTAGTATCTCTTTTGCATATTCATAATTTAAGACATTTGCATGGGTGGCTAAAGCGTAGAAACCTAGGGGAATAGATATACTGTTAATCGCCAAGTTTTTAATTTCGGCAATTAATGAGTTTAGCGTATAGTTATAATTTATTATAAACTGCTCTTCAGTAATTCCGTTACCAATAGCATTTTCAACAAGATCAATCTGTTGATTAAAACTGTTAATCAATTCGATGTTTCTATTTCTAAAATCAATTAAACTTTGTACGCTGATTGAATTTAGATTTTGAGGTACTTTAAGTTCTATGGTTCCTTTAATAAATTGGTGTCTTTGTGCTAGAGGTGTTCTACCTCTAGAAAAACTAGTATAATGGTCATAACTTAAATTGTCTGTAATAATATCCGCTTCTCTATCATAAGCTATTTCTTTAGCAAGATGTGTCATGTAAAGGAACGCGAGGTTTTCGGTTAACAAAATTCCATCCTGCGTACGTATGCCGATTTTTTGCTCTTCGCAATATGCTATCCATGAGTAGGAAAATTTTCCTCCATATATTTCGTAATTCCATGTGTCAGGATTTCTCCAATCCCTTAATACATTTGATTTGTTAAATAAGCCACTGAATTGATACGGTTTTTGTAAAAACTTTTCAGTTTCTGTAATGGCGTTTAGTGTTGCACGATAACCTTGACTGTCGGTTGGAGAAAATAACTCCACAAGGTTTGTTTCATTTTGTAATCTAAGGTAATCATCACTTATTAAATGGATACGATTGTATGGAACAATGCTTTCCAAGCGATCTAAATACAGGATTGCGAATTTTAGCCAATTGGTTGATGGGGGTTCGAAATTAGGATAGTAGATCAGCTTCTTCATTATATAAAAATAAATAAAAAACGTTAAATGAGGTAATTACGATAAGCTAAAAAACACGCTTAAATTTTTGTAATTTTGTAATTTTATAATAAATTGCCATATCTAATATTAAATGGGCTCAGAAAAAAATACATCTACAGATGCCGTTGTGGGAAACACTACTATTAAGGCCGTTGACTTCTTCTGTTCTGGAGGAGGAATGAGCTATGGTATGCAGCAGGCGGGTATAGAAATATTGGCGGGCATTGATTTTGACAAAAATTGTGAAGCAACCTATAAAGCTAACATAAAAGGAGCTGAATTTATTCCAGCCGATGTTTTTGATCTGAAAGAAGAAGACCTTGAACACCGGCTTTCCTTGAAGAAAAATGATGACAATTTGCTACTGATCGGATGTAGTCCTTGCCAATTCTGGTCAATTATCAATACCGATAAAACGAAATCATCGCAATCAAAAAATCTATTAATCGAGTTTTCAAGATTTGTTAAATATTTTAAACCTGGGTATGTAGTGGTTGAAAATGTTCCAGGGGTTTTGAGTAAAAAGCAAGAAAGCGGGCTAAGTGATTTTATTGATTGGTTAAACGCTAACGGATATGATAATCCGCATTTTAAGGTACATAACGTTAAAGAGTATGGTGTGCCTCAGAACAGAAAAAGATTTACACTGATCGCAAGCCGAATAACAAGTAATGAGATTATTCCTGTTAAAGCAGAAGGACCAATAAAAAGGGTAATAGACGTTTTAGGTGAAGAAAATGGATTTCCGAAGATTAATGCTGGGTATCGTGACAAGACGGATTATTTACATACTGTGCCAAGTCTTTCCGATGTGAACAAAAGACGTTTAAGAAAAGTAGAGAAGGATGGTGGTGATAGACTTGGTTTCGCGAATGATTCAGAGCTTCAGCTAAAATGTTTTATTGGCAAGGATGATTCTTTTAAAGATACATTTGGGCGTTTATGGTGGCATAGACCATCTCCAACGATAACTACTAAATTTTTCAGTATCTCTAATGGCCGCTTTGTTCATCCAGAGGAAGATAGAGCATTATCTCTTAGAGAAGGGGCAACATTACAGTCTTTTCCAAAAGATTATGTCTTTAAAACAAATAGTATCGCCAATACCGCTCGTATGATCGGGAACGCAGTTCCTCCAAAATATGCAGAGGCCGTAGGTAAGGCAATTATACAAAATCACTTGAATGCAATTTAGAACCAAAGCTAGAGCAGTTGATTTATTAGGTAAAGGCCAAATTGCAGATTTGCCTACAGCTATAACTGAATTATGGAAAAATGGCTATGATGCTTACGCTGATAATTTAAAAGCTGATTTATATAAGGAAGGCTACAACAGTTTATCCAAACCATATTTTATTCTTTCTGATGATGGCAAAGGAATGTCAAGCACAGATATTATCGAAAAATGGTTAGTTTTAGGAACTGATTCCAAATCGCGTGCAGAATTAGATATAGAATCGGAAGATACTCTTTGGAAACGCCCTAGGATTAAGGCAGGTGAAAAGGGTATTGGCAGACTTTCAGTTGCTTATCTCGGCAATCCGATGTTGATGCTCACCAAAAAAACTGGTTACCCTTTACAAGCCGTTTATTTTGACTGGCGATTATTGGAGAACTATAATCTATTTTTAGATGATATAGCAATCCCAATAGTAACTATTGATAACCTAGGTGAAATAGAAGATCATTTTAAAAAAATAAAATCTGAATTCTTAATTAATTTCAAAGGAGAATCTTATAAAGAGAAATATGCAGTTAACAACTGGGGGATTATAGTTGATGATTTATCTGAAATTAAAGAATTAAGTGACTGGCAGGGTAAACAAATCGAAATAAAAGAAACTATCATTGATGAAACGGAAAATGCCATTCTCGAATTGCCTATTTTGGATAAAATACAGGAATTTTTCAATAAGGAAGACGGTAATGGTACAATGTTCATCACCTTCAATCCCATCAATCAAATTTTGGAACTATCTGAAAGTGATAGCGATGGGTTAGAAGACAGGCAGTTTGTGATTTCTAGTCTAACGGGTTTCACAAACCCATTCAAAGATACCGATATTAAAATTTCCACTGAATTTAATATTTATAGCGAAGCCGAAAGTTATGATTTGTTAAATTCAAGAGGCAACTTTTTTACTAAGGCTGATTTCGATTTAGCTGATGTTTATATTAAAGGTGAGTTTGATGGCAATGGTGTCTTTTCTGGAAAAATTAGAATATATAATGACGTTATTGATTATTCATATATAAATCCAAGAAAAAAGGACAAGCGATCATTCTATGGGATAATACCAATTGAACTAGGTTATTCGCAAGGGGAAGAAAAATCCACAAGTTTGGAAGAAATTAAATTTGATTATATAAGTGCAAAGGTAAAAGAATACGGTGGGTTATATATATTCAGAGACGATTTTAGAGTTTTACCCTATGGTAGGGAAAATGCAGATTTTTTAAACTTCGAACAAAGAAGATCAAAAAGAGCCGGAACTTATTACTTTTCATACCGTAGAATGTACGGATATTTAGATCTTACCAGAGAAAGGAATGAACATCTTAAAGATAAATCAAGCAGAGAAGGCTTAATTAATAATGCTCAATATCGAGCGTTTACAAGCGATGCAATTAATTTTTTTGTCACTTTAGCACAAGACTATTTTCAAACGAATCCTAAATTTTCATTATTTAGGGATAAACAAAAAGAAATAAATGATCAAAATGAAGCTTTACAAGCAGATAAGGCTAGAGAGAAAGCCGAAAAAATTGCTTTTACAAAGGCATTAAATGATTATCCAAAAAAATTGGAAGCCCATCAGGCTACATACCAAGAGCTTCTTACTCAGCTAGATGAAAAATTAAATCAAATTGGCGTAGGATACTCAGAAGTTGAAGGTATATTAGACGAACTTCAAAAGATGGACATGGAATTTAAGTTACTAATTCCGAAAGTCCCAAAAAGATACAAACCTACAGAAACTCAAAAAGAACGTTTATATAAATTTGAAGATAAACTAACTAGATTTATCGAGTTGGTACATCCACAACGGGAAGAGTTAAATCAAAGAGCTCAACAGAAATTAGAAGTAAGGGATTTAAAAATCGATTTTACCAAAAAATATAATGGTTATATCTCTGCTTTAGAACAATCAATTAAGCAGTATCAACAACGATTACACACGAAATCGCAAAGTTTATCTAACGATTACAGCGAAAGATCGAAAAGATTAATCAATGCACTCAAAGAAAATAAAGATGGTATAATTGATAGTATAATTTCCAAAGAAAAGGTATTTGCCTTAAATCAGGAAGTTGAAAAAAACTATAATAGTTTGGTTGAGGAATTAGAAAGAACACTATTTCCCCTAGTAGAACATATAAGTAGACTGTCTTTTGATATCGACGAAGAGCAGGTTCAGGGAGCTTACAAAGCTCAATTTGATCAGATGAAGTATCAATGGGAGCAGACTCGTGATACTGCGCAATTAGGAATTGCTGTTGAAATTATTGATCATGAGTTTAATCAACTTTATGCAAAAATCAATAATCAGTTAAATGTTTTAAGTACTAATGCTGACGTTAAAAATATTAAAGAATTTAATTTTTTAGAAAAGAATTTTAAACAGTTAGAGGACAAGTACGCATTACTATCTCCTCTATACAGAATATCCGGTGCTCAATTTAAAGAAGTAAAATGCGGAGCTATATTAGATTATTTGCAAGAATTTTTTGAGAACCAAATAAAGGAGTATAACATTTATTTTGACGTTTCTGAAAGTTTCGCTAGTCATTCTATAAATATAAAAGAGCCCGTTATTTACACTGTATTTATCAATATAATAAATAATGCTATTTATTGGATGCGGAATAAAGAAGATAGGTGTATTAAACTCGATTATTTAGACGAAAATGACGAAATAATTATCGCTAACTCTGGTGAAAAAATACCCGATTACAGATTAGAAAGAATTTTTGAGCTATTTTATTCACAACGTCCGAGCGGAAGAGGAATTGGATTATATCTATCTAAACAAAGTCTCAATGATGCTGGACTGGAAATATACGCTACCAATGATAAAATTTATAACACTTTAAAAGGTGCATGTTTTGTAATAACCAAATTAACCTCTCAAAATGTATAATCAAAAAGCATTCGATATACTTAATGCATCAATTACATCCGCCGTTTTTATTGATGATAAGGCCCGAGATTTCTTTTCGGATCAGCCCATTAATAATAATATACCTGAAGAAGCATTATCTATTGAACTCTTTAAGACTTTTAAAGATAATGGAAAAAGTTTATCTGTACACCGATTTGAACCTACGAATTTGGACAACGATAAGACATTAGATTATTTATTTAAAGGACGTGATCTCATACTTCTAGATTGGGAATTGGCGGATCTCTCAGGTCAAGAATACTCTTTAAGGCTATTGAACAAAGCTCTCAATACTTCGCATATAAATTTTTGTTGTATCTATTCAAACTCTAACAATTTCAACGAAATTCCACTTTTTCTGGATGGTTATTTCTCTGGCCTGAATAAAGGAGATTTTGAAAATATTAAAAATAGCTATGAATATATTGAAAGAGAAGAAATATTAAAACTTTGGAATAGTGAAGGCTCTGACGTCAATCGCTTTTTTGAAGAAAATCAGATTGATTTGGAAACATTTCCAGTAGCAAGCATAAAGAATAAACCAGCTGCCCTGTTAATTAAGTATATCTATATCTCGTTATCACTTGATAAGTTTCTGATACCGGAAGTTGCCGTAAATCAACATGAAGTTTTAAATGCTGGTAACGACTCGTTTATTATAAACAATACATTTATCTTGACATTAAAAAAAGATGCAGCTGAAGATTCAGACTATAACAATCTTTTAAAGAGGATATCAGAAATTATCATTAAGAATAAGGGAAGCTTTTTTCAACTATTAGGCTTAGAAATGCAGTCCATATTTAACTCAAACGAACGTTTTATTGACGAGGAAATTTTGAAAAGTTCTACTGAAGCTCTTTTTCGTTTTAGAAATCATTTGAAGAATGATAAGGCATTTGGAACAATTATCAAAAAACTGTTGATGGAACAAGCTACGTTGAAATTGCGGACTGCCAAGCTTGAATTATTGAAGCCTGAATTTCTCGACTTTAAGAGTAATGAATTGAGGGGTGAGCCCATAGAGAAGGACGATCTTTTTCAATTAAATGTGTTCTACAATTCAGTAAAAGTTAAAAGTCTTAATGTTGATGACGTGCCAAATTTGAACTTTGGTGATGTATTCAAGGATAATAGCAATACCCACTATCTATGTATTACAGCCTTATGTGACTGTTATGAACCAGGTAAAATTCAATTTAATTTTTATTTTGTTAAAGGCAGCGTATTAAAGGATAGAGATGCTGCACTAAGACTTGGAGACACGGCTTTTGTCAGTTTCCTACCTAATAACACCGCGGTTTATTGGGGTGATCTTGAGAGTGCTAAATCGGAAAAGATAGAACCCAAAAGACAAGAAGAGACGATGGATCAATACCGTCTTAGGAAGTTGGAGAATGAAATTAATGGGTATAAGAATTTTCTATATAAACCATTCTACATTAAGCCAAAGGTTTTTAATGTGGAAAACAATAAGTTAATAGACAATAAAATCCGAATATGGGATATCACTAATAAAATTTTCGAAGAAGTAATTGATCAAAAATTGAATTATATTGAAGTCGAGTATGTAACTACTCTTAGAACTGACTATGCGCAAAGAATTGCTAATCATGCATTTGGTCATTCTGTAAGAGTTGGGGTTGACTTTGTTAAAATTTAGTCAAGTTGTTGCTAGAAATTACAAAAAGAATCATTTTCTCAATATTTTGATTTGCAATTTTCCTAGCTAGCAATAAACATTTATTCGCACTTTGTGAGGCTTGTTCAGTGCCATTTAGCATAATATAAATTCCAGTTAAATTTAAGTAAAGTTTACATAGCTCATTGTTATCGGCTAACATTGTTTTTATTTCTATTGCTGAAAGCATAGTTTTTAATGCTTCTGTAATTTGACCAGTCTTTGTTTGAATCTGAGCCAACATGCCTAATTGACTACTTTCTGCTTGTTTGTTTCCTATAAGACCAGATATTTCCAGTGCTTTAGAAACACAATATCGAGCGCTTAAATATTCATCAAGAGCTATATGACAATTAGTTATATTTCCTAATATATTACTCTCAGTATATTTATTGCCGTTGGCCCGAGATATTTCTAAAGCTTGTTTAAAATATTGGATAGCATCTGCGTTTCTGCCGACATGATGTAAAATATTAGCATATGCCTGTAATTGTACAGAGATATTATATTCATATCCAATTGCTTCTGTAATTGGAAGTGCCTTCTCAAAACATCGCAATGCCTCTTCAAAATTACCAAGACGGTTATGTGCCATCCCCATGGTTCCAAGTTCACTTGAATATGCTTTGGCGTTATTATCATCAAAAGCAATCTTAATTGCTTTTCCAGCATGCGCAATAGTTGTTTGATTTTCTCCAATAGCATATAATAGTCGAGCAGCTATGTGATGTTTAAATCCTTTTCCACTTAATTCGGTATTTATAGAAAACCACGCGTCTATTTTTGACCTCCAACTCGTTTCTGAAATACTTCCACGGTGTTTAAGTTTCAATTGAAATTCATCGATCAAATTTTTAATAAAGGCATCAGTATTTTGTACTAGTCTTTTACCTTTGTACCGCTTGAAAGGGTTTTTCTCAATTTTTAAGCGAATAGGCTCAATTTTAGAATCACTGGAATTGTGCTCGACATAAAAGATTTGTGAAGATGGATTTTTTAATGATGCTATGATGGGTACTAGATCAAAGTCAGAACAACTGTAGCCTAAAACCAATACGGAACTAGAGGCTGCGGAAGAAAAAATTTGTGTCAAAAGATCTGTTCTTAAATCAAGATATCTATTTGAGGCTAATTGTGATAAAGTAATAGCCATCTCCTCTTGAGCAGATGCACACCCGTGAATCTTAATAATTTTCACTGAAGTTTCATTCCAGTTTATTTCCCGGAGTTCCTTCTCTGTCTTATATACTTTAAAGTCCTTATCAAGTTCTAATCCTTCTAAAACTAGCGCTTTTTCAATTAATAAATCAAAATTTGTCGTATATACAATTTTGACAAACCCATTCTTTATTAATTTCGCGATGAATAAGTGGTTTATATTTGGGGTACCTTCCGCGAATATATTTTGGAATTCTGTTAATTCTGATTCACTTAGAAGCTTTTCCATTATGTTTTCAAATGGGGTGTCACTATCCCAAAGGGCATTACATTCGGTATTAGATAAGTTAAGTTTTTTAAATAAATAATCAAGTAGTTGATTTACAACAGGTAATCCTGAATTAAAAGATATTCCTGCGCCACAATAGATTGATAATTTACCTTTTTTAATTTCACCAACAATTTCATCTATTGTGCAATGATTATCCATGGAAGTTTTTAAGTATTAAAACAATAGCGTCATAGTTCTCATCTTTTTTGGAAATAAATTTTTGAATGAAAATTTTTTGAGCTTGCTCAATTGTTTCACTATCTGTATTCCCAAAAAGTAGATTGGAGAATTCCACAAATTTTTCTTTAAAATCATCTGAATATTCAACAGTCTCTTTTCCGACAGCTTCGAGTAGATTTTTCGCAGCGTCTTCATCCCAAATGAATTCTTCTGGAATATTTAACGGGAGATAATCCATGTTAGTAGTTTGATAGCGTAAAAACTCAGTGATGATCTGTTTCTTTTGCGTTAAATTTCCACCACTTGTATTGCCATCTACTCTAAACCCTAAAGATCTAAAATCAGAGCCGGTACTGTCACGTAATCTACTTTCGAGGAAGGTAATGTCATTACTTTCTCTTTGGCTAAAATTTAATGGATCAAAATGTGGCATGTTTTTATCTCCATCTAGTAGAAGATATTTATTTAATTCGCCCTCCTGACTGTAAAATACAGCTGATTTTTTAGCGTGATCGGCTCCTCCTGGAAAAAACAATACATTAAATAACAATGGGTAATCACCTCCGATTTCTTTTATAATGGCTTCAATTAGGGTTTTTGCCGTTTTATCTTCTACAATGATATTTTTCTGATGTGCTAAACTTATACGTTCTCCGATATTATCGAATACCTCCAAGTAGCTTGCACTATTTAGGATATTAAATTTGTCACTCTCAGTATAAAATAATTTAATTGCATTCTTCGGCAGAAACTCCACCAACTTTGGTGCATGCGTGGATATTACGACTTGCAATTTTTTTGCCAAGCAATTTTCTAGTAAAAAGTATCTTAAGTTTTCTTGTGCCGCTGGGTGTAATGATACTTCGGGTTCATCTAAGATAATTAGGGAATGATCTTGAGCCCCTAAAATTGCATGTACAAGCTTAACAACCGCATACTCGCCTCTTCCAGCGAACGCTTCTGAGTACTTTAGGTGATTCGTTGTGAAATACACCGTCGAACCTGGCCCATCGTAGAAATCATGATTTATTATTTTACACTCCTTGTATGGCTTTCCTAAGATTTCAGCTATTGCTTTAACTGCAGGAGGCGAGAGGGTTATAGGAATGCTGCTTTTTCTTTTTCTCGAGGTGATTTGCTTATTTTCTTTAATTGTTCGTTCAATGTGCTTAGAGTATTTTCTTAAAACATCTTGTTTGGTCTTCAATGTCGTACTTGAATGAAAATTCCCGAAATAGAAATATTTGTCAAATGCACTAAGTTCAGAACGAAAATCTAAGTAAATTACATCTTTTTCTATTGCAGCATTTCTTGCACCATCAGGTAAAAGCTGCATCCCATATTTTCTGATCGGTCTAGATGGTTCCCAGTAATCAGCCCCCTTAGATTTACCGACCCTAGTTTTGATGACTTCTAATATATTATTACTGTTATCTTTATAGCCATATATGAATGCTGGTTTTCGTCCGGCAGCGGTTATGATAGGATCTAGGGAAGTAGAGAACCAGAAACTACTGGTACTTTTACCCTGAGGGGCTCCAAAAAGAGCATGCAAAGCCGAACTTTTACCAGATCCATTTATTCCGGTTAAAACCGTGAATGGAAAATTAAAATCAATGCGACTGTCTATTTTCAAATTTTTGAAAAAAGGAAATCTTATATATTCGATATAATTTTTAAAAGCTCCGGAATTAAATGCTTGGTCTATTCTCTGGATTATTTTTTCTGTTTTTTCGTTACTTGTCATTCTAAAATAATTTGTTACTCCATCTCCATATTAAAGATATTAAGCTTAAAGTTTTCTCATCCACCAAAATTCTTCGCAAATGATATTCTGAATACTCACTGACTACTTTTGGGTGAAAATGGACTAATAGCGTTTCTGGATCAATTGCAACCAAGTTCAAATCGAAAAGTGTGTGTATGTCAGCTCGCAATAAAATTCCATTACTTAAATGATTATCATTCTCTCCTATATAAGGTTTGATATGAGCAGCCTCAAGGACATCTATAATTTTAGACCCAGTGACTACGCATGTATTATCAAATCTTTTTAGAAGCTTGTCTCGGAATTGCTTTTGACCTCTTCTTAACTTAATAGCTCTATCAATCGTATCCCGTTTATCACGATCAATGGGTAGATACGGTTTTTTATATTCTTCTTCAACATATGCGTCTTCAGGTCCGATACTCCCATACTTTTGCACTGAGTGCAAGTGATCACCTATTCCTTTAAAATGCCTCAAAGCACCCGAATCAAGCAATTGCATAGACATATTTTTATTGTAACGATTTACATAATAAGGTTTTAGCTGCATAAGATCGCTCGAATAGCTTCCAATATTTACGAACTTATCAAATTGAGCTTTATATTTTATTACAGATCCTTTTGTCTCAATTGGTATTTCAAAAACATGCCCTTTATTACATCGATAGGTAGGTCTAAGCCTGGAGCGTTTATCAATAGTTGTACTAGGACAAAATGGACATCGCTTTATTCTCTTCTCTCCAGTACTTTCGCTTATCCTTTCTATATGAGCAAATCCAAGAATTTTCTCCTTGTCAATAAGAATAGCAACATCTCCTTCCATAATCTGTTTGCAATTGGCAACGTTGCTGTCATAATTATAAAACTCTCCCAAACTATCTCCATAGCTTTCAATCTGAGAGGCTTGTTTAGTCTTATCTACCGTCTTCAGCACCCACAGGTTTGAGACATTATTTTTAAGACTATAGGTAAATGGTTTGGTCTTTATAATATTAAATAATGATTTGTTCTTTCTTATTCTATCTCTAACTTGGCTTGGTGTTATTTCGTCCAGATTATTGCTTCGTCGGAAGAATCCATTGGCTTTCAATTTTATGGCTACCTCTTCTGCTGAAAGAGGGGTTTGTATTTCCTCAAATATTTTGAAAATCTCACTAAAGTAACTAGTTTCCTCCATTGTGTATTTGAGATGATGCCATCGTGGGCATAGTAACGGATAATGTTAAATTGCTTTTAATCCTAGAGAAATATCAGGTGAACTTCAATCAGTTATTTGGAAATTTTATTTTCGAACAAACTAATATTACCACTGGAAATTGTTTAAAGGAATCACTATAGTTAACTGTTTGCGTTTCTATTAAAACATCCATACATCCAGTTATTTATGAATCTCGAAAGTTTCATAATCGGAAGAGAAGTGAACGAGAAGCGCCTCGGTAAATCTTCCTAAATAGTAACCGTAGACCGAGAGATCCCCCTGCTTTCCGTTCCAATGATCGACACTTATTTCAAGAGCATCATTTGTAGTATTGAAAATAAGAATGGCTCGATCATACCACTGCTCGGGCTTATGGGTTAAATAGCTATTTCCATTTTGGCTTTTCCTTACCACCCATGTTTTTAATGTTTCATCTTCTACCGCGGCAAATATCTTTCTATGTAAGGTCGCTGATTGTTTTGTGGGGATTTTAATTTTCATTGAGAACGTTATTTATTTTAATTATATAAACTTGTATTTAAATCAATTTGTAGATTCTTTCAGCATCTTCACCATTTCTAATTCTTTCTTCATCATCTGAAACCGAAACCCTCTTGTCTACAAACTCGTTTGGATAGGAAGATATATGGCTGATTGCTCTGGTTAAACCTGAATTTACTGCACACACCACTACGTCACACCCTGCACCAACTAAATGATCTATCATGCTTTCTACACTACCTTTTCTTTTGCGTTGTAAACCGTTCTGATAATCACCCATAGTGGCTATGCCCACTTTTACTCCTTTTTTCTCAACAATGTCGATAAAGTCATATTGGTCAAGGTTGCCGAGTACACCAAAATATTTCGGTACCTGCACATATCCAAAGAGCAATAAATACTGGTAAACGATGTTTAATGTTTTGGACTTTCCCCTATTAGAATCTCCTCTGAGTGCGATAATTTTTGCCATCTTTATTTTATATGATCTTCACCAACTTATAATATACAGATTTTGGCCGTGATCCCTTTCTATCTATTTTTTCAATATCTTCCTTAAAAGTCTTGCTGGAACGATTAATAATTTAGCCGAATCAATAAGTTGTAACCTTATCTCTTTCGGTATTAGAAAAAATAGAATTTTCCTATAGCAACTAATATCAGCAATAATGACTTTGTAGTTTTATTTGATTAAAGCTTATATAACACCTCATCATAATCAATCTTCCGGCATTTTACCTGGCAAATTATTGGGGGCAGAGAATTGATAGTCAGAGAGCGCATGCTCAAGGTAGACATAAAATCCATTATTCGAAACCAAAATAAGACAAATGTCAAGTCATATCGGATCGATTACTCATAATTGAGTATAAGATAATTACATATTGTGAGATAGTATAGTTCATCATCCTGATCACCATTATAAAAAGGAACAAACAGCGGTGGCGGTTCAGGCAATTGGCCTCTACATAGCATCAGGTCATTCCTTGTACCAAATACCTCTAATTTCCAGCTCGAAAGTTAAATTGAACTGCTGAGAGGCAATGAACCAATGGCCAATAAACTAATTAACCAATTAACAAAAAAAACGATCCCCGTTTCCGGGAATCGCTGGTAATTTTGATATTAAAGCATCAGGTTCTACCTTAAACCTTCCGCCTTCCTACCTTCAACCTTATTAATATCCAAAAATCTGCTCCAGGCTTAATTTAGTTACCGGACCAAATTTTGCTAAATCGGCCATGTTGATTTTCTTTTCGGAAGCTACGATACAATAACTGTAAGGTTTGCCCGAAAGATTGGTCTGGTGGAATGATTTTACATCATTAAAAGTTAATGGTTTTAAATTCGCGTATTCATCAACTCTCGAGTCGTGATCGAAACCTAATTTTTTATCTGCCAAATAGCTATAGATAATTCCGTCTTTGGTGATGCGGCTGGTTTCCAGGCCATTTAATGAATTGGTTTTTGATAATGCAAATGATTTATCAGACTCTGGTAAAGTGGTTAATAACTCATTCATACCGGCAACGGCCTCATTCATTTTATCTGCCTGTGTACCTACATAAGCAATAATGGTATTTTCTTTTTCTTTGGTATTTGGAGAAGAATATACTGCAAAAGTAGAATAAGCCAAAGCTTTAGATTCGCGGATGGTTTGGAATACGACTGAACCCATACCGCCGCCGAAATAGTTGTTAAACAAGGCAATTTTTGCAGCGTTGGCCGGATCGTACAAGCCACCATTGCGTACCCAACGGATTTCTGCCTGCACCATATCGTAATCGGCAAAGTAAACTTTGTTCGAATCGGTTTTGGTGTATACAAATTTCTTAATTGGCGCCGCATCAGTAAATGCTTTGGCCAATGGGTGTGCTTTTACAATATCAGCAGAAAATGCTGTTAAGGTTTTAGGGCCATAATAAGTAATGGTGTGTTTGTAATTGGTGAGGTTGTGTAAGATATAGATCAAATCTGCCGATTTCATATTTTTGATCTCATCATTCGTTAATCCGTAATTGAAAGGATTATCGGCACCGTATTGTGCATAACTCATTAAACCACCAAGAATTGATGATTTGTTTAATTTTGCATTATCCCTCGATTTTAACAAACGGCCTTTTAAATCTTCTAAGGCTTTTTCGTTTGCTTTGCAATTTGCCAGTACATCTTCTACCAGGGCAACTGCTTTATCAAAGTTTTCTTGTAAACCACTGATGGAAACTGTAGTTACATCGGTACCTACGTTTATGCTATAGCTACAGGCAATGTTGTAAAATGCTTTACTGATATCCTCTGCCGAATATTTATCGGTACTTAAGAACGCTAAATATTGAGCGGCATAAGGCAATAACTTGTAGTTGTACGAGCCCATATCAAAACGGTAGCCTAAACGGAAAATTCCGTTTTCGGTGTTTTGAACCGCAATTACATCAGCAATGCCTGCTTTACCGAAATTAAGATCTTTGGTGTAATCTAAAAACTTAGGGGCTATCGGTTTTACCGGAGCAGCAATGATACCTTTTGTAAATGGAGAAACCTCATTAACATTGGTTTTTACAGCGGTAATGGCTGGCTTTTCTACTTTGATGATGCTTTTATCTTCGCCTTTATGTTTTAAGATGGAAACGTAGTTGTTGACGAAAAATTTATTGGCAAAATCTACAATTTCCTTTTTGGTTACTTTAGCCATTGCATCGGTTGATGCCAGGGTTTTATCCCACTCCGTACCACGGTTTTGGATAAAGGCATTCATCGCGAAATCTGCACGCACATCGTTATTATCGAAGCTCTGTAACTCCGCTAATTTGATGTTCGCAACAGTTGCTTTAATCAGGCTTTCGTCGAATTCGCCTTTTTTAAGCAGTTCTACCTGTTCTAACAATAATTTTTGGGCTTCTTCTAAACTTTGGCCAGCTTTAGGTGAGCCAGATAAAATGAAGATTCCATAATCTTTCATCGAGTTATAACCGGCGCCCGCCCTCAACATTTTTTGCTGTTTATTGATGTTGATATCCATTAAACCCGCTTTACCGTTGGCTAAAATGCTGCCGATTAAATCTAACAATAAACTTTGGTGCGTATTTTGGGCAAAACCCCTATACGCAACATATAAATTTTCGGCACTTGGACCATAAATATCAACCGTTTGAACCTGTGTTAACGGTTTTTCTGGTGCAGGGTTATAAAGCGACAAAGGTTTAGGTGCCATATAAGCGAAGTCCTTGTCGATTTTTTTGATTAAATCATCATAATTAATATCACCACTCATAATTAAGGCCATATTATTGGGCACATAATATTTGTTGTAGTATTTTCTGATTTCGATTAAGGATGGATTTTTTAAATGTTCGATGGTGCCAATGGTAGTTTGTTGTCCGTAGTTATGTGTTGGGAACAAAGCATACAGCATTTTCTCATACATTTTACGGCCATCGTTATCCATACCGATGTTTTTTTCTTCGTAAACCGCTTCTAACTCAGTATGGAAGATACGGAAAACAGGCGCGCGGAAACGTTCTGCCTGTACGGCCAAGAATTTATCAATGGCATTTGATGGAAGATCTTCTTCGTAAACGGTTTCTTCTACCGAGGTGTGGGCGTTGGTAGAGTTGCTCCCGATCGATTTCATCATTTTATCGTATTCGTTTGCGATAGAATAATTAGAAGCTTCGCCCGAAGTTTTATCAATTTCCTTATAAATCTCTTTACGTTTAACCGGATCGGTAGTTTTGTTGTAGGTTTCGTAAAGTGCTTCGATCTTATCTAAAAGCGGTTTTTCTTTGGCATAATTTAAGGTTCCAAATTTATCCGTTCCTTTAAATAACAGGTGTTCTAAATAATGCGCCAGGCCGGTATTGGTACGCGGATCGGTATTACTGCCCGCTCTTACCGCCATTTTATAGGTAATATTAGGCTCTTTATTGTTCTGGGATAAAATTACAGTTAAACCGTTTTTTAGCGTATAAAAACGTGTTTTGGTCGGATCGTTGGTTACATACCTGTAGCTAAAGCCACCAGAAGTTCCTGTTTTCCATTGATAGGTTGTTTGCGCTTTCGCTAAAGAACCTGTAATTAGAAAACAAGCCAAAGTAAATAGTTTGAATTTCATTGAATTGGTTTTGGTTTATGATCATGAGTGCGTACCTGTTCGTTTAAGTATGATCTCAAATACAGCCTTCATTTTTAATAAGTTATTTATCCAAATATATATGCTTTCTGGCAGGGAATGAAATAATTTTGATTTCAAAACTAAAAATCTAGGAATAAATGATTTTAGCATATCAATCATGGTTTATTGTGCCTTGAATTTATAATCTGTATTTTTACCGGCATGACAAAGCAGGGCACAAAACCAAATATTTTAGTTGTAAATGATGATGGGATTACAGCTACGGGCATAAAGAATCTAATGGAAGTAATGCAGGAGCTGGGTAATGTAGTGGTGGTTGCACCAGATAGTCCGCAAAGCGGTATGGGACATGCCATTACCATAGGCAAACCGATCCGTTTTGATAAGGTTGATCTTTATGCGGGTGTAGAAATGTATAAATGCAGTGGAACTCCGGTTGATTGTGTTAAAATTGCTGTAAATAAGATTTTTAAAGGTAAAAAACCTGATTTATGCGTTTCGGGAATTAACCACGGATTAAACAATTCGATTAATGTACTTTATTCGGGTACCATGTCTGCGGCAGTAGAAGGCGCGATAGAAAAAATTCCATCTATTGGTTTCTCTTTAGATGATTTTGCAGCCGATGCCGATTTTAGTCATACCAAAAAATACATTAAAAACATCTGTGAGCAGGTTTTAGCGAATGGTTTACCAGAAGGAACCCTTTTAAATGTGAATTTCCCGAAGGGCGATCAGCTAAAAGGCGTTAAGGTTTGCCGCCAGGCCAATGCCAAGTGGATGGAAGAATTTGATGAAAGAACTGATCCTTACAAACGACCATATTATTGGTTAACCGGTGTTTTCGAAAATTTTGATAAAGGAGAAGATACCGATGTTTGGGCATTGGAAAACAATTATATTTCTATTGTTCCGGTCCAGTTTGATTTAACGGCCCATCACGCGATACAAGCAATAAACAGTTGGGATTTTATCGGTAACAATGCTACGAAATCTAAAAGTGCCGGAGCCAAAGTTTCAGCGCCCGATGGCATTAATTTAGGTTAAGCACTTGTCCTTATGATTGATCGGTTGAAAAGATTAAATAATTCGGTATGGATAGGTTTGGGCATAGGTTTGCTTGTGCCGGCAATATTTTGTTCCATGGCCTGGTATATCATTCACCATGTGGCTTCTCTTGCTAAAGCAGATTTGTTATACATTGGTGGTATTGCCATAAATGCTTATACCATGCAATACTTTTTTAAATACAACAAAGAAAATATTGGAAGAGGCATATTGGCAGCAACCTTTTTATGCGCTTTTGTGTTTTTTGCGTATAAAGTTTTTTGAAAGAATATAAGAGAAGTTAGTGTTTAGCCAAAAACAAAGCTGGATGACAGGTCACAATGAATCGTCATCTCGACCGTAGCGGAGAGATCTTTTAATATAGTCCAAAGATCTCTCCACTACGCGTTGCTACGGTCGAGATGACGCCGATTTCTAGAATCTTTTGTTGACAGTGATCGCTTTTTTTACTTATAATAACGGTTTTTCTATAAAAATTATAACATGAAATACTACCTCGTAGCCGGAGAAGCCTCAGGCGATTTACATGGCGCCAACTTAATGAAAGCCTTAAAAGCAGAGGACGGCGAAGCGGTGTTCAGGTATTTCGGGGGCGATAAAATGGAAGCCGAGGGTGGCGAGTTGGTTAAACATTATGCCGATATGGCTTTTATGGGTTTTACCGAGGTGATTTTAAATTTACGAACCATTTTCAGAAATCTTAAAGCCTGTAAGGATGATATTTTAAAATGGAAGCCCGATGTGCTGATTCTGATTGATTTTCCTGGTTTTAATTTAAAAATCGCGGAGTTTGCAAAAGCAAACGGTATAAAAGTATGCTATTATATTTCGCCTAAGGTTTGGGCCTGGAACCAGAAACGGGTACTGAAAATCAAGAAGGTGGTCGATCATATGTTCTGTATATTACCTTTCGAAGTAGATTTCTACAAAGAATGGGGCATGAAGGTAGATTATGTTGGCAATCCCTTATTAGATGAAATTGCGCAGTTTACGCCAGATCTAAATTTTCGCGAAAACCATCAATTAGGAGATGAAAAAATTATCGCCCTGTTGCCTGGTAGTCGAAAGCAGGAAATAGAACGTTTACTGCCGGTGATGTTGAGCATTACCGAAAACCACCCTGATTATATTTTTGCCATTGCAGCAGCACCAACTTTTACCGAAAGTTATTACCGCCAGTTTACGGGAGATAAAAAAGTCTATCTTCTTTTTAACAGTACCTATAATTTGTTGCACCATGCCCATGCCGCAATTGTAGCTTCGGGAACAGCTACGCTAGAAACTGCTTTGTTTAAAGTGCCACAGGTGGTGGTTTATAGGGGCGGCACCATTTCAATTGCCATTGCCAGGCTATTGGTGAAGATTAAGTTTATTTCACTGGTTAATCTTATCGTTAACAAGAAGATCGTAACCGAACTTATCCAGGAAGATTGCAATACCCAAAAGGTGAACGAAGAGCTCAAAATTATCTTAACAGGCGAGGGGAGGAACGAGATGTTAAAGCAATACGACGAGCTGCTTTTGCTCATGGGAAAACCCGGCGCTTCGGCAAAAACGGCCAGATTGATTACGAGCTACCTGAACTAAACAGTTCAACAAGACAGAAGGGATTTAAAGATGGACTTACTTATATTAGGATATTAATTTTGATACAAACGGCACTTTAATGGCGCCTTTTGTTGTTTTAGGCATTCATATTAACATTGTACCATCCTTTCACAAACGTTTCTAAAACGATTAACATAAAAAATGTTAAATTGCGTTTTTATACTGGCAAAAATTTAAAAGCTATAATTTTTATTTAGCTTTGAAATGATTAACTCAAAAGAAATCCCAAGCAAATGAAATCGCTTTCTATTAAAGATATAGCCGTAAAAGCAAATGTATCCATTACCACAGTATCATTCATTATTAACGGTAAAGCAAAAGAGAAATCGATAAGCGAAGCAGTAATAGAAAAGGTTAAAAAAATTATCGAGGAAAGCGGTTATAAGCCTAATCAGATAGCGAGAAGCTTAAGAACCGGCAACTCCAATATCATCGGCTTAATTATCGAAGATATTTCCAATTCATTCTTCTCGAGGATTGCAAGGTTAATCGAAGATAAAGCCTATAAAAGAGGATATAAGATTATTTATTCCAGTACAGAAAACAGTATCGACAAAGCCAAAGAGCTGATCAACATGTTCAAATCGCGGAAAGTTGATGCCTATATCATCTCTCCAATAAAAGGAATAGAAGAAGATATACAAATGCTCCTTGATGATGGAAACCCCGTAATCCTGTTTGATAGAAATTTGTCGGACGTTAATACCAGCTATGTTGGAGCAGATCATTTTAATGCCTCGCACCAATCAATACAGAGTTTTATCGATCAGGGCAAAAAGAATATAGCCCTGGTTACCACTGATATAAATGTGGAACAGATTATAGAGCGGTACGATGGTTATAAAAAAGCGCTGGAAGATAATGGAATCAAATATGATGACAAGCTGGTTTTAAAAATCCACTTTAATCAGGAAGAAGGCGAAACAATTGCTCAGATCCAAGAACTCTTCGAAAATAAAAAAATCGATGCAGTGTTATTTGCAACCAATTATTTGGCAATTAGTGGCCTAAAAGCGCTAAAACAAATCAATAAAAAAGTAGGAGACGATTTCGGAGTGATCGCATATGATGATCATGAAGCATTTGAACTGCATACCCCTCGTATTTCTGCTGTCCAACAACCCCTGGAAGAAATAGCAGAAACGATCATTAAACTCATTTTAAACCAGCTTTCTTCAAAAGGTAAATCACCTGCTGAAGAGGTAATTATCCCCGCCCGTTTAGTTATTAGAGACTAGAAAAAAATCATCCTTCGCTCGATTGTAATATTTTTTTTACTTACTAAAACGATTTATTATAATTTAAAATCCTTATAATTGACTGGCTAAAACGTTTTAGCATAACCAAGTCGTTTTTATGAGAATTACAGCATCCCCTTCTGAAATTTAACAGCTCTATAAGACTGCAGAGATAAACTTGATGCTTGAAGTTCGTTTCTGCTATTGCCAATCAAAATTTTAAATCAATAAAGCACTCGAAAATGTCAGGCAATCAATCCAGTCTGGTCATTTCCATCACAGATAAAATATTACCAGGAAATCAAATAACTAATCATTTATAATTTAACAAAACCGTTAATGAAAATTAATTTACTTAAAATTACGGGGCTGTCTGCTGCAATAGTGTTGCTAAATAGCCCGGCGTTTTCAATGAACCCGGAGTGGAAAGGTACAGGGGGAGGCTTGTACGCAAACGCATTTACCGGGCGCATCCAGGCGCAAAAAAATGTAACAGGAACCGTTGTCGATGAAAATGGCCAGCCAGTACCGGGTGCAGGTATTAAAAATCAAAGCACCGGTAAAACCACCGTTACCGATGCTAACGGAAAATTTGCTATTGAGGCCAGCGAAGGGCAGGTGCTCCGTTTTACTTACATTGGTTACGATACACAAGATATAACTGTTGGCCAATCTTCAGTTGTTAATGTCAAATTTGCAGTTTCAAAAAATACGAACCTACAGGAAGTAACTGTTGTTGCTGTTGGTTATGGTACACAGGGTATCAAAGAAACCACTTCAGCAGTAGGCCATGCCGGTGTTGAAGACTTTAGGCAAAGTGGCTCCAGAAATCCTCTGGATCTGATCCAGGGTAAAATTGCTGGTTTAAACTTAACCAGACCAGGCGGTAGTAACCCTAATAGTGGCGTTTCTGTACAGCTAAGGGGATCTGTAACCGTAACCGGTAGCCGTAGCCCTTTGTTTGTAATTGATGGAATACCTGGTGGTAATCCTGATTTATTGCAACAGGACGATATTGCGTCGATCGATGTGTTAAAAGATGGTTCGGGAGCAGCAATATATGGTACCAGTGCCAATGCGGGTGTAATTTTAATTACGACCAAAAAAGGTAAAGCAGGGCCAGGCGTGTTCGAATATTCTAGCTATCTGAGAAAGGAATATCTGCAAAACCGTCCTGATTATTTAACTGCTGATGAGTATCGTGAAAAAATAGCAGCCGGACAGATTAAACAACAGAATTTTGGTAGCTCTACCGACTTTTATAATGAATTGATTAATCACGATAACCTATCACAGAATCACAACCTTTCTTTCAGTGGTGGAACTGATAAAACAAACTACAGAGCGAGTTTAAACTATCGCGATTTGGAAGGTATTTCCAAGCAGAACGGTAGAGAGGAATATACCTTAAGGTTAAATGTAAACCAAAAAGGATTGGATGACCGCTTGAACATTCAAATGAACCTGGTTACCAATTTTAATAAAGCCAATTTATTGGGTGGTGGCGGTTGGGAAAGTGAATCTGCAAAAAACCCTACACTTTCTAACTTTAATCCAGATGGTTCTTATCGTTTTGATTTAACGAGTACCAACGAGTATGCGCGTTTATTCCAGGAAACCTATTACAGAAAGCAGCAGACAACCTCAGGTGATGTGAAGGCAGATTTAGATATCATTAAAGGGTTAAAGGCTTCAATTTTTGGTTCGGTAGTGCGAAATTCATACCTGGATGGTCAGTACCGTCTAAAAGCAAGTGAAAACTCTGTCGAAAATACCGATTTTCCTGGCGGTGGTTATGCTTACAAAGGAGATTTTCTTTCACAGGCATACGCCCTTGAACCTACCTTAAATTATAATAATACATTTGCTCAAAAACATAATATTACGGCATTGGCAGGTTATAGCTACCGTTATTATATGGAAGAGAGCTCAAACCTGTCTAACCGGGGGTTCATTAACGATCTTTTCCATGAAGATAATATATCACAGGGAGCAGCATTGGGCGTTGGTAAGGCTACAATGGCCAGTGGTAAAAACGATAATACTTTAATTGCATTCTTCGGAAGGGTAAACTATGCTTTCGATAACAAATACCTGGTTCAGTTTATCTTAAGAAGAGAAGGTTCATCAAGGTTCGGTGCGAATAACAAATGGGGTAACTTCCCTGCGGTTTCTGCCGGATGGAATATTACTGAAGAGGGTTTCATGAAAAATGTTCCTTTTGTTAACTACCTGAAATTGAGAGCTGGTTACGGGGTTACCGGTAATGCACCTACTGTAAATAACGTATCACGTGTTACGCTTGGTGGTGGCGGTAAATACCTGTATCCTGATGGTAACTACTATGAAACCTATGGCCCTGATAGAAACCCAAATCCGAATTTAAGATGGGAACGCAAACAGGAGGCAAACATCGGTTTAGATTTTACTTTGCTTAACAGCCGCTTAACAGGTTCGATTGATGTATTTAAGAGAACAACAAAAGATCTTTTAGATAGTTATACAACGCCTCAGCCACCATATGTTCGCGATAACCTGCAAACCAATGTTGGTCAGATCTCGTCTAAAGGTATAGAGTTGGGTTTAAGCTACATGGTAATTAAAAACGATAACTTTAGCTGGAACATGGATGCTACGGCCAGTACCTTAAGCAACAAGTTGGATAGCTACTCGAATGATGTATTTAAAGTTAAATTTATCACCCGAGGTGGAATTGGCGGTGCAGGAGATTTAGGTGATGCCTTTACCATATTTGAAGGCGGAAAAATCGGCGAATTCTATGGTAAAAGGTTTGCTGGTTTCACACCAGAGGGTAAATGGTTATTCTATAACAGAAATGGTGAAAAAGTTTTAAATGGTCAGATCAATACCTCACGTAACGATTTAAATGCAACAGATTTAGCCGTTATCGGTAACGCCATTCCTAAATACTATGCTTCGTGGACAAACAGTTTTACCTATAAGAATTTCGACCTTCGCATATTTTTAAGGGGTAAATTTGGTTTTGATGTATTAAACACAACGGCATTAACTTACGCCAACAAAACCTGGTCTGGTAATTTATTGAGAAGCACTTTTGATAAATATAAAGACATCAACGATACCTATATGTATTCTGATTACTATTTAGAAAGCGGAAGCTTTGTAAAACTTGATGAGGTTACTTTAGGCTACAATTTTAAATTTAAGAATAAATACATCCGCAAGCTGCGCCTTTATGCAACCGGACAAAACTTGGGTACCATTACAGGTTATACCGGAAACGACCCTGATTTTGTACAGGATAATGGTATCGGAAACGAAATTGATGGTAAGAGTTTAGGTATTGATACAAGAGGTCCATACCCAAGTACCAGATCATTTGTTGTCGGATTAAATGTTGGATTCTAAGAACTTGAAAATGAAAAATAAATCAATCATATATGGCGTACTTGCCGGTGTATTAAGTATTACAAGTGCTTGTACCAAGCTTGATGAAAACGCATACGATCAGTTGTTAACTGATAATTTTTATAATAACAAAACAGAGGTTTTATCGGCTGTACTAAGGCCATACACACATGCTAATGCATGGGTTACCCCATCTGGTCAGGATGGTTGGTGGCGCCTTGCCGAATTATCTGGTGATCAGTTGGCCTGGCCTACTAAAGGTCGCCATGGTGAAGATGGAGGTAAATGGAAAAGATTACATTACCACACCTGGACCGTTGATGAGGGTGGAATTAACCAGGCATGGGTATTAATGAACTGGGGTATGGGATTATGTAATGACCCTATTGAGAATATCGAGAAAAGAGATATCGGGCAGATGGGTATCACCCAAGCGGAAAAGGACGCTTATATTGCTGAACTAAAACTTTTAAGGGCATTCCATTATCTTAAATTAATGGATCTGTTTGGTAATATCCCTGTAGTAACAAAAGTAGGGATTCCTGAAAGGCCTGAAACCATGCCGAGAAAAGAGGTATTCAACTTTATCGAGTCGGAGATCAAAACCAACATTGATAAAGCACCTAAACTTTCGCGTGCAATGGTGGGCAGGATAAGCCAGGCTGCTGGTTATGCTATGTTGGTAGAACTTTATTTAAATGCAGAGGTATGGACAGGAACTCCACGTTGGGATGATTGTATTGCTGCAGCAAATAAACTCATCTCTGGCGAAGCAGGAGCGCAGAATGGTGTTATGGCGCTTGATCCTAACATTACGGACCAGTTTAAAACCACTAACGACTTATCTAAAGAGGTTATTTTCTCTATTGCTTATAATTATTCGATTGCCAATTTCCAGCCTTCTTGGCCGGGAGAATTCTATCACTTTAAACAACAACAGATTTATGGTGGTGGTAGGAATGGTAACGATGGAATTGTATTGATCCCTGGTGTTTTTACCACTTATGAAGAGGCTGACTTGAGAAAAAGAGGCTGGCTTTTAGAAGGACCTATGTTCCAGTTTGTTGCCCCAACCCAGCCGGTTCTGGCATCTGAAGAATACAATGGATCGCAACTGACATTTGTTGATAATATCAGGAAAAACAAAGCGGGTTCTACTGTAAGCAACATGAGCGAAGGTGAAGAAAATTCGGGTGTACGTTTTAACAAATACAAATTAGGTAATCAGTTCCCTGGCCCCGGTGGAGTACCTGCCATTGATGTGAATTATAATAATGGCGACTGGAATATCTATCGCTTAACGATGATTTATTTTGCTAAAGCAGAGGCAATTATGCGTAAAAATGGAGGCGTAGCTACAGCAGAGGCCGTTCAATTAATCAACGATTGTAAAAAACGCGCTTTTAGTGAGGCAGATTTTGCTACCCGTGCCTACACGACAACAAGTTTAACTTTAGATGAACTTTTGGCTGAAAGAGGAAGAGAATTTATCTTCGAAGGTATGAGAAGAGACGATTTAATCCGTTTTGGTAAATTTGCAACAGCTAGCTGGTGGGATCATACACCATCAACAGCTACCAAGGCGCTCTACCCAATTCCTTTAAGGCAATTAACACTTAATACCAATCTAAAACAAAATCCTGGTTATTAATAAAAATCAAAAAAGGTGTCCAATTTTGGACACCTTTTTTTGATTAAGCTCTTTGTAACCTATATGTTACGGATTTAAGGGGTAAAAGATGAATATTTTTTTGCTAATATTGAATTAGTAAAACGTTTTACTTTAATCGACTACCAAACAGCAATAATCCATTTAATCTAGCGGTCATTTTACATTTTTTCTGTTGTCGGAATTAGAAAATTAAGCGATAGAATTAGGTAAAACGATTTATGAATGAAACCAAATATTAATTATGAGAAATCTTTCCTTAGTAGCACTTTGTCTTTTTTTTAATTTAATTACAAAAGCACAAGACAAAGCACCTGCTTATCCATTAATTACACACGATGCTTATTTCAGTATTTGGTCTTTCGGCGATGGACTTAACCAATCGGTAACTAAACATTGGACAGGGAGGGAGCAATCTTTGCTGGGCATTATAAAAGTAGACGGTAAATTTTACCGGTTTTTAGGCGAAGAAAGCAAAACCTTTAAAGAAATACTCCCAACTGCCGATGTGCTAAAATATCAGGCTAGTTACAGCTTTGATAAGCCTGAAGCAAACTGGGAAAGCAATAGTTATAACGATAACACCTGGAAAAAAGCTGAAGCTCCTTTTGGAGATGATCATTCTGCCAAAACAAAATGGAATAGCGATGATCTTTATTTCAGAAGAACCTTCGATCTCGCCAATGTATCAGCCGCAAAAAAATACCTAAAACTCAATCACGATGATAATGTAATTGTTTATTTAAACGGTAAAGTAATTTACAAAAAGAACGGATGGGTTTCTGATTATATCTATTTGCCAATTGAAGATGGGATTTTAAAAACAGGAAAAAATGTATTGGCCATCCATTGCAAAAACACAGCCGGTGGCAGGCATTTAGATGCCGGGATTGTAGAAGAAGATGCAGATCAGGTAAAAACTGCTCCCGCCACTCAAACCAATGTATCCCTTCAGGCTACCACTACCAAATATACTTTTAACTGTGGCCATGTAGAACTACAGGTAGCTTTTACCTCTCCATTATTACTCAATGATATTAAATTAACCGCAAGGCCCATCAGTTATATCAATTACACCGTAAAATCTACTGATGCCAGGCCGCACAGTGTAGATATTTTCTTTGGCGCGTCATCAAATCTGGCTGTAAATACACCAAACCAAAGTGTATCGGCCTGGAAGCGTTCGAAAAACAACCTCTCTATCTTAAAAACAGGAACGGTAGAACAGCCGGTGTTAAAGAAAAGGGGCGATGATCTGCGTATCGATTGGGGTTATTTATACGTGGCCGTTCCTGCCCGGTTTAATGCCACTCAGTTTATAGCTACGCAGAACGAAAGCTTAAAAAGTTTCGTCGGTTCCAAATATCCAACACAAACACAGGTTTTAAACTCGAAAAACCTAAACCTAAGCAGTATTATTCCTTTCGGTTCTGTTTCTTCAACCCCGGTAGATAAATATATGATGCTGGGTTACGATGACCTAAAATCGGTTGAATACTTTGGCGAAAAACTGCAGCCCGTTTGGCGACAGGCCGGTTCACAGCAATTTGAAGATCAGCTGGCCGAGGCGAATACCCAATACCCTTCATTAAAAATCAAGTGCACCGTTTTTGATGCTAAATTATACGCCGATTCCGAAAAAGCTGGTGGAAAAGAATATGCTGATATGTGTAAATTAGCTTATAGACAGGCTATTGCAGCACACAAAATTGTCTATGCCTCAAATGGCGATATCTTATTCCTATCAAAAGAAAATTTTAGTAATGGCTCAATCAATACGGTTGATGTAACATATCCGTCAGCGCCGCAATTTTTGGTGTACAATCCCGAATTGTTAAAAGGAATGCTCAATGGTATTTTCTATTATTCAGAAAGTGGAAAATGGAAGAAACCTTTTGCTGCACACGATTTAGGTACTTATCCCTTAGCCAACGGCCAAACCTATGGTGAAGATATGCCGGTAGAAGAAGCTGGCAATATGATCATCTTAACGGCTGCCATTACCAAAGCTGAAGGTAATGCAAAGTATGCGGAGAAACATTGGGAGGTAATGTCTGTATGGGCAAATTATTTACTAAGAGAAGGTTTCGATCCGGCCAATCAATTATGTACCGACGATTTTGCGGGGCATTTGGCCAGAAATTCAAATCTATCGGTAAAGGCCATTGTAGCTTTAGGTGCTTACGCACAAATGGCGCAATTGTTAGGTAAAACCGATGTGACTACAAAATACAGAACAGCAGCCTTACAAATGGCTCAGAACTGGATGAAACTTGCTGATGATGGCAATCATTACGCTTTAACTTTTAATGATAAAAATACCTGGAGCCAGAAGTACAACCTCGTTTGGGACAAACTTTTAAAACTGGATCTTTTCCCTAAAGAAGTATATAAAAAGGAGATTAACTTTTATTTAACTAAACAAAAAGATTTCGGATTACCGTTGGATAGTCGCAGGACTTACACCAAGTCTGACTGGATTATGTGGACAGCTACCTTGGCCGATAACGAAGCCGATTTTCAAAAATTTATAAGCCCGATATATCGTTTTGCTACCGAAACAGAAAGTAAAGTGCCATTGAGCGACTGGCATGAAACCACCAATGGAAAAATGACAGGCTTTCAGGCAAGAAGTGTTGTTGGCGGTTATTTCATCAAAATGTTAGCCGATAAATGGAATATGAAGTAACAATATAAATCAGCGTTTGCAAGCACCCATATAGGCTTGCAAATGCTGATTTTTTTAAATATACAGCCTGGCTTTGGTTAATCAGCTGGAAAGAATAAACACACAAACAAATGAAACTTAAATTAATCGCATCCATTTTATGCTGCCTTGCTGCCAAAGGTTTATTGGCGCAGCAGAAAGATTGGGTTCACTATGTTAATACACTTCAGGGCACAAATTCCAAACACGAACTCACCAGAGGGAATACCTATCCAACAACAGCATTACCATTTGGCATGCATACCTGGACCCCGCAAACCGGTAGAAATGGCGATGGTTGGAAATATCAGTATTTTAAAGATAAAATCAGAGGTTTTCAGCAAGCGCATCAATGCAGTTCGTGGACGAGAGACTATGCGGTATTTTCTTTAATGCCAATGGTTGATGAACTGATTGTAAATGAAGATAAACGCGAAACTAAGTTTAGTCATCAGGATGAGATTGCTAAACCAAACTATTATAAAGTAACCTTCGAAAACGATATCACCACCGAAATTTCACCATCAGAGCGTGGTGCGCACCTTAGGTTCAGTTATCCGAAAGGCAAAAGAAGCTTTTTAATTTTAGATGGATATAACAGGTTAAGTGGCGTTCAGATCCATCCCAAAGAAAATAAAATAACGGGCTGGGTAAACAACGGCGAAGGCTTTAAAAGAGGTTGGAAAAGTTATTTCGTAATTCAGTTCGATCAACCGATTAAATCTTACGGTACTTGGGAGAACAAACGTAATACCATTGCAAAAGATTCTATTTCTGCCGAAGGACTGGGAAAAGGTGCATTTGTACAGTTCGAATCGGGGGCAAAGGTACAGGTGAAAACCGCTTCTTCTTATATTAGTTTACAACAGGCCGAACTTAATTTAAAAAGAGAACTCGGCAATGATAAGACTTTAGAAGATACCAAAGCCCATGCTGCTGCGGTGTGGAATAAATCGCTGGGTAAGATAGAAGTAGAAGGCGGATCAAAAGCAGACATGGAGACTTTTTACTCCTGCTTTTTCAGAGCAAGTTTGTTCTCCAGAAAGTTTTATGAAATAAATGAAGCCGGACAACCATATTACTTTAGTCCGTATGACGGTAAAGTGCATGATGGCTATATGTTTACCGATACGGGTTTCTGGGATACCTTCCGTGCGCAATTTCCGCTAAACACACTGGTGCAGCCAGAAATGCACGGTCGTTATATGCAGGCCATGCTCGATGCCTATGAGCAATGTGGTTGGTTGCCATCGTGGTCTTTTCCCAGCGAAGCTGGAAGTATGATTGGGAACCACGCTATTTCTTTGCTAACCGATGCCTGGGCAAAGGGAATCAGAACGTTTGATCCGAAAAAGGCGCTGGATGCCTATTATCACGAAGCAATGAACAAAGGGCCATGGGGGCCGGCAAATGGTAGGGATGGCGTAACCGAGTATAATCAATTGGGTTATGTTCCCTATCCAAAATACAGGGAAGCTACCGCTAAAACATTAGAATATGCTTATGATGATTTTTGCGCTTACCATTTGGCTAAAATGACCGGCGATAAACATTATATGGAGGTTTTTGAAAAACCGATGTTCAATTATAAAAATGTTTATGATCCTTCTACCCGTTTTATGAGGGGTAGGAACGCAGAAGGGAACTGGTCGCCAAATTTCGATCCAACGGAATGGGGTGGCCCATTTACCGAAGGAAATGCATGGCACTGGCAATGGTCGGTTTTTCAAGATACCAAAGGTTTAATTAATTTGATGGGAGGGAACAATAATTTCATCGCCAAGCTCGATTCTGTTTTCAGCGAACCCAATAAAGTAAATGTAGGTTCGTATGGTGGCATGATTCACGAAATGACCGAAATGGTGATGGCCAACATGGGGCAATATGCACATGGAAATCAACCCATACAGCATATGGTTTATTTGTATAATTACGCCAACCAACCCTGGAAAGCACAATTTTATGCCCGCAAGGTGATGCATGAACTCTACGATGCGACAGAAAATGGTTATCCGGGAGATGAAGACCAGGGACAAACCTCTTCCTGGTATGTGTTAAGTGCATTAGGGTTTTATAGCGTAACACCAGGTACAGGCGAGTACGTTTTAGGAAGCCCTATATTTAAAAAAACGACCATTAATTTAGAAAATGGCAAAAAATTCGTCATTGAGGCGCCTGCCAATAATGTTGCCAATGTTTATATCAAATCGGCAAGCTTAAATGGTAAAAATTATACCAAAAATTTTATAAATCATAGCGATTTATTAAAAGGAGGGGTGTTAAAATTAGAGATGAATGTTAAACCTTCGTTAAATAGAGGGTTATTAGCAGAAGATAAGCCATTTTCAATGAGTAAATAAAGATTGAATTGCTACTTTTGGCGAATTAATTCAGATTAATAAAGAATAGATAACAGAAATATATATAGAATGGAAAAGCCTGTTGCATTAGGTGTAGATATTGGCGGCTCGCATATTACGGCCGCATTGGTGGATTTAGAAACAAGAACTTTGGTTAAAGATTCTATCAAACGTAGCCCTGTGAATTCGCAGGAGAGTAAGGAAGTGATTTTATCGGCATGGTGCGATATCATCAATAAGGCTTTTAAAAATATTAAAAATGGTGCCCGGAATGTTGGGATTGCCATGCCAGGTCCTTTTAATTATAGCGAAGGTATTTCATTAATTAAAGATCAGGAAAAGTTTAAATCACTTTACCAGATCAATGTAAAAGAAGAATTGTCTGAAAGATTGGATATTCCGGCAGAGAATATCCACTTTATAAACGATGCCGCAGGTTTTTTACAAGGAGAGGTTTTTGCCGGCGCTGCCAAAGGAAATGCAAACGTATTGGGATTAACTTTAGGAACCGGACTTGGATCTTCACTTTGTTTAAACTTTAAAGCTTATGATGCAGACTTGTGGAACTCCGAATTTTTAGATGGAATTGCTGAAGATTACCTTTCTACGCGCTGGTTCGTAAAACGTTTTAAGCAATTGAGTGGTGAAGACGTAGAAGGCGTTAAAGAATTGGTTGCGATTGTAGAAACCAATCATTTTGCGACGATGGTTTTTATGGAATTTGGCTATAACCTGGCTCAGTTTTTAATTCCGATTATTAAACAGCATAAAATTGATACGGTGATCGTTGGCGGTAATATTGCGCAATCGTTTAGTGCATTTGCCCCTGAATTAATTGCAACACTTAAAGGTAATGAGGTTGAAACAGAAATTAAAATCTCAGAACTGAAAGAACATGCTGCATTAATTGGTGCGGCCAGCTGTTGTGATTTAAGTTTGACCTAAACTTTAGGTTTTAATAGTCGGAATCTCATTGTTTGGAATAGATTATTTAAGAAAAAACTGCAGAACTGTAATTTAATCAATTAATTCTGCAGTTTTTTGCTCTTTAACACGAAGAGATACTATTTTGTGTCTCCTTTTTTGTGTGTATCTCATTTGTTTTTAGTGCAATTAGCTTTATTTTGGTTTATTTTTTCAAAAAAATCGAAATAAATTTTTCGTTTGCAATAATATTCTTATTATTGTTTAATAAAACGTTTTAGTATTAGTGTTTTAGTGATTACAATCACTTAATAGGTAGTAAAGTGTTGATGAAAATCAAGGCTTTTTTTTATCAAGGGATACTAAAACGTTTTAGTTTAACTAATAAGCAACTAACTACTTATACAGAAATACAAGGAGGAGCTAAATGAAGTAAAATTTACATAATAATTTATCCCCGATCTATCTTCAACGGAAAAACCAAAACAAACTAAATAATCATTTATAAATAAAATACTGAATCAGCTTTGGTATGGCCGCAGGCTACGTGATATTTTAATTAAAGTAACTAGTATTAAGACGGGGTTATGTCTCAATACGGGTTTTTACTGTAGAATATGTGCGGTGTCGGAAGAAGGCTTCAGAACTATCAGACATTCTTGAAAAATCAATTAAAATTCCTGATCATTCATTGATCTGCGATTAACTATTGCACATTTTAATAACCAACAAACTATAAATTAATCAATTATGAATCTTTTAAAAATGACCAGGAGCACTTTCGGACTCTGTATTGCTCTGGCTTTACTTTTTGGATGCGGTAAAGAAGAATATCCTGCAGTGGATCTTTTCACCTGGAAAGCCAAAGTTGATGTAACGGCAAAAGCCGCACTCTCTGTTAACGTAGAGAACTCTGGTGGGGCTTCTGCCGGAGAAGGATCTTTAAAGGTAGTGGATAATGATATTAACTCGAAATTCCTGATCAATCCTTATCAGTCGAGCCTTTATATCCAGTTAAGCTTTCCTTCACCTCAACAAGTGGCATCATATACTTTAACATCAGGTGGCGATGCTCCTGATAGGGATCCTAAAAACTGGAAATTAAGCGGTTCTACAGATGGTAGCAGCTGGGTAGATCTTGATACGAGAACAGGTGAAACATTTTCGGGCCGTAACATGACTAAAACCTACAATTTCAAAAACAAAGTCCTGTATAAATATTACAGACTTAGTATCACGGCAAATAATAACGGCTCTTTGTTCCAGTTATCTGAGTGGCGCGTAATTGAAGTGCCTGAGGAGCAACAGTAATTTGCAGTTAAACTGTGCTGTAAATAAGCATACTAAGATTTATTCTGCCGGATTAATCGGTAGGCAATAAAATTTATTTCAACTGATCAATAGACCCAACAGTATTTCTGTTAACAACAAACTAATTTTATGATGAAAAAAAATACAAATTTAACTGGGAGCAGGCTCAGGCTTAAAGATTGTGCTTTTAAGGCTATCGCTTTTACTTTAGCTTTAAGCAGCAGTTTTTATGCAACAGCTAATGCTTCAGCGATTAATATAAGCAGTTCGGTTTCAGTTAATCAAGCTAAAGCCGATATTGTGATACGCGGTATCATTAAAGATGAAACAGGTGTACCGTTGCCAGGGGCAGGTGTTAAAGTAAAAGGCAGCTCTATCAGTGCAGCTGCTGATGTAAATGGAGCTTTTACCATTACGGTTCCTGATCAAAATACTGTTCTTATTATTACTTACGTGGGTTACGATACCCAGGAAATTACAGTAGGTACCCAAACGGTACTCGATATTCGTTTAAAAGAAACCGCAGGTGCTAATTTGCAAGAGGTGGCAATTGTGGGTTTCGGTACGCAGAAAAAAGAAAGTTTGGTTGGTGCGCAATCTTCAGTTAAAGCTTCTGAGTTAAGACAACCAGTATCTAGTATGAGTCAGTTATTGGCTGGTCGTATACCAGGTGTAGTAAACGTATCGAGAAATGGTGAGCCAGGTGCTACTGGATCTGATATTTTTATTCGTGGGGTATCATCGCTAACTGCGAATGATAGGGGGCCGTTGGTAATTATTGATGGTGTTCCAAACCGTAACCTGAACGATATCAGTGTTTACGATGTAGAAAACTTCACCGTTTTAAAGGATGCTGCTGCAACTGCTGTATATGGTATTCGTGGTGCAAACGGCGTAATTTTAATCAATACCAAACAAGGTAAAATCGGCGCCCCTCGTATCAATGTTGAATATTACGAAGGTATTAGTCGTTTCACTAAAAAGCCTGATTTAATTGATGGGGTAGATTATATGAACTTAGCCAACGAAGCTAAATATTCTGATTATTTAAGAGCTGGTGCTGCAGGAGCTTTTACACCAGCTTATTCTATCGATGCCATTCAAAAAACACAAGCGGGTACAGATCCAATCCTTTATCCAAATGTAGATTGGTTTGATGCTATTTATAGGGATTTTGGTAGAAACAGATCCGTTACCGCCAATTTATCGGGTGGTGTAAGTAATGCAAAATACTATGTTTCATTAGGTTATTATGGCGAAAATGGTTTATTCAAAACAGATGAAGCTGTAAATGATGCCGCTAAACAGAATTTTGAACGCTATAATGTAAGTGCCAATTTAAACTGGGATATTACCGGGACCACCAAGTTGGATTTAGGTATTAAGGGTATTTTAGCGCAAACCAGTTATCCAAGTAACTTATTGGCTCAAGATATTTTTAACCAGGCTTTTTTAATCAACCCAACTTCTTTCCCGGTTTTATATCCGAATGGAAGTTTGCCAGGTATCAGCCCGCAGGCCGATCAACGTAACCCTTATGGTGATGTAACCAGAAATGGATACAGAGTAGGATACAGCACCCAGCTTTATTCTAACATTCGTTTAACCCAGGATTTGAAAGAAATTACACCGGGCTTATCAGCCACAACCATGTTCTCTTTTGATGTGAACACCAATAGCTCGGTGAACAGAACAAGAAGAGAAAGTTTGTATAGAATTAACCCAAGCGATCCATATATCGTACCTGGAAACCCAGCTTCGGGTTACAAATACGGGTTAATCCTTCAAGGTCAGGAATTCTTAAACTATGGTATTGGTAATGGTGGTGATAAAAAAATATACTTAGAAGCTGCTATTAATTACAACCGTACCTTTGGTAAACATGCCGTAACGGGTTTATTGTTGTATAATCAAAACGATAATACTACGCCATTCGCTGGTAACTTAACGCTTTCTCTACCTTATCGTTTACAAGGTATTGCCAGTCGTGCAACTTACGCCTACGATGATAAGTACTTCTTCGAGGCAAACGTAGGTTATAATGGTTCTGAAAACTTTGCACCAGATAAGCGCTACGGGTTTTTCCCGGCATTTGGTGTGGGGTGGCTATTGTCAAACGAAAAATTCTTTGAGCCATTAAAAAATGCCATTCAAATGGTTAAATTCCGCTATTCTGATGGTATTGTAGGTAGTGGTGGTAGTGGCGGAAACTACGTACAGAACGAAAGTGATCGTTTCTATTATTTAACCAAGGTTGGTGGTTCTCCTAGTTATACTTTTGGTCAGAACGGAAACATTACGCCAGGTAACAGTACAACTACAGGTGGCTTGGGTGTCACAGCTTATGGGGTAGATGTAACCTGGGCAGAAACGCGTAAACAGGATTTAGGTTTCGAGCTGAAAACATTGAACAATAACTTATCATTAATCGTCGATTTCTTTCAGGAACGTAGAAAAAATCAGTTCATTTCCAGAGGAACAGTGCCAAATTATATTGGCTTGGCTAACACGCCAATTGGTAACTTGGGTATCGTAGAAAATAAAGGTATCGATGGAACCATTCAATATGATGCTCAATTGGGTAAAGATTGGTCGCTTAATTTGAGAGCGAACGTTACTTTCAACAAAGATAAAGTAATCGAAAACGATCAGGCTCCACAGGCTTACCCTTGGATGGAACAGCGTGGATTTAACGTTTTGGCTTCCACTCGTGTAGGTTATATTGCTGAAAAATTATTTGATAGCCAGGCAGAGATTAATGCAAGTGCAACTCAATTTGGTACTTTAATGCCAGGTGACATCAAATACAAGGATTTAAATGGTGACGGAAAAATTGACTCTTTCGATAGAACAATCATTGGTAGGGGAGATCTTCCTAGCACAACTTATGGTTTCGGCTTCTCATTAACCTATAAAAATTTCGATTTTGGATTATTCTTCCAGGGGCAGGATAATGCAGATATCATTTTAGGTATTCCATCATTCGCAAACTCTGGCGGTTTGGGTAATATGTTAGCCGTTGCTGCAGACCGTTGGACACCAACCAACCCACGTCAGGATGCAGTTTATCCGCGTTTATCTTATGGTGGAACAAACAATAACAACTATCAGGCAAGTACCTGGTGGCTTCGCGACATCAGTTTCTTAAGATTGAAAAATGCTGATTTTGGATATACTTTAAAAGAGGGTATCAAAAAATTAGGTATCAAACGTCTCAGAATTTATGGAATGGGTTACAACGTATTTACCATTAGCAAATTTAAACTTTGGGATCCTGAGCTTAACACAAATAATGGTACCCGTTACCCTTTAACCTCTAACTATTCTTTAGGTCTAACAGCTAATTTCTAAAATTAAAAGAATGAAAAAAACACTTATATATACAGTTGGTGCATTGCTGCTAGCAGGCAATTATGGCTGTAAGAAATTTTTGAATCAAGTACCTGACGACAGGTTAACCTTTGAGCAACTATACCAAAGGAAGAACACTGTAGATCAGGCCTTAGCCAATGTTTATTCTACTTTGCCAGAACAAAATCAAGATCGTTCGGCAAGTGCAGCAGGTAATATTGGTCCATGGACTGCCGCTTCTGATGAGGCAGATTACACATTGCCAAACTTTACCGAAAACGTAAACACAGGTGCCTGGGATGCAACCAGCGCACAGGTAAATTATCACTGGCAAAACTATTACCGCGGTATTCAGGCAGCCAGTACTTTTATGGCAAACGTTACCAGATGTACAGATTGTAATATTGGCGGTATAGATATTGTTAACCGTTACTTTAACGAAGCAAGAGCTTTAAGAGCAATTTATTACTATCATTTAATCAGACAATATGGTCCGGTAGTTTTATTGGGTAATGATCCAATTCAGTCTGATGCACCGCTTGAGGCAATCAGTAAACCACGTAACTCGATGGATGAATGTGTTGATTATGTAGTAAGTGAGCTTACTGCTGCGGCTGCTGGTCTTCCAGCTACGCCACAGGCAAACGAAGATTTTGGTCACATCACGGCATCAGTTGCAGATGCATACAAAATTAAAACGTTGTTAACTGCCGCCCGCCCATTATTTAATGGGAATGCTGATTACGCTGGTTTGAGAAATCCAGATGGAAAACAATTAATTAACCAAACATACAGCGCTGCAAAATGGACTAGATTAGCCACTGCTGCAAAAGCATTTTTAGATAACCCAAATTATTCTAGCTATGCGCTTTATAACGTTTCAGCAACGCCATCTGGCTTACCAAACACGGCATTCAACAGGGCTTTTATCGCTACAAGAGATGTGTTTTTAAACGGTTGGAATTCTGAAATCATCTTCGGTAGAGGTGGTGACGTAACATTTTATCAATATTCTTTGGCACCCAATCATAATGGTGCTTCCGGTGGAGATAAAGGCGGTTCTTTTTTATCACCATCTCAACAGTTGGTTGATGCATTTTTTACCGCGAATGGCCTACCTATAGAAAGTGACCCAACTTACACGGCCAATGGAACCTCTAGTTATCAGGCACCAGATCCCAATGATCAAAATACACCAAGAGCGATAAGCAATATGTTTGTAAACCGTGAGCCTCGTTTTTACTCGAGCATTACTTACAGCGGTCGTAAATGGATTAATCCGCAATCAAATATCATTACCGATTTCACCAATAGTGGTAATGCAGGTAAAGGCGCAATTGCGAATAACGATTATACCAAAACGGGTTATACTTCAAGAAAACACTTAACCGTTGCAGGTTGGACAACAGGAAGACCAATTTTTACTGTAATCAGGTTAGCCGAAATCTACCTGGATTATATCGAAGCTTTACAGGAAACAAATCCATCAGATCCTGATATTTTGATTTACCTGAATAGAATTCGTACCAGAGCTGGTATTGCCCCTTATGGCAGTGGTGCTGGTGCAATTGCCATTCCCGCAAACATGAGAGAAGCCATCCGCAGAGAAAGACGCGTTGAACTTGCTTTCGAGTTAGACCGTTATTTTTACACCAGAGAGTGGAAAATTGCCGAAACAACTGATACGCAAATCAGAGGTTTAAATATCACGCAAAACGCACCGGCATTTTTTACGCCTGTGGTTGTAGAAAACAGGGTTTTCCAAAAGAAACACTATTTGTGGCCGATACCAAATGGCGAAATTCAAAAAGTTCCTGTAATTGTACAAAATACAGGCTGGTAAAATGCATAGCACCGGGTGTTTCACTCGGTGCTTTTTTTAAACAATTAATACTAGCGCTATGAAAAATATTTTACCATTATCAGCAATTGTACTATTTGCTGTGTTAGCTTGCAACAGTAAAAAAGCACCATTAGAAACCGTAAAGCCAGCGCCGCCGTTCGTAGAAAGCGTAGATCCGCCAGATGCACCACCTAAAACATGGAAGGAGCATTGGTTTGAACATGTTCAATTGTTAAACCGTATTTATTACGATACCAGCGTAGTGGTTTATTACGACGGCGATGTTAAACCAACTGTTGCCTGGCCAAAAACATATATGGCCGAAGCCTGGAACTATACAAAAAAAACTTATGGTAAATTCGGAGATGATAGCCGCTTATTTGTAATTTATCATGCAGGTAAATATAGCGGGGGGCACCCGGGTACTTATCTGGATGCAGGTCACGATTATAGAAACGTAACCGATTGCGGCGCTAGTAGCCTTGATGCCTGGACCACTGGCATTGATAATGACATTGATTTATCTACGCATGAAATTGGCCACATTGTAGAAGGCGCATCAAAAGGGGTAAAAGAATCGCCGGCTTTCGATATCTGGCATGATAGTAAGTGGATGGAGATTTATCAATACGATGTGTATTTAGGCTTAAATAGAACCGCTGATGCACAACGTTGGTACAATAAAATGATGACCGTTACCGACAGTTATCCTAAGGCAGGAACACAATGGTTCAAGAATTGGTTTCTTCCAATTTATGAAAACTACGGTAAAGCAAAGGTTTTAAATGGTTTCTTTACCTTGTTATCTCAACAATTTCCTAAACAACAACTCACTGTACAAGGTAAAAGCTATCAACAATATACCAGAAAAATGAATTTCGGTGAATTTATTCACTTTTGGAGCGGGGCAGCGAAAGTAGATTTGGCACCACTTGCATTAACAGCTTTTGGATCGAAAGACGAAAAAGGAGCAGACTGGGCGCCAATGCTGGCCAAAGCTAAAATCGATTTTCCAGCTATTACTTATTAAATTACAATATAATAAACCCATAGAAATGATTTTGCCAACAGCAAGATCATTTCTGCTTTTCAAAACCCACACAAAAAATCATGATTAAGAAGTTATTATTTCTCGCATTTATATCTTTTATAGGTGCAAATACTTTTGCTCAGAATAGAGAAAGAGAATACAAAATTACCATTAACGATAAAGACAGTGCTACCAATGCTATCGTAGATGCCAAACTTAAGGCAGCTTTTTTTCAGGTCTATCCAAAATTTGCCCAGGCAGATGGATACCGTACCAAAAGAAGTGTAGTGTTAGACCTGGTAACAGAAGAAACGCCAACAATAAAAGCCAAAGCTGGAGAAATTAAAGTAAACAGCCAGTGGGTTAAAAATAAATCACAAAAGAAAATCCAAAAAGAACTGTTTTCTGCACTCTCAAAAAACTGGGTTTCTTACAGTAAAGAAAAACACAAAGGTTATGAATTAACATTTATCAGCAAAGATCCGGACTTAGATCCAACGTTAAGAAAAAAGTTGATCGCTACTTATTTCGAAATCTATCCAACCTTAGTTAAAACATTTAACGATAAATCTACACACGATGTGTTATTTGTAGTGGATACCGCTTATAAAGCAGTGGCAGAAGCAAGTGGAAACAGAATTTTGTTTAGTGCCGGTTACATGAAAGCACATCCAACCGATATTGATGTGGTAACACACGAAACCATGCATATTGTGCAGGGTTATGGTTATAGTGCAGGCCCGGTTTGGCTAACCGAAGGCATTGCCGATTATGTACGCTATAAATATGGTGTTGATAATGTAGGTTCTAAATGGAGTTTGCCAGAGTATAATGCAAAACAAAGCTATAAAAACAGTTATCGTATTACCGCCAGGTTTTTTGCCTGGTTGGAGCAAAATGTTAAACCAGGCTTAATTGCTACTTTAGATCAACAGTTAAGGGCACATCAATACAACGAACAGTCTTGGGCAGCCCTAACCGGAAAAACTGTCGACCAGCTTTGGGAAGATTACGGTAAAGAACCGCAAAAGGTAAGCCTTACTTATAGCAGCAAAAAATAAGAAATTTATTTACATAGAACGGTCGTCATCTAGACTGAAACGCAGTGAAATGTTCCAAAGGAACTCCTTTTGAGGAGCGATCCATCCAGCAAAATTTTTCAACCCTGGTGCACTTCGCTCGAAATGACGACATGCTGTTTTGTAAAAATAATAATCACTAAAGTAAAATTTTTGATCATTTACTAAATCGTTTTACATATTATATTTATTTTGCAGAACTAAACATGCTAACCAAAGTAAAATCCATTCACCAATACCAATATAAACAGATGAAAAAAATATTTACTTTTTCGATTTTCGTAATGCTTGTTATGGCTTTTTCAGCTCATTTAAAAGCACAGGACATAACAAAGAAGAGTGGTTATGCCTTATCGTTCGAGAGCAATTTTAAGGAATTAGATCCTCAATTGAAAAAGCGCTTAATCAAAACTTTTTTCGAAGTTTACCCAAAACTAGCAAAAGAGTATAATCCAGCCACCATAAAAGAAGTGAAATTTTTTGTAGATACGGCTTACAAAGGGGTAGCGGCAACTGCTGATGGTAAAGTAACCTTCAGTTCGATCTGGATGGTGAAACATCCTGAAGATATTGATGTCGTAACCCACGAAGTAATGCACATTGTACAAGACTATGGCCGAAGCGTTGGCCCTGGCTGGTTAACTGAGGGGATTGCCGATTATGCCCGCTATAAATTCGGGGTCGATAATGCCGGTGCTAAATGGTCGCTTCCAGCTTTAAAACCAGATCACAGTTATAAAAACAGCTACCGCATTACAGCAGCTTTTTTTGCCTGGATGGAGAAAAGTGTGAAACCGGGTATTATTAAAACCGTTGATGCTTCTTTAAGAGATCATACTTATACCAAAGATATCTGGACAAAATTAACGGGTAAAGATTTAGATGCACTTTGGGCAGATTACGTTAAAAATTCGGAAGTTTAAAATAAATACAAGCATATAAAACACAAACACAACAAATGAAAAAATTATTTATCGCTTTATTGAGTGTTGCGGCGTCAACAAGCTTCGCGCAAACAATAGGCAAAATTACAGATCCGGTAGATTGGATAAACCCTTTAATGGGAACAGCATCCAAGCCATCACTATCTAACGGAAACACCTACCCGGCAATTGGTTTGCCCTGGGGAATGAACATGTGGACGCCACAAACTGGTAAAAACGGCGATGGATGGGCTTATGTTTACGATGCCGACAAAATCCGTGGCTTTAAACAAACACATCAGCCTTCGCCCTGGATGAACGATTACGGCGCTTTTGCGCTTATGCCCGTTACAGGTAAATTAAAATTCACAGATGATGACCGCGCAAGCTGGTTCAGCCATAAAGCAGAGGTTTCTAAACCATATTATTACAGCGTTTATTTGGCAGATGCTGATGTAACCACCGAAATTACCCCAACAGAACGTGCTGCACAGTTTAGGTTTACTTTTCCTAAAACAGATAGTGCTTATGTGGTCGTAGATGCACAGAATAAAGGCTCGTACATTAAAATTATTCCGGCAGAAAGGAAAATTATTGGTTATACCACTAAATATGCCCGTGGCCCACTGCCTAAAAATTTCAAAAATTATTTTGTCATCTATTTCAACAAAGATTTCAAGTTGGCCAAAACCTGGGATGATAAAAAACTTAATGATAAAGATTTAGAATTAACGGTAGATCATGCTGGCGCTGTTATTGGTTTCGCCACACAAAAAGGAGAGCAGGTAATTGCAAAAGTGGCCTCTTCATTTATCAGCTTTGAGCAGGCCGATTTAAACCTAAAAAGAGAATTAGCCAACGATGGTTTCGACGCTACGAAAGCAAAAGGTAGAGCAACCTGGAACAAAACCTTAAGTAAAATTGCGGTTGAAGGAGGTACTATAGATCAGACGCGTACTTTCTATTCGGCAATGTACCGCACGTTGTTTTTTCCCAATAAATTATACGAGATTGATGCACAAAACCAGATTGTACACTGGAGTCCTTACAACGGACAGGTTTTGCCAGGATATATGTTCGCTGGAACGGGTTTCTGGGATACTTTTAGGGCATTATATCCTTTCTTAAACCTGGTTTATCCTTCAATTAATAAGGAAATGCAGCAAGGCTTAATCAATGATTACAAAGAAGGCGGTTGGCTGCCAGAGTGGAGCAGTCCGGGTTACGCAAATATTATGGTGGGTAACAACTCTGCTTCGGTAGTTTCTGATGCTTATATTAAGGGCATGCGTGGTTACGACATTGAAACGTTATGGCAGGCCTTAAAACATGGCGCAAACAATGAAGGACCTATGGAAGCTGTTGGCCGTGATGGTGTTAAATATTACAACGAATTGGGTTATGTGCCTTTCGATGTGAAAAAGAATGAAAATGCAGCTAAAACTTTAGAGTATTCTTATGATGATTTTACCATTTATCAATTGGGAAGAGCTTTAGGCAAACCGGCTTCGGAGATCGATATTTATAAGAAAAGAGCCATGAACTATAAGAATCTTTTCGATCCGGCTTCGGGTTTAATGCGTGGCAAAAATCAGGATGGAACTTTCCAAAGCCCGTTCAGCCCATTTAAATGGGGCGGTGCATTTACCGAAGGCAACAGCTGGCACTATACCTGGTCGGTTTTTCAGGATGTTGATGGTTTAGCTAAATTGATGGGTGGCCATAGTAAATTTGTAACTAAACTGGATTCAGTTTTCTCGATGCCTCCCGTATTTGATGAAAGCGCTTACGGTGGTGTAATTCACGAAATCCGCGAAATGCAGATTGCAAACATGGGCCAATATGCACATGGTAACCAACCGATCCAGCACATGATTTACCTCTATAACTACGGTGGTGCGCCTTATAAAACACAATACTGGGTAAGAGAAACCATGAACAGAATGTATAAAGCCACTCCCGATGGATATTGTGGTGACGAAGATAACGGACAAACTTCTGCCTGGTATGTTTTCTCTGCAATGGGCTTCTATCCGGTAACACCAGCGGTTGATCAGTACGTTTTAGGTGCTCCTTTGTTTAAAAAGGTAACCATTACTTTAGAAAGTGGTAAAACTGTGGTGATTAATGCGGCAGCCAATAGCGATAACAACCGTTATGTTCAGTCGTTACAAATGAACGGTAAACCATATTCTAAAAACTGGATCAGCCACAGTGGTTTGCAAAAAGGTGCGGTGTTAAATTTCAATATGACAGCAATGCCGAATAAAACCAGAGGTTCAAACCCAGCTGATTTCCCTTATTCATTATCAACAGAAAAATAGAGAAAATAATTATCCATCGGGTAAAGCAATTTATCCGATGGATTTTAAACGAAATATCTAGCTTTAGGCTAAAACTAACAAACCAAGTATATGAACATCTCAAAGACGGGTTTTACAGCCATTTTCTGGCTTTGCGGAACCCTGTTGGCATTTGGCCAGCGTATTGATCTCAAAGATCTTTCAGCCTTTAAAAATCCTTCAAATTCATGGTCACTCGCCCAAAATGTGGTGGCCGACCTAAACGCCGAAAATGTTTTAAAAACAACCAAAGGTGAAGGGATATTAATTAATCAATCTACCGCAAAAAAAGCGGGTTCGGATTTATATACCGTAAACGAGTATGGCGACGTAGCTATAGAATTAGATTATTTAACCGCAAAAGGAACAAATTCTGGTATTTATCTTCAAGGTAATTACGAAATTCAGATAGACGATGCATGGGGACTGAAAAACCCAAGCTCATCAAACAATGGTGGTATTTATCAACGTTGGGACGATAGCAAACCCGAAGCCGAAAAAGGGTTTGGAGGTGTTGCTCCCCGTCAGAATGCAAGTAAAGCACCAGGTTTATGGCAGCACATTAAAATTATCTTCCAGGCACCAAAATTTGATGCATCAGGAAAGAAAACGCAAAATGCTAAAATCATCAGTGCCGAACTAAACGGTGTACTGATTCACGAAAATGTTGAGCTATTTGGTGCAACCAGAGGAGCTGCAGGAGCTGAGAAAGCAAAAGGACCTTTACGTTTACAGGGCGATCATGGTTCGGTAGCGTTCAGAAATATCCAGATTGACGAACTTTCAGAAATTCCAAAACCCAACCAAAACGGTGGGGCAGATCCAATTTACATTGAAGCGGCAAGCAACAACATGATCAGAAGTTTTGTTGATGTTGCGCCAAGGGTACGTTCGGTACATGCTATTTCGGTAGGCGGACCAGAAAAAGTTGCTTATAGCTACGATTTAGATAACGGTACATTATTACAGGGATGGCATGGCAATTTTATCGATGCTACCCCAATGTGGGATGGCCGTGGAAATGGTACTTCACGTGCTTTGGGCAGTGTTACCCGTTTTACTAAAAAGCCAATTTTAGCCATTTCAAAATTAGCGAACGATCAGGATAAATGGATTGCAGATACTGCTGGTACTGGTTTCAGAACCAAAGGGTATGTAATGGATAAACAAGACCGTCCGGAGTTTAAGTACATCATTAATGGAACAAATGTTACCGATGCGGTTAAGGTGATGGAAAATGGACAAGGTTTAACGAGAGAGATTGCTGTTGATAAAGCATCAAAAGACCTATATTTCCTATTGGCAACTGCTTCTAATGTCGAAGAAGTAGCTAAAGGTTTATACCTGATTGATGATAAATCTTACTATATACAACTTGCTGAAGGAACTGCTAAACCAGTAATCAGAGAAGTTGATGGCAAAAAAGAAGTTATCGTAGCTATTGGAACTAAGTTAAATTATACCATTTTGTTTTAATTGGAATGACAATGAGAAATACATTTAAAAAATTAGCAATACTGGCATTAAGTTTTAGCTTTACTACAGTTTTTGCACAAGAAACACCGAAAGAAGAAGATTTTTTCAGGATAAATAAAGTACGCGTACCCGAAGGCCCTATTTTAGAAGTTGGTGGTCTGATTACTTTGCCAAATGGTGATTTGGGCATTTCTACCCGTAGGGGAGAAGTGTACATTGTAGAAAACCCTACAAGTGCCAAGCCTTACTGGCGCAGATTTGCTTATGGCTTGCACGAAATTTTGGGCATTGCCTATAAAAATGGTGCATTATATGTGGCACAGCGCGGCGAGTTGACCAAATTGGTTGATAAGGACCAGGATGGCAAAGCCGATGTATACGAAACCATTTATGCATGGCCTTTAAGCGGTCATTACCACGAATATAGTTTTGGGCCAAAGTTAATGCCCGATGGTACTTTTATGGTTACCGGAAACGTGGCCTTTGGCGATGAAGAATGGTGGAGAGCAGAAAGCCGTGTGCCGATGCGTGGTTGGGCCATGAACATTACCGAAGATGGTAAAATGAGCCCTTATGCTGCGGGTTTCCGTTCGCCAGCGGGTATTGGTAGTATTGATGGACAGTTTTATTATACCGAAAATCAAGGCGACTGGGTAGGTTCTGGTGGTTTATGGAAAGTAAATAAAGGCGATTTTATGGGGCATCCGGCCAGTTTAAGATGGACCAACTTACCTAACTCTCCGGTTAAACTGCAGTCAGATTTCTTTTACTCGCAAATAGACGAACGCAGAACCAAAAACGAACAAGGAAGATACATTAAACCAGAGAATAGGGTAAACGAAACATTCAAAACCTTATTCGAAATGAAGAAAGTATTCCCTGAATTACGTTTGCCATCAGTTTGGTTGCCTTATGGTATTTTGGGGATCTCTTCTGCAGAACCTGTTAAAATTCCTGCAAACACGTTTGGCCCGTTCGCTGGTCAGATTTTAGTTGGCGATCAGGGAATGAGTATTATTTCGAGGATTTTTATGGAGACGGTGAAAGGTGAGGAACAAGGTGCTGCTTTCCTTTTCCGTAAGGGCTTCCGTTCAGGAGTATTAAGGTTAGAGTGGGGTACAGATGGTTCACTGTTTGTTGGAGAAACCAACCGTGGCTGGGGATCGGCAGGTGATGCCAACGAAGGTTTAGAAAGACTGGTGTACAACAATAAAACCCCTTTCGAAATGAAAGCTGTTAGGGCAATGCCTGATGGTTTTGAAGTGGAGTTTACCATGCCTGTTGATCGTAAATCGGCAGAAGATCTAGCTTCATATGATGCAGAAAGCTTTATTTACAAATATCACCCAGTGTATGGTTCGCCACCTGTAAACACCGAGAAATTAAAAATCTCTGGCGTTAAAGTTTCGGCAGATGGATTAAAAGCCAGGATTATTGTACAAAACCTTCGTCAATATTATATCCATACCTTAACATTAGATGGTTTAAGATCGCAAGATGGTTTTTACTCTTTAGTTCATCCGGTAGCTTATTATACCTTGAACCAGATTCCTGATGGAAATAAACTTTCTGCCAGCGAAGTGAGTACTAAAAACTCAGCGGCACCGGTAAATGTTCCTGCTAAGAAAACAGCTGCACCAAAGGCAACAACTGGAAAAGCACCTGAAGCAAAAGGAGCGGCTACTCCGGCTAAGCCTACAACTACGGCTAAAGCACCTACTTTTAAAGAAGTAGAGGGTTTATTAACAAAAAATACTTGTCTGGCCTGCCACAATCAAACCAAAAGACAAATTGGCCCGCCATTCGTTGAAATTGCAAAACGTAAGTATTCAGCAGAGAAAATATTTCAGTTGATCCACAACCCACAACCACAAAACTGGCCGGGTTACTCAACTGAAATGCCTCCAATGCCGCAAGTAACCAAAGCAGAAGCTTTAAAAATTGCAGGATGGATAAATTCTTTAAATAAGTAAGTTTAAATGTTAGGAAACGGTTGGTAGAAATACCAGCCGTTTTTTTTTATAAAAGAAATGGGGATTCCACAATTGCAGAATCCCCATCATCTAAATTAACGCTCTCATATACATAAACGATGTAAATAAGATTTATTGTATTGTGAATGAAATTTTTTCGGTTTGATTTGTATAGGGTAGTTCAGTTGTTGCGGGTCGTCGTTATTTCGATCCGATAGCTATCGGATGAAGCATAGTGAAATGGAGAAATATTCAAGTTAGCCCGTCACCCTGAATTTATTTCAGGGGCTATTAAATGAAAAGATCCTTCGACTACGCTCAGGATGACATAATGTATGGGAAAAAAGAAATGGGGATTTCACAATTGCAGAATCCCCATCATCTAAATTAACGCTCTCATATACATAAACGCTATAAAAACGATTTATTGCATCGGCAGTAAATTTTTTTTTCGTTTTTGCGATGTTTATCATTTAAACCTATTTTTACCTTATGGTTACTACAGATAAAACCCAACAAGATGCAGAGAAATTGGCGGCTGCCCTGGCTGCAGTAAAATTTGTTAAAGATGGCGATGTAGTAGGCCTGGGTACGGGATCTACCACAACCTTTGCCATTAATGAATTAGGTAAACGTGTAAAAGATGGACTTAAGATAAAGGCTGCTGCAAGTTCCATCCGAACGGAAGAACTCGCAAAATCTCTGGGCATCGAAATTCTTGATCTCGGGCGTTTAAGCAAAATTGATATCAGTATCGATGGGGCCGACGAATTTACAGAATCACTCGATCTGATTAAAGGTGGGGGCGGGGCACTGTTTAGGGAAAAAATAATCGCTTCACTGAGTAAAAATGCCATCATCATTACCGATGCTTCGAAAAAAGTTAAAAAATTGGGCGCTTTTACTGTTCCTGTTGAAGTAATACCATTGGCCTATCAATATGTGTCCGATCAGATTAATGAACTCGGTGGCAAGGGTATATTGAGGTCTGTAGACAACAAAACATTTATTACCGACAATGGTAACCTGATTATCGACGCCGATTTCGGTCTTATTGATGATCCTGAAAAACTATCTTCTGATCTCAATCAGATTAACGGATTATTAGCCCATGGCTTATTCATTAATATCACTTCAAAAGTAATTATGAGCGAAGGGACAGATATTATCATTTTCGAATGATAGTTGGTTTGCTGGTTCATTAGTCATTGGTTTATTTGTCATTAGTTCATATCCCAATACCTCATTTTAAACTGAAGAGCTTGGTTGGATGGGCGGTGTGAAGCAATCTTTTAATGGTTCATTAGTCATTGGTTCATTTGTGTCCCTCATTTCGTCATTGCTAGGAGGAATGACGATACAGCCTAATAACTGAGGTTATTTCTCTTAATGACTTTAATCTCTTAATGGTGAGCAATATTAACCATTAAGGAGTTAAGGGAATTAAGTTCAATTCCGTGTTATTTGTGTTTCCGTGGCAAAACTGACATTTTCACCGATAAATCCTCCCTTCCTTAAATTCTCATAATTTTTTCACCGACAGTTTTATTTCACTCACCGATAAAATATCACAACTAAGGGAAAAGCCGTTCTCCAGCATTGGTATTCGTGATACATTTGAATCATAAAAACAAACAGTCATGGAAAATTTAATCAAAAAAAATCACGCAGATAAACAATTTGGTTTAGGTGTTTTAATCATAGCAATCGGTTCGGTGTTCTTGTTAAGAAACTCGGGGATAGATGTTCCACACTGGATATTGAAATGGCACACCATCATGTTAGGTGTAGGTTTGTGGATGGGTTACCGCAAAAACTTCCAGAGCAGCAGCTGGTTAGCATTAACGATAATAGGTGGCTTATTTACCCTTAAAGCGATAAGCATTTTTGATTTCGATCTGTCAAGAATCAGCACAGCTTTAATATTAATCGGATTAGGACTGTATGTAATTCTAAAACCTAAAAAAGTGCAAAACTTCGATCAGTATTTTGAAAAGAAACCAGTTGATTTTACTGATAAAGAAAGCTAAAATTCTTAACTCCATCATATATTTTAAAAAGGGACATTTTTTAACAATGCCCCTTTTTTTATTTGAAACAAATGTGCCTAGAAATGCAAGATAGATTATTTAGCTATTTAATCGTCATTTCGACTGAAGTGAAGCGGAACGGAGAAATCTGTTCAAGATATCCTTCGACTACGCTACCATTGACGGACCTCAATAGAATGGTCGTCATTCCGCGTAGGCGGGATCATAAAGCGCAGGCTAATAGCGAGCGTTGTAAGATTGCTTCGTCGGCTGAAAAAGCCTTCTCGCAATGACGATTCCTCGCACCTTATTACCGGAAAAAGAATCTCCTGCCATTCATATTGACTTTTATATAATAAATTACCCCTTAGGATGACAAACAAAAAAGAAACGGGGATTCCACCCTTAGGCAGTATCCCCGTCATCTAAATTAACGCTCTCACATACATAAACGCTATAAATAGAATATATTGTGTGCAGCTTAATTTTTTTTTATTTTTTTGCAATTCTATTTAAACCTGCAAAACAGGTACAGCTTTATGGTATTTGTTCCGGTACTCAATCGGGGTTAAACCGGTTATTTTTTTGAAAACATCCCTGAATGATTTTGTGTCTGTATACCCCACGTCAAACATTACCTCAGTTATGTTTTTTCTGCTCGATTCGAAGCTTCGCTTGGCGGCCTCAATTTTAACTCTTTGGATGTACTCGATTACTGTATTTTTGGTTGCACTTTTAAATCTCCGCTCAAAACTTCTTCTGCCCAATGCCAGCATATCGGCCAGTTGATCTACTGTTATCCTATCTTGGTAATTGCCATCAATAAATTCCTGCGCTTTTTTAATTTTTGCATCTTCATGCCCCTTCTGTCCCTGAAACATCATAAAAGCCAGCTGACTTTCGCGGTCGATATCGATAGCGAAGTATTTCGCTGCTAAAATGGCGGTATCTCTATCCGTATGTTTTTCAACCAGGTATAAAAGTAAGTTCCAGTAAGAGTTTGCACCACCGCTAGAGTATAAACCCTGAGCATCGGTAATAATACTACCATCTACCAGCTCTACTTCAGGAAACATCTCTCTAAACTGGTTGGCAAACAACCAATGTGTTGAACATTTCCGTCCGTCTAACAAACCAGTTGCAGCCAGTAAAAATGCACCCATACAGAGCGAGGCTACTTCTGCACCTTTAGCATGATGTTTTATAATCCATGGCAGTAGATCCTGATTTGCTTCCATGGCATAACCTATGTTACCGCTAATGGCTGGCACAAAAATAAGATCGGTATGCTCAACCTCATGTAATAGTTTATCGGCGTGTACAGAAAAAAGACTATTGTTAAGTCTTATCTCTTTAGTCATCCCTATAAGCTCAACTTTAAAAAGTGGGCGCTTGCCCGATGCCTGTAAAAATTCGTTAACAGCGGTAAACAAATAGCGGGGATCTGCAATGGCTTCAATCACGGCAGTCTCTGGAATTAAGATAGATACATGTTTCATAATTCAAATATAACGAGGCCAATTGTCGTAAACAACCCCCGCAATTGTCGTTTCTACATATTTAGCTTATTAGTTTCTGCCCGTATGTTTGTGTTGTTAATCCTTTACATTAAATTTTTAAAGCGGTAATGCCGATAATGACAATGGAAGAATATATTTTAAATGAGGATATTAAGGTAATGTGCATTACGGCTGAATCTTTCCCCAATGGCGTTTTAGCAGCACATCAAAAACTTCATGCCCTGTTTCCCCTTGATAAACAACGCAGGTATTTTGGAATAAGCAGTCCTAACGAAAAGCGGGAGATTATTTATAAGGCTGCCGTTGAAGAAATAGAGGCTGGCGAAGCTGAGAAATTTGGCATCGAAACCTTTACCATCAAGAAAGGAACATTTATCAGTGAACTGGTTCCCGATTTTATGAAAGATGTTAGCCAGATCGGGAAGACCTTCGAAAAATTGCTCAAGCAGCCTAACATCGATCCTGATGGCTATTGCCTTGAAATGTATATTAATGAAACCGATGTGCGCTTAATGGTAGGCATCAAAAAATAAATCAATTGGCAAGTATAAATTCATATCTCACTTTTAACGGTAACTGCCGCGAAGCAATGACTTTTTATCAGGATTGTTTAGGGGGAGAATTGACCCTCGAAACCATTGGAGAATCGGTTATGGTTGATAAAATGCCCAATATTATGAAGCGGAGTATTATGCATGCTGTTTTGGCTAAAGATGATTTGGTAATTATGGCAACAGATCTGGTAGAAGAACGCGGGTTAATTAAGGGAAATTCGATTTCTATGATGCTGAATTGTAATTCGGAAGAAGAGGCACAGGCTTTTTATCGTAAACTTTCAGCAGGAGGGAAGATCTCACACCCATTACAGGAAACATTCTGGGGAGCACTTTTTGGCGATTTAACAGATCGCTTTGGGAATAACTGGTTAATTAATTACGATAAAAACAGATCAATATGAAGAAGTTAAAAACGTGGTATTGGATTGCCACCATTATTTTTGCCTTAATGATGATTATGGATGGCGTTGGCGGAATTACTCAACAGGAAGCAGGCAAAGAAGTGCTTAAACACCTTGGTTATCCGATGTATCTGCTCATCATCGTTGGTATTGCCAAACTGCTTGGGGCGGCATCCATCTTTCAAAATAAATTTAAAACCATTAAAGAATGGGCATACGCAGGTTTTGCCATTAATTTTATTGGCGCCTTTGCCTCCAGGGCATTTGTTGGAGATGGCATATCACTTTTAATCCCTCCGCTTATTGCCCTGATAATTATATTTATTCCATACATTTTGTGGAAGAAACTGGCATCAAATGTTAAAATTAGTTAAAACTAAACGGCTAGTTTAGGTAGCGGCTTTTCAGAACCAAATATTGTTAACTTTGGGTATTGTAAACAACCAAACACAATACATGAAACCATCATGATTTTTTAGATTAAAAAAAGATAAAGTCATGAAATCTCATTACCATTAAAACAAAACACGGATGAAAAAAAGCCTTTTATTTATAATCACTTTATTATTTACAACTACCGCATTTTCTCAAAATGTGATCCAGTTGTTCAACGGTGCAAACGACTTTTTTAAACTTTTGCAGGAAGAGAAATTTAAAGATGCACACGCTTTCTTTGATGATACTTTAAAAACGAAGTTAACAGAAGAAAGTTTAAAGAAACTTTGGGGAGATATTGGAACAAAATATGGAAAGGCAGAATCGTTAGATGCCATTCAAAGTAAATCCCAGGGCGAGTTTTTCGCAGTAACGGTAGAGGGTAAATTTGCGAATGGTAATCAGAACTTTATTTTAGGTTTTAATAAACAACAGAAAATCGTCGGAATCTTCCTGGCACCTTCCCGAAAGGCCGCCGCTTATTTAAAACCAACCTATGTTGATACCAGTTTATATAAGGAAAAATCGGTGTATATTGGGCCGGCAGGAAAACAATTGGCCGCGATTATCACTACACCAAAAAATGCTAAAAATTTCCCTGTAGTGGTTTTTGTGCATGGTTCTGGTCCGGCAGATATGGATGAAACCGTTGGTGCGAATAAACCCTTTAAAGATTTGGCTGGTGGTTTAGCCGCTAAAGGAATTGCTTCTGTTCGTTATGTGAAACGAACCTTAATCTACCCGAATGAATTTAACAAAGCATTTACTGTAAAAGAAGAGGTATTGGATGATGCAAGCGCGGCCATAGCCCTGGCGAAAACGATTGTTGGTGCTGATCCTAAAGCTGTTTATGTTTTTGGACATAGTTTAGGCGGGATGCTGGCACCTAAAATGGCAGCACTTACACCTGATTTAGCAGGGATTATTTTGGCAGCAGCACCTGCCCGAAAATTAACAGATATTATTGTTGATCAGAATAAGTACATGTTCGATCAGGCTAACGATACAACAGCTGCCTTTAAGAAACAACTGGCAGATGCTTACGTGGAAATTGATAAAAGTAGAATTTCGCAGTTGGGAACTACAATAAAGCCTGATTCATTAATTTTAGGACTGCCTGCAAAATATTGGACAGATTTAAACACCTACAATCAGGTAACTGTAGCAAAAAGCCTTTCGAAACCTAAAATATACGTATTGCAGGGAGGGAATGATTTTCAGGTGGGCAAAGTAGATTTTGATTTATGGAATGCTGCCTTGAGTAAAAAGAAAAATGTGGTGCTTAAGTTTTACCCAGACTTAAATCACCTGTTAAGCTCTCAGACCGAAAAGGGTACAATGGCCCAGTATCAAGCAGCGGTAAGTGTATCCGAAACTTTAGTTAACGATATTGCCTTATGGATTAAGGCCAAATAATACAAATTATCTAATCGATAAAAAATGAAGCTCCGACAAAAAATCGGAGCTTTTTTTGTGCATTTGGTTTCTTTGCATGCTGTTTTCATTAATTAATGAGCAAACAATTCAAAAAATAAGCGGTTTAAGTTTAGGGCATCTCATCTTAAATAGTTTGTTTATGGCAAAGAATAAAATCACTTTAAAAGGAATATGGGGCATTTTAAAAGCATCGTTTACAGGATTTAATGATCATAAAGTAACGAAGCTTAGCGGCTCATTAGCCTATTATACAGTGTTTTCTATGGCGCCGCTGCTCGTGGTTATTATTTCTTTGTGCGGTATTTTTTTAGGGAGGGAAATAGCCGAAGGGCAGGTTTATGCACAGCTCGAAGGATTTTTAGGCAGAGAATCGGCCGTTTCCTTACAGCAGTTAATTAAGAATGCCTATTTGGATGGAAAGAGCACCATTGCTTTAATTATTGGAATCATAACCCTATTAATTGGAGCAACTACCGTTTTTGGCGATATCCAGGATTCTATTAATACCATTTGGGGTTTAAAACCTAAACCTAAAAGAGGGTGGGTGAAACTATTACAAAACCGTTTCTTATCATTTTCTGTAATTATCAGTTTAGGTTTTGTACTGCTGGTTTCATTAGCGGTCACCTCTGTACTCGATGCCTTTAGCGACCGTTTGCAGGCCCGCTTTGCCGAAATATCAGTTATTGTATTTTATATCCTTAATCAGATTGTAACCTTGGCTGTTATCTCCTTAATATTCGGCGTAATATTTAAGGTATTACCTGATGCAATTATAAAATGGCGTGATGTAATTGCTGGTGCAATAGTTACCGCTTTACTGTTTATGATCGGTAAATTTGCCATTTCACTTTATATAGGACAGAGCAATGTTGGGAGTACTTATGGAGCAACGGGCTCATTAGTAGTTGTGCTTTTATGGACTTATTACTCTTCTATCATTTTATATTTTGGTGCCGAATTTACCAAGGCTTATGCAGTTGCTTTTGGCTCTGAAATTTATCCTTCTCATTATGCGGTAACCACAAAAGAAATTGAGATAGAAACCGGGCGTAAATCTATTCAGGATAACCATCCTGAAATTAAAAAAGAGGTTAAGAAACCTTAAAGTTATTTATTCTCCCCAGGCCGTAACGATTAATCTTCTTTGGCCGCCATGGTTGCGGTGTTCGCAAAGATAAATACCCTGCCAGGTGCCCAGCGCCAACCTGCCGTTTCTAATCGGAATGGTAACAGAACTGCCCAAAAGTGCTGACTTTAAATGAGCAGGCATATCATCCGATCCTTCATAGTCATGCTCATATTCGGGATCGTTTTCCTTTACGGTTTTATTAAAGAACATTTCAAAATCAACCCGAACAGTAGGATCTGCATTTTCATTGATGGTAAGCGAAGCAGAGGTATGTTGTATAAAAACCTGGCAAATGCCAATGTTAATCTCGTCAATTTGAGGTAAGGCATCCTCAACCTCATCGGTAATGATATGGAAACCTCTTCTTCGTTCTCTAAGTGCTAGGGCCTGTTGGTATATTTTCATGATTTTAATTCGTTTCAAATTTCCGAAAAACTGTCTCGGAAATTAATATGCTTTCAGATTCGTCAGACACTGTCTGACTTTTTCAATTCAGCAGACCTGTCCGTCATCTCGACTGTAGCGTAGCGGAATGGAGAGATCTTTGAAATATCATTTATAGATCTCTTCACTACGGTCGTATTCTAGGTTTACCACAATTGCAAATTTATTTTAAGAAAAACTCTTTTTTTGGAGTTTTTCTTAG
>NZ_JBXANE010000007.1:0-193971 GCF_058801365.1 Pedobacter sp. GW822-FHT03F06
ACTCCAAAAAAAGAGTTTTTCTTAAAATAAATTTGCAATTGTGGTAAACCTAGAATACGACCGTAGTGAAGAGATCTTTGAAAATTCATTTATTAGATCTCTCCATTACGTTGCACTTCAGTCGAGATGACGATCACGCTAGGCTTTACCCAATAAAACAATCAGATAAAATAAATAGAAAATACAGATGAAAAAATTACTATTACTTGCCGCTACACTTACCACTACATTTTTCGCGAAAGCACAGGATGAACCAAAAATTAAAGTAACAGGTTATCTTGAGGCTTATTATGGATACGATTTCAACAAACCGGCCGACCATAACCGCCCAGGGTTTATTTATTCACATAACCGTGCAAACGAAGTTAACCTGAACCTTGGATTTATTAAAGCCGTGTACGATACAGGGAATATCCGTGCAAACTTAGCGGTAATGGCTGGAACTTATGCCAATGCCAATCTTGCTGCCGAACCTGGGGTATTAAAAAATATCTTCGAGGCCAATGCAGGCGTAAAATTATCGAAATCAGAGAACCTTTGGATCGACGCCGGAATATTTTCTTCGCATATTGGTTTTGAAGGTGCGGTTTCGAAAGACTGTTGGGTACTCACCAGGAATATTTCTTCAGAGAATACCCCTTATTACGAGTCGGGTGCGAAAGTTACTTATGGTACTAAGGATGGCAAATTTACAGCAACAGCACTTTACCTTAACGGATGGCAGCGCATTAGCCGCCAAAACGGGAATGATAAACCTGCCGGTGGACTGCAACTCACCTGGAAACCGACTGATAAAATCACGGTAAACTACAGCAATTATCTTGGAACAGAAGGTGCTGATTCGGTTAGGGTAAATAGATTTTACCACAACATTTATGGCATCTTTCAACTTACCGATAAATTTGGCGTAACCCTTGGATTCGACTATGGAACCCAGCAGAAACAAAAAGGAAGTGATGATAAAAACGAGGTGATCTCACCCGTAGCAATACTACAATATAAATTTGCACCAAAATGGGCAGTTGCCGGAAGATTCGAATACTATGAAGATAAAAACGGAATTTTTATTGCAACCGGAACGCCAGAAGGTTTTAAAACCAAGGGTTATTCGCTAAATCTTGATTATTCGCCCATAGCAAATGCAGTAATCAGATTGGAAGGAAAAGCCTACGATAGTAAAGATAAAATATTTGCAAGAGAAGGCTCCGCGGTAAATGCGAACGCAGCCCTTACAGCGAGTATAGCGGTTTCGTTTTAGGAAGATTCAGGTCGTCATTCCCAACTTGATTGGGAATCTTAATGCTAATGTATGGTGTGTTAGATTAGCTTCGCTGAGCACTTGGTGGTTCCCGCCTGTGCGGGAATGACGATTACGCTTTAGTTTTGTCATCCTGAGCCTGTCGAAGGACTAACCGAAATGTATGGTAAAGCGTTTCGACAGGCTCAACATGACAGATTAATGATTTTTAATATTAAAAACAATGCATCCTTACATAGAAATATTGTTCAGTCTGTTTTTAGCATTCTTTGGAATGTTAATGATGAGAAAATTAAGCTCATTAAAAAGGAAAAAAACATCTGCCATCAAAAAAAGTTATGCTACGGAAAAATACTTTAAACTGCTTTCCAGAAAGATTTCGCTTAAATTTACGATGGTATTATTTACCCTTGTTATGATTGTTGCCATCACCATATTGATAGAAAAAGGAATAATGACTGTTACCTGGTAAAACATCATGGAAGAAGAACAAAAAGAAGAGTCGGTCAGGCATTTTTTGGATCTGGTTAAAAAATCCAGGCGCGGAAAGCTCAAGATCTATATCGGCATGAGTGCCGGTGTGGGCAAAAGTTACCGGATGCTCCAGGAATCTCATGCGCTGCTGCGGAATGGAGTAGACATTTGTATCGGCTATATTGAAACCCATAAAAGGGCAGAAACAGAAGCCCTTGTTGCAGGTCTTCCAATTATTCCACGAAGGAAAATTTTTTATCGGGGTAAGGAAATCGAAGAGATGGATTTGAAAGGAATTATGAACCGCCATCCTGAGATTGTTATTGTTGATGAACTTGCCCATACCAATGCCGAGGGCAGCAAAAATACCAAACGCTGGCAAGATGTTTTCGACCTGCTCGAAGCAGGGATCAGCGTGATCTCGGCCGTAAATATTCAGCACCTGGAAAGCATCAATGAAGAAATTGAGCAGATTACAGGTATTGCTGTTACCGAACGTATCCCGGATAAGATATTGGAGATAGCCGATGAAATCGTGAACATCGACCTTACCGCTGACGAATTGGTTACCCGCCTTAAAGAAGGCAAAATTTACGATCAATCGAAAATCGAAAGGGCACTTGGCAATTTTTTTCAGTCCGATAAAATTCTTCAGCTGCGCGAACTGGCCTTAAAAGAGGTGGTGCACCAGGTAGAACGGAAAATTCAGACCGAAATCCCAAAATCAATCAAACTTCGGCCCGAACGTTTTTTAGCCTGTATTTCTTCTAATGCCGAGACTGCAGGGGTAGTGATCAGGAAAACAGCAAGATTGGCTTCTTATTACCGATCGCCATGGATTGTGTTGTATGTGCAGAGTGATAGTGAAAGCATGGAGCGTATTAAACTAGACAAACAACGCCATTTGATTAATCATTTTAAACTGGCTACCGAGCTTGGGGCCGAGGTGATCAAAGTAAAGAGTAATGCGATTACCAGAACCATCATCGATATTGCCAATGAGAAAGAAGTTACCACCATTTGCATCGGGAAACCCCATCTTAATATTTTTCAGGTCATTCTGCGTACGGCGGTTTTTAATGGTTTATTGAAAAACCTGGCAATGAAAGACATCGATCTGGTAATTCTCTCTTAAATAACAATGGCTGTCTACATCATTCTCAAATAATCAAAACCATATCCTTTTAAATTGGGTTGAAATAATAGAACCTACTGAAAGCGATATGGAAAAAAACGATACTAAAACACATTTGATTAACGAGATCACCACTACAGGATTACAAACTGCAGCTAAGAAATTGGGCGCTTCGGCAAGTAAGGCACAGATTAGAAAAGGTGTTTCTAAAAACATCAGTTTAATTGATAAATTATTGCGCATTGTGCTGGTTAAAAGTAAAGATTCATCGAAAAGGGTACAAAGCGATATAGAATTTGTTGGCCTGGGGGTTATTGCAGCACATACCTTTTACCGCGGCTTTAAAAAGAAAAAACGATTGTTGATTTTTGAAGGCATTTTTCTCACCGCTGCTCTTGGAGGCGTATTATTGGCCACCCAACTTAAAGCATTAAAACGGCAAATTGCATGATATTTTGGAGTTGCAGAAAGTCGTCATCTCGATCCTAGAGCTATTGGATTAAAAGTAATGAAATGGGAGATCTCAGTAGATTTAGCTTCGCTAAGCACTAACTGGTTTCTAGACTGCGTTACAAGCCGATCGAAATGACGATTTCTTCATTGTGGCTTACACCAATACCGAACCACCATCTACCACAATTACTTGCCCTGTGCCGTATTGTTGTTTCATGGTGTATAAAAATGCCTGCGCAATATCTTCGGCTTCTCCAACGCGCTTTACAGGTAAACGTTCACCTACACCAGCATAGAGGTTATTTCTATCCTCATTGCTCATGCTATTCCACAAATTGGTTTTAACCACACCCGGCGATACCGAATTTATACGTACTGGGGCTAGTTCTACAGCCATTGCACGGGTAAAGCCTTCCATGGCGCCACAAATACTGGCCGCTACGCCCCAGCCGGTACTTGGTCTTGGGCTGGCAATACCTCCTGTTAAATTAATAGAACCGCCTGCCTTAATTTTCTTTGCTGCATATTTAACTGCAGCAAAAGCACCCCAATACCTTAATGTAAAAAACTGACGGGCATCATCGAGGTCAGTTTCATTAATCGTATTCAATACCAGATTTTCGCCTGCGGTATATACCAGGTGATCGAAAGGTTCGACTGAATTAAAAAACTGTTTGATGTTTTCTTCTTTACTCAGATCTACAGCAAAGCCTTTGCAGGTTTCGGGTAAGGATTTTAACGCCTCATTAATCCTGTTTTCATTACCGGAAACAATTATCACTTTTGCACCATCGTGCGCTGCGGCCTGTGCGGTTGCAAAACCTAAGCCTGAGCTTCCACCTAGTATGATCACTGTTTTTCCTTTCAGTGTAAATTCATTTGCTTTTATTTTCATGATGTTGTAAATTGAAGTGCAAATTTTGAGATATCAACGACCAATTCACTTACCAATTGGTAAAAACGGTCTGAGCTTGTATTTTTGTTCAACTCAATTCTGTACCATATATAAATCCCAATGCCGAACAAACTTATCAGCTACCTGAAACTTTACCATCAAATTTCGGCAGCAGAAGAACAGTATATCTTGGAAGCCTTTAATCCCAAAATGTTTAAAGAAGGAGAAGCGCTCTCACAGCCAGGCAGTATTAGTAAAGAACTTTTTTTTATTGTCGATGGCGTACTCCGGATCGTTATCCGAAATGAAAAGGGGAATGAAGTGACCCATTACTTTTTAAAAGAAAATCAATTTTGTACGATATTGAATAGTTTCCAGAAGCAGATACCAGCAGAAGAGTGTATACAAGCTGCCTGCAATTGTGAGGTTTTAGGTATTAACAGAACAACACTTTTGAAACTTTACGAACAGGTACCATATCTTAAAACACTTATTGATCAGATTACACAACAAGCTTTAATAGACAAGATCAATATCCGAAATGCCTATTTGGGGCAGGATTCTGCCAATAGATATAGGTTGTTTGTTGCCCGTCAGGCCGACATTGCCCTACGCGTATCATTAACGGATGTAGCTTCTTATTTGGGCATCACACCACAATCTTTATCCAGGATCAGAAGGCAGATCAATAGTTAGTTATTATCTTCACTTAAACGTTAATCAACTCACAGATCAGGGATACGTTTACGGATAAGAAAATATGTTTATGGGAAGTTGATAAGGGAGGCTATTTTGGCATATCTTGTTTTAAACTGTCCCTGTTCAAAGCAATACCCGAGTCTTGTAGTCTTGCCATTCATTTTAGCATATTACTATGACACTTTTTACCCAAAAAATTGTTCAGTTTGCATAACCCTAGGGCAATAATTATTTATGATAAACATTATTTAAAAAGAAAAAATGGATTTACAGTTAAAGCATAAAACGGCTTTTATAAGCGGCTCTACCGCTGGGATCGGATTCGCAATTGCCGAAAGTTTGTTAAAAGAAGGTGTAAAAGTAATTATCAATGGCCGGTCGCAAAGCAGTGTAGATGAAGCAGTAAAATCGTTGCAAGGTATTGCCGGGAACGAATTTATTTCAGGAATAGCTGCTGATTTTTCGAAAGCCGATGAGGTAAATAACCTGATCGATAAACTTCCAGAGATAGATATACTGATCAATAATGCAGGCATTTTTGAACCTAAAGCTTTTGAAAAGATCAGTGATGAAGATTGGTTTAGGTTTTTCGAAGTTAACGTAATGAGCGGAATCAGATTATCGCGGCAGCTATTCCCTAAAATGTTAAAGAAAAATTGGGGCAGGATTATTTTTATCTCCAGCGAATCGGCAGTGTTTATCCCCGATGAAATGATCCACTATGGCATGACTAAAACTGCACAGCTGGCGGTTAGCCGTGGTTTGGCAGAATTAACCCAAGGTACCGGGGTAACTGTCAATTCAATTTTGCCCGGCCCTACCAAATCAAAAGGGGTAGGTGTTTTTATCGAAGATTTAGCCAAAAATGGAAACATCACTATTGCTGAGGTAGAAGCTGATTTCTTTAAGAATATGCGGCCCACTTCCTTACTGCAACGCTTTCTTGATGTGAGTGAAATTGCAAACGCAGTTACTTTTTATGCAAGTCCGTTAGCTTCAGGAACCAATGGGGCTGCCATTAGGGTAGAAGGCGGTTTGGTGAGATCGATATTGTAGTATGTTATAGCTGATTTGGGCATTTATAAGCATACTAGTGAACTTTTAATTTATCATTTTCAAATGGTAAAAAAAGATTTCTAATAATATTGTCGTGCACAGAAATATTTTTTTACTGCACGTAGGGGTAAGTGTTGTATTTGTTGTCTCATTTTAAAATTAGACAGAAATGAATACAACTTCGACAAAAATTAAAAACGGTTATGCAACAAACATCAACTTCAAAAAAGCATCTGGTGTTAAAGCATTGGGTTTAGCGATATTATTAAGCACAGGTTTAAATGGTTTTGCACAAGAAAGCAAAAAAGGTAAAGTAAATATTGGTTTTGTATACCCGGTAAGCACAAACGGAACGCATGCAACATTAGATACAAATGTATTTTCTTTAAACGCTTTGGTTGGCGTTTCGGCAGCAGAAAAAGGACTCTCATTCGCAGGTCTTTCCAATATCGTGCGTAAAAATGCAAGCGGTACACAGTTTGCCGGTTTTTCTAACCATATCGGTGGCAAAGCAAGTGGGGTACAGTTTGCAGGTTTTATCAATACTTATGGCGGAGGGAATGGGGCTGCAATTGCTGGTTTCGCCAATATCTCAAAAGAAAACAGTGGTGCACAGGTAGCTGGTTTTATGAACTGGACTTCGAAAAATGTTTCTGCCGTGCAGGTTGCAGGTTTTATGAATAAAGCAGGCAATGTAAAAGGATCGCAAATTGCAGGTTTTATCAATGTGGCAAAGAAAGTTAAAGGCGTTCAGTTTGCTGGTTTTATTAACGTGGCCGATAGCAGTGATTATCCAATCGGGATTATCAATATTGTTAAAAACGGCGAAAAAAGCATTGCTTTAACTACCAACCAGAATTTAACGACCATGGCCACATTCAGATCGGGCGGAAAAGTATTATACGGTATTATCGGCGCTGGTTATAACTTTAAAAATAAAGATGAAGTTTATGCTTTCGAAGCTGGTTTAGGTGCTCACTTTTTTCAATCAGAACACTTTAGGTTAAATGCAGAGCTTACCGGGAGTTCATTGCAAAACTTTAAACGGGGCAATTATTTCAAATCTACCTTTCAGTTACTGCCATCGCTTAGGATAGGCCAAAATTTAGAACTTTTTGCAGGCCCATCGTTCAATTTTGTATCAACCAATACCGAAGAGGGAAAAACCCTACAGAAACACGATGTAAAAAGCTGGGATAGGAAAGATAATACCTTACATGCCCTATTTTTAGGCTATACAGGTGGTTTGGCCATTAGTTTTTAAGATAAATGATTGAATGAGTGAGTTTTGAATGATTGAATTTGTGCACCAGCTAACATTCGGTCATTCTATCATTCCATTCTTCAGTCATTCCCTTATTCAAAATTCAATAATTAATAAACATATATATATTTGACTACAATTAAACCAGTGGAATTAACAGTAGCAGCTTCCGAAATTATCCATCAATACCATGATGATGCCGCCTTTGAACATTTGTTCAAAACGCATTACAACGCGCTGCACGCGTATGCTCAGGTGATTTTAAAGGATGAAGATGTTGCTGAGGAAATTGTACAGGGAATGTTCTTAAAGTTTTGGGAAAAAAGAGAAGGCCTTAAAATACAATCTATAAAAGCATACCTCTATAAATGTGTTTACAACGATAGTTTAAACTATATTAAACAGGAAAAAACCAAAAGCAAATACCAGGAATTTACGGTACACACCATGAATACAGAACATGAACCTGCCGCTGCAAAAGTAGAGTTTACAGAACTACAGCAGCATTTAAGAGATGCCCTGAACCATTTACCAGCGCAATGCCGCACCATTTTCCAAATGAGCAGGTTCGAAGAATTGAAATACCGCGAAATTGCCGATCATTTAGGTCTATCAATCAAAACGGTAGAAAACCAGATGGGGAAGGCTTTAAGGATTTTAAGACTAAAACTGGCTGATTTCCTGGTGTTTATTTTACTCGGATTATGGTATTACAACGATTTTTTTAATTAGAAGAAAGCGCATGACTGATGAATTATTGATAAAGGTTCTTCTAAAAGAAAGTTCTATAGAAGAAAATGAAAAGGTAGAAAAGTGGCTAGACGCTGCTGAAGCCAATAAAAAGCATTTTACGCAGTTAGAAACCATCTGGCAGGTAAGCAACACCCTAAAAAATGAAAATAAAAGGAATGAAGAGCAGGCATGGGCAAGTTTTAAGGCGAGAAGAGCAGATTTAAAACCACATGGCAGCAACATTAAGCGGTTAAATGTGGCTAAAGTTTGGCTAAGGATAGCTGCGGTATTGTTTATTGCCGTTGGCGGATGGATGGCATATAGTTTATACGGCCCAGGAAAATATACCGAACTCACCGCTACTTACCAGGTGCGTACCGAAACCTTGCCTGATGGATCGGCGCTGACCTTAAACAAGAATACCAAAATAAGCTATGCCGCTAACTTTAAAAACAACCGAAAACTGAAATTGGAACAAGGTGACGTGTTTTTTGATGTAGCCAAAGATAAAACACACCCTTTTGTAATCGATATCGAACAGATAAGTGTAGAAGTAGTGGGTACCTCCTTCAATATTAAGCATATAAAAAAGGATACTGAAATTAACGTAGAAACCGGAATTGTGAAGGTTCGCATGGCCAATGATGAAATTAAGCTTTATAAGGGCGAAAAAGTCCACATTGACGGCAGTACCCGTAAACTGGTAAAAGAACAAAGCACCGATCAGCTTTATAACTATTATCGTAGCAATCTGTTTCAGGCGAATAACATTGCTTTATCCAAATTCGTGATGACCCTGAATGAGGCTTACGGAAGCAACATCACTTTGGATGAAAAGATTAAAGGTTTAACCATCAATACCACTTTAAAAATGGGGTCGATAAACCAGAACCTTGAAATTATCTGCCAAACCTTAAATTTACAGTTATCCCGTAACGGCAACACCATTTTGTTGTCTGCTAAAAAATAATGAAGACCAGACTAATTATCTTATTGTTCTTTATTTCGGGCTATTGTACTGCACAGGTTACCACAGTCGATTATAGAAGGAATTTATCCAAAGGAGTAAGCTTAAATGTTAAGCAGGAAAAGGTTGGCAATGTTTTGCAGATGATCAGCAAAGCTGGCGGATTCTATTTTTCTTATAATGGTGTGCTGTTCAGGCAGGATAGCCTGGTGTGCCTGAATGTGAAAAATGTTCCGCTGCGCGAGGTTTTAGATCAGCTATTTGATGGTAAGGTAGATTATAAAGAAAATGCCGAATACATTATTCTTCGCTATGCTGTAAATCATTTAACAATAGAAGCAGAGCACATTGCCAATGGCGACAATGAATATGCGATAAGCGGTTACGTGGTTGATACCAGAACAGGCAATAAAGTTAAACAGGCCAGTGTTTATGAAAAAAAACTGCTTCAGGCTACGCTTACAGATAACAATGGTTATTTTACATTGCGTTTTAGAGGCGAGCACAGTGCTGTAATTTTAACAGCAAGTAAAGAAACCTACCGCGATACAGCCCTGGTTTTTCTGGCTGATATCAATATAAAACCTGAGAAATACGAAGATCCGGATAAAGAGAAAGGCGCATTTTTCACCAACACTTTTGGAGGGCGCGGAATATGGCGTTTTTTGCTCTCCTCAAAGCAACGCATCCAAAACCTTAACATACCTGATTTTTTAGCGCAGACACCTTTTCAGGCATCGTTTACCCCTGGCTTAAGTTCGCATGGCAGTATGAGTTCTAGTGTAGTAAACAAGGCATCTTTAAATATACTTGGTGGTTATACTGCCGGAACAAATGGCTTTGAAATAGCGGGTGCGTTTAATTTAACCAAAGGCGATATTAAAAAGATTCAGGTAGCGGGCTTGTTCAATGTAGTGGGCGGATCAGTAAAAGGCACCCAATTTTCGGGCGCCTACAACGATGTAAATATGAATGTAGATGGTTTGCAGGTGGCCGGTTTATTAAATAGGGTAGAAAGTAAGGTTAGAGGAGTACAATTGGCCGGGGTGGGCAATTTTGCGGGCAAAGATGTTAAAGGAGCGCAGGTAGCCGGACTGATTAATGTGAGCAAAAATACCACAGGGGTTCAGCTGGCAGGTGTATTGAATAAAACCTCAGGCCGTTTAAAAGGTATGCAGCTTGCCGGATTGGTAAACCATGCTAAAAACATGGATGGTTTTCAACTGGGCGTGGTAAATCTGGCCGATTCATCATCGGGCATCAGTATCGGGTTGATCAACCTATTCAATAATGGCTACCGTAAGATAACAGTATATAACAACGAGGTAATTAATACCAATATCGCTTTTAAGACCGGAAATGCCAAATTATACACCTTATTAATTGCGGGTAAAAATTTTTCAGATACTGCCCGGGCATTTACTTTTGGATTAGGCCTTGGTCATGATTTTATTTTAAACAAACGTTTTGCTATCGCTGCCGAAGGAACAATCCAATCCATATATCTCGGTAATGTTGAAGAAGCAAACAACCTCTACAGGCTACAGGCATACCTGCAGTTTAACGCTTTATCGAGGCTTGCCATTTTTGCTGGGCCTGCCTATTCATATTACGTGAAGGGAGAAGCCATTTCTGGCGAAAATTATAAAAAGGAATTGGCACCAGCCTGGAGCCATCATTTTAAAAACGGTGCACAAGGTTGGTTAGGTTGGAACTTTGGCCTTACTGTTTCGTTGTAAGCGCAGTGTTTTACTGGGCTTCGTTGTTTGAATTGCGGGGCATTTTCAGTAATATTGATTAAGTTCATTTTGCTTATGCCTTTGAAAATTTATCGTATTTATTTGTTGGTGGGTGTTTTCCTGCTTATCTGTTTTGCCGTTAAGGCTCAAAAACAAGATAGTACGCCACTTGGTGCATTAACAGATAGCACCAAAAAAGGCTTCGTAGCCAAAATGCAGGAATTTGGCCGTAGGTCTGCTATAAAGAGCAAAGGAGAATTCGAAGCCGATAAAGCTATACTGGCGCAGACCAAAATCTTCGATGAAATCAGAACGGTGATGCAAAAAGCAAAAATGTATCTGAAAACAAGTGTGGATACTGTAGGAACAAAAGCCGAATTGGATCAGATAAAGCAAGATTTTATGCTTGCCAAAGATGGTGTTTTTACCAATAAAGGAACAGCTCAAACTTTTAGAAACCTTACTGCTACATCAAAGATTATAAATGAACTGCTTAATAAAGCCAAAGTAAGGAAAACAGGCCTTGATTTGCGGCAACAGGAGCTCAATAATTTTCGTTATCGTTTAGATTCTCTTTCGAGTATGCCCGCACTGTTTAAGTTTCCATCAGATTCTTTAGAATTGATGGGCTACCTAAAAAAAATTGCGGTTGTTGCCTACGAAATAGCACCTATTGATACTGCTCTTAAACGGGCCAGTGGAAATATCCAAACACTTCTCAATCACATCAATTTAGAAGTGTCAAGCCTTCAGATAGGTCTTGATGAAATTGAGGTTTATCAACGTAAAATGGCTTATAATGCTTTTGCACGTGATTTCGGCAATATTTGGGAGCCGGCAGGTTTTTATAGGCCATTTGGCGAAATTTTAAACTTCTCTAAAATAAAAGGCCTGCTTACGCTTGGTTTTTATTCGGAAAACAATTCGGGCAAACTGTTCATATTGTTTGTGTTAATGGTCATTTCGTATATATACCTTCGCTCGCTAAAGCGGATATACACTTCAAGGGAACTTTTAAAAGCGGATTTTGAGGGTCAGCTTGTATTACGTTACCCGCTGGCATCAGCAATATTATTAGTGCTCAGCCTCTTTCAGTTTATCTTTTTATCACCTCCATTTATTCTCAATGTGGTGCTGTGGCTAATCTCGTGTGTTTGCCTCACCATCATTTTTAAAGGATATATTTCAAAATATTGGCTTCGCGTATGGGGCATTATGGTGTTGTTTTTTATTTTGGCTGCTGCTGATAATTTGATTTTGCAAGCTTCCAGAACAGAACGTTGGTTTATATTAATTGCAGCAGTTATAGGTGTAATATCAGGCCTTGTTATCCTGACACAGAAAAAACAGCAGGAGCTCCGGGAGAAATGGATTATGTACGCTATAGGTTTTATGGTTCTGCTCGAGTTATTTGCTGTTTTTGCCAATATATTTGGCCGTTATAACCTTGCAAAAACACTTTTTATTGGTGGCTATCTGAATGTGGTTATCGCTATTCTTTTTTTATGGGTAGTGAGGTTTATAAATGAAGGTTTGTTATTGGCATTTGATGTATATACTGTTCAGGATAAGAAACTTTTCTATCTCAATTTTGAGCGTGTAGGAAAAAAAGCGCCACTTCTACTTTATGTATTGCTGGTATTTGGCTGGTTAATTTTAATGGGCCGTAACTTTCCTGCTTTCGAATACCTTGCAAAACCCCTCGGTAATTTCTTTAGTCAGGATAGAACGATTGGTAATTATACCTTTAGCATTAATGGTTTAGTATTGTTTGTGGCCATAATGGCTATTTCGGTACTGGTATCTAAAATTGTTTCATTCTTCGCCTCTGATGAGCATTTGGCAGTTGATAAAGATAAACATCAGAAACGGGGACTTGGCAGCTGGATTTTATTGGTCAGAATTTTTATCCTGGGCATTGGCTTGTTTTTAGCAATTGCAGCTGCGGGCATTCCAATGGATAGAATTACTATCGTACTTGGAGCACTTGGTGTGGGTATTGGTTTCGGTTTGCAAACACTGGTAAATAACCTGGTAAGCGGGCTGATTATTGCTTTTGAAAAGCCGGTAAATGTTGGCGATATCGTTGATGTTGATGGCCAGGGAGGCACGATGAAATCTATCGGTTTTAGAAGTAGTGTGATTTCTACCTGGGATGGTGCCGATGTGGTAATGCCCAATGGAGATCTTTTAAATTCGCACCTGGTTAATTGGTCGCTGGCCGGTAACCGTAAAAGAGTGGCCATAGTGCTCGGCATTGCCTACGATGCCGATTTAGAGAAATGCAGAAGGGTAATCGGCGAGGTTTTAGACGCAGAACAACGGATAAATAAAAACCCGGGACCATTGGTCCAGTACGAGCAGTTTGGCGCAAGTACCATCGATTTAAAGATTTTTTTCTGGGCGAAACACATTCGCGAGGCCCATGCGATTAGAAGCGATCTGATTGTAGCCATTTCGGAAGCATTTAAAGCCAATAATATTTCCATTCCTTTTCCACGTCAGGATGTACACCTGTATTATCCAGATAAAGAAGGAGAGTTGCCTCAAGCTGAATGAAAATTGTTTTAATTAAGGTAATGGTTTCTTTAAATCTGATTTAAAATTTTAAAAATAAATATTAATGGCGCAACAATTAGAAGTTTGGCAAAGAGGGCCACTGCCTGAAATTATTCCGATGTTACAGCCGGTAGCACATGCCTTATTACAAGCAAGAGAAGAGATCAATGAGTATATGGTCGAATTCCCAATCGAACTGCTTTGGCAACGCCCCGCCGGAATGGCATCTACAGGTTTTCATCTTCAGCATTTAAGTGGAGTGCTTGATCGGGTATTTACTTATGCCAGGGCAGAAGGTCTTTCTGAATTTCAGTTTGCCCAGTTGGCTGAAGAGGGTAAAGATTCGGCAGCGGGATATACCGTGGCAGACCTTGTTAACCGTTTCAACAAACAGGTAGATTTTGCATTAGCGCAGATCAAAAGTACAGATGCAAGCACATTGCCCGATTATAGAGGCGTAGGTCGCGCCGGACTCCCTTCAACTGTTATCGGCTTGTTGTTCCATGCAGCAGAGCATACCATGCGCCATGTAGGGCAATTGATGGTTACTGTAGCCGTAGTGAAGAATTCTAAAGAAGTTTAAAATCACCACTGCCATAGGGTTGTCACTCTACCTGCTAAATTTGCTGCATAGTTTAAATAATTGATGTACAATCTGTTCAGGAAAATTATTTTATGGATTGCGAAATAGCGGAAAACAAAGTAAAGGATATAGAAACTTTTCGTCCAGGCAGCATTGAAGAATGGCGGAACTGGCTGATGGAGCATCACGATTCTAAATCGTCGGTTTGGCTTGTTTATAGCAAGAAGGGATCAGGTTTGCCCAGCATTACCTGGAGCGAAGCTGTAGATGAGGCCCTTTGTTTCGGTTGGATAGACAGTTTAAAAAAGTCGATAGATAGCGACACGTTTATGCAGTTTTTCTGTAAACGGAAAGCCAATAGCGTTTGGTCGAAAATCAACAAGGAAAAAGTAAAGCGCCTGCTGGCACAAAAACTTATCGCAAAAGCAGGTTTGGATACCATTAAAAAAGCCAAACAAAATGGGTCATGGACAGCGTTAGATGCGGTAGAAACACTTAAAATACCTAAAGATTTAGCCTTAGAATTTAAAAACAGTAAAGACGCAAAGATTTTTTTTCTTGGCCTAAGTAAATCTGCTAAGAAAGCCATTCTACAATGGATCGTAATGGCAAAAAAAGCAGAAACCCGGCAAAACAGAATTCTTGAACTTGTAAAATCCTCATCAGAAAACGTATTGCCAAAGCAATTTCTCCGCTAGGGGGCAAACCATCTAAATTAGCTGTTTAATTAAATTACCTACATTTTTAAAATGGATATTACCAAAAGATTTGACCGGATACTACAGATATTTTTTCTATTGCAATCTAAATCCGTAGTCACTACAGATGAATTACAAAAGCGGTTCGAAATCAGTTTAAGAACGATTTACAGGGATTTAAAAGCCCTGGAGATTGCCGGTATTCCGATCGTAAATGAATTAGGATCTGGCTATTCGATTATGGAAGGGTTTAGGCTGCAGCCATCGAGGTTTAGTCAAGAAGAGATTCTCAGTTTAATGGTTGCCGAAAAAGTGATGCAGAAACACGAAACCCAATTTGTTAAAAAACATTTTGAGGCAGCACTTATCAAAATAAAAAGCTCTTTTCAGGTGAATCAAAAAAGAGATTTCCTGCATTTAGAAGATACCATACATCTTAAAAACGACTTAAAATCTAAGGATTATCTGCCCAACATTATCGATGTTTTACTCAACAGCACCTTAAGGAAAAAGATAACCCATATCGATTACCTCAAAAGTGGTGATATTCATACGGTTGGCAGATCTGTTGAACCAATCGGTGTATTCTACGAACACAGTCTTTGGTATCTTTTAGCCTATTGCCATTTAAGAAAAGATTACCGCAATTTTAGATTAGACAGGATTAAAAAAGTTTTAATGCTCGAAGAAAGCTTCACCATTGCACACCCTCCAATTAACGAATTCAGGGATAAAAGTCTATCTGAAAATAGGATGAAAGTCGAAATTAGGGTAGACCGGAAGTATGCCCATTTTCTATATTGGGAACGACAGATTTTCGGATTTACAGGCGAAGAAATTTCGGATGATTTTGTGGTCATGTATTTCGACTGTTCTCTTTCTGAAGTTTCTTTTGTGCGCTGGTTTGTTAAATTTGTTGATGTGGCGGAAATTATAGAACCAGCCCATTTGAATAATGAACTGGTTGAGATAATGGAATCTGGTTTGAAGAGATTAAAAAACAAAGCGGCCATATCATAAATATAGAATTGTCATTCTAAAGGATAATTTATTTTATAAAAATTAATATAAATGACAGGAAATGTTAATGGAGATAAATTGTCTCAAAATATCGTCATTGCGAGAAGGCTTTTTCAGCCGACGAAGCAATCTTTCTAGCAAGGATGGCTAGCAGGAAAGATTGCTTCGTCGTTCCTGCTCGCAATGACGACCACTCTACTGGACGCTGTCAATGGTAGCCTGTCGAAGGATTTATTTAAATACCTCGTAAGGTGTTTCGATAAGCGCTCCGTAGGAGTCTTTTGGACAACATGACAGCATCTGAGGTGAAATAGCCTTGATACAGTCTCTTGCTTTTTTTAGTAACGGTCCCAGAAAAATGGAGGCTCAATACCTAAGGCCCTTAAATACACAAAGCCCTGCCCACGGTGGTGTATTTCGTTATCAATGAAATACAAGAGGTGACTAATGATCGAAAACTCGTATTGCCCGAATAATTTAATGGTTTCGTGCAGCTGATCTTCAGCGATCTGGTTAAAGTATTCCACAATTTTGGGGGTATCTTCATCCCATTTTGTTAGTAGATCTTCCTTGGTATTCAGTGGAAGATCATGACTAAAAGGTGCTGTTTCTCTGGTAACCATTTCTTTTAAACCAGGGACATTAATCGATAACAACTCTTTAATTAATGAAGAAAAAGGCCTCATTCCGCCGATAGAAAATTCGAACAAATCTTTTTCGGGAAATTTTTCAATGGTTTTTCTGGTTAGTTTTCTGTGGCCTAACCAATGCTGTAGTAATTCGCTTTTAGTAATCATAGTTGCTGACATCTTGTTATATTAATTTAATAGAACAAAAATAAGACTGGCCTATGACAGCTGTTTGTCAGTCGAAAAACAGGGTGTTGTTTTTTATTAAAATTTCTGTTTATTTTTTTGAATATGGTAAGCAGACTAACCTTTAAAAGTCATAAAATTTGCAGTTTTAAAGAGACCACAAGTTTCATTTACTTGTCTTGTAATACGGTAGCAGATAAATCTTGTGTTTGGTTGATGTGTTCGCGGTACATATTGCCCCAGTCAGACATCGCATCCAGCATTGGTTTCATGGTACGGCCTAAATCGGTAAGGCGGTATTCTACTCTTGGCGGTACTTCCGGAAAAACAACGCGGGTAATAATCTGATCTTTCTCCAGCTCTCTTAATTGCGCCACCAACATCCGTTCTGATATGCCAATAATGTCTTTTTTAAGCTCGCCATAACGCATGGTACCATAAGAAAGGCGACACAATATAGCGGGTTTCCACCTTCCGCCGATTACCGCCAGCGATGAGGACATGCCACAGCTGTCGATCATCATTTTTTCGTTCAAAGCATTGGTTGATGTTTCTTTTCTCATTTCTTACTTTTTTGTTAGTACCTAACAATTTGCTGCTTACCTGCAAATGTAAAGTATCTCTTTTACTTTAGCAGAAAAATTAAAAATACACATGAAAAAATTAACAGATAAAATTGCGTTGGTAACTGGAGGAAGCCGGGGCATAGGTGCAGCGATTGTAAAAAGATTAGCTGCCGAAGGTGCAAAAGTGGTATTTACATATGCAAATTCACCAGAAAAAGCTTCGGCCGTAGTGACTGAGGTTGAAGCTGCCGGTGGGCTTGCCGTGGCATTAAAAGCAAGCAGTACAATACCAGCTGAAGTAACTGGCGCAGTGGCTAAAACAATTGCCGATTTTGGCCACATAGATATCCTGATCAATAATGCCGGTATTTACATTGGCAAAGCCTTTGAAGAACATACTCTTGAAGATTATAATGAAATTATGGCCGTTAATGTGCAAGCAGTTTTTGTGGCGGCTTTGGCTGCGGTAAAAGGCATGCCCGAAGGTGGTCGGATCATTACCATCGGCAGCAACATGGGCGATAATGCTGTTGGTCCTGAAACCACTCTGTATACCATGAGCAAATCGGCACTTCAGGGTTTTACACGCGGTTTAGCACGCGATCTTGGTGCCCGAAAAATTACGGTAAACCTGATTCAGCCCGGACCAATCAATACTGATATGAATCCCGCAGATGCACCATTGGCTGATTTCTTGAGAACCCGCATGGCTTTGCCAGATTATGGTACGGTAGAAGATATTGCATCATTTGTAAGTTTTATTGCAAGCGAAGAAGCCCGATACATCACTGGCTCGTTTTTAACAATCGACGGTGGGTTGAACGCTTAAAGCGATCGCCAATAAAGCCAGGTTTTGGTCGGGAGGGCAATTCCCGATCAAAATATTGTAAAAAATGGATGAGACTAAATCATCTTACTATTAACTGCACGCGAAAGTGCTTCAACCATATTACTCACGTCCAATCGTTCAAAAATCCGTCGCCTATAATACTTTACAGTGTCAGGAGCGACAAATATTTTTTCGGCAATTTGGTTAATGGTTAAACCTTGAGCGTGCAATTGCAATATTTCGATTTCCCTCTTGCTGAGTTTTGGTTTCTCTGATTTCTGCCAGATTTTATTTTCGATATTTAACGCCCACAGATCATCGGTACCTTGTTTGTAAATACAGATATTACCGGCCTGCTGATGCTGTGAAATGGAGACAATACACATCGCTTTCCACATCTTTCCTTCGCCAGTTAAAAATAAGGGAGTAAGTTTATGGTTAATCAACGTGGGTTTACCTTCCCGGTTAATCAGATGAAAATCGTAAGTAATGCTATAGTGTTTTTTTTCTTCGTCAGGTAGTTTTTCAAAAAAATCGAATCCCGCCTCGTTAATCAGACTCAATAATGCAAGATCTTTTTCAGGTACATTTTTAAAATAAAATTCATAGCCTAAATCCAAAACTTCGCTAGGCAAATAACCACATAAAAATAAAGGATTTTCTGAAACATACTCAAACGCCATTTTTTCGTAATCGATCACATACACACTTTCATAGGTTAAGCGCGCAAAAGCTTTTATAGCTTCCATGTAATCTTGCTGCTGAAGATCTGCTGCTGATATTTTTTCAACTTTATTTTTAGTCAGCAGGGAGGAGGTAATGGTATCTTTCATTTAAGAGATGGCTTAATAGCAAATTTACACTAAAGTGTAGCCTTTGAAAATATTTTTGTATCCACCTTTATAGAAAAGATTTTGAATGATGAAAAAATGGTCTGAATTAAGCCTGGCAGAATTGAATAAAACCAGGTCGAAGTTAAAGGGTGCCTTAATTGGATTTATCATATTTGGAGCGCTTATTTCCTTAACCTTGTTTTTTCTTAAGGCGAAACTAGTGTTATTCGTGCCAGCAATGGTGTTGCCCATTACCTGGTTGCCGATCTACAGCTCTTTAAAATCGGTAAATGACGAGATCAGATTACGCAATGCACCAAATGTTAATCAATAAGTTGTATGCATCCTGATCTAATAAGTTGCAGAAACTGCAGCCATGTTGTAAATGATAACTTTTGCAGTCATTGCGGTCAGCCGGTACATGTTAAAAGGGTAGATGCGCACTACATCTTACATGAAATACAACATATTCTACATTTCGAAAAAGGAATATTGTTTACCGTAAAAGAACTGCTCATCAGGCCCGGCCAAAATATCAGAACATTCATTACCGAGAACCGGAGTAGATTGGTAAAACCAGTTATATTTATCATCGTTAGCTCGTTAATCTATACAATAATTAGTCATTTCTTCCATATTGAAGAAGGTTATGTTGAATTTAAGGAAGTAAAAAAAACAAGCATTGGTTTAATTTTCGATTGGGTACAGGGGCATTATGGTTATGCCAATATTTTAATGGGTGTTTGCATTTCCTTGTGGTTAAAGCTGTTTTTTAAAAAATACAGCTACAACTTCTTCGAAATATTGATTCTACTGTGCTTTGTTATGGGGATTGGCATGTTAATCATTTCTGCTTTTGCGATTGCCGAAGGACTTAGTAAAATCAGTTTCATGAAAGTTTCGGGCGTTATAGTGGCAGTTTATAGCACATGGGCTATAGCTCAGTTTTTTAACGGGAAAAAAGTGGCGAGTTACTTAAAAGCAATTATTGCTTATAGCTTAGGGATGTTAACATTTGGCTTTGTGTTGGTATTTTTGGGCGTTTCAATCGATTTATTGATGAAACATTAAACGTTCCTTTGTATTATGCAGGCATAAGCCGTAATGTGATTGTAACCGATGAAACAGGAAAGAAAACAAGCCATGTGGTAGATGCATCAAGTAAATTCAACTTAAAATCAAGGCAGAAGGGTATACCTGGCTTAAGATGGAATAAACTGTTGAAATATTGCCAAAGAAAAAGGCTGTACTATAAATATAATTGTCATCCTGAGCCTGTCGAAGGACTTGCGTAAATGTTTTACAAGGCGTTTCGCTTCCAAAGTGAAAAATGATCTCTGCGTAACTATCAGGTACAACTTCAAAACTTGATAGTTCTGCTCCAGATACTCTTCTGTTGTACCAAAAACACTTTATCGTATCCTGCAGCTCTTCTGGAGGTTCGAATTCTTGATGATGCATTTTTAATGGCAACATATTCGAGGGTATAACATGCATGTATAGTGCTTATTACACTTATTTTCAATTGGCTAAAACTTCGTAAGGATTTTCGCTTTCTGATTTCTTGAAAGGATGGCTAATGATTATATTCGCCTATCAGAAAAAAATCTGACGCCTCTCATGGATGAATTTGAAAAAAAGGGCAGGAACGATATTCTTCGCTCATTGGCAAGTATGCTTTTGTTCAGCATATATGTATTGGTAACTTATCACGTGGCCTTGGGGCACATAGATAAGTCTAAACTTGTAGTACAAATTATTAGGTTAATGCTAACAGTACTGATGCTCTACCTGGTTTTTAAAGGCTATAGTTGGGCTCGAAATCTTTTTACTGTACTTACTGCTTTAAGTATGTTGATCCTGATACCAGCGATATTTAGTGATAATGCAATTGAGCGCAAGATTCCCCTGTTTACCGGTTTAATTATCTATTCTTTAGCTTTATACAGGGTGAATTTTTTAGCAAGTGCAAAAGCTTATTTTGAATATATCAAGGAAAATCGATGAGGATTTGGACAATAGTTTTTCTTGCCATCTGTGTCATGGTCACCATTGCAGTAGAAGTCTACATCAAACGTAACAAATGATATTTTTAATCTAATACTTCGAAAATCACTTTGAAGTTTGTTCCTTCTCCCAGTATTGAATTCACCTGAACCTTTAAGTTAAGGTAGTTCGCTATGCTTTTTACAATGGCAAGTCCTAAGCCATAGCCCGCATTTTCGGCATGACCTGTTTTTTTAAAACGATCAAATACATGTGGTATATCTTCTGCTTTAATGCCTTGGCCACTATCGCTAACCTGAATGGAATAATAACCTTTTTCAAGGTGATCAGAAATCTGTATACGCCCATTTTCTTTGTTAAACTTAATGGCATTGTTAATTAAGTTATAAAAGAGCTGAAACAAAAGATCATGATTGATATGGCGTAAACGCTTATTATGGCTAAGCTTGATGTCGATCTGAATGTTTTTTTCTTCGAGCCTATGGCCTATTTCTTCCACTATTTCATTAAAGAGTATTTGCGGTTCTATCTCATCCTGTTTGGAGAATTGCTCATTTTCTATTCTTGAAATGAGTAGGAGCGAACGCGATATTTTCTTTAACCGCTCCAGTGTTTTCATCATATCCACAATGTGTTCCTGTACTGCTTCGGATGCCGATTCTTCAGTAAGCAGGTTTTCCATCTTGTTTTGTAATATACTAATGGGCGTCATAAACTCATGCGAGGCATTGGCCGTAAATTCCCGCTCCTTTTCAAAAGCTTCGTTAATCTGGTCCATTAAAGAAATGAGCGAATGATCGAGGTATTTAAAGTCTTGAGTACTGGTGTTAATATGGCCGTGTTTCTTTTTAAAGGGAAACCTACTGTTGGTCAGCCTTAATTTGATAATCTGACCAAGTGGTTTAATTAACTGCCGGGTAAAAATCAAGTCTATAATAATACTTAGGGCAATAAGAATGATGAGCACGTATAAAGCAAAGCGTTGGAGCGCATCATTATAAAGGTTAATGCTGGCAGTGGTTTTACCGATTTCTAAGAGGTAGTTTTTTTGGTTTTTTTGAAAGGTAAAACTCAGTACCCGATAGGCGATGGTATCTTGTTCTACAATACGTTTGGTATCGCGTATGGTATCTAATTTCAGTGTTTGTGCTACGGTTTCGAGTGCAATGTATTCATCTTTCAGCATGGTGTAGCTACCATAACTGTTATCTCCTTCGAAGTAATAATCTATTCCCTTTTTGTTGATGTTTTGGAGTACTTTTTTCTGCTGGTTTCTAAGCGAAAAGTTGGTGTAGTTAGAAGCAACCTGCCCGATCAGAAAAGGGAGCAATAAAATAAACAGACCTACAATGGCGAGTTTAGATCCGGTAATAAATAAAGTAAGTTTAGTAGATAGTTTCAAATTACTTCTTAATTCTATAACCAACGCCTCTAACGGTTTCCAGCCATTCGGTAGGGGCGTAAACATTTAATTTCTTCCTGATATTTTTAATGTGTGCATCAATGTAGTTCGAGTCGTAATCATCATCAACAAAGTTGCCCCAAATATGTTCGCTCAATTGCATCCGGGTAAGCACCCTGTTTTTATGCAGTAGAAGGTAGCTTAAAAGATCAAATTCTTTGCGCGAAAGTTCAATCTGCTCCTCCTCAAAAAATACCAAGCGTTTTTGCAGATCGATGTTAAAGTTTCCGAGCGGAATTAACGCTTCGTCAACTTTAAATTTTCGCCTGGCAATGGCCTGCATCCGCGACTGGAGTTCGGGTAAAAAGAAAGGCTTCGCTAAATAATCGTCTGCACCCATATCTAAACCCGCTACGCGGTCTTCTAATTTTCCTCTGGCCGTAAGAATAATATAGGCCGCATCCGGATTGCTTTTTTTCGCCTTGCTGAGCAGTTCAAAGCCATCGCCATCTGGCAAACCTAAATCAATCAGCACATAATCATATTGGTTTAGCTCTAGCTTATTAGAACCTTGTTTAAAACTATGGGCCAGATCGCACAAGAAGAATGCCTTTTTAAGAAACTTTTCCATTTCAAAGGCAAGCGTTTTTTCATCTTCTATGATCAATACCTTCATACGGATTAAAATTGATAGTAAACTGCTAAACCAAAGAAAGACTGCTGGTGTTTTACATTTTCTTCTTTTCTGTTTCCAAGTATGGAGAATTGATAACTGGCTTCGGCAAGGAAATTCCCATTACTCCAGTTTAAAGGTAACTTAAAATTGTAAGACAAGAGCTTAAACTGATTGACTGTGTTTTCAACTACCTCGGTGGTACTCCCGTTAACGATTCCGGGAGCGGTGTCACTTTTTCCCTTTCCATTCCCATTCGAGTTCTGCCTTTTGTTTTTTTCGATGATATAGGTTTCGTAAAAATGAGTGGTACCTGCTGTAATCTCTACGGCTGGCGTAATTGAAATAAGATTCTTTTCGTTGAACACTGTTCCCAGTTCGATGTCTTTTGAATTGCTAAAACTGATAAATCCATCAGTTTGCTTTCCGAAGGCCAAATCGAGACTAAGATCGGTTTTAAACCAGGGCCATTGGTAGGCGGCCGATGCGTTGATGTTATTGTTATTGGATGCCTGGAGCAAAGGAGAATTAGCCGGAAAAAAAGAATGGGTATAGGCAAGTCCAGCGGTAAATTTTTCATTAAAATCATAATCGTAACCTACGCCCAAATCTGTTTCCGAAATGGTTGAGCCATAGTTTAAGAGCTTATAACCACCGCCCGACAAATATAAACCGCTTGGAAACCGTAAGGTAGCATTAAAGAGTACATACGGGTATTTTTCAGGAGTAACCTGTCCGTAATAATTAATGTTGCTATTGTACATGGCCGCAAGTGTAAGCGTAGCTTTTGTAGAATCCTGCTGTGCCTTTACATTCGATATGACCAAAAATGAGAAGAAAATTAAGAGACGGATGCGCATATAGTTATGGCCTTTTAATCTTAGGTTTAATAATCTTGATGGGTTTTACCTTTACATTAGGCTTCACGGCCATGGGTTTTACCTGTCTTTTGGCTTTTGGTACTTCTTTAATCTGTAGTGGCTCTGGTTTTTGATTTTCAGGCTGTTTGTCTTTTTTTTCTCTATCCTGTTTTTTAATCACTTGTTCTTCCTGCGGGTTTGAAACAGCTAAAGTGGTAGAATCTTGTTGCACGGCAAAAACACCCGATAAGGGGGCAAAAGCCAGGCAAAAAATAACGGCGAATCGGATCATTTTATAAATATAAAAAAAGTTTACCCCCTAAGAGGTAAACCCTACCTAAAAACCACCATACATGGTGCGCTCACATTTCAAAAGTAGATTGGCAACATGAAATTAAGATGAAAAAAATAAATTTTAAATTTCATGTTGCTTTCATCTTCGGCCATCAACTTTGAAGCGTAAAACTTTAAATAAAATCTACAGTTATGAAAACAAATTTTGTAAATACCATTTTAGCCGTCTTCGTCGTAATCGGGATGACTGCCTTTTATGGATGTAAAAAAAATGAATCAAGCCAGGGAACAACTAAAGTTCAGATTAAAATGACCGATGCCCCGGGCAACTTCGATAAGATTAATTTAAGTGTAAAAGAGATTGTACTGGTATCGGGCGATAAACCTTATGTATTTGCAGCAAGTACCGGTATATTCGATATTCTTGATTTTAGGATCGGCACCAGTAATCCTGATATTTTGGTTGCTTCGGGCGAAATGCCATCAGGAGAAATTACCGAAATCAGACTGGTACTTAACGAAACCGGAAATACAATCGTAGTAAATGGTGTTCAGCAGGAACTTAAAACGCCGAGCGCGCAAACATCTGGCTGGAAGGTGAAATTAACCGCTAATCCAGAATTGGTTGAAGGCGCTGCTTACACATTACTATTAGACTTTGATGCGGCGAAATCTATCGTAAGCACCGGAAACGGAAAATACTTATTAAAACCAGTGGTACGCGGAATTGCAGCAGCAACTACCGGATTAATTTCGGGAACTGTTTTGCCTTTAGCAAGCCATCCTGAAGTATTGGTTATTGCTGGTACAGATACTGTAGGTACCGTGGCCGACCCTTTAACCGGTAAATTTACTGTAGGTGGCTTATCTTCAGGTACCTACTCGGTTAAATTTGCACCGGTTGTTGGTTATAGAGATAGTACCATTACTGCTGTTAAAGTGGCTTTAGGGCAAAACACATTGTTGGGCACGGTTACTTTAAGACAGTAAAACCCCATTATTCATATCTAAATTTAAAACGATGAAAAAGCTATTCTTGCTGTTGTTACTTGTAGTAAGCAGCAGCCTTACTTTTAACGCTCAGGCCCAGGTAAGTGTAAATATAAACATAGGTGCACAGCCTGCATGGGGTCCAACTGGCTACGATTATGTAGATTATTACTACCTGCCCGATATTGAGAGCTATTATTATGTGCCTAAAAAACAGTTTATTTATATGGGTGCAGGAGGCTGGGTTTTTACCACATCCCTTCCACCGAGATATAGGGGCTATGATTTATATAATGGCTACAAGGTTGTAATTAACTCGCCTCAACCTTACCGTTATTTCGAAACCCACAAAGTAAAATATGCCAAATTTAAAGGCAACCATGGCCAAGCGGCGATCGGAAAAAGCAAAGGCCAGAAATATTCATCGGCTAAGGGTAATGCCAAAGTTTATAAAGGCAATAAAGGAAAACCCTCACCGCATTTTAATAAAGGAAACGGAAATGGCAAAGGCCATGGAAACGGTAAGGGAAAACATTAGTTGTTTGTGTAATAAAGAAAGAAACCCTCCAAATTTGGAGGGTTTTCTTTTTTAATTTCTTTTTTGTTGCCCCGGAGCAAAAGGTCTGGCAGATTTTGAACCTGTTCCTTTTTTGGCTTGCCCTGGAGGAACTTTTCCGCTATTACCAGCAGTTCTGGTACTATAACAAGCACTGGTAAGCAGCATTACCGATAACGCTACAATAAGATATATCTGTTTCATAATCATGACTAAGCGATAACTGTGCCAATTGCTGACCGCTCATCATGAAAAGAGATCTCCTGGCCACTGTCCTTCATTTCAATCCTCTTTCTTTTAAAAGGTTTTCTAATTCTTTGTTATCATATTTCGAATTATTTGCCAATTTATAGATGAAAAATAAAGGGATGAGCGTCAAAAAACCCAAACTGTTTTTCAACACGCTGAAAAATACAACACCGATCAGAAATCCAATTAATATTGCATTGGTTATGGCTGCCGATTTCCTTTTTTTTGCTTCTTGCAGCAACTCCTCATCTGTTAATTCCGTTAATTCTTTTGGTGTCATTTTGCCTGGTTTTTGAACGTAATCACTCGTAGCTAATGCTCAAATATACACGATAGCTGCAACTACTAAAAGCGGTAGATCAGGTTCAATAAAAAAAGCTCATCGAAAAATGAGTCTAATCAAAAGGTTATTTAACTAAATCCTTCGACAAGCTATATTGACAGATTCCAAAAGAAAGGTCGTCATTCCTGCGCAGGCGGGATTCTTAAAGCTTATTGCATTACGATTATTCATAAGTTTTCCTTTTTTCAGAGGCATTAATGAGCACTCCGTGGTTCCCAATCAAGTTGGGAATGACGATTCCTCACAGCCTATCGCTGCAATATAAATACGCTGTCATCTATATTGATTTTTATACGATAAATTATCTCTTAGGATGCCAATACACCATTAGCTGGGGCATTTGCAAATTTCTAAGCATATTGGCATTAACCCTCATATCTACAATGTCGCAATTCGCCACCGAAGTTGTCGTTTTTACGTCGCGTTAAAGCGCTGAATGAACTGCATATTTGTATGGTTAATATTGTTCAAACTAAATTTAAATAGCGTTATGAAAAATCTAATCCAAACAGGTAATATGCTTAAATCAGTACTGTTTCTCGCCATCATCATGTTTGTAGCACCTCAATTAAAAGGGCAGCAACTTAAACCTGCCGAGAGTGGTTATGCACCAGTTAACGGCCTTAAAGTTTATTACGAAGTATACGGTGAGGGTAAACCACTGGTGTTACTGCATGGTGCTTTTATGACCATCGAAACAAACTGGGGTGAATTAATACCTGAACTGTCGAAAACCAGAAAAGTAATTGCCATCGAGTTGCAGGGACATGGGCACACACCTTTTTCAGACCGGAAATTAGACCAGGCTGTGCTGGCCGATGATGTGGAAGGTGTAATGAAACATTTAAAAGTAGACAGTGCCGATGTTGTAGGGTACGGTATGGGTGGCTCTATAGCTTATAAGTTGACCATACAAAGTCCTAAACGCGTAAAAAAATTAGTAATCATTTCTTCAACTTATAAAAGTACTGGCTGGAGACCTGAAATAGCAGGTGCATTTAAAAATATGAAACCTGAAATGTTTGCAAATACACCGATGAAAACGGCATATGATGCCGTAGCGCCCGACAAAACAAAATGGACAAAATTAATAGAACAGATGATTGTTTTTGCCGGAACAACATTCGATATGGGCGACGCCAATATCGCGAAAATTACTTCACCCGTATTAATCATCGCAGGAGATAATGATGGCCTGGATAAAGTAGAGTTGAGTAAAACCTACCAATTACTGGGCGGCGACAAATTTGCCGATATGGGGGCGATGCCAAAATCGCATTTGGCCATTGTTCCTGGTCAGGGGCATGTGAGCTTAATGATGCAGACGAAAACAATATCGGCTTACCTAAATGATTTTTTAAAGTAATATAAGCCAAAAGAAGAGCCTGTGTCACAAGTTGTGATTTTCCTTTCGAATTTGTCACGTTGAATCGAGACAAGTGGTCGAAACGCTTGTGGAACAGGCCCTTCGATAGACTATTATTGATGTTATTTCTTAATTAATTGGATATGAGTGTTTTATGTCGGATGCTATTTCCGCCCAACTAGGCCGTAGCGCCGTATCCCCGTTCTACTTAAATCCGGACTAACAAATTTTTCAGGCTCCACCAACATAGCCACGGGGTTTTAATTATTCAAACCACTCTTTTCGGTTTTCTAAACGCTCTAAAAAATCGGTAAAGGAAATTCCTATTTCAATATGTGCTTCTTCCTCGATTAGGAAGGGAGATAATACAATTCTTAAACTATTATCATTTAATTGTTCTATTGCAATGTACTCTCCACCACCATTTCCTCCAATTGCTAATGTGTTCGGTAAATGCTCGAAAATTTGATAGTCGGTATTCATTTCAATTACTTCGTCGAAGTCCCAAAGTCTAACATATTGCTCCCCAATAAAACCTTCAAGTCCCGAATAATTTAAAGCAAAAGTTTTATAATCGTTAGGAAGTTTGAAGTTTATTGTTTTTTCAGATTCCTCAAAAGTGGTCTTTGGTTTGTTGGTCCGTTTGGTGAAATTATATTTTGTTAGTATTTCTTCAAATCTTTCCATACGGATTGAGCATGATTGTTAATTTAGTTCCACAAGATATTAATTTTCATCGGGAATGGTCATCAATTAGTAAATTGACAGATGGTTTTTTTACCACTAAAACAAAACAGGAATTAGAATAAAACGGGCTTATGAATTAAAAACATTAATCATTACATTTGCCCTTGGTGAAAAACTTTGTATTCCTTTTTTCCATTTATCTGATCCTTCTGGGCCTAATGCCCTGCCAGGATAAGGAAGATATGGTTTCCAAGTCTCACACGGAAAGTACTGTGCATAGCGATGATGCAAAAGCTGAGCATATGCATGGAGAATCCTGTCCGCCATTCTGCAGCTGTGCCTGCTGCTCGGTGGGTCAACACTTTCCAACCGAAAAGTTAACAGATCTGATTGTTCCGGTATTCCGGAAACCATACCCGGTTTTCCAGTGCTCTGCATTGAAAAAACAACCGCTTGATATTTGGCAACCGCCTAAACTCGTTTAATCAATTTTTTATCTCATGGAGCTCTCCATGAAAAGCATGCTTTTTTACAAGCACAATTTTGCACCGTGAGGTGCAATAATACCTGCTATTTATTGATTTTTGATTTAAACGACAATGCTGAACAGAATAATACAATTCTCCATCAGGCAGAAACTGCTGGTGGGAATTATGATACTGGCGCTGATTGCCTGGGGCATATACTCCATTAGGCAGCTGCCCATAGATGCCCTTCCCGATATTACCAATAACCAGGTTCAGATTATTACCTCCTCGCCAAGTAACGGCGCGGAAGATATTGAGCGCTTTGTAACCTACCCGGTAGAACAAACTATGGCCACTATTCCCGGGATTGAAGAAATCCGTTCCTTTAGCAGGTTCGGCCTTTCAGTTGTGACAGTGGTATTTAAGGAAAATGTAGAGATTTACTGGGCCCGCCAACAGGTGAGCGAAAGGCTTGCCGAGGTAGAAAGAGCCATTCCGAAAGGGATCGGCACACCCGAGGTTGCACCGTTAACAACCGGACTGGGAGAGATTTACCAGTATGTAATCCATCCCAAAAAAGGATATGAAAAAAAGTATGATGCCACCGAGCTCCGCACCATTCAAGACTGGATTGTTCGCCGTCAGCTCCTGGGCGTAGAGGGCATAGCAGATGTGAGCAGCTTTGGGGGATACCTCAAACAGTATGAGATTGCCCTCAATCCTGATAAGCTCAGAAGCATGGATATCTCCATCAGCGACATTTTTAAGGCACTTGAAAAAAACAACCAGAACACTGGCGGATCTTATATCGATAAGAAGCCCAATGCCTATTTTATCAGGAGCGAAGGACTTATCAATAGTATCGAGGATATTGAGAACATCGTTGTACGGACCAATGAGAACAGCATTCCCGTGCTGATCCGAAATGTAGCAGAAGTGCGGATCGGTGCGGCCACCAGGTATGGTGCCATGACCAGAAACGATCAGGGCGAGGTAGTGGGGGCAGTAGTAATGATGCTAAAGGGTGCCAATTCTTCAAAGGTTATTGCAAACGTAAAAACCCGGATGGATCAGATTGCAAAGAATCTTCCAGAGGGCGTGGTTATCGAACCATTCCTCGATCGCACAAAACTGGTAGACAGTGCCATTGGTACGGTGGCTAAAAACCTGGCAGAAGGCGCATTGATTGTGATCTTTGTACTGGTACTGCTTTTGGGGAATTTCCGTGCCGGACTGATTGTAGCCTCGGTGATTCCACTTGCCATGCTTTTTGCCATATGCCTGATGAATCTTTTTGGCGTCAGCGGAAACCTGATGAGCCTTGGCGCTATAGACTTTGGGCTAATTGTAGATGGAGCGGTAATCATTGTAGAGGCATCTCTCCACCATCTGGGTATCCGAAAAAACAAAAACAGGTTAAGCCAGCAAGAGATGGACACAGAGATTTTTGAATCTGCTTCCAAGATCCGTAACAGCGCTGCTTTCGGCGAAATCATTATCCTCATCGTTTACCTGCCTATTCTGGCACTGGTTGGTATAGAAGGCAAGATGTTTAGGCCAATGGCCCAAACGGTGGCATTTGCTATCCTTGGCGCTTTTATCTTGTCGTTAACTTATGTGCCGATGATGAGTGCGCTGTTTCTAAACAAAACCATCAGCACCAAACGAAATATCTCAGACCGGATTATGTCCTTTTTTCAAAGGGTGTATACCCCAATGCTCAATTTTGCACTTCGGGCAAGGGTGGCCGTTGTGGGCATTGCCATAGGGTTATTTGCCATTTGCCTTATTATTTTCAATTACCTGGGCGCCGAATTTATTCCTACGCTAGAGGAGGGCGACTTTGCCGTAGAAACCCGGGTGCTTACCGGAAGCAGTCTTTCTCAAACCATTGAGGCCGCTACACGTGCTGCGAAGGTATTAAAAGCAAATTTTCCTGAAGTAAAAGAGGTAATCGGAAAGATTGGCTCCAGCGAGATTCCTACCGACCCCATGCCGGTAGAAGCCTGTGACCTGATTATTATCTTAAAGGATAAAGGCGACTGGACAAATGCTTCGACGAGAGACGAGCTTGCAGGCAAAATGCAGGCCAAGCTCGAACAGTATATTCCTGGGGTTACTTTCGGATTTCAGCAGCCCATCCAGATGCGCTTTAATGAACTCATGACTGGCGCCAGGCAAGATGTGGTCATCAAGATCTATGGAGAGGATTTTTCGAAGCTAAGTGCCTATGCAGCTAAAATTGGAGCGATAGCCAGAAAAATAGATGGTGCCGAGGATGTGTATGTGGAACAGGCCTCGGGACTTCCACAGGTCATCATCAAATTTCATAGAGAAAAGATTGCGCAGTTCGGACTGAACATCGAGGATGTGAATACGGCTATCCGATCGGGCTTTGCCAGTGAAGTGGCTGGTCTTGTATTCGAGGGCGAAAAACGATTTGATATGGTTGTCCGCCTGGAAAAAGAAAACAGGCAATCGCTTGAGGATGTGAAGAACCTCTTTGTAACTGCACCCAATGGAAACCAGATCCCGCTTGAACAGCTGGCTGATATCCAGTATAGGGAAGGACCAAACCAGATCCAGCGTGATGATGCAAAGCGACGGATTACCGTTGGCTTTAATGTGAGGGGAAGGGATGTGGAAAGTATTGTAAAGGAAATCCAGCAGAAGATTGATACCGAGGTTAAGTTTTTACCAGGATATTATCCAACCTTTGGCGGCACTTTTGAGAACCTGCAGGCAGCCACCAAAAGATTGGGTATTGCCGTACCATTGGCACTACTGCTTATTTTACTGCTGCTTTACCTTACTTTTTCATCGATTAAACATGCGCTTTTAATTTTTACCGCAATTCCATTGTCGGCGATTGGTGGCGTATTCGCCCTATGGGCACGGGGCATGCCCTTTAGTATCTCCGCAGGTATCGGTTTTATTGCGCTTTTTGGCGTGGCGGTACTGAATGGTATCGTACTGATCAGTGAATTTAACAGGTTAAAAAAAGAAGGAATGAACGATATTCTCGAAATTATCAGAACAGGAACTTCGGTTAGGCTTCGCCCGGTTATTATGACGGCCCTTGTGGCCTCTTTGGGTTTTCTTCCAATGGCTATCTCGGGTGGCAGCGGTGCTGAAGTGCAGCGTCCATTGGCAACGGTTGTTATCGGTGGATTAATCTCCGCCACGTTGCTGACCCTTTTGGTACTCCCGGTGCTTTATATCTGGGTAGAAAAAATGGGCGTGAAAAAAGTAAGAATTGCTCCGGTAGCAGGTATAATCATTATGTTTATTGCCTTGTTTGGATTTCAACCCGCTAAGGCCCAAACTGCGTTAACCCTCGAACAGGCGGTATCTTCGGCGCTGGAAAACAACAGGGCGATTAGCGGGGCTAACCTTGGTGTAGGGCTGCAACAGGCACTCCGGAAAAGTGCCTTCGAAATGCCCAAAACCGAATTGTCTATGCTTTACGGACAGTATAACAGCCTGGTTAAAAACGACAACAACTTTACCGTTTCGCAAAGCATTCCCTTCCCAACACTTTTTGCTGCAAATGCGGCATTAGGAGATGAACGTATCAAAGCAGGCCAGCTTCAGGTGGCTTCAAGTAAAAACGAACTCATTTTTCAGGTGAAGACGGTTTACACCAATCTCCAGTACCTCTATTCGAAGGAAAAACTGCTGCTCGAGCAAGACAGCATTTATAAGGGTTTTGTGAAATCAGCTTCGCTAAAGTATAAAACAGGCGAGGGCAACCTGCTTGAAAAGGTAGCCGCTGAGACACAGCTTAAGGATGTACAGAACCTGCTCGATCAAGACCGGTCTGATATCGAAATTTATAAAGCACAGCTTGCTACGCTTCTTGGCAGGGGTGGGTTACCCCTAATTGCCGAGAAGTTTTTAAGGGAAACACCCGAGATTTCGATCGGAGATACGGCGCTTCTAAATGAAAATCCAGCCATTGCCTATTTCAGGCAACAGATTGTGATTGCCGAAAAGCAGCGCAAAGTAGAATTGGCCAAAGCACTTCCCGATTTTACGCTAGGCTATTTTAACCAGTCGCTAACCGGTTTTCAAAACGTTAATGGCAATGATGTTTTCTTTGGCCGCGACAAACGTTTTCAGGGCTTTCAGGTGGGGCTTTCCATTCCACTATTTTACCGGGCCTATTCGGCGAAGGCAAAGGCTGCATCCATTAACAGGGATATTGCTTCTAACGACCTGGAACTCCAGCAGCGAAAACTAACAGGCCAGTACCAGCAGGCCCTGGGCGAATACCTGAAAAACAGGAAACGTTACGACTATTTTATTACTTCGGCCCTGGCCAATGCAGCACTGATCTTAAAAAACAGCCGTATTGCCTATCAGAACGGCGAAATAGGCTATTCGGAATACCTGTTGAACCTTAAACAGGCGAATGGTATTTACGAAGGGCGGCTGATGGTCCTGCTCCAGTTAAGCCAGAGCATCAATCAGATAGAATTTTTAACCGGTAACAACAAATCATTTTAAGTACAAATCTCATGAGATCCATATATAAATATTTTATCCTGCTATCCTTTCCTTTTTATCTGGCTGGCTGTAGCAGTCCCAATTCGGAGAAGGCGCCCGAAAAAGAGCCCGTTCACGAAGAGCGCGATATCGTAACCCTTACCCCAGAGCAGCACAAGCTATCAGAAATTACGTTGGGAGCCATTGAGCTGAAAGAATTAAGCGGAACAACGAAAGTAAACGGTATGCTCGACCTTCCCCCGCAAAGCCTGGTATCTATTTCCACACCGCTGGAAGGGATTGTAAAAAGTACCGATATGTTGCAGGGAAAACGGGTAGCCAAAGGGGCGCTCGTAGCCGTAATGCAAAATCCCGAATTTATTCAGATGCAACAAGATTATCTTGACTATAAAAGCCAGCTGCAATTTTTAAAGCAGGAGTTAGACCGCCAGGAAGAATTGGCAAAGGAAAACGTAAATTCCAAAAAAGCATTGCAGAAAGCAAGGAGCGAATACCAGAGTGTGAGCGCAAGATTGCTGGGGCAGCGTTCAAAACTTTCCATTATGAACATCAGTTTTTCAGCACTGGAAAAAGGACAGATCCAGAAAACCTTCAACCTCTATACACCAATGGCGGGTTATGTTACGCAGGTTAATACCAATATAGGTGCCTTTGCCAGCACTACTGATGTATTGTTCAAAATTGCCGATACCGAGCATTTACATGCAGAGCTTACGGTATTTGAAAAAGATGTGCCCAAGCTTAAGCTTGGGCAGAAAGTCCGCTTTGTACTGGCCAATGAAGAAAAGGAACGCATGGCTACGGTTTATCTCATCGGCCGGGAAATTAGTAAAGAGCGTACCGTGCAAATTCACTGCCACCTGGATAAGGAGGATACACAACTGCTTCCGGGTATGTACCTTAAGGCTTATGTAGAAAGCGGAATGAACAAGGTTGAAGCACTACCTGATGCGGCAATTGTTGAATTTGAAGGCAAAAAGTTCGTGTTTATAGATCAGCCTGCTGCTAAGGGCAGTAACACTTACCGGTACAGGATGATGGAAGTAAAAACAGGAGTTGCCGAAAATGGTTACACCCAGGTTTCTTTCGCCGGGCAGATCAGTGATGTAAAGGTGGTGACAAAAGGCGCCTACGATCTGTTGAGCAAGGTTAAGAATGCCGAAGAAGAAGGTGAGGAGCATTAAGTGTTAAGCTTTATAGCTGGTGGAAATTGATGCCATGGATAACAGTTTATTTTTAAAAGATCCGTTTACACGTTTGGTACCCGGTAGTTCTATTTGCAATTGATGATAAATTCATGATTGATATGTGGTCTTCTCTTTAGGCCGCATATCAATTTATACCGCTGTATGGGAAGGATCTGCGCACTTTCCGCGGAAACAACACAATATGTCTTAAATCAATACGGTATTATCGCATTAACCATACAACAGTAATATGCGGATATCAGACCGCTTTCCCGTTCTGTTTTGATCAGAAAAATCGTAACTTGCAGTAGACCAAATATACTAGCATGCAGTTGTTATTGCCCTACGCTGACCCAACGAAATATCTACAGGAACTGACCACGAAGTACGGTTTTTCCTCAAGAGATACCTGGTCGTCCAAGAGCATTATGCTTCCAGAGCATATGGGGACTGGATTTGTTCAGGTTTTTATCAAAAACGACATCCATTTTTTTCGCGGCATCTGGGATTTTAATGAACCTACACAATTTTATTCTCCCGACCCGGTCGGACAGCGAGGGTTGATCGATTTTCGGATCAGCAATGAAGACCAGCTCTTACATTCCGCTGCGTTGGAAGGCGCTAAGAAATTTGGCTGGGAAATTACCCGTGTTGATGGAATACGGTTTTTTATTCCGGAGGCATACTTTACAGGAGGTATAACGGAGTTAAGCAGACGGTTTCAAAGCTGTGCACATCATCCTCAAGTTAAACAGCTCATCAAGCAGCTCTTTGAAATTTCCGCCCGTGACTTTTCCAATGCCATGCTTCTGGACGCCAAGTTGACGGAATTTATATATTACCTGATCCGCCATTTAAGTCAGAAGGAAATAGAACCTGCTGATAGCGATGGCCTTACCCAAAGACGTCTGGACAGTATAAGGGAAGCACATACCCGGATCATGTCTAACATGGACACAGAAATAAGCGTTTTGCAGCTGAGCCGTTGGGTTGGACTGAATGAGTGTGATCTTAAAAGGGATTTTAAAAAAGTATACGGACTCCCGATCCGTCAATATATTATTCAACAAAAAATCCAGATGGCAAACCTATTGGTTGCCGAAAACCATGTTGATCTTGCCGAAGCTGCAAGGAGTTTGGGCTATACCAATATCAGGTATTTCGAAATGCTTTTTAAGCGTTATTACGGTAAAATATAGAAATTCCCGTTTCGACTGAATTAATTCCCGTTTCGATTTTTATAATGCATGCATAATAATTAGTTTCATATCAGCAAGCAAAACTTGCCGCTAACCAACTATTTTTATGCTGAATTTATCTGTGCTTTTGGAGGATAGTGCCTCAAGATTCGGAACCCGTCTGGCCTTCAGCTCCGGCAGCACTGATTTTACTTTTCACCAGGTAAATGTTATGGCCAACCAGCTAGCCAACGCACTTAAAAAATTAGGCATCCGCGAAGGTGAAAAGGTGGCCATGACTTGCCCAAACTGCATCTGGTTTCCCGTTATTTATTATGCAGTGCTAAAAACAGGTGCTGTAATGGTTCCATTGAATATCCTCCTTAAGTCTGATGAAATAAAATACCACCTTCAAGACTCCCAGGCAGCGTTTTATTTTTGTTTTGAAGGAACTCCAGAAATGCCAGTTGGGAAATTAGGCTGGAATGCTTTCGATGAGGTACCTGGATGCAGGGATTTTGTTTTGATCGGTGCTGACAAGCCTGCCGGGGAAAGAAGTTATACGTTAGCTGAGCTGATGGCCGGAGAAGATGAAGCCTTTGATAGCTGCGTTACTGATGCAGAAGATACGGCTGTGATTATTTATACATCAGGAACTACAGGAAGGCCAAAAGGCGCAGAACTTACCCATATCAATCTTTATTGCAATGCCGTTCTCTCGGCTGAATTGTTTTCCCTTTCCCAAACAGACGTCCAATTGATTGTTCTTCCGTTATTCCATGTATTCGGTATGACGGTGTTGATGAATGCGGGCCTTTACAGGGCAGCTCATGGTATCCTTTTGCCTCGGTTTGATGCGAAAGATGTTATCGAAAACATCAATAAACATCAGGTAAGCATCTTTGCAGGCGTGCCCACAATGTACTGGGTAATGGCCAGCTATATCCATCCCGAAATCACTGACCAGCAGGTGGGGAATGCTTTGCGGATCTGCATTTCTGGCGGAGCTTCTCTGCCACTGGCTGTACTTGAGGGTTTTGAGCAAAGGTTCAGTGTTCAGGTGCAGGAAGGATATGGGATGAGCGAAGGCTCCCCGGTAGTCACCTTCAACGATCCAAAGATCGGGCGCAAACCCGGATCTATCGGAACCCCGGTTTGGGGTGTCTGCGTAAAAATAATCGATCAGGAAGGTCAAGAGGTTGCAAACGGTGAAAAAGGAGAGCTAATCTACAAAGGGCATAATGTGATGAAAGGCTATTTCCGCAGGCCGGATGAAACCCGGGAAGTACTGCGCAACGGCTGGCTGCACTCTGGTGATATTGCCATAAAAGATGGCGATGGCTTCTATTTCATTGTTGACAGACTAAAAGATATGATCATCAGAGGTGGTATGAATATTTATCCAAGAGAAGTAGAAGAGGTGATGATGAAGCATCCGGCAGTATCGCTTGCCGCTGTTGTGGGCGTGCCGGATGATAAACTTGGTGAAGAGGTAAAAGCATTTATTGTATTAAAAGAAAACCAGCAGGTTGCTGAAAGAGAGATTATCGACTGGTGCAGGGCGATGCTGGCCTCTTATAAGTGTCCCCGCTATGTGGAATTCAGAGCGGTATTGCCTTTAACTGCTACCGGAAAACTGCTTAAAAAAGAACTGAAAAATAATTTATAATGATGAAAAAGACCATTCTGATAAAAGTGCTTATTTTCTTTCTGTTGGGATCAATGGATGCCATGGCACAGCGAGATACCGTAAAGCTCAAGGATGTAAAATATGGAAGTTTTGAACGTAACCTCATGGATGTTTACCTTCCACCGGGCCGGGCACCCAAAACTCCTTTTGTGATCCTGATCCATGGCGGTGCATGGGTGCAGGCCGGCAAGGAATATGTCAGGGATTTTCAGCAGTACCTGCTTAGCCAAGGTATTGCTTCAGTTAATATTAACCATAGGTATGCCAATGATTCTACTGTTCATTATAAACAGATAATGGAGGATGTAGATAGTGCGGTAAAGTATTGTGCAGACCATGCCGGTCAATGGAATACCCGTGCGGATGGTTTTAGTACTGCAGGTTTTAGCTCGGGGGCACATCTGGCACTTTTGTATGGGTATACCACACAAAGAAAAATAAATGCCATAGTAGATTTCAGTGGTCCCAATAACTTTACTGATACCGCTACACTGAATTATTGTGTAAAGGCAGGACTGATAGGATTGGTAGAAAAAATTACTGGCGACCGCTTTACAGGTGTTAGCCATGTGCCAGCAAGTTTTTCGTTGGCAAGTCCTTATACCCATGTTAAAAACATCCCTACTTTCATTGCGCATGGAACCATCGATCCGGTTGTAAAGGTTATCCAGTCGCAGCAGCTGGCCCAAAAACTTCAGCGTATGCATGTTCCTGTGAAATTTATTGAAGTGCAAGGCCTGGCACATGATCTGGATAAAAAACCGCAGGAAAAGCTAAAATTATACCAGGCTGCTGCTGCATGGCTCAAAAAATACGGACAAAAAAGATAAAATATGAACAGATTAAGCACATTGTCCCTGGTCATGCTAATGGCATGTACAGCCGTTTTCGCACAGCAGACAAAAAAACAGAAAAACACAGTGAGGCCCCTTACTGCAGCAGAGGTGAGTACCCGCTTATCGCCGGAAATCAAATTACTCGCCTTCGGGCCGGTTTCAAAACTTGATAGTACCTTTATTGCCAATGCAAGAAAAGCGGATAAGGTACGTCCAACGCCTAAGCTTAAAAACGCAGATAGTGTAGAAATTTCCGACCTGAATATACCAGGGCTGGAAAAAGGCGATCCGCTGGTGCCCATACGGGTTTACCGGCCAAAGTACGCCAACGGGAATGTTCCATTACTGGTTTGGTTTCATGGCGGTGGTTTTATAGCGGGAAATCTTACCAGTGACCATCAGGCCTGCGCTACGATGAGTATCCGCTCCCAGGTAGTGGTAATATCGGTCGATTACAGGCTTGCCCCCGAATATGTATTTCCGGCTGGGGTGAACGATGGTTATTCAACCCTGCTCTGGGGTATTTCCAATGCAAAAACTTATGGGATAGACACCGCTAAAGTTGGTGTGGGCGGCGGAAGTGCCGGAGCAGCAATTGCAGGAAGCATCGTACTTAAGGCCAGGGCAGAAAAAGGCCCGAAAATAAAAGCCCAACTGCTGGTTTTTCCTCCTGCAGATATGGATACAACCCATGTGTCGGTAGTGGAGTTATGGAATATTCCCGGTGTTAAGGGAGCCGACATGCCCCGCTACCTAAAATATTATCTTGGCGAAAAACAGTATAAAAATGTTCCTGAACATGCACTGCCCGGGCTGACCCAAAATTTAAAGGGCCTGCCGCCAACCTATATTTTAACCTGTGGCGTCGATCCTTTGAGGGATGGTGCACTTTTATATGCGCAAAGACTTATTGATGCGGGAATATTTACAGAGCTGCACAATTACGCCGGGTACCCTCATGGCTTTGTTCCAGAGCGGGCAAATACAGAACTCTACTACATGGCAAAAAAACTACTGAACCAATAATATAAACTATCGGTTATGAAAAGAAAATTACACAACAATCTAAACTACGGTAAGCTTTTTATGCTTTTGGCCATGTTGCTGTTTGCTGGTATATGCAAGGCTCAAACCAACACTTTTTCAGGTAAAGTTACCGACGAGCAGGGAAATGCTATTCCCGGTGCAAGTATTAAACTGAAAATAACCGGACGAAGCACGACTACCGACCAGAACGGTGAATTTGTTTTTGCCAATATCAGTGCCCAAAAGGAAACTGCAACCGTTTCTTTTTTGGGTTTTGTAACCCGGGAAATAGCTTTGTTAGCCAACGCTAAAGCGGTGATCAGGATGACAACAGCGGTGAATACCATGGATGAAGTGGTGGTTACCGGAATGTTCGATAAGCGAAAACGTATTGATGCTTCCGTAGCCATTACCACCTTAAACAGTGCACAGATTGAACGTACTGTACCGGCAAGTGCTGCCGACCTTTTAAAAAATGCACCAGGCGTATTTGTAAATTCATCAAATGGTGAGATCAGGAACAGTGTTGCCTCACGCGGCATCACCGCAGGTTCGCAAGACGGTAGTTTTGGGTATGAATATGTTTCGATGCAGGAAGATGGAATCCCGGTAACCAATATTACCTATTTCAGTTATGGACCCGATTTTTTCCTCAGGCCAGATGCAACCCTGGCCCGTTTGGAAGCCGTACGGGGCGGAACGGCATCTGTTACAGCGGCTAATGCGCCCGGGGGAATCTTTAATTATGTTTCTAAAACCGGAGGCAATACCTTTGAGGGCGAACTCAGAACCAAATATGGCTTTCAGGGAAGTGATGGCGGTAATCCGCTCGCACGCGTTGATCTGGATCTGGGCGGTCCGATCAAAGATAACTGGTTCTACAATATCGGTGGTTTTTACCGCTATGATCAAACTGGCCGCTACCCGGGCTATCCCATTAATAAGGGTGGACAGATCAAGGCAAACCTTTTAAAGAAATATAAAACCGGTTCCCTAAAAATAATCGGTAAATACCTTCATGATAAAAACGGATATGCCCAGTTACTGCCTACCAACAGTTTCTCAGACCCAAAACCAAGTGAAGGATTCGATATATTTTCAACGATCCTGATGCCTAAATTTGATTTTACCTCCCCACGGTATATCGGAGGGGGCGATATCTCTTTAAATCCGGCTAATGTGGTAGAAAGCAAATATAAATCGATAGGAGCCTTGTGGGAACAGCAGTTGGGCAAAGGCTGGTCGCTCAGCAATGCTTTCCGCTACTCCCGGAATGATATCAATTACAATACTACAAATGGCTCAATTATGAGTGGTACCGATTTTAGCAGTTATTTTCTGCTTTCAGGGATGACCGGACTCGGATTTGGAAACTATTCGTTCAAGGATGCCAGAACCGGAGCTGAGCTGATGAGCATCAATGCAGCACCCGGACCGGGCGGTCTGCCGGCATACACGATCGTTAAAGATGTATTGCCAGGACAGGGCGTAAGCCCGCATTCCCTTTATTTTTCTGTATTGGGCAGTTATGAGAACCAGGTGAATGAGGTTATCAACCAGTTTGCCGTTAATAAAAAGCTTAAAAATATGAGCTTTAACGCAGGGATGTACTATGGAAGATCGAAAGCCCACCGCTTCTCCGGAATTAATGGAGTTGCTTTGGGTACCATCGAAAACCGGCCAAAACTCGTAAACCTTACCTTTACGGGCAGCACCCTGGGTGGCACTACCGGGGTTCATCAGGTAACTAATGCTGAAGGTATTGCACAGGCTAACGGCGACACAGGCGGCTTTCTTGATTTTAACGTAACGCAGGCACAATACGCCTTTTTCTTCAGCCAAACCTGGAGCCTGACCAATAAACTGACCTTTGATTGGGGAGGAAGGTACGAAACGGCCAAAGTAGAGGCGCATAACCAGCGTACTTACTTTAAAACCGGTTTACAGGGCGGAACAGATAATGATCCGAAAACCTTCTTCAATAACAATACGCTCGATCGTATCAGCTCGGTAGAATTTGAAAAAAGATTAAATACTTTCTCTTTTTCAGGTGCACTCAATTATAAGTTCGATGACAATACAGCGGTATACACCCGTTACTCAAGAGGTAAAAAATCGCCGGATATGGATGTATATTTTGCGGCCAACAGGCCGGAAACAGTGGCCTTGCTAAATCCTGAAGTACGTACCACCGAACAGGTAGAACTTGGCCTGAAAGCCCGGAGGAAAGATCTTGACTTATTTATTACCCCTTTTTACAGCATGTTGAGCGGAGTGCCAAACGGTTCGATTTTTACCAACGCAGACGCAACACTTTATACCACGCCCTCCCTGTATAGCAAGTACCGCACGTTTGGGGTAGAGATAGAAGGCGATTATAACCTAACCAAAACCTTAAGCCTGAGGGCTGTTGCAACCTTTCAGCGCTCCAAAATTGTGGAGGCAGAATATTGGGTAGCCAATGGTCCTGGAATGGCAGACGACACTAAAATATCTTATTCCGGTAACGAAACAGATAACAATGCTAGGATTATATCACGCATTACACCCACTTATCACAATGATAAACTCTATCTTTTTCTCACCTGGTCTTATCTTGGCAAAAGACAGGCCAATGCTCCTAACGTTTTTTACCTGCCTTCCTTCTCCAATTTTGATATCGGCGCAGGGTACAACCTCACACGTAAAATAACTTTAAGCGCAAACATCAATAACCTGTTCAATAATTATCAGGTAATGAGCTGGGCCAGGCCCGGAAACCTGTTAACACAGTTAAGTGGGGCAGGAAGCTTTAATAAGGCACAGTTTGATGCTGCGGTGGCCAATAATACACCTTATTTTACCATTTCCAACCCACCAAGGGCTTATTACTTAACGGCTTCGTACAAGTTTTAATTAGTTAGCTATATTTGATATTAACAATATCGGTCTTATGAAACGTATACTCCTGTTCCTCTCCATTACCACCATGTGTTTATCGCTGCACGCACAGCAGGCGGTCCATTCCGGTGCCTTTCATCCTGAGCGTTTAGCCCGGATAGACCGTGTGGTTCAAAGTTACATCGATAGCAACTGGATTGTGGGGGCAGTATGCCTGGTAATGAAGGATGGGAAGCCAGCCTATTTTAAAGCATTTGGTATGGACGATAAAGAAAAAGGCAGGCCGATGCATAAAGATGCTATATTTCGTATTGCATCCCAAACCAAAGCCATTACCAGTACAGCGGTGATGATGTTGTGGGAGGAGGGAAAGTTCCTGCTTGATGATCCGGTCTCTAAATATATTCCCTCATTTGCCAGGCCCAAAGTGCTCGATAAGTTTAACGAAAAGGACAGCAGTTATACCACCCTGCCCGCTAAACGCGAAATTACCATCAGGGATCTGCTTACGCACACTTCCGGATTAGGTTATGCACAGATCGGTTCGGCCAAAATGCAGGCCATTTATGCCAAAGCTGGCATACAGGCCGGATTTTCGGACCATCAGCAGCTTTTGGCTGATGCTGTTAATAAACTGGGCACTTTGCCACTTGAATATAACCCTGGCGAACGTTTTAACTATAGTTTAAGTATTGATGTTCTGGGAAGGCTGGTGGAGGTGGCTTCCGGCATGACCTTAGACAGGTTCTTTACCGAAAGAATATTTGCACCCCTGGGAATGAACGATACCTATTTTCATCTGCCTGATACCAAAAGGGGCAGATTGGTAACTGCATATACCGAAGATGCGAAGACCCGTAAGCCTGTTAAATGGGTTGATGGTACATTTCCGGGTAGTTCGATAAATTATCCGGTAAATAACAATGGTTATTTCGCAGGTGGGGCCGGTTTGGTATCTACCATAACTGATTACGCTGCTTTCCTGCAATTGTTTATCAATAAAGGGAATTATCAAGGTAAGCAACTGCTGGCAAGGCATACCGTTGATTTGATGACCATGAACCAGATCGGGGATATTTCATTGGGTGATGATAAGTTCGGAATTGGTTTTCAGCTTACAACAGCTAAGGGAAGTGGCAAATTAGGCTTATCTGAAGGAAGCATTTCCTGGGGAGGTTTTTTCGCAACGTCGTATTGGGCCGATCCAAAAGAAAAACTTTCAGGCCTTTTATTCCTCCAGCAGTGGCCCTTTAAACATAGTGAACTCAGCGACAAATATAAAGTGCTGGTTTATCAGGCACTAAATTAATAATCTGCCAGAGGAAACCGTTTGTCGATGCTGCGATAAGCGCGATTAAACCTATTATTAATGGTCTGAAGTGCAGCTTTGTTATTGCTGGTCATTGTTATGCAGTGATTGATTTAAATGTTGCCTGTTCAACAAGGTAATAAATTTTTTCAACTGTGGCGCTTTCGCTATGCCTGTCTGGTCTGCACCGTTCTGCATATTTGATCTCCCTAAAGATTCATATCCTTCTTGCAATTTTGGAAGATGTAACAGGCCAGATCCTCTTTTATTTTATGGATCAGATCTGTTCAAAGGTTACTAAACAACTAATTTCGTATTAATAGGTAACCAACCTCAGGAAGCATGTATGACCGTTTAAAAAATCTCTTGTCGCCGCTTTTTATCTTTTGCCTTGTGCTCTTGATCCTCAACGACTTCCTGCTGAAAGCTACTTTTCATAATGCGCTTACCGGTAAACTTTCCGATTTCTGTGGACTATTTATTTTTCCGATTTTTTGGTCGGCCGTCTTCCCTAAATTTAAATCGTGGGTCTTTATTATCAGTGGCATATTGTTCGTTTTCTGGAAAAGTGAATATGCTTCCGGACTGATTGAATTAATGAATACCATCTTTCCCATCGAGCGGACGGTTGATCCTACCGATTTGTTTGCCTTACCTGTGCTGTTTTGGGGCTGGTTGCATCTCAAAGGTAGAACGCAGCTCGTGATAAATAATTCGATATTGGCTCGCCTGGGCACTGCGTTTATTGCACTTGTTGCCATTTTCTCTTTCTGCGCCACCAGTATGCAGAAGTATATCCAGTCTTTTGATCATCCTCAATATGTGCTTTTGCGGTCTGCTGTAACACCAGATGTTAAGCTTTATGATGAATTTGAATTTTACAGGAAGGATTCGTTGCTCGTTGTCAAGGTTAACCATCAGTATATCAGCAAGCCTGTTATAGATGATGATTACAATAAGAACCGTTCGCTCGCAGATCTTGACGGGAACACCTTAGCAAGAATAGGAGATAGCACAAGCCTGATGCCTCCGGGAGAAATTACTGCTTTGGCCGTTGAGACCCCACAGGGCCAAGATTCTTTAAGGTTTAAGGGCGGAAGGCTGGATGGCAGATTCACCAGGACAAAAAACGGCAAGTTGATTATTGAAGGCTTCTACAAAATGGGTATTGAAGACTCTATTTGGACCATTAAGGATAGTATAAGTAATACGGTAATTAAACAAACCATTGTAAAGGGAGAACGAACCCGGGTTGAGCAATTACGCGATGGTAAGTTGGTTTCCTCGACCAGTATCAACACCCGGGCAGACAGCATTAGGAATACCTACATCAAGATTGGAATGCTGGCACTGTGCATGGTTGGCATTATCTTCGTGTTACGCAGAAACTATCGCAAGACCTTTCCTCACCAGCTTGCGCTCAAATTGCATTGGAAATGGCTATTATGCCTGGTCTCGCCAATTTTTGTATGGCTAACATACCTTGGTGTGACCATATTACTCATGGATTATAGCCCGGATATCTTTGACACCCTGGCAGCAATTGTTTTCATTTTTATGGCAACTTGCCCGCTCATGCTTGTTGCCGTTTTTGGGGTCAAGTTGAGAAAGGAAGTCGACATTGTGTTGTACTGCTTGTTGCTTGGGCTTGCATGCAGCATCTGGACAATCGCTGGTATCCTTATTGAACTTACTAATTAGCATATCGTGAAAACTAAATGTAACTGACAGGTGTTAGGTATCATGAAGTAAATCAGTTAATTAAGCGGTAAAAATGGGTAATTGCATATATTGCTTAAATTTTTGCTGTATAGGTACCTAGCCACAGGATAAATATGAATACCAGAAGAGATTTTCTACAAAAAATGGGTGCATCAGCATTGATGCTGCAATTGGGATCGATATCGGCATTTGCAAACGCTTTTGACCAGATCGAACAGCCTTACCAGGGTAGGGTACTCCGGGTAGCCATCATGGGTTTAGGCGGATATGGTACCCGTGTAGCAGAGGCGATGAAGGCCTGTACCAAGGCGAAACTTGTAGGTGTAATTAGCGGTACACCGTCAAAAATTAAAGAATGGCAAACGAAGTACAACATCCCGGAAAAGAATTGTTATAACTACGACAACTTCGATCAGGTAAAAAATAATCCGGATATAGATGCGATTTATGTGATTACGCCAAATGCACTGCACCATAGTCAGGTTATCCGGGTAGCAAAAGCAGGGAAACATGCCATATGCGAGAAACCGATGGCATTGAATGCCAAAGAAGGACAAGAAATGCTTGATGCTTGTAAAAAAGCAAATGTGAAGTTATTGGTTGGCTACAGGCTGCATTTTGAACCCCGCACACTCGAGGTAATCCGAATGAGAAATGCTGGCGAATTCGGCAAAATCAGGTTTTTCCAGGGACAATGTGGTTTTAAAGCAGGCGATCCCGCACAATGGCGATTAAACAAAGCGCTCGCAGGCGGGGGATCTATGATGGATATTGGAATCTATGCAATTAACGGAGCCAGGTATATGATAGGCGAAGAACCGATCTGGGTAACTGCTCAGGAAACCAAGACCGACCCTGTAAAGTTTAAAGAAGGTGTAGATGAAACCATACAATTTCAATTGGGTTTCCCGAGTGGTGCCGTAGCCTCCTGCTTGTCTAGTTATAACATCAATCACCTGGATAGATTTTTTATGAGCGGCGACAAAGGATTTGCAGAAATGCAACCTTCTACGGGTTATGGTCCAATTAAAGGTAGAACACATCAGGGTGAACTCACGCAGCCCATAACTACGCATCAAACTGTACAGATGGATGAAATGGCAACTATTATTTTTGAAGATAATAAGCCGGTAGTGCCTGTAAACGGTGAAGAAGGTTTGAAAGATCTTAAAATTATTGATGCCATCTACCAGGCCGTAAAAACAGGAAAACAGGTCAAACTAACTGCTTAGAAAGGGGCTAAAGCAGATTTATGGTGTAATAGGTGCCTTTTGCCCTGCAAGGTCCCGGCGAAATAGCTTCAAGGCCTTTTTTAGTGCCATCATGCATTAGTCTTCAAGTAAAAAGAAAACTTTTAAAAAAAAAAGGTTATTTGAAGATCAGGTGATTATAAACTTCAGGCAAATAATTGTTAGCATTCATAGATAATGAACAGGTATTCTGGTTATTAGCAATTAACTTTGCAAGCATACCCATATCTGTCCAAACATGAAGTGGATTACAAGAGAAAGACCGAAAATTGACCGTATTGCCTGCCCATGGCTGATCAGAAGGTTTATAGACCCTGAGGCAGAGATTATCTATGTGCCGTTTGAAAAAGTAATCATTACCGCAAGTGAGCTTGGAGCTATTCCCTTTGATCTGCCGGGTGTAGAATACAGCCACTATGATGACCAATGTACCTTTGATTATTTTTTGAAAAAGCACGGGTTAAAAGATGTAGCCCTCGACCGTATGGCCGCAATTATTCGTGGAGCAGATACCGACAGGCTTGATTTTGCGCCGCAGGCGGCCGGTCTTTCTGCTATTTTTCTCGGTCTTTCCAGTAACATCACCGATGATCAGGAGCTGCTCGAACTTGGGATAAAGGTATACGATGGCCTTTACACCTGGGCAAAACACCTGCATGATCAAAAGCATACCCAATCGCCGGTAGAGCATCTTTTACTTGATGTATACAACCGTTACCTGAAATCCAGTTCCAAAAAAGCACCCGAATGGACCAGAGCACTCAAAGAGATGATCCAGGACCAGATGGATACCAATATGAGCATGAGCCTGCAGCAGGTGTCAGATGAATTGGAAATCAATCCGGCCTATCTCTCCAGGGAATTTTCCCGGTATTTTGACAACCTTTCTTTTGGCGACTACATCCGTAAAATGCGCATCGAAAAAGCAGTTGCCTTAATGCAGACGCCTTCTTATACGCTTACCGAAATTGCCTACCTGACCGGATTTTCCGATCAGAGCCACTTTAACAGGATTTTCAAGAAGCAGACTGGGGAAAATCCATCCGCGTTCCGAAAAAACCTGCTCAAAGGTAAAAAGGATACAAAATAGTCAAATCCGTACAATTTTTGGGGTTTCTCGTTGTCTAATATTGTACTGTCAAGTACATATACAACCATGGAAAATCATAATATATCCCGCAGACAGCTGATTCAGGATGGAGCATTACTGTGAACAGCGATGGTCTTACTAATTGAAAAGCGAGCGCTATTCCCTTGCCCGTAAATGCAGGGTTATCTTACAATTTTAATCATGATTATGAAATGCCTGTACAGGGAATGGTGCGCTATGCCCTGTGCAGCTGGGCGAAATAGGTACAATCAGAAAAACATACATGGAAAAGCACCCCATAATAAAGGAAAGACCAGCTTACAGTCTGGCAGAGATTACAAAATATTTTCTCAAACTCGGCGCCTGGGGATTTGGGGGACCGGTGGCATTGGTTGGTTATATGCAACGGGACCTGGTAGAGGAAAAAAAATGGCTGAGTGAAGAAGAGTATAAAGAGGGGCTTGCGCTTGCCCAACTGGCCCCTGGGCCTTTGGCGGCACAACTGGGTATCTACATTGGTTTTGTGCATTATGGATTGTTAGGAGCTACCCTTACCGGGCTGGCCTTTGTACTCCCTTCTTTTATTATGGTGGTGTTATTGGGTATGGCTTACCAGTTATACGGAGGCTTAACCTGGATGCAGGCCGTTTTTTACGGGGTTGGTGCTGCGGTAATCGGTATTATAGCCATGAGCGCCTATAAACTGACCATAAAATCCATTAGCAAGTTTGAGCTTACGGCCATGAAAACCAAATGGCTGTTATGGCTTTTTTATGTCATTGGGATCATAATTACGGTAATTACCGAAAGGGAAGAGGTATTGCTTTTTCTCGGTTGTGGCATACTGTATATGCTGATCAAAGCCCCGCCGCAATGGATCAAAAAACCGACAACGCTCCCTGCCGGCATTCTGATCAGTACAGGCTTCTGGAACTATGACAGCAAAACACTGCAGGAAATCGGTTGGTTTTTTGCCAAAGCGGGTGCTTTTGTTTTCGGCAGCGGACTCGCTATTGTGCCTTTCCTGCATGGCGGAGTGGTTAAGGAATTCGGTTGGCTAACCGAACACCAGTTTGTGGATTCAGTGGCGGTGGCCATGATTACCCCCGGACCGGTAGTTATTACAGTCGGCTTTATCGGCTACCTGGTAGCAGGTTTTCCAGGCGCATGCGTGGCTGCCCTTGCAACTTTTCTTCCCTGTTATATTTTTACGGTCGCCCTTGCCCCATCGTTTAAGAAGATTGCCAGGAATACCAGCATCAAAGCATTTGTTGATGGGATTACCGCAGCAGTTATAGGTGCGCTAGTGGGATCTGTAATTGTTATCGGATTACGTTCGATAAAAGATATACCAACGGCGCTGATTGCAATGGCAGCAGTACTCGCCCTTATTTACATCAAAAAACTTCAGGAACCGTACATTATTGGCGCTGCCGCAATTATCGGTTTACTCATCAAATTTATATAAATCATTTAAAATGTTAACAAGAAACCCCTTTTCAATTATCAGAACCCTTATACTAACGATTTGCTTCATGGCAGCAGGAATATTTTCCGCAAGTGCCCAACAGCCTCCATCTTACCCAAAAGTAACAGGCTATTTTGCGATACTAAACCCTATAGGCAGTTGGAACAAGAACGGTTTTACCGATAATTTCTCAAGTGTATATACCCTAGGTTTTCCTTTCGGGATCAACATCCTGAAAAATGACCGTTTTGGGGTCAGCTTTGAGCTGGTACCTTCAATCAGGACGGAGCATGGCATTTCGAAGGTAAATGCTGTTCTTTTTCATCCTGGCGCTATGTTCCGTTTCAAACATGGCTTCACCTTTATCGGCAGGGCGGCATTTGAAACCAGTGGCAGGTTTGGTTTTACACCTGTTTTAAATCAGGTACTTTTGAAAGGCAAAAGTGTCAGTTTCTATGCAGCAGTTCCAATTCCGGTGAGGTTTGGAAACGCTCAGCCAGCTTCTCTTGGAGCGGGGATCCAGGTTGGAGTGGGCTTTTAATCTATTAGGCTTTTATTGATCAACCTAAACATCTTGAAACAAAGTATAAAGATTATTCTGGTGATTTTTGAATCTAAACTGGTCGGTATTTGAGTTAGGCCATACAAACTTCGAGTCAAAAAAAGGAAACACATACCATCTTTCATGCTGAATACAGAGGAGAATCCTTAGCCGATGAAATGCCAAATCCCAAACTATTATATTTAAAATGATTCATAAAAACAGGTAGAAGACAGCTTTTTTTCATCCGCTAGCCATCTACCTTTATGCTTTTTAGTTGTAGTTTAAAACTTACAGTTGTGAGCCGAGGACTCCCGGGGTCTATTTTCTAGAATTATAGCCTTTTCTACCACTGCATAGAAAGTGGTTTGCGTACATTTTCTGCTTTTAAGTGCTCAATTCGGCATTATTTATCCGGTGTTTGAGTATGGTGTATTTCTTTGATAACGATTACTGATCGCATTCGCATTGTTTAATTATCGATTGAAATGTATTAACTTTGCGAGAGACATCCAATAACTTTAAATATGAGGGTATTAATTGCTGAAGACGATGAGTTAATGCTCAGAACAGTCGAATTCCGTTTAAAAAAAGACGGCCATGAGGTGATCCTGGCGCGTGACGGGCGAGATGCGTTGCGGAAAATAGATGAATACCAACCTGACCTGATTATTTCAGATGTGATGATGCCTTACCTTTCGGGCCTGGAAATCGTGGCTGCGGTAAAAGAAAATAGCCAAACACCTATTATCATCCTTTCTGGAATGGGACAGGAGGATATCGTACTTGAAGCTTTTCGTTTAGGTGCGGACGATTACTTAACGAAGCCCTTTAGCCCTAACGAACTTTCTGTGCGAATAAAGCGGTTTGCAGTAGTTAATCAGAGATGATTTTTTTTGAAGTACTGCTGTCGTTTTTCTTCGCGCTGGCGATCTGCCTGATCACATTTCTTTCTTTTTATTTATTTGTCAGGAAAATCTGGAGAAGGGAATATGTTAAGTGGGACAGGATGATAGATCTGTTACTTCGTAAAGCTATATTTTTTCATGAGGAGAAGGCCGGGCAACTGGCTTTAATTCCTGTAACTTCACGGTTAAAAGCCAACTTAAAGAACAAGAGATTCTGTAAGCAATTTGTGAAAAAAATTATTGCAGCAAAACGTAATATGTCTGGCCGGTATGGTGAAAACCTGCGTCATTTATACATTCAGCTTGGCTTAGATAAAAAGGCACTCCGGTTACTGGAAAGCCGAAAATGGCATGTGCAGGCTTATGCCATTCAGCAGATTGGAACAATGGGCCTTAAAGAGCATCTTACCAGGATATACCGTTATACCAATAATAAAAATGACCTGGTTCGGATTGAGGCACAGATTGCCGTACTGAATCTTTTTGGGTTCGAAGGGCTTCGTTTTCTTGATATCATCTCCTACCAGATCACAGAGTGGCAGCAGATCAGGCTTTTAAAAGAATTGTCTGCAGTGCCACTGGCCGAGTTAACGGGGATTGACAAATGGTTAAACTCCAACAACCCGAGTGTTGTTATTTTTGCCCTTAAATTGGTCCGGAATTATCATCGGTATGAGCTTTATGAGCACATTGTAAGTTGCCTCGATCATGGTGATGCCAGTGTGCGGAAACAGGCGATCTCAACATTAACCGAAATATATACAGAAAGTACATCAGAAGAGCTGCTGAGCAGGTTCGAGGCAGAAACCTACAAAAATCAGATCGCTATCATGAATGCGATCGCAGTGATTGGAGATGTACAAAATGTTTCAACGCTGCTGGGTTACCTGGAAGCCGAGCAGCACGAAATGAAATTTGCGGTTGCACGCGCGCTTGTTAACGGCAATGCTAATGGCCTGGAGTGTCTGCTTAACGATCCCAGATCGAAAACTTACCCCTTAAACGACATGATTCCTCAACTAAAAAGCGAGATTAAATGGTGAGCTGGCAATCGTTTTTAATAGATTTTTTTACTTATGGGTTATTAACCTATTCGTTGGTACTGCTGTCCTGCTACATATTTATTGCGGCATTTTCGATCGGAGAGATCCGTAACTATTTGCGTAAAAATAGTTTTACAGATTATGGTGTACTGGCAGGTTCCAGGCAGGCGCCAAGTATCAGTATATTAGCACCAGCGTATAATGAGGGGGCAAACATTATCGAGAATGTGCGGTCTTTGTTGTCTATTAATTATACCAACCTGGAAGTAATTATTATTAACGATGGAAGTAAAGATGATTCGTTATCAAAGCTGATTGAAGTTTATGATCTTTATAAGGCCGACTTTTTTGTTAACGGCCAGATTGAAACCAAGGAAGTAAGAGGCGTTTACAGAAGCAGAAAAGTAGTTTACAGAAAGTTAATCGTTGTTGATAAGCAGAATGGCGGGAAGGCAGATGCCTTAAATGTTGGTATAAATGTTTCAAGCAACGATTATATTGTTTGCATCGATGTTGATTGTATTTTAGAGCAGGACGCTATTCTGAAACTGGCCAAGCCATTTTTGGAAAGCACGAAAAAGCGGGTGATTGCTACGGGGGGAGTGATTCGTATTGCCAATAGCTGCATTGTGGAAAACGGGCGTTTGCTCAAAGTTAAGCTTCCCAGCCAGTTCCTGCCACGTGTTCAAACGCTGGAATATATTCGGGCCTTTTTGCTGGGTCGGATGGCCTGGAGCCGCTTAAATGGCTTGCTGCTCATATCGGGTGCTTTCGGCGCATTCGATAAAGAGATCGTGGTCAAGTGCGGTGGATATAATCACAAAACAGTAGGTGAGGATATGGAGTTGGTCGTAAGAATGAGACGATACATGGAAGAAAAGGGGATTGCGCACAAAGTGAGCTTTATCCCTGATCCGCTTTGCTGGACAGAGGCACCATCGACCTTTAAAATACTGGGCAGACAGCGAAATCGCTGGACCCGGGGCACAATTGAGACCCTGCAGATGCATAAAGTGATGTTCTTTAATCCCAAATTCGGGCTTTTAGGTATGATTAGCTATCCATATTGGTTTTTCTTTGAATTTTTAGCCCCTCTTGTAGAATTTTTAGGATTTATTGCCTTTATTGTTTTTGCCAGCTTGGGATTGATCCAGTGGTCTTTCTTTCTGGGCTTATTGCTTTTTATATTCAGCTTCGGATTTTTATACTCAGTTTTTGCAATATTGACGGAGGTGCTCACTTATAACCAATACAAAACGAACAGAAATCTTCTGCTTTTAATTCTTACTGCATTTCTGGAGCCATTAATCTTCCATCCGTTTGTGGTATGGTCGGCTATCAAAGGCAATATCGATCTGTTGAGGAAAAAGAATTCATGGGGAGAAATGACCAGGAAAGGATTTACAAAAGAAAAAGTTTAATAATGATCAGCCGTTTTAAATCAGCAAGCATAGTTTTTCTGCAAATCGCCCTTGTTTGGCTTATTGCTTTAATTGTAATCAGAGTTGTAGAAGTTGTGGTTAATGGATTAATTCATCAATTCCCGGCTAAGCTATTTAGTTTTATGCTGTGGTCATGGCTGGCAGACCTGAGCTTTTGGCTAAAATGGCTGATTTTTGAATTTATTCTATTTGTTCCGCTGTTTTTTGTACATCCTAAACTGGCTAAAGTTAGTTTTAAAGTATTTGTTGCCATTACCATCTTCATTCAGCTGGTGCTCTGCCAGTATTTTGCTACCGCCCTGGTGCCTTTGGGAGCAGATTTTTATGGTTACTCTTTTGCGGATATCAAGCAAACTGTTGGCGCATCCGGTACCGTAAGCATACCTTTAATTTTAAGTTTTTTATTCGTAATTGCACTCCTGGTCGTTACACTTAAGCGATTGCCAAACCGTATCAAGGTTCCGTTATGGCTGGCCTGGTCTTTACCTATACTGTCTGTTTTTTATCTAATGACCAGTGGCGAAGCGCATCTTTTCAAAAAAAACTTTGAAAATCTTTTTGTCAATAACCTCGCGCTGAATAAGGCCGATTACTTTTTTAGCAGTTCTTATACTCACTTTTATCCCGGGGATGAGGATGTGGATATTTATGCTGATGCCTACATTGGAGATTATGGCGACGGTAGTATTGCGCCCCCAACTTTCAGCTACCTGGGTGGCTCGGAATACCCATTTTATAGGAAAGCGAACGATCGTGATGTTCTGACACCATTTTTCAATAAAGCCACCGGTAAACCAAATCTTGTGATCATAATCGTTGAAGGCTTGGGCCGGGCGTTTACCAATGAAGGTGCCTATCTGGGAAATTTCACTCCTTTTATCGATTCATTAGCTAATAAAGGCCTTTACTGGAAAAACTTTTTAAGTGCTGGTGGGCGTACGTTTGCAGTACTCCCGTCTTTAATGGGATCTTTGCCTTTCGGTAAAAACGGTTTTCTTGAGCAGGGGCAGCAAATGCCAGATCATCTTTCTTTGTTCAGTTTGTTGAAATTTAATGGCTATAAAACATCATTCTATTATGGAGGAGACGCAAGCTTCGATAACATGAGCCTATTTCTTCAAAAGAACAGTGTCGATGAAATCAGAGACCTCAAGTCCTTTTCGGCAGGTTACCCTAAGCTGCCGGAAGAAAATGGATTTTCATGGGGATATGGAGATCAGGAGCTATATCGGTATTATCTGGCAAGCAGGCCTTCAAAAGCCACCAAACCTGCAGAGCTGAACGTAATTTTAACGGTCACCACGCACAATCCTTTCCTGATTAATGAACAGGAAAAATACAATTCCAGGTTTGAAAAGCGGATGACGGACCTGGGGTTCGACGAAGCTAAGAAAGATAATTATCGCAATTACAAAAATCAGTATGGCACTATTTTATATGCCGACGATGCTTTGAAGAGCTTTTTTAACAATTATAAGAAAAGAGAAGACTACGCCAACACCATTTTTTTAATTACCGGCGATCACCGGATGCCTGAAATCCCGATGAGTAATAAGATAGACCGCTATCATGTACCTTTAATTATTTATTCGCCGCTGTTAAAGCGTAGTGCGCAATTCGCATCCATATCTACACATTTTGATGTAACGCCTAGTTTGCTCGCCTATCTTCAGTCGGGCTATGGTATAGACTTACCCGGTGCTGTAAGCTGGCTCGGATCGGGACTTGATACTGCACGCTCATTCAGAAATGTGCACAGTTACCCGCTGATACAGACCAAAACCGAGATGGTCGATTTTATCCAGGGCTCCTATCACCTCAACGGCACATCGCTTTATCAAATAGGCGACAATATGCAAGAGGAGTTAGTAAAAGATGAGGTGAGTTACGAACGCATAAAAAATGCCTTCGAAAGTTTTAAGCGGAAAAATGCAGGTTTGGGTTCAAAGGCCAGGGTGCTGCCGCCATCGGTAATTTTAAAATATCGGCCGGCGAAGAAATAGCTATTTTTTATTGTACTCGCGTTCCTGATCAAGGATGGTGGTCATCATCGGGCGATAGAAATTCCAAAAGAAGCTAGATCGTTCCATCGGGTTACTGGTATCGTAGAATAACCATTTGAATGCACCAATCCCTTTGAAATAAGAGGAAGACAGGCTTACCGGGTTGTCGCAGAAATCTCCGGAGAAGTAATAGAAGCGATAATCGGTTTCTTTGTGCATCAACACGGCAGGGAAAACAGCACTTAGCCCATTTGCCTTCAAAAGCGCCTCCCCCTTTTGGTTAACATCCATCCTAAAGCTGGCAACCTGTGTATTAATCGCCCTGTTCGGCTGAATAACGTCAAACCAGAATGCATATTTAATCTCTTCAGGCAAACCCAGTACTTTTTGTCCGTATTCGCCACTGATAATATGTGGCATCGGGTCTTTTAAGTCGCGGCCATCCTCCAGAATGATAACCCTGTCCTGATCGCTAACCAAAGCAATGCCCGACTTTTTAAACGGCCAGTTGTTGTTATTTGCCCGTTTATAATTATTAATGAGCCATCGCGGCAGTTCCTTATTTCTTGTCGTATCAAGGCTTTCAAAAAAGCGGCCTGTCCAGCCGGTCCAGTGCATCGCGAACATATCCTCAAACTGCTTTCTGGTTTCTCGGCTTGTAGGGCTTCCTATGCTATTAAATTCTGTGATAATGAGCTTCTTTTTCTGCTTCATCTGCTTTAATAACTCAATATCCTGGCTACTCATCCCACCATAAACCATTCCGGAGCGTTCGTTGTTATTCTTTTGGGTATACCATTCGTTTCGATAAATGCCGTAGGTATCAGTAAAATAAACCAGGTTAATATCATCACTTAATTGCTGTAGCTGATCATTGTTAAAACGCTCCAATCCCTTCAGGCGAAATTTTTCTCCCTCCAAGGGGAAAAAACCAAAATAATCGTGGTCAATTTTATAAAACTTACTTGCTGTTTTTGTTAGTTTCTCATGATTTAATATCCATAAGAAGGAGATGTGTTCCTGGCCTGCGGGTGTAAGAACTGTTTTATCGATTATGGCAGCAACCATTTTGGTTTTTGGGCTTAAATACCAGCAGAGCCACATCGTTAATGGAATGCCTGCAGCAGCAGCCAGTACAATCCATAGTTTTTTTACCTTCCTTTTCATTAGAAACGTCTGATGTAGCCAATCCCAAGATCAAGTTGATTGCCTTTGGTGTCGGGCCTGTATTCCTGGTTCTCTAACCCGAGGTTAACGATGAGGATATTAAGCGATTTAAACGCTTTCCGGTAACCGAGCGTGATGTTATTTGATCGCAGCTTGTAAGCCGTGTTTCCAATTAAAACATTATTCTGGGGATCATCTGGCGATAAACCAGTGCCCAGGCGAAGGCTAAAATAATCATCGGCACCACCAAAATAGTACCGGGTGGTTAAGGCGAAAGATTGAGAAACCTGATCGTTGGACGGGGTTAAAAAAGTCCGTAAATTAAACCAAAAGCTTTTGTAGTATTTCCCTACTGATGCGGTATAGCTCCAGGTTGATTCGCCAAAGGTTAAATAGCGAAATCCAGCTTCTGCTTCGAAACTTGCCGGTAGGTTTGCATACAATGAAAAGCCTGCACGGTAGTGAGGGAACACGCCTACGTCGTTAGAATACCCGCCACTGATATAGGCCTGGAAGGTGTTTGATATACGCGGATATGCGTCTACCTCGAACTGAAGGCCGTTGCGGTTAAAACGGTTCGCATAGTTTACCCTTCCGGTAACCGAGCCCAATTTGGTTTGCCTGCTATAGTCTATACTCACAATGTGCCATGGATCATCGAATTGTTTGTCGAAGTATACAAAGTCGTAATTGAGTCCTATCTTGTTTTTGGAAGAATTTTCCCTTACTCTTGCGGCAAGTGTACGCGCTTCGGTGAGGTTGGGCGATCGTTTTAGCACCCCTTCAATAACTGCGTTTGCTTCGGTCCATTTTTTTAAGCTGTTGAGTATTTTAGCTTTCAACAGCAGGAGGTCATCGTCTGTAGGATGGAAAGTAAGGCCTTTATTTACCTCGAGCAGGGCCTTTTCATTATTGTCTTCCCAAAATTCGAGGGTAGAATTAGCCAGATGTGCATCTTTGTTATCCGGCTGTTTCGCTAAAACCATGGCGAAAGCTTGCCTGGCACTATCAGGTTGCTTGCTCCAGGTATAAACCCTGCCTAAAAAGATCCTGATATCTGCATAGTCCGGACTTTTAGCCAAAGCCTTTTTACTGAGGGCAATGGCCTTAGGATAGTCTTTTGAATCGAAAGCTGCAGTTCTTGCCTGGGTAAACAGCTCGTCTGCACTGCCTTCCTGCGCTTGCGAGAATTTGGAGAATACCAGGGCTGATAATAGCAATAAATAAAATTTGGGCTTCATGATAGCAAAAACTAGATTTTTATCAGACAGAAAATTACGAATGGCGTTGAGGAAGTTCAATGCGAAAGACTGTTCCCTGTCCTATTTCAGAGGTAATGAACATTTCACCATTTAGTTTATCGATGAGGTGTTTTACCAGCGATAAGCCAAATCCGTAACCTGTTTCACCTCCGGTGCCTTGTTTTGTGCCAATACCTCCTGTTAAGATTTGTTCAATTTCGTCTTCCGTGATTCCGACGCCGTTGTCGGCAACCACGATCCGTAAAATATTTGCTCCCGGTTTCACCACTACATCAAGGTCTACGTTTATCGTACCCCCGCTCGGGGTAAATTTTACCGCATTGGAAATCAGGTTCCCATTAATCTGCAGCAGCTTGTTTTTCGAAAAAACAATATTTTTTTTGTCTGGGTTAATATTGATATTCAGATTGATCTTTTTACAGGTTGCCTGCGGTTCGTAAAGCTCCTGAAGCTTGGCGCGGAAACTGCTGAGGTCAAATTCATTAACACCTGGACCTTTCACTTCATCATTACCAGAAAGTATTTCGTCGGCAAGATCTAAAAGTGATTTACTTCCGCTATGAATGAGTTTGATAAACTCAATTACCTGATCCAAATTGGCGCTTTTCCCTTGCTCAGTAATAATTTCTGACAGACCTATTATCCCTGCAATTGGTCCGCGAATATCATGAGCAACTTTTTTGGTCGATTCCTTAACATCTTTTAAATTGTTATGCAGCAACTCCATGGTCTGATAGGTTTTTATCCTGTTCATGATCTCTGCAGCAATGATCTTCAATAGCTCGATTTTCTCCGGGCCTAATGTTTTCAATCCGGTATCCAGCACACAAAGGGCACCGATGTTTAATCCGTCGTTATCCTTTAATGGTACGCCAAAATAATAACGAAGGGACAGCGGAGCACCGACATAGAAATTTTTGTTAAAGCGGTCATCTGCCGAAAGATCCACTACCTCGAACTGATCGTTTTGTGTAATCGTGTATTGGCACACAGACTCTTCCCGGGTCATCTGCTGTAAATCAAGGCCATGTCTGCCTACCGTCCACTGGGTATAGGCGTCGATGAGGTTAACCAATGAGATTTCTGTACCGGCTACTTTCGCGGCCAGATGGGTAAGGTCTTTAAAACTTTCAGACAGGCTTCCATAATCAATATCGAGATCGGATAACCTTAAAAGCCTTTCAGCTTCGTTATATGGTACAGGATAATTTATTTCAGACATGGGCTTATGTTGCTAATGTGGAATAATCATTTGCTTATCTATAGGGCTAGTATTGTCCTATCAAAAACATGCCGAAGATAAGGTTTTGACGGCAAAAATTCAGGAACACAACCTATATGTTTCTTAATTATTCTGGTTAGCAGCAATGGCAGAATATTGAACAGGGATATTTTATGGGGCCTGGGCTATGCTTCTGAAAATAAATCTCCTTTCAACTATCACTATTGCTGCGGGCCGCAGTTCGAAGACACCAAATGATTCTTTGCAATTGAATAAGCGATCTTGACAGGCGGTCGGCTGAAAAACCTTCGCAATGACGCGTATTTAGCCTCGCTAAACAGGCCGTTTTTAACGCCACAAACCCAGTTGAAAATGGCAAACTGAATAATTTGAGTTGATCGTTTCACTAACTAAGGATGCCCTGGCCCTACATGACTAATTTGCTAGAGCTGAGCCGTACAGACAAAATATTTGAGCCGTAGAAGAAAGCCTTGGGTGTTCCGAATGTTGATCTTTGTTTCATGAACAACATCACAAAAATTCAATTGGGTCAAAATGGCCCATTCGTATCTAAACTTGGTTTGGGCTGTATGCGTATGTCTTCTGTATGGGGTGGTGCTACACCCAGCGAAACAGAAAGTATTGCCACCATTCAGGAAGCATTAGATAATGGCATTAACTTTTTAAACACAGGCGATTTTTACGGCGCCGGTCATAACGAAATGTTAATTGGCAAAGCGATTAAAGGCCGGCGCGACGATGCTTTTATCAGCGTAAAATTCGGTGCCATCTTTCATAACGGCCAGTGGCTGGGATTAGACCTGCGCCCCATGGCGATCAAAAATTTTATCAATTATTCGCTAACGCGTTTGGGGATCGAAACCATCGACCTCTACCAGCCTTGCCGAATGGATGGCAGCGTGCCGGTAGCAGACATCATCGGAACGGTTGCCGACCTGATTAAAGAAGGTAAAGTGCGTCACATTGGCGTGTCTGAAATTACAGCTGAGCAGCTTCATCAGGCAAATGAAACTCACGCCATCAGTGCGCTTGAAATCGGCTATTCGCTGGCCGACCGTCAGATCGAAAACGAACTGTTGCCTGCAGCAAAAGAATTGGGCATTGCCGTAGTGGCCTTCGCCAATACCGCTGAAGGTTTATTAACCGGCGACATGAAAGCGCCACTTGCAGAAAATGATTACCATAACCATTTCTCCCGTTTTCAGGGCGAAAACCTGGTTCATAACCTCGAAAAAGTAGAAGTATTGAAACAATTAGCGCACAACAAAGGCTGTACACCTACACAGCTTGCTATTGCCTGGGTAAAGGAGCAGGGCGACCATATGATGCCTCTAGTAAGCATGAGCCGCAGATCGCGCCTGCCCGAAAATATTAAAGCGCTTGATATTGTATTTACACCGCAAGAAATGAATACTTTAAATACTACTTTTGCAGTAGGTGCCATACGTGGCGGTACTTATTTACAGCGTTAAATGACCAATCCAAAAGAAATCCTCCCAGGCCTGATCTTTTATTCTTACCTCTCTGCCCAGCGGAAAGAGAAAGTGTGTTTCTGGAACCACCATACCCTGGTACTGCAGGTGTCGGGGCAGTTCACCTTAGAAACCGCCGGGCAAAGTATTTCGATGAGCGGAGGAGAACTGTTGTTGATTGGCAAAAACCAGCTGGGTACGCTCACCAAAACACCACTGCCGGGAGGAAACTATGAAACCATCGTCATATCCCTGCAGGAAGAACTTTTGCGCAAAATCGTATTGGAAGAAAAGTTAACGGCAGACCATAAATACATTGGTCCGCCAAATATCCTGATTCCATCAAACGAATTCCTGGAAGGATATTTCCAGTCTATTGTTCCCTATGCCCGAAGCTCGGGTGCCACCATGACCAATGAAATGGGTATTTTGAAAGTGAAAGAAGGCATTAAACTACTATTGCTTGCCCTACCGGCACTGCGGAACTTTTTGTTCGACTTTTCAGAACCGCATAAAATAGACCTGGAAAAGTTTATGCTGAGCAATTTTCATTTTAATGTACCTATCGAAAAATTCGCGCAGCTTACCGGTCGCAGCCTGGCCGGTTTTAAACGCGATTTCCTGAAAACATTCGGTGCGCCGCCCCGCCATTGGCTGCAGGATAAACGGCTAAGGGAAGCCAAACACCTCATCGAAAGCAAACATCAAAAACCATCAGCCATTTATCTCGAGCTTGGTTTTGAAAGCCTGTCGCACTTCTCACATGCTTTTAAAAAGAAGTTTGGTATGGCACCTACGGCGATAAATGCGTAGGGTATGGATTTAAAGAAAGGATATTGGGGTTGTTGTTTTTAGGCTGGGGCACTAAACTTGCTTTAGATAAGGGGAATTTGCACACGCGGCACGCGTGCGCTAGCAAGGTATTCCTATGAAATTATTAAGGAGCTATGTATTGCAGAAGAATTATTTGCAATTGATAATATAATCGATATTTTTGAGCCATTTAAATCTAAATCATGTCTTTTATACGCACTCCTCATCATGCTTTCGCAGTAATTCTACCTGTTTTATTACTTTTGTTCGGTTGCAAAAAAAATCCTCTTCCAGATCCGGCCATCATTGTTTCTGTACAAGACATTAGCAGCGGCTTCCGCTTTAGTACCTCCATTACCAATGTTAATATCGAAGATATACTGGAATCAGGCGTGGTTTGGAGCGAGAACGAAAACCTCGTTAAGGGTGCTGCTTTTAGCTATTTTAGCCCTACTCCACTTACGAACTTTTCTTATGATGTGGTTGCTGGTTTTACGAGAGGTAAAAGGTATTTTGCCAGGGCATATTTCATTGATAAGGATCATCAGCTTCGATACAGTGAAGTGGTAGCTTTTGAGGGGAAGAATACTTTTGGTCTGGGTATTTCACTGCCACAACAGAGTTATACCTGGGGAGATGAGGTAGAGGTTAAAGTTACCAATGCCAATGACGCTGATTTGGCCTCAGTCACTATCGTGATTAATGGCAAGATACGTTTGAAGCCTTCAAAAACTACTCAGGGCAGCGTTTTCTTTAAAGTTCCCTCTGAACTTTATACTTATCAGAATTCGGTTTCCCTTGAACTGTACAATCAAGCCGGTTTAAACACTTATTTTAGCCTACAGCAACCACAGTTGCCAGCTGATTTTTTGATTGTGGATAAAGTTGGGGGCACCGTGAAAGTTACAGGAAATTATTTTAACCCTAACATTGATAGCAATATTGTGATGATTGGGGCGACGAAACTGGAAGTGATAAAGGCAGAACGGACAGCGCTGGAATTGAAATTGCCCTTAGCCGAATTTGCCTATAGTGGTAATTTTTCTGTACAGACAGGAAAGGACCTGATCACGACTTCGAAAGCTGTTTCGAAGGTTTACAGGTTTTTAACGCAGGTAAGTGAGCTGCCAGGTGTAGCTAGATATAAGGGGATTATGGGAAGTATTAACGGCAAGATTTATTGTGGTCTTGGTGCTGATATAGATACACGAGGGCTTAACGATTTTTATGAATACAATCCGGGCGCTTCAACCTGGCGAAAACTGGCAGATTTTCCGGCCACACTATATGGTGCTGGCGTGAGCTTTACCGCAAAAAATAGGCTGGTTTTTATTCCCAACGCCATTGGCACTGCCTTCACGAGTGATGTATATCAGTTCGATATAGAAAATAATGCATGGAAAAAGAGTAATTCTTATCCAGGTACAATGCTGAGTAGTTATACGCTTTTTGCCAGTGATAATTATGGTTATATGCTGGGTGGTGGGTATTCTAGTTCTACTAATTATGTTTTTACCGTGAAATCTTTTAAAAGATATGATCCAGCTGCCGATACCTGGAAGGTGATGCCCGATTTTCCAGGCACTTCAAGAAGGGACTTCAAATCTTTTAAAGTGGGTAATAAAGTGATCGTTTTTGGTGGCCAGTCGATGTGGGGAACCAGCCAGAGTTTATATCCTACTGATTCCTGGTCGTTTGATCTTATTTCAGAAACCTGGAAACAAATCAAAGATGTTCCATCATATATTTATGCAGTCAACTGTTTTAGTTTTGAAGCTAACGGAAAGGCTTACATCGGCGGTGGAATGAGTTCCGCTGGTGTAATCAGTTCATCTATTTATGAGTACGATCCCATTGCGGATACATTTGTAAAAAAGGACAATATTATCGATAAATCGATGTTAGTAATGAGTGCTGCTACATCAGTGGGTGGACATGGCTATATCATGTTTGGTAAACCTTCTTACGACTATCACCTACAGCCTTTAAAAGGAGTTTTTCGTTTTGATCCATAATTTGGCGGAGCTATTTTGTACGATATTAAGAAAGAATAGACATCCCATTGAAAAGGTTTTTAAACTGTCAGCCCCATTTAGTCTTAGCGTCTCGCTAAGATCAAAGCCAAATTAATTATAGATATACCTTTAACAAAAAAAGCCCCTGACCAGCACAAGTCTTAGCACATAGAACAATGGGCTGGATGACTTGTGTATTCACTTGTTAATTTAACGAAAACACAAATCTCACCAATGTTTCTGGGCCGGGACACTAGACTTGCGGTAGATAGGCTAATTTTTTAAATATATATAAATTTCTAAGTAGCTGTTGCAATTTTTGTTAACATAAGTTGCTTGTAAGTTTAGTAAACGGTTTTTTAAACCATGTGTAATATCAATGATCCCTTTACACTTCCTCTAACACCTGTTACTTAATTCTAATGAAAGTATATTCCTAACGAGGTATGCTTATCTTAGACAATCTTCAGTACTAATAAAATATGGGCTATACCGATCAAGAATTAATTGCTTTGTTATTAGATAAGAATGGGATACATCGACTTCCAAGACTGGAGTTTGCTGAGTTGATGAAAAAGAAGCCATATGATAAAGTTGTAGGCAAAAGAACAATCTTCATCGACTTAAAATATTGGGTTAGTTTCCGAATGGCATTAGAAGATGATATAACAATGAAACTAGAACAAAAGATCCTATATAAAAGTATCCATAAAAATCTATTGCAATTAGTAAACAATAATATAGCTGTTTGTGTCACTTCTGACTCAATCTTAACCGAAGTAGAAAAAATGCCACTGGATAGGAAATTGGAGACAGCGAGAATAATGGATAGTTTGCAGGTAGTAGTTGTATTAAACGGCCTTAACGCATGTACATTCGAATATATTAACATTGATCTAATTGCGGCTGGTAAGGAACCTATTGATCAATACCATTTGAGTTCAGTGTTTGAAGCAAACAGATTTCTCTCAGCAGTTACATTAAAAAAAATGGAGAATGAGCCTGATTTGTTATATAATATTATGTATGACTCCATGTCCGAAATGATGGTTCGGGAATATCTGGAAGAAACTAACGGAGATTTTTATGATTCTTCTGGAAAGTTCGCTGAACTATTTAATGATATCAAATCGAAAGATACAGCTAAACACAGTTATGAGGAACTTCTTGTCCAAGGACTGGCTTCTCAATCTGAATCATTGAGCAAACTTATTAATTATAAACCAATAAGTAAAGTAAATCCTTTAGACAACCTATCTCTTTATATAGAGTCTGCACCTTTTCTCTACCTTAATTCAGCCATTCTCGCTGCCATCAATATCGAAAAGGCTAGAAAGGTTCAAAAGAATGACTTTTACGATCTTTCGCATTCCTGCATAGGCGTAGGTTATGCTGACTATTTTTTTACGGAGAAAAAATTTCATCATCTTTTAAAAACAAAACCAATCGATTGTACAGCACATTACAAATGCAAATTATATTCAGACCCTTTTGAAATTTTGAATGTGGTAATAAATCTTAATAGCCACATTTAGTTCATAATACTAAATTTAAAGTTACGATTATAAGATTGATGATCTACGAAAAGTGGTGTCACTGATTTATATTTTGGCTAACATCATATTTCAATGAAATCAAATAAACATGCTCATTTCGGATGTGAGCAGTATTCAAATTAGAATCAAGGAACTTTAACTATTTTTTAATTGGGAATAAAGACACCTCGCTTGCGCACGCGTACCGCGTGTGCATGTTTGCAAGAGCAGAAAATTGAGGTTAGTTAAAAATCCCTATTAAAAAAAAAGCCCATCTTTCGATGCGCTTTTAATCTTAGCGGAGAGCTGGAGTGTCGAAATTTTGGAAGCCTCAGCAACCGTTATTTTTACTAAAGTCATGTTTAAAAAGTACCTTATTATTTTGCTCAATATAATCGCCCGATACAATCAAATAGGGATGATTGGGCGAATAGCCGGCGCTGTGGCTTTTTACCATTATTTTGTCGTTAACTTTCAGGCCATTTAACTGCTGAAAATCCTTAAGCGTGAATTGCATCATATATTCTTCGCCATCAATCCTAACGATAAGCCATTTTGGTCCTGATTTCGCGTTTGCGCGCTGAAAAGTAACCGAGGTGACCACGGCTTCCATGTAACTGAAATCCTTTATATACTTCTTTATTTTATCATGACTGGCATGCACTTTTTTACCTTCAGGAGAAAGCTCCCATTTTTTGTACCTGATCCCGTCAGGAGAGGCTTCCCATTTTTTCTTGTCCTCCACCATGCGGGCTTTCCGCTCAGCGGTAGACAAGGGTTTTGGGGATGGCTTAATTTCACGATTGGCAAATACTAATCCGCTCACCACAACCAGTGGTAAGATCAGCACATAGATGGTTTTTTTCATATGTTTCATATCCTTTCAAAATTGATTAAGCGAATCTAGTTTGATATTTTTTGGATGGAGTGATTTGGATTGTAAATAAAAATGTAAATTTTGTAAATAAATCGTAAATCGTATTAGAAGGCTGATTATAGCCTCGCTGGGACACGCGCAATGTCATTAAGTTAGCCCATTCGACACAAGCAAAAATAATTTAACCACAGATAGAAAGGATGCACACAGATATGAAAATCCGTGTTTATCTGTGTGCATCTGTGGTTAAAGCCATTCTGATCGTAGCGTCACGCTATGACCCAGGCAGCAAAAATAATTTAACCACAGATAGAAAGGATGCACACAGATATGAAAACCGTGTTTATCTGTGTGCATCTGTGGTTAAAGCCATTCTGATCGTAGCGTCTCGCTATGACCCAGGCAGCAAAAATAATTTAACCACAGACAGAAAGGATGCACACAGATATGAAAATCTGTGTTTATCTGTGTGCATCTGTGGTTAAAGCCATTCTGATTGTAGCGTCACGCTATGACCCCAAGCAGCAAAAATAATTTAACCACAGATAGAAAGGATGCACACAGATATGAAAATCCGTGTTTACCTGTGTGCATCTGTGGTTAAAATTTACTGCGTGCGTTTCTTTTCCTCCTCACTGGCCGAAGTTCTTTTTCTGGCCGCGGTTGGATTACCGCCCAACCGGTACGAAAAGCTTAAAGTAGCACTGCGTGTATCGTTCTTCTCATAAAAACCATTATGTTGATTTTCGTAATCAACATCAATGCGGTAGGCATTTCCATAAAACATATCGTTTACAGCCAACCTTAAAGTGCCTTTGCCCTTAAACAAACTCTTGCTCACACCTGCGCTCACATCATAAAGCTGTGCAAGTTTATAAATGCCCTGTATGGTAGGAGAAGAATACCATGCGCTGATTTCTGCTTTCAATCCCTGTGTTTTGTTCAATGTAAAAGCATGATTAGTGCTTAGGTAAATACCCCAAACATGGTAATCATAACGGGCCTGTAAATATCCCGACTTTTCCTGGCGGTAAGAGCCCTGTGCATAATTATTAATTTCCCACCAGGAAGCTGGCTTAATGGGAAAGGATGCCGAGAAACCCATTTCCTGACTCAAATCGAGGTTTCTTTGGGTATCATAAAAGAGTTTTGAGTTGTTATCCTGTACCGAGATATTACTAAAATAATCAACCACCCGCCGTAGGTAAAATGAAATGTTATATTGCTGTTTATAGGTATAGCCCAGTTCGCCATTGTAAATAAAAGCAGGTTGTAATGCAGGGTTTCCTTCCAGGTAAGTGTAAGGGCTGGTATAAGATTTAAAAGGGTTTAACCTCCAGTATTCAGGTCTGTTGATCCTCGAATTATAAACGAGGTTTATTTCGTTGTCTTTATTCATTTTATACGCTACAAAAAGCGTTGGGAAAAGCTTAAAATAGTGGTTCTGGTTATTGGTATTTAATACCAGCGATTTTCCGTTTGTTCGGGTATATTCACCCCGTAAACCACCCTCAAAGCTCCATTGGCCAGCATCTCCGCTAATACTGGCATAAATAGCCGATATGTTTTCTGCATATTCAAAGCGGTCGCTGCGGTTAGGTACCAACTCAGGACCGGTTGTCGGATTATTATAAAAATCAAAACTGTTGCGTGTGCGGATACTGCTATATTTTACGCCCGATTCAAACGTCCATTTATTCCAGAACTTATCTGTATAATCCAGCTTTCCCGAATAGATATCGATATTCTGGTCAGACGGGGTAAAGATGTGGTAATTGTCGGGAAGCAGATTCCCATTACCCAATGTGCCATAAGTATCTACCTGTTGGCTGTTTTTGTTCTGGTAAGGCACATAATCTAAATCCACATTAATATTCCGCCCGTTGGTATCTAATTTGATCTTGTAGTTAAAATTGAAACTATATTGATAGGCTTTTCCGTTAGAAACATTTTGGGTATGAAGAATGGAATCTGGTAGTGCCGAGTGGTTGTTAACAATAGTCGTTAATGTACTATTTGGCCTGCTGTTCGCACCATTGTAGCCATTTACCAAAATACCGATTACCTGTTTGTCGGTCAGGTTGTAATCTGCGCCGATTTTATAACTATTGGCCTTTCCCGAACGTATTCCCGATTTATCATTCTTCCAGTCTGCATAGTTTCCCGGCGAATCGAAAATGATGTACTCACTTTCTGTATGGTCCTTTTTACGTCTGCTGTAGCCATAACTGCCATATACATTCAATTTGTCTTTCCGATAGTTGAACACCATACTGGGGTTATAGCTGCTATAGGTTGATTGGGTATAACCGCCGGAAAGCACCAGGTTAAAGCCGTCGCCTTTTGGTTTTTTAGAAATAATATTGATTACTGCACCGCCCTGGGCATCATACCTCGCCGTTGGATTGGCAATAATTTCTATTTTGGCAATATTGTCCGAAGGAAGGCTCCGGAGATATGCGGCCAGATCTTCTCCCGATAACCTGATGGGCTTATCATCCATGTAAATCACCACACCTTTATTGTTCGCCGTTACGCCGCCGTCAAAACGGGTCTGTACGCCCGGTGCTTTGCCCAATGCATCCCAAACCGTTGCACCACTTGCTACGATGCTATTTTCGACATTGAATATCACCCTGTCGATTTTTCTCACAATAAGTGGTTTTGAAGCTGATACCGTTACCTGCTCCAGGGTTCTATCGTCACTGATCATCACGATCACAACCGAATCCATCGGAAGATTCAATGTTTGAACCGTATTTTTATATCCAACAGCATTAGCCTTTAAAATGTAACTGCCTTTAAAAGGCTGTGGGAAACTGAACAACCCGTTTTTTGAAATCTGGATGGTTAGGGTCGAGTCTCCACGCTGCAAGCTGATGGTTGCCCCATCAATTGGTTCACCGGTTTTGTCGGTTACCAAACCTTTATGTAATTGCGCTAAAGTGACCAAAGGGAAGCAGAAAATAAGGAGTAGGGTTAACTTTTTCATGTTTCAAAACTAAATGCTTTACATGTTAAGCAAAGTTAATCTCGGTTAAATATGGTTAAATCTTCGGCCCAGACTTCTATAGATAAAATGAATTGTTGAATTTAGGGGAATGAAATGGCTTCGCTCCAGATATGTTCTTCCGCTGGCGGTTATTACGCTGATCATTAGCCTGTGCCTGCAATGTGCATGGATAAGGCAGTTGTATCTGGCGCAAAAGAAATCGGTTACTACAGTACTCGAATCTATTGTTAGCGATGCTTCGAGTCAGATAAGCTATCAGAGCATTGTGAAGGGGCATGAAAAAAGCACCCGTTTTCAGCAGTTTTTCCTCTCACCGGAATGGCTGGTGCTCAGGCATGCTTTTGATGATTTAAAAGTGGATAACCTGCGCAGCCGGTTCCATTATGGCATTACCAATGATAGCTCGGTGGTAGAAATGAAAATGTCGTTCCCGAACAATCCCAAAAAGCAAACCGATCATAAATCAACTTCCGTTATCGATGGCAAATCGCAACGGGAAGTTTCGCTGGAAGATCAGCGCGACCTGAAGGTGATGGATAGTTTGGTGAACCATCGGCTCAATGGCCTGGGTGTAGCTATCGATAGGCACTATGTCCTTTACGACTATTCCAGTGGGAAGTTGGTGAAAGGGAAAGCAGTTGCTAAAGATGCATCTGCTTTCGCCAGTGGGAAATATACCTATAACCTAAAGTTTCAGAACCAGTATCAGCTGGTGGTGCCCAGTATTACCTGGCTGATCATTTATCAGATGAGGTATTACCTCATTTCGTCGTTCCTGATGCTGGCGCTTACAGCAGCCGCGTTCTACCTGCTCATCAGGCTGATGAAAAATCAACAGCTTTATGCCCAGGCGAGAATGAGCTTTACCAGTAACATGACGCATGAACTCCAAACGCCAATCTCGACGATTGCTGTGGCTCTTGAATCGATCAGTAAATATCATTTGATTGATGAGCCCGAAAAGTTGCAGAATTACATCAATATAAGCCGTCATGAATTGCAGCGTTTACAAGCGATGATCGAAAAGGTGCTTAAGCAGGAACAAATGGACCTTGGGAAAACAAAATTGCAATTTACCCTCTTCGAAATTCAATCCGTACTTAAACAGGTGATTTTTTCGATGGATATTCAGGTACGCGAGAAGAATTCGCAGCTTATACTTGTGCCTTCTGATGAGCCTTATTTTATCAAAGGTGATGCGATGCATCTTGCTAACGTATGTTATAACCTGATTGATAATGCATTGAAATATTCGCCGGCCCAATCCAAAATTGAGGTCTCCTGCAGCATTGCCGATGGCGAGTTAACCATCAGCTTTAAGGATGATGGTCCGGGGATTAAAGAAATTTATCAGCAACAGGTTTTTGAGCGCTTTTTCAGGATTTTTAGCCAGGATAATATCCACAATGTGAAAGGATCCGGCCTGGGGCTTCATTATGTTAAACAGGTGGTAGAACTCCACGGCGGGCGTGTTGCGCTGCAGAGCAAAATAGGGAAAGGAAGTAATTTTATGGTCATTTTGCCCTTATATGAAGAAAATTAAGGTTTTATATGCAGAAGATGAGCCTTTTTTGGCGCGCATTGTGCTCGATGGCTTAACCAGCAGTGGTTACGAGGTAAAGCTGGCTTTAGATGGAGCGCTTGCCTGGGCGCAATTTGAAGCAGAAAAGCCTGATATCTGTGTACTCGACATCATGATGCCCCAAAAGGATGGTTATACCTTGGCGGCCGAAATCAGAAAATCTGATCCCAATATTCCGATCATCTTTTTGAGCGCAAAAGCCCTTACCGAAGATGTGGTGATGGGATTTAAAAGCGGTGGAAACGACTATCTTAAAAAACCTTTTAGTATTGATGAGCTGCTGGTGCGGATGGAATCACTTTTAAAGCGGTTTGGCCCTGCGAACAACGGGGAAAACGATACCGATAGAAAATATTGGTTCAGAAACTGTGAACTCGATCCTGTAGCCCAAAAACTAAAAACTTCTGTAGGTGAATATTCACTTTCTTATAAAGAAGCTATCCTGCTAGAATTATTACTGAAAAACCGAAATAACATTTTGGAACGTGAGGATGCGCTGATCAAAATATGGGGAGAAGACAGTTTTTATAATGGCCGGAGTATGGATGTTTTTATGGCACATCTGCGAAAGCTCTTAAAAAGCGAACCTGAAATACAGATCATCAGTTTGCGTGGAGTAGGATATAAACTCATTTGTTGATGATGTGTTATTATTGAAATTATAGCATGGCCCCCGATTTAGTTGCATGATTAAAACTGCATTAAAATTTATGATTGGCGGCTCGGGTAAATTATAATACAATTAAGACCTGATCGGACGTAAAAATGAAAAGGGCCCTCCCCAATGTCATCAAGTTAAAAGATAAATCTCAAAAAGATGTCACCCTGAGCCTAGTCGAAGGGCTTTTATTTGCGATTTATCATCTCAAGAAGTCTTCGACTACGCTCTCCACAGGAGTCCTTCGGACAGACTGACAACCGCGGTAATTAACTTAATGACATTGGTTCCTCGCGGCCTGATTGGATATATTTTGGTCAATCTTTAAGATGCCTTGAATACTGCATGGCAAATAGTTGAGGCTACAGTTTGGATTGGAATCAGCTGAACTTTAGCCGAAAAGCCATTTTTAGACATTATATTATTGATTTATAGGATGTTGATGTGGTTGAAAAGTGATGACTATCAGTTTTCAATCTGGTGCGCCTCATAAAATTTGGCGCAGAACAGGGTAGGTTTGAGCAACAGTTTAATCCAATAACCCTGCTATGAAAACATTTAACATATTCCAGAAAAAAATCAGACCTATCATCTTATTGTTTATGCTCTCACCGCTGGTAACAGTGGCGCAAACAACATATCAGCTTTCGCAAACAGCCGGCAATTCAGTTAAGGTATCGGGCACATCCAATGTCCACGATTGGTCGATGACATCCAAACAGTTCGAAAGCACAGGTACATTTAATTTCAATGCCCGTGGTGAAATGACAGATGTAACAGCCCTAAAATTTACCCTGGCGGCAAAGAGCCTCAAAAGCGGTAAATCTGCTATGGATGGCCGAACCTATAAAACACTTAACGCAACTGAGTTTCCTAAGATAAGCTATCAGCTCACTTTTGCAACAGTTACCATGGTACAGGCAAAAAGGTATTCGATTCAGACCACCGGAATCTTGACCATTGCCGGAAAAACACAAAGCCTTTCAATGAAGGTAATGGCTTTGGTAAATGCAGATGGTTCCATCAGTTGCCATGGCAGCGAAAAATTAATGCTCACCGACTATGGTATTGAACCACCAAGTTTTATGCTTGGCGCAATGAAAGTGGGTAATAACTTGGTTGTCCACTTCGAGTTCGACTATGTTAAGGCATCAGTAGCAAAATAACAGTTCATCACTAAGATAAAATCATGAAAAATAAATTTACATTAGCTGCTGTCCTTATAGCAATTATAAGTTCGTATAGTTTTGGCGTACAGGCACAGGTTTCCAATCTTAGGCCTTATGATAAATCCGGTATTAATGTTTTTGAAGCACCCAAAGATAGCAATGCCGTGTTTGATAAAATAAAAGTCCGTTTTGGTGCGGGATTTACCCAGTCTTTTCAAGGGCTGAAACATGAAAACACATCGGGCGGGCTATATAAAATAACCCCGGGTTTTAATACTGCCAATGCCAATCTGTTCATGGATGTACAGCTTTCAGATGGGATCAGGCTGAACCTCACGAGCTATCTTTCTTCCCGCCACCACAACGAAACCTGGGTAAAGGGTGGATATATCCAGTTTGATAAGCTGCCGTTTAAGGGCAAACTGTGGGAAGATATTATGGCGGTAACAACCATCAAAATCGGACACATGGAAATCAACTATGGCGATCAGCATTTCCGCAGGTCGGATGGCGGGCAAACGATTTATAACCCGTTTATTGAAAATTACATCATGGATGGCTTTACAACCGAAATCGGCGGCGAAGTTTTGGTGAGAAAAAATGCACTGTTTGGTTTAATCGGTGTTTCCAATGGAATGATCAAAGGTAATATTGATAGCCTGATCGCGACTCCCCAGGATGCAAATGTGCACAAATCACCAGCCGTTTATATAAAAGGCGGCTTTGATAAACAATTGAACAGCGATTTGAGGGTGCGTTTTGCAGCTTCTTTTTATAGCAATAACAGTTCTGGCGGACAGACCTTATATGGCGGCGACCGTACCGGCTCGAATTATTTTATGGTGCTGGAAAAAGTCGGCGCAGTAAATACGACCAATGCTTTCTCCGGACGGTTTAATCCTGGTTTTACCAAAAAAGTTAATGCCCTTCAACTAAACGCATTTATAAAATTTCAGGGGCTAGAACTGTTTGCAACTTATGAAAATGCAAAGGGGAGATCAAAAACAGAGACAAGCAGCCGCGGAGCTGAGCAAATGGCGATAGATGGTGTATACAGGTTCGGAAAAACGGAAAACTTCTTTGTTGGGGCAAAATACAATGTGGTTACCGCTGCAATGCCTAATGTGGCAGCTGCCGGAACTACACCTGCAATAACTTATAATAATGATGTAAAAATAGACCGCATTGCTATTGCTGCAGGATGGTTTATGACCAGAAACATATTGTTAAAAGGCGAGTATGTGAGCCAGAAATATAAAGATTTCCCGACTGCAGATTTCCGCAGCGGAGGAAAATTCAAAGGTTATGTAATCCAGGCTGTTGTAGGATTTTAGCCAATAGACCATTTGGCTGGAGCGGTTTTGTTCCAGCCTTTAAAAATTATGATGAAGCCACTGTTAATCTTCCTTTTTTTGCTGTTGGCCGGCTTGAGGCCTGCAGGGAAAACCAAAAGTACCTCAAAGTGGGTAGTGAGTGAAAACAGTATGCTCACTGTTAATGGATCTACCAATATAAACCGCTTTTCCTGTGTAATCCTGCGGTATCCCAAAACCGATACCGTTCTGGTTTCGAAGGATAAAACAGACCATATTGCGCTTTCAGGAATCTTAAATCTGGAGGTGAAAAATTTTGATTGTAACAGTGCGATGATGACTAAACAGCTACTAAATACCCTGCAGGAGAACAGGTTTCCAGTGCTAAGGATCAAATTCCTGTCCTTAAAAGAAATCCCTTCCGAAAGTCAGAATAGTTTTGTTAAGGGTGATGTGGAGATCACGCTATCAGGGGTATTAAAAAGATTCGAAATCTGTTATCTGATAAACGTTAAACGAGGTTCTATCGAACTGATAGGGCAACAAGCCATTAATTTTTCTGATTTTCATCTGATTCCTCCACAAAAAATAGGCAGGATCATCCGGGCTAAAGATCAACTGGTTGTGGCTTTCTTTTTAAAAATGGAACGGGCAGGGTAATTCAGTTTGCTTAAATCCTACTACCGTAGTGTGGTTCTAATTAACTGTTTTTATTAACAAAAATTAACATAATCTTCGGTTAAACTTCAGAATGTCTTCAGATTTCGCCCATATTTTTGTTACAAAGGATTCAGGTCCTAACTCTGATGCTCTATTGGAGTATAAGAGTTATAAGGATTAAGAAAGCTAAGAACTTTTTATAGATAGAAATTTACAAATATTTTTCTGCCGTTGCTTGTCGTTACCTAACGGTTATCTGTCGAGACATTGGTTAAGTATTTTAACGTATTGCTCATATTCACTATAAAAAGACCATGGATAGCAAAAAGAAATTGAAAAGCTTTGGGATTACTGCTATTCCCTTTGCACTGATTAACTGCCTTAAGCATGGAATACCTTTATCTAAAAACATAAGGTTATTGGATAAACCAGCTTTCCGCTCATTAGACCTTTGCGCTACCCAGCTAACAGGTACAACTTTAAAAATTTATTCTTTTTATGAAATTACTTTTTGTTGCCCTTTTTGGGCTGTTCGCCGGTCCAACATTGTGGATGGGGGATTTTTCAGAAGCGCAGAAACAGGCTAAAGCTATGCATAAACAGATCCTGATCAATTTTTCTGGCTCTGATTGGTGCGGTCCATGTATCCGCCTACGTAAAGAGATTTTAGAATCTGAAAGTTTTGAACAATATGCCTCTACCAATCTTTTATTGGTCAGGGCGGATTTTCCAAGGCAGAAGAAAAATCAGCTTTCAAAAGAACAGATCAAACTCAACGAATCATTAGCAGAAGTATATAACAAGGATGGCAAGTTTCCATACACGGTTCTGGTAGATGAAAATGGAAAAGTACTCAAAAGCTGGGACGGATTTCCTAACGAGAGTGCACAGGCTTTCGTTTCTGAAATCGATAAACTTAAAAAATAACTTCAGGATGGCTAAACCAGTTTCTGTAAACCGGATACTCAAGCTCATGGGCAACCGCTTTGAGTTTACTGTCATCGCTGAAAACGGGCAGGCAGGTAATGAGGCGATAGATGCTGCAATAGCAGAGGTGAGGCGAATAGAAGATCTGCTAACCACTTTCAGCGATCTTAGTCAGACCAGTCTGATCAATGAAAACGCCGGGTTAAAGCCTGTAAATGTGGATGACGAAGTTATGGGGCTTATTGAACGGTCGATCAGGATATCAGAAATTACCGATGGTGCTTTTGATATTACCTATGGATCGATAGATAAGCGGCTTTGGAATTTCGATCAAAACATGACCAGCTTGCCTGATGACGCAACTGCGTTGGCATCTGTTGGGCTCATCGATTACAGAAATGTGATCCTGAATAAGGAAAAATCGACAGTGTTTCTGAAAAATAAGGGTATGCGTATCGGTTTCGGCGGAATTGGCAAAGGCTATGCAGCCGATAAAGCTAAACTCATCCTACAGCAAATGGGGATAAGCAGTGGAATTGTAAATGCTGCGGGCGATCTGGTTACCTGGGGTACACAGCTTAGTGGCCACTCGTGGACAGTAGGTATCGCCGATCCGGACCAGACCGATAGGCCATTTTCTTCGCTTAAGATCAGTAACATGGCGATTGCCACTTCTGGCAATTATGAAAAATATGTTACTATAGGTGGAAAGCGCTACTCGCATACGATCGACCCCAAGACTGGGCTCCCGGTAAGCGGTGTGAAAAGCGTGAGTATTATCTGTCCCAGTGCCGAACTGGCAGATGCCCTGGCCACGCCAGTTGTGGTAATGGGCGTAAAAGTAGGACTCGAACTAATCAACCAGATTAAACAAGTGGCCTGTATTGTAATTGATGATCATGACCAGATATATACCTCAAACAATATTAATGTGATATAAATATGAAAAGTTCCAGAACATTTTTCCTTTCAATGGTTACCGCAGTTTCGCTGGGCAGCCTGCTTAGTGCCTGTAGCAGCGTAAAGCCTTATCAAAAAAGTAAACTTAATGATGCAGATATGATTCTTTCGGCCCGCAAAGCCCAAAAATTTGAACAAAGTTTTCAGCTTTACCGCGAGGGTGCCTCGGGTGCCAACGGAGGCAAAAGCGGTGGTGGCTGTGGCTGTAATTAACATGGCGATTAGAAAATGAGAAAAATATATCTTCATGTGCTTTTCATGTACTTCGGTATCTTGAGCACCTATGCACAAACCAGGCCCGAGCCTGCAAAAGCAGATAGCAGTAAATATCAGTCACGGAAGTTAAAAGTTGATGAGATCAACCTGGTTTCGGCCTATTACCACCAGAATGGTAATAATTCTGCTGTTACAGGTGGTATCGGAACTGAGAAACTGAGCGATTTTGCCAACACCATAGATCTTCAAATGTCCAAGTTTAATAAAAGAGGTAAAAAAAATACCTTTCTTTTCGAACTCGGTGTAGATCATTATACTTCGGCTTCTTCTGATAAGATCGATCCTAGTACCATTTCTTCAGCTTCTTCGGCCGATACCCGTATTTATCCCTCACTCAACTGGACCCACTCTAATGAAGAAACCGGGAATTCATTCGGTTTTACAGGGTCTTATTCAACAGAGTTCGATTACCAATCGATGGGTGCTGCTTTTAATTTAACCCGTTTATCAAAAAACAAAAACACGCAGTTTGACTTTAAACTTCAGGCCTTTTTAGATCAATGGACGGTAATCTTACCGATAGAACTGCGAACGGGAAATACCGGAAGAGGCGGTGAGCAATATGATACTGCGCCGAGGAATTCCTTCAGTGCATCCTTTTCCCTCTCGCAGGTCATCAACCAAAAATTTCAGGCTTCGCTGATTTTAGAGCCATCTTATCAAAAAGGATTGCTGGCTACCAAGTATCAACGGGACTATTTTACAGATGGTTCGATGCGTGCTGAAACCCTGCCCGATAAGCGTTATAAGTTACCAATAGGATTGCGGATGAACTACTTTTTGGATGACCGTTTTGTGATCCGCACATTTTACCGATATTATATGGATAACTGGGGTATAAGGGCACACACGGCAGAGCTTGAAATTCCTGTTAAGATCAATTCGTTCTTTTCTATAAGCCCATTTTATCGTTATAATAACCAGGTGGGAACCAAATACTTTGCACCTTATGGCCAGCATTCGCCATCGGATCAGTACTTTACCAGTGATTATGACCTATCCACGCTGACCAGTGATTTTTATGGTGCAGGTATCAGGTTTGCTCCACCTAAAGGCGTTTTCGGTTGGCAGAGATTGAATATGCTTGAATTGAGATATGGTCACTATTCCCGGTCAACAAGCCTGGTTTCCAATATCGTATCGTTAAATCTAAAGTTTAAGTAAGCCCGGTTTATCTAAACTGCCCTTTTTCCAACAGTGAAATCGTGCTGAGCTGAATCTTGTTTAACCTTTCCTGGAGTTCGAGGGCTTTGTTTTTTTCATTGAGCAAAGCCTTCAAACGGTCTACTTCTGCCGTAAGTCTTTGTTTCTCCTGTAACTCCATCTTCGAGAAAACCTTTCCACTTTCGTAATAGCTGAAAAAATTATAGTTCAGGATTTCACTCAAGCGGACCAAAGTAAGAATATCGATAGTTGCGGTATTCAGTATCTCCTGCGTTTTTGTTTTGCTGATCTCAAGGGCGGCGGCAATGTCTGAAACAGAGATATCTTTCTGCTTCATTTCCTTCCAGATCATTAAGCCTATATGGACACTCATCTTGTATAATGGATAATTTTAAAACATTGAAATTACGGAAAGCATGCTGATTTAATCATTTTTTGTGGTAATGATAATTAGTCTAAATATTTCTTTAGCATATTATAATAATGATTGGGCACTTAAATGGTAACACCGGGAGAATCATTTTAATAACTGATGTGGCTCATATTTTTAACATAGGCTTTTTATAAACTTTATACCTATCAAAAAAGACCCATTATGAAAAAAATCCTGGTACCCGTTGATTTCTCTGCAACTGCAGAGAACGCAGCCGATTATGCAACTGATCTGGCCCATGGTATTGGTGCCAGGGTAGAACTGTTAAATGTTTTTCAGGTTCCTGAGTTTTCTCCTGCTGCCGCATCTCTGGTATGGCCGCTTGAAGAATATAAGCTGATAGAAGATGATGCTAAAAAGGCCTTGGGCAAACTGGTCGAGAAGGTTGAAGAAAAGTATAAAAAAGCGCATCATGAGCTTGGTTTTAAAGCAGAAGTATTTGGGAGATCTGTTCGTGGCCAAGTTGAACAAGAGGTTAGCAAGTATTTTGCCGAGTGTAAAATGAACCTCGTTGTGGCCGGGTTAAACCGTGCAGATAAGTTAACCAAAACGCTTATGGGCAGTGTTGCCAGAAAAATTATCGAGCAGGAAATACCTGTTTTGCTAATACCTTCGGGATACAGGTTTAAGAAACCTAAAAAAATCGCTTTTGCGACAGATTTTAGCCATAGTGATATCCCCGTTTTATGTACACTTGCCGAATTTGCAAAACCATTTAATGCCGATATACTCATTACACATACCGGTAATTCAAAATCAGAACCAGAAGGTTATAAGCATGCAACCGAAGATTTTTTAAACCGGGTTGCCGATCGGGTTAACTATAGAAATATCTACCATAGGCACATAAACAGTGAGCGGATTAAGGACGGTTTAGACTGGATCGTAGAAAACGGACAGATCGATATCCTGACCATGGTGCACCGAAAACATAGTTTTTTTCATCAGTTGCTTAAAGGTAGCTATACCCTGAGCATGTCAGATCATATTCAGATCCCGCTTTTGGTTTTACCGCCGTCACATAACATTCCGATGTAATGGATTGATAATGAATAAATTCTATTCTTAAATCTATCATAAACAAAAAACGATGTACCCAAAAACAATGAAAGCTGCAGTTATCCATGAATATGGAGGACCACTGGCCATAGAAGAACTTCCGGTTAGACCGCTCAATCAATATGAGATTTTGGTTAAGGTAATTTCATGTGGTGTTTGCCACACCGATCTGCATGCCTGTAATGGCGACTGGCCGGTAAAATCAAAAATGCCATTGGTGCCAGGCCACGAAGCCATTGGGTTGGTAGCTGCAATGGGTCACGATGTTAAAAGTGTTAAAGAAGGTGATGTAGTTGGTGTACCATGGTTGTACAGTGCCTGTGGCTGTTGCGAATTTTGTTTAACAGGTTGGGAAACGTTATGCTATGAGCAGCAGAATGGAGGCTATAGTGTAAACGGAGGTTTTGCAGAGTATGTAATTGCCGATTCGAGATATGTTGCCCATTTCCCTTCTCATGTAAATTTTGCAGAAATGGCACCCATTATCTGTGCCGGGGTTACTGTATACAAAGGTTTAAAAGAAACCGAGGTTAAAGCAGGTGAGTGGGTAGCCATATCAGGTATTGGCGGGCTCGGCCATCTTGGGGTTCAGTATGCAAAGGCCATGGGTTTTCAGGTTGCCGCGATTGATATTTCAAACGATAAATTGGAAATGGCCAGGAAACTCGGTGCCGACATTGTTGTTAATGCGCTGGAACAGGATCCGGGTGAATTTCTTAAAAAACAAACCGGTGGCATGCATGGTGTACTGGTTACGGCAGTAACACCTATTGCTTTTAGTCAGGGGCTTTCGGCATTGCGCAGAAAAGGTACTTTATCACTAAATGGATTACCTCCGGGCAGTTTTGACCTTCCCATATTCGATACCGTGTTGAACAGAATAACCATCAGGGGTTCTATTGTCGGCACCAGAAAAGATATGCAGGAAGCCATCGAATTTGCGGTAGATGGAAAGGTAAGGGCGCAGGTTAAATCAGCTAAACTGGAAGGCATTAACGAAGTATTCGGACAGATGAAAAAAGGTGAGATTGAGGGGCGGATTGTTTTGGATATTTCTGGTGATTAGGTGTTTATCAATCAATATTAACGAATAAGAAGATGTTAGGAATATTAAAAGAAGAGGACATAGAAAAGCTCCTTAAGGAACAATATATTGGCCGTTTGGCCTGCCATGCCCACGGGATAAGTTACATTGTGCCCATCAATTATGTGTACAGCAGCGGCACAGTCTACGCGCATTCTGCTCCAGGACAAAAAATCAGGATGATGAAAAGTAATCCTCAGGTTTGTTTTCAAACCGATCAGATCCGCGATACCTTTAACTGGAAGAGTGTGGTGTGCTGGGGCAAATTTGAAGAAATCATCGATGCTTCGGAAAAACAAAGGGCGCTTCAGGGGATCATCCATCGAATGATGCCTTTAACCAATACTCCTTCGGAGCAACCATCGCATGGAACTGGCAAGAAAGATACCTATGATGAAGATTTAATCGTGTTCAAAATTATCTTTCATCTTAAAACAGGTAGGTTTGAGGTTAACGATAGCGTTGAATGAGCGGTTTTAGTAAAATAAGTATATCCCAAACTTTCCAAAAAGGCATATTATAAAAACGTTAAAAGTGACCCTACTCACTTTTCGTTTTGACAGGCATCACCCCCAGATGAGTTCAACTATAGTAGTTTTGCTGTCGAAACCATTGAGGGTGTATCATAAAGGCGATTTCGCCTCAGATGCTGTCATGTTGAGCCTGTCGAAACACCTTAGAGGGTATTTAAGCAGGTCCTTCGACAGGCTCTCCGTAGGAGTCCTTTGGACAGGATGACAAATCTATCTTTATGATGCAACCTCAGATTACATAACGAAACACCATGCCACATTCATTCCATATCCCCGTATTGGGCCTCGGTTATTCTATCGATACGCCATTAAAAGTTGCCAGGTACGGTATTTCATCAGTGCTGTCTATTGTTGATGATGAATTGATCGAGCGCATGCGAGCTTATCATTCAAAAAATCGGTCGGTTCATTTCGAAGCCATTCCAAAAGGAGCAGCTGATAGCCGGAGTAAACGCATCACTGCCTACCTCAATTTTTTGCTGGAAACGATAGCCGATGATTTTAAAGCCTTAAAAAAGCAGGATTTTAGTGCCGGAAATGATATATGCCGTTATTTCGAACTATTGCCTGATACGTCTAAATTAAAACATGGCTACCAACTGATGCTGGACTATCCCGAAGGTGAAACCAAGCAGACCTTCCAATCGCTTTTAAAAAATGCAATGCGGATGGGGGCTATTGATGTGAATATTATGGCCAAGGTAGATAAAATGAATTATGTAGATGACCAATACACAGGCGATCTCAATACCGATGCCTTAAGTGCATTACGTGGTTTTGCCGAAAGTAAACTGAATGCCTCAGTTGTGCTGTCTGCTGGTATGAACCCGAAATTATACAGCTATATGGAAAATTTTGATGACTTTTTCCCAGATGAAAACAAGAACCTGAAAAAGAAAATCATTTTAAAAGTAAGCGATTTCAGGTCGGCCCTGATACAGGCTAAATTTTTGGCAAAAAAGGGTTTGTGGGTTTCAGAATTCAGGATAGAGTCGGGCTTAAACTGTGGTGGCCATGCATTTGCAACAGAAGGTTATTTACTGGGGCCAATTTTGGAAGAATTTAAGCTCAAAAAAAACGATATGCTTGCTGAGCTTTTTAAAATGTACCAATCTGCTTTGGCACTAAGAGGCATACAAATAGAAAACCCACCCAAACAGCGGGTGAGTGTTCAGGGTGGGATTGGCACCGCTGCAGAACACGATTTCCTCCTTCAACATTACAATCTCGATGCCACGGGTTGGGGAAGCCCATTCCTATTGGTACCCGAAGTAACTAATGTAGATGCCGAAACACTGGCGCAATTGGCCAGCTCAACAGAAAGCGATTTTTACCTGAGCGGAGCCTCTCCGCTGGGTATCCGGTTCAATAATTTTAAAAACAGTACGATAGAACTTCAGCGCGCCGAGCGGATTGAAAAGGGCAGGCCCGGAAGCCCATGCACCAAGAAATACCTTTGCAACAATACCGAATTTACCGAGCAGGCCATCTGTACGGCATCCCGCGAATACCAGCACTTAAAAATTAAAAGTCTTAAAACTGCTGGCCTACCGGCAGATGAATACCAAAAACAGTTTAATCTGGTTACTGAAAAAGTTTGCCTTTGTGAAGGCTTATGTGCCGCTACCTATTTGAAATATGACATGGCTAAACCCAAAGAAAGTACCGCAGTAGCCATTTGCCCGGGGCCAAACCTGGCTTATTTTTCTGATGTATATTCATTCGATGAAATGGTTGGCCATATTTACGGAAAAATTAACCTGCTGGCACAAATAGAAAGGCCACATATTTTTATCAAAGAACTTAACCTCTATATCGATTATCTTCAGGATGATATTAAACAGCAGCTTCAACATTTTAGCGATAAAAAAAGGAAGCAGTTAAACGCATTCAAATTCCAGCTGGCCGAAGGGATTAATTATTATAAAAAGCTTTTTGCCGAGGTTGCAGACCAGGCATCTGGAGAATTAAAAGGATTATATGAACAGCTGGCGAAGTCGAAAGACAAACTGGACGGATTGATTGTTGAATAAGCAGAAAAAGATCGGGAATAACTTTTCTATATTTACAAGGATATACTGATGTATTACATGGATAGATCGAAATTTTTAGATGCCATTATTGAAAATGCCATTGATGGGATTATTACCATTGATGATAAGGGGATTATAGAACATTTAAATCCGGCTGCACTTGAGCTTTTTGGTTATGACAGAGCAGAACTGGTTGGAAAAAACGTATCGGTTTTAATGCCAGAGCCCGATCATTCACAGCATGATGGCTACTTATCCAGATACGAACATACCGGACAGAAACACATTATAGGTATTGGCAGGGAGGTTTCAGGAAAGCGTAAAGATGGCTCGGTTTTTCCTTTCAGGCTGGGGGTAAGCGAAATAAAATTTAGCGACCGTAAAATTTATACCGGTTTTATCCACGATCTGAGTAAAGAAAAGGCCAATGAGGAGCAGATCAGAAGTTACACCGAAAAACTAGAGGTCAAGATCAAAGAACGTACACACGATCTGGTAAAGCTGGTATCCGAACTCGAAATGGCCAAAGAAAATATGCAGGCACTTTTTCAGAAAGAGAAAGAACTCAATCAGCTCAAAACAAGGTTTGTTTCTATGGCCTCGCATGAGTTTAGAACACCGCTCAGTTCGATACAATTATCGGCTTCTTTAATCGATAAATATACCTCCAGGCATGATGTGGCCAGTGTAGAAAAACATACGCTGAAAATCAAAAACTCGATCAACAATCTCACTACGATCCTGAACGATTTCCTCTCATTGGAAAAACTTGAAGCGGGAAAAGTGGAAGCATCGGCACAATCTTTCAACATCATCAGTTTTGCTGAAGAAATAGCTGAAGAAATGCAGATGATGACCAAAGAGAACCAGCACATCATTTACGAACACACAGGTACAACCGCCGAAGTTTACCTCGATCCGAACCTGTTGAAAAACTGTGTCATTAATCTGATTTCCAATTCGATAAAATACTCTGGCGCAGATACTTTGATCCAGTTCAATTCTATTTTAAAAGATGATGAACTCATTTTGGAGGTGAAAGACAATGGAATCGGCATTCCAAAAGTAGATCAGCAAAATCTGTTCGAACCATTTTTCAGGGCACACAATACGGGCGACATCCCCGGCACAGGTTTAGGCCTGAACATTGTGAAAAGATACGTAGGTTTGATGAACGGAGCCGTAAGCTGCCAGAGCGAACAAAACTCAGGTACTATTTTTACACTCACCTTTGCGCTAGGTAAATAATTTACAATTAAACACCCAATCTCCATGAACAAGAAAGTTTTGATTATTGAAGATAATGACGACATAAGGGAAAGTACAGCTGAGGTACTGGATCTGGCCGGTTATGAAACTTTTACCGCGAAACATGGTAAGTTAGGTGTAGAAATGGCTTTAAATCATTTGCCTGATGTGATCCTCTGTGATATCATGATGCCAGAACTTGATGGTTATGGTGTACTATACCTACTGAACAAAAACCAGAAAACGGCCAATATTCCTTTTATTTTCATTACGGCAAAAACCGAGCGGGCAGACATGCGAAAAGGCATGGAGATGGGCGCAGATGATTACCTCACCAAACCGTTTGATGATATAGAACTTTTTAAGGCTATAGAAAGCCGGTTTAAAAAGAAACAACAATCAGCTGGCTTTAATTCAAGTGCAGGCAACAATGAAACGGTTATGGATGAGCTTCGTAAAAAGGGCAAATTAAGGCCAATTGCCAACAAGCAGATTATTTATGTGGAAGGGGATGAACCTAGCCATTTGTATTATTTGGTTAAAGGGCAGGTAAAAACATATAAACGTTTTAAGGATGGCAGGGAACTTTCTTCCAATCTGTATCATGACGGCGATTTTTTTGGGTACGAAAGCCTGTGCAACGGCGAAGTGTATGCCGATAATGCTGCAACCTTAACCGAATCAGACATTATACAGATCCCCAAAGCCGATTTTATGGAGTACCTGCTCAACCATCAGGCCGTATCCAAAACATTTATCACTTTGCTATCAGGAAATGTACGCGATAAAGGAAAGCAGATGCTTCAACTCGCCTATTCTTCAGTAAGAAAGCGTGTGGCAGAAGCATTGCTACAGGTTGCAAGGAAATTTGGTGATGGTACTTCCGACAGCTGTACCATCCGGATTTCGCGCGATGACCTTGCTGCATTGGTAGGTACGGCCAGCGAAACCGTAAGCCGAATGCTTGCTGATTTTAAAGATGAAAAACTGATCGATAAAACAGGCAATGCCATAAATATCCGCTCAATCGAAAAACTCAGAAACATTAAACAGTAACGCAATTATTGGTTCACTTGACCATTGTGTGGCCGGGCTTGAAGGAGTCGCAGCAAGCTATTTCGATCAGCAATGTGCTTAATCGATTTCGCACTGCCCACTTCAAATTAATCCTATCCCGGGTAATACTTTACATTTCCCGGGATAGGGTTGTTTTTATGGTAAAGTGGTTAAATTAACACTTGGCGCTATGCCAGTAGCGCTTCTGTTCAAAGCTGTTCCGTAAGCTGTATAAGAGGCAAAAAAACCTCCATTTTTCAGATAAAAGCTATTACCCGTAACGCCGCCCTGGTAATCCATACGTTGCTCAGCTGATGCAGTAGCATCGTAACTAAAACTGGCATTGGTAACCTCTGTCCAATTGCCACTACTGGTTTTATACCATTGATTACCGTAGTTACAACTTCTTTGCAGGTAGCCCTGGTCTGGGTTAAAGTTCTCGATAAACGAATACATTCCTGTTAAATATGCCGTTGTATTTGGACGTTTCCATTGTGCTATGATCTTCCAGGTACCGTTTTCGGGTGCATAAAACCAGGCCGTATAATCCGATCCGCCCGCACCATCGGGTTTGCCCCGCAATAAGAATTTATAGGTAGTACCTGCTACCCAGTTAAATAAGAGATAAGATTGTCCGCCGGTGCCTTCGCCACCAAACCCATTAGAGGTTATATCAGTTCCCTTCCTTACCAACGTAGTGCTGCCGGTTGATGGATCCCATACCGAAAATAATACCCTTCTTTCTGTAGCTGAGTTAACCTGCATGCCAAAGTAACCCCCGCTAAAACCATCGGCCATGAAATAAGAACCAATTTTGTCTTGTCCGCTGGGCACATTCAGCTCACTGTAAAACCATTCTGTGCCCGATGGTACGGTGTAATTTAAATGGCAAGATGGGCCTCTTCTCGACCAATAATAATCAGCTACGGTATTGGCATATTGCACATTGGAAGCCACAGCAGGCCCGCTAATCACCAGGTCGGAAATGTCTCCATAGTAACTGCCTGTTTTACTCACCCCCTGTATATCTACCCGTACATAGCCAGCAGCTGTAATATTTACGGTACCAATGGTAGTTGTGGTGGCAGTGGTACCGGTAATGGTTTTATTAAATACAGTGCCATTAATAGTTACCTTAATGTTACTGCTTCCTGAAGGTACGGTGCCTTTTACCGCTACCGTTAAACTTCCGGTAAGTCCTAAACGGAACCATACACTGGTAATCGTGCTGGCTGATGTCCAATTATGTAAACCAGTATCATTAATTAAGCCACCTGTGCCAGCGGTATAGGCATTACCACCTAAACCGACGTTTAGGGACGACCCGCCCAAACTTTCGGTAACTGCAATGGCGTTTTTAATTTTTGACGTCTCTGTTTCCGCGAGGGTTTCTGTTTTTTTACACGAATACAGGCTTAGCAATAATAGCAGGCCTGTGGCAAGTGAACTTGTTTTTTTCATTTTGGTTAGTATATGGTTGTTTATAATTAAGTTGCACACATTTTACCAATCTGTAATGCAGATGGTTTTTTGCTTAACCCAGCCCCATTTTCAACTGTCTGTTTTATAATTGTCACACTCGGCCGCTAATCCAACCCAAACACATTAGTGCAATAAAAAACAAGGAATATTTTGCACTAACCAGAATTGAAGTTAACGACTAACAATTGATAAAAATTAAGATTCTCAGCGCAAACGTTTGCTCAATTCAGCTATATTTTGCAAGGGAAAAAGACATCATTTTATAGGTAATACAGCTTTTGTGAAGTTTGTAGTTGTATGTAGTCTTAATATGGCTTAAACAAATCATTTTTGTTAAATGCTGCTCTAAACGATTTGATTATTAGTGTTTTATAGCTTTGTTTTTGAGCCTTTTTTGAATAAACACAAACGTTTGTGTGCAGAAATGTAATTAATTTATTGATTATTGGTCCACTGGTAATTAGCCAATAGTTCATCGTCTTATTCTTCATTGGGTGCCTGGAAGTGGGCGCCAGCCTGTGGCGATTATCGGTAAAGCAATCGAATTAGGTTTTTTATTTGTTCGTTGTTTAAATCGCTTAATTGCCGCTAAACGCTAAACTAAGAAATGTAACTAAAATCATTTTTTTCTCTAAGCATCCTCACCTGTTGCGGCTTACTTCCGCTATAGTTTTGTACATATAAACTCTGTATATGAAAGCTATAGCTTACAACATCAAACCCGATGAAAAGGAATGGTTGGTACTGGCCAATTATAAAAAACACGACATTACCATAATTGCCAACAGTTTAACTATTGATACGCTTTCATTTGCAACCGGAAAGGAAGCCCTGTTGGTTTTTAACAACGATGAACTGAGCGGGGCGATGATTCTGGGGCTAAAAGCCCTGGGCATAAAATATATTGCAACCTCATCTTCCGAAACAGACCATCTTGATTTAAAAGCTGCCGGTTCTGCTGGAATCAAAGTGGCAAACGTTCCTTTGGCATCTGGTGATGCCGACGCTAAACAACGGATGGGGCAGGTCATCAAAAACCTCGATCAATGGGCTGCGGGTAAATGCGTAGGTAATGCGTGCTGCTGTCAAAACGAATGTTCTACCCTAAAAGCGCTCAAATAATGGAAATTGCTACACTACTTAAAAAATACAATGTTGCCACACCAAGGTACACCAGTTACCCAACTGTTCCTTACTGGGATATTGAAAATTTCACTGCAAATGGTTGGTTAGCCAATGTAGCCAACACCTATGAAAGCCATAAAGATGAAGGGATCAGTCTATACATCCACCTTCCATTTTGCGAGAGCCTGTGCACCTATTGCGGTTGTAATACCCGGATAACAAAAAACCATAGTTTAGAGGTACCGTATATAAATGCTGTACTGGCAGAATGGAAAATGTATGTAGAAGTTTTGAGGGAGAAACCTAAACTAAAGGAACTGCACCTGGGTGGTGGAACCCCTACTTTTTTTAGTGCAGAAAACCTCGAAATCCTCATCAATGGCATTATGGAGCATGCAATCTTGGCTCCAGGTGCAGAACTTTCTTTCGAGGCACACCCTGCCAATACGACTAATACGCATTTAACAGTACTCTACAAGCTTGGGTTTAGGAGGTTAAGTTTAGGGATACAGGACTTTGATCCAAAAGTTCAGTTCCTGATCAACCGCTTTCAAACGCCCAAGCAGGTAGCTGAGGTTACGGCAGAAGCGAAGAAAATCGGTTATACCTCTGTTAATTTTGATCTGATCTATGGCCTTCCGGGGCAAACTGTTAATGGATTAACAGACACCATAAAACAGGTGATTGATATGCGGCCAGACCGGATTGCCTTTTACAGTTATGCGCATGTGCCATGGTTAAAGCCCGGTCAGAGACATTACGCGGAAGAAGATGTTCCTATTGGGGATGAAAAGTTTGCCTTATACCAACTTGGCAGGCAGTTACTGGATGAAGCTGGTTATAAAGACGTTGGTATGGATCATTTCGCACTAAAAACCGATTCATTGTTCCAGGCGATGGCCGATCTGAAACTCCATCGCAATTTTATGGGCTATACCAACCAGCATACCCGTTTACTTATCGGATTGGGCGTGTCTTCCATCAGCGATAGCTGGACAGCCTTTGCACAGAACCCCAAAACGGTAGAAAGCTACTTCAATAAAATATCGCAAGCAACATTGCCTGTAGAAAAAGGGCATTTCCTTACCGGTGAAGATCTTGAGGTAAGAAAACATATCCTTAACATGATGTGCAGGGAAAATACGAGCTATAAAGAAGGTATTCCCGAGCCAGTGTATGGCAGGCTCTTGCCTTTATTACGCGATAAGCTGGTATGGGTAACCGAAAAAGAAATTAGGATTACCACCAAAGGGCGATCTTTTTTGCGCAACGTGTGCATGGCCTTTGATGAGAAACTGTGGCTCAAACAGCCCAAAACCCAATTGTTCAGCTCGTCAATTTAAGTACAGGTTAAAATGGAAGATCAAAATAAAACTGCAACACGTGCCCTTTGCTATCATTGCGGCGAAGATCTGCCCAAGGTGAAATATCAGGCAGAAGATAAAGATTTTTGTTGCGCTGGCTGCATGGCCGTTTTTAAGATCCTTTCAGAAAACAATCTTTGTAATTATTATGTGTACAATCGTACACCAGGCCAGCAGTTTAAAAATGAAAGCCATTTAGAATATCTGGATGAGCCAAAAATTATCGACCAGCTGCTCGATTACAAACATGAAAGTTCGAGCATCATTACATTTTACATTCCGGCCATTCACTGCAGTTCATGCATCTGGTTGTTGGAACACCTCTATAAAATCAATCCAGCCATATTCGATTCACGTATCGATTTCATTAAAAAACAGGCAACCATAAGTTTCAACCATGAGGAAATCTCGTTAAGACAACTGGTAGAAGCTTTAAACCAGATCGGTTACGGCCCCTCGATCAATCTGCAGGATGTGGTAAAAGCGCACAGCAGCTCGGTAGACAAGGCTTTAGTGCTAAAAATTGCTGTCGCTGGCTTTTTAATGGGCAATGTTATGCTTTTTAGTTTCCCGGAGTATTTTGGCCTTTCAGGTTTCGAGAAACAATTTCAATCACTTTTTGGATGGCTAAACCTTACTTTTTCCATTCCTGCCGCTTTTTATTGTGGACGTGATTATTTTACCTCCGCAATTACCAGTATCAGGCATAAACATATTAATCTGGATACCCCTTTAGCATTGATTATTGCCGTCCTGTTTCTGAGGACAGCTTTCGAAATCATTTTTAGCGCTGGACCAGGTTTTGCCGATACCCTAACAGGTTTGGTATTTTTACTTTTGATGGGCAAATGGCTCAAGCAGCGTACTTACCATCATATTTCTTTCGACCGCGATTACCGTTCATATTTTCCGATAGCCGTAACCACCTTGCAAAACGGTAAAGAAAAGCCAGTATCTATAAACGAAATCAAGATCGGCGACCGGCTGTGGATCAGGAGCGGAGAATTGGTGCCTGCAGATGCGATTCTAATGAAAGGTGAGGCCTGGATGGATATGAGTTTTGTTACGGGTGAGTCGGCACCGGTACATAAAGTTCTGGGCGAAATTATTTATGCGGGTGGCAGGCAGACCGCCGAAGCGATAGAACTGGAAGTGGTCAAACCTGTTTCACAGAGTTATTTAACCGGACTGTGGAACCGAGAACATTATAAAAATGAACGCAAAAAGCAGAATTTTAATGATACCGTAGCCAAATACTTTAGCCTGGGCGTTTTCCTGATCGCATTTTCGGCCACAGCATATTGGTTGTTCCAAAACAACAGCCATAAGGCCTGGTCTGCATTTACCGCAGTGATTATTGTAGCCTGTCCGTGCGTACTGGCTTTGAGCACGCCATTTACCTTATCCGCAATTTTATCGGTTTTTGATAAGAAAGGTTTTTATGTAAAAAATACAGACGCCGTTGAGGAACTTGCCAAATGCGATACGCTGATTTTTGATAAAACAGGCACGCTGACCAGTAATGAAAATGCAGCGATCATCTTTAGCGGAATTATAACCGATGAAGAAAAGATTATTGTTGCCTCATTGTTGCGGAATTCTATACATCCCTTGAGCAGGCATATCATTAAGGCTTTAAATGTCGACCGGTTTTACTCACTCAGCGATTATAAAGAGGTGATTGGAAAAGGTTTGACGGCCAGAATTAACGGCCAAAGTATTTATGCGGGGCATCTGTCAATGCTGCCGATCCAAGTAGCATCTGCCGCTGAGAGCGGGGTGCATATTATGATCGATCATGTATATAAAGGATGTTTTGATATCAGGCAACAATGGCGGCCAGGGCTGGAACAAATGATTCTAAAACTTTCTCGATTCGATTTGCAGGTTTTATCCGGCGATACCGATAAAGACCGCTGGATGCTGGATACCATTTTCACGAAAAATACAACCATCAGGTTCCGCCAGAGCCCGCACCAAAAACTGAATGCTGTTCTACAGCTTCAACAGCAAGGGAATAAAGTAATGATGTTGGGCGATGGGTTAAATGATGCCGGCGCCCTGAAACAGAGCAACTTTGGCGTTGCAATAACCGATAATATTAACAGTTTCAGCCCTGGTTGCGATGCCATTCTCAAAGGCAGCGCCTTAAATTTTCTGCCAGATTTTATCCGGTTAAGTAAAGACGGGCTGAAGATTATTAAAACAAGCTTTGCAATAGCCATTGCATATAATTGTATTGGTATTTACTTTGCTGTGCAGGGCACACTTTATCCTTTGGTAGCCGCAGTACTGATGCCGATTAGCACAGTTACCATTATCTCCTTTACCACTTTGGCAACCAGGTGGTTTGCCCGTAAAAATAAACTGATATGAACATCCTTTACTTTTTGGTTGGCTGCAGTGTTTTAATGGCGCTCATTTTTTTGGCTGCGTTTTTCTGGGCCTATAAAACCGGTCAGAATGATGATGTACATACCCCAGGTATCCGCATGCTCTTCGACGATGAGGTTATTGTTGAAAAAAGTGAAGAAGATCACTTTTCTAGCTAAGCATCATCATCCTTTGTCTATCCACCGGAGAATACCTTTGGTGTACAAAACATACAAAAATTCAGCTTCTATTATGCAGTTAGAAAAATTTACTTACGATAACAAGATTGTTCGGAACTTTGGTATTGCCACCCTGGTTTGGGGAATTATAGGCATGACGGTTGGCTTGCTCGCAGCAATGCAATTATTCAAACCTGCAATGAACATGGGCAGTCAGTATACCACATTTGGGCGGATCAGGCCGCTGCACACCAATGCCGTAATTTTCGCCTTTGTGGGCAATGCCATTTTTATGGGGGTTTATTATTCGCTCCAGCGTTTGTTAAAAGCACGGATGTTTAGCGATGTGCTGAGCAAAATCCACTTCTGGGGCTGGCAATTGATCATTTTGTCGGCAGTAATCACCCTGCCGCTTGGCTTTACCACTTCGCACGAATATGCCGAACTCGAATGGCCGATTGATATTGCCATCACCATCATATGGGTGGTTTTTGGTGTTAACATGTTCGGTACCATTTTCAAAAGGAGAGAACGTCATTTATATGTGGCCATCTGGTTTTACATTGCCACATTTGTTACCATAGCGGTATTGCACATTGTAAACTCTTTTGAGCTGCCTATTTCTTTCATGAAAAGTTATTACGTGTATGCCGGCGTGCAGGATGCATTGGTACAATGGTGGTATGGGCATAATGCAGTAGCATTTTTTCTAACCACACCTTACCTGGGCATGATGTATTACTTTTTGCCGAAGATGGCCGGTAGACCGGTTTACTCTTATAAACTAAGTATCCTGCATTTTTGGTCGCTTATTTTTATTTACATCTGGGCGGGCCCTCACCATTTGTTATATACTTCATTGCCCGGTTGGGCACAATCATTAGGCGTTGCCTTTTCCATTATGCTGATTGCACCAAGCTGGGGTGGTATGATTAACGGTCTGTTAACCTTGCGCGGTGCCTGGGATAAGGTAAGAGAAGATGTAACCCTTAAATTTATGGTGGTTGCCCTTACCGCTTATGGTATGGCCACCTTCGAAGGTCCGTTATTATCTTTAAAACAGATTAACGGTGTAGCCCACTTTACCGATTGGATTGTTGCCCACGTTCACGTTGGTGCTTTAGGGTGGAACGGCTTTTTAACTTTTGGTGTACTGTACTGGTTAATTCCACGTATTTACAAAACAGAATTATATTCTAAAAAGCTTGCAGGTTTCCACTTTTGGGTAGGTACTCTGGGTATACTTTTTTATGCTGTGCCGATGTATTGGGCAGGTTTTACCCAAGGGCTGATGTGGAAAGAATTTACGCCCGAAGGGTTATTAAAGTACCCGAATTTCTTAGCCACTACGCTACAGATTATCCCGATGCATGTTTTGCGTTCAATTGGTGGTGCACTGTATTTAGCAGGGGTAATTGTAATGACTTATAACCTGGCCAAAACCATGTTAGGGGCTAAATTGCTTGCTAATGAACCGGCAGAAGCCATGCCATTAAGCAAAGTTATCATCGAAACCTCTTCAGCAGATAAAGCCTGGCACAGGGTTCTGGAACGTAAGCCAATGAAATTTATGGTGTTATCACTCATCATCATCTTAATTGGGGGCATGGTAGAAATGATGCCAACATTTACCATTCAATCTAACGTGCCGACCATAGCCAGCGTAAAACCTTATTCAGCGCTCGAACTTCAGGGAAGAGATCTGTATATCAGAGAAGGCTGTGTAAACTGCCATTCGCAAACGGTGCGGCCTTTCCGTTCAGAAACCGAACGTTATGGAGAATACAGCAAGGCTGGAGAATTTGTATATGATCACCCGTTTTTATGGGGGAGTAAACGAACAGGACCTGATCTTCATCGCATAGGCGGGAAATATTCCGATGCCTGGCATTACAATCACCTGGTCGATCCAACTTCAATGTCGCCAGGAAGCATTATGCCGCCATACCCATGGCTGATTGAGCAGAAACTGGACATTACAACCACCGCCAGCAAGATCAGGGCCATGCAAACATTGGGCGTTCCTTATCCCGATGGTTATGATAAACGAGCTAACGATGATTTAAAAGTTCAGGCCGAAAAGATCACACTCGACCTAAAACAGAATAATATTAAGGTTAAAAGCGACAGGGAAATAGTAGCCATTATTGCTTACCTGCAACGTTTGGGTACCGATATCAAAGCCAATAAAGAAACCATTCCTTCAAATCAATAAAATATGTTCAACCAGATCAAAGATTTAGCCGGTGGCGAAATATACCTCATCACCTCTCTGCTCATGTTCATGGTGTTTTTTGTAATCGTGGGTATTTACCTGTTCAAACTAAATAAAAAACATATCGAAGTGATGAGCCAGCTTCCCATTCAAGACAATCAACCTATTGCATATGAAGAAGATTAAACTATTGTTCTTATTCCTGTTCAGCTCAATTACAGCCTTTGCTGCAAACGAGAAAGCCGCAGAAACCGTAACACCTGCTCAGGCAGGCTTGGGGTTAAACCAATCGGAAATACTGATTATCATCCTCTTGGTTTTTGCAGTTGTGCTTCTTGTTGTTTCAGTAACCTTGTTAAATGCATTCAAGGTAATGTATCAGGAACAGTTAAATCCTACACCATACACCAAACCTGTAAAGGAGCCGGTTTTGGATTACGATACCTGGTTAAAGCAACAGCCTGTTAAACCTTCAATCTGGTCAAAACTTTTAAGCCTAAGGCCAATTGAAGAAGAAAAGGATCTGGTCATCGATCATGCTTACGATGGTATAAAAGAACTGAACAATCCTGTTCCGGCATGGTTCAACTTCCTTTTTTACGGTACAATGATTTTTGCTGCGGCATATCTTTTTTATTACCACATTGGTGGCTATGGAGACCTGCAGGATAAAGAATACGAAAATGAAATGGCCAAAGCGAAGATAGAAAAAACAGCCTACCTCGAAAAATCGGCCAATACCATTGATGAGAATTCGGTTAAGTTTGATAATACACCAACCGTGTTGGAAGAAGGAAGAACTGTTTTTACCACAAACTGTGTGGTATGCCATGGCGATAAAGGCCAGGGCATCATCGGGCCAAATTTAACCGACGAGTATTGGATACATGGTGGAGGCATAAACAATGTTTTCAAAACCATTAAATATGGGGTGCCCGAGAAAGGAATGATCAGCTGGGAGAAAAACCTGAACCCAAAACAGATCAGTGCTGTTGCCAATTTTATCCTATCGTTAAAAGGGACAAATCCTGCAGGAGCAAAAGCACCACAGGGTGAGAAATACGAAGCGAAAGATTTAAAAGACAATGAGATGAAGGCAGCAACAGACAGTGTAAATCAGGCCAATGTTACCAAAAAATAAAAAAGAAAATAAAGGCGGGGGCAGAAATTTTATCTATCCTAAACAGCCATCAGGCAGGTTGTATACCTACCGGAAATGGGTAAGTTATGTGCTGCTTTTATTTTTGTTTGCCTGTCCATTTGTAAAGCTTAACGGTGAGCAACTGGTACTGCTCAACTTTATAGAAAGAAAATTTGTATTCTTTGGATTGATTTTTACCCCACAGGATTTTTACCTGTTTGCCCTTGCAATGCTCATTTTTATTATGTTCATCGTATGCTTTACAGTAGTGTTGGGCAGGCTATGGTGCGGATGGGCTTGCCCACAGACAATTTTTATGGAAATGGTTTTCCGCAGGATCGAATACTGGATTGAAGGCGATGCCAACAAGCAAAAGAAATTAGACGAAGCCGGTTGGACCGCGGAAAAAATATTCAAAAAAGTAAGTAAACATTTCATCTTTCTGGTGATTTCTTTTGCCATTGCAAATACTTTTTTGGCATACCTGATCAGCTCGGATGTACTCCTTAAAATTATAACGGAGCCCGTATCAGGCCATATTTCTGGCTTTGTATCCATCTGGCTGTTTACATTTATATTCTATGGGGTATTTACCTATGTACGCGAAGTGGTGTGTACGGTAATCTGTCCGTACGGTAGGTTACAGGGCGTTTTGTTAGATAATCAAAGTCTGGTGGTCGCCTACGATTTTACCAGGGGCGAGCCGCGGGGCCATCTTCAAAAACAGGACGCAGCTTTAAAAACGGGAGATTGTATAGATTGTGGGCTTTGCGTGCAGGTTTGCCCCACAGGTATCGATATCCGCGAAGGTACACAGCTCGAATGTGTAAACTGTACGGCCTGTATCGATTCTTGCAACGAGGTAATGCTTAAAATAAACAGGCCCAAAAATCTGATCGGTTTCTTCAATCAGGATTTTATTAAGGAACGTAAGCCCTATAAAATTGGCTTAAAATCTTACGGTTATGCTGCGGTACTGTTTGTGGTAATGATGGTTTTTTCTTCACTGATCTATAAAAGAGAAGATATCCAGACCACGGTATTAAGAGCAAGTGGTACTTTATACCAAAGCAGGGGGGCAGATAAAACGAGCAATCTTTATAATGCAGAGCTGATCAACAAAACCAATAAAGCAGTAAAATTCAGATTTAGGTCGCAAAATGATGGTGATGAAATTGATTTTATCCAAAAAGCTGATGTTTTGCCAAAAGAAGGTTCAGTACACCTTACTTTCTTTCTGATCAGGAAAAATAATGCCATTAAAAAATATAAAACCGAAGCGGTTTTCGAAATTATTGCCAATGGTAAAGTTTTAAGCACAGCAACTACAAGTTTTTTCGCGCAACCGGAAGGAATTGAATGATTGAGTTAGAGAATGAGAGAAGGATTGAATGATTGAATTTTGAATGATTGAATCTGGAGTTATGTTGCCATTCAAAACTCACTCATCCAAGATTAAAAAATAAGAGATTATGAACTGGGGAACAAAAATAGTGTTGGGAATGATTGCATTCATGATGTTTATTGTGGGGATGGTAGTTTATATGTTCCATGTACACGGACGGGATGCGTTGATCGAAGAAAATTATTACGAAAAGGGCATCAATTATAATGCAGAATACAATGCCAAAGTGAACGTTATAGACGATAATGCAAGCCCTAAAATTACCATTACAAAAACTCAGATTATTATTGAAATTAAAGATCGTGCTAGCTATAATCTCATTTTAATGCGGCCTGGCAATAGTGATGATGATATTAAACTAAAAGGAAATACTTCTGGAACAGCCAATCTCATTCTGGTTGATAAAACTAAAATGCCCAAGGGAAGGTGGTTTTTAAACCTCCAATGGCACTCCTCAGGAAAAGATTATCTGTTTAAAAATAACATCACCCTATGATGGATTTTTTGCCACTGGCATTTTTGATGGGGCTTTTCGGAAGCCTTCATTGCGCCGTAATGTGCGGGCCGATCATGCTGGGTATGCCATTCAGAAAGCAGGATTTCTTTCAAAGTGGGTTACAGCTTTTGTTGTACCAATTTGGCAGAATTGCCGTGTACACTGTATTAGGATTGTTGGTGGGTGCTTTAGGAAGTAGTATCCGCATTTTTAGCGATCAGAAAATGTTGAGTATCCTAATCGGTTCTATACTGATTTTATTTACAGCGCTACAGTTTAATGCGGCTTATAGAAATAGGTTTTCTAAGTTCCAGTCATGGGTACTCCAGCCGCTAAGAAGATTAATGGGAAAGGTATTCAATTTACCGTTGTGGGGATTGTTTGCCGGAATGCTTAATGGCATCATCCCCTGTGGAATGGTTTATCTGGCACTCGCAACTGCCTTAAATACCGGTAGTATTAAATCTGGCGGTACTTTTATGCTTCTTTTTGGATTGGGTACCACGCCACTGATGCTCATGATTTCGTTAGGGGGGATCTTCCTGAAAAAATACATCCGTTTCAACACCAATAAGCTTATTCCATGGTTTATGTTTTTTATGGGGGCCTTACTTATCTTGAGGTCGGCAGATCTGGGTATTCCCTTTATATCACCAAGAAATACGGGTGCCTACGGTCATGTTATAGATTGCCGGTAAAAAATGCGCCAATTTAATGTGTTTTCTATTCAGATGAAGATTTAATGTTTTAGATAAGAAAATTGTTGCATGCTGTGAATGTAGTACTACAATATTCATAGAGCAATTACAGTGGCCATGAAAGGAAAGCCAGCGAATACCATCTCCAATATTTTGAACCGGATTACCAATGAATTGAACGAATAAGCAAAGCCCCCTAATCTTACTATAGCCATTTTTGTAAAACAATTACATACTCAACAAAAAAGACTATGGGACTATCAGGTTTAGGAATTTTTCATACCATCATTGGTATCGTGGCCATTGTAGCAGCAATCATTTCATTTGTACGCTTTGGCAAAATTGATTTAACTCAGCTTAGTGGCAAAATATACTTTTATACCACTGCTGTTACGGCTTTAACTGCATTGGGAATCTCCAAACATGGAGGCTTTAATGCCGGGCATATTTTTTCGGTATTCATTTTTATTTTAGTGGTGGTGGCTTTTTGGCTTTCGGTAAAGCGCAGTGTCAATAATAAGGCCCGCTACATAGAGAATTTTTTGCTCTCTTTCAGCTTCTTTCTGTCGCTCATTCCTACTGTGAACGAAACCTTTACCCGGGTTCCGCTGGGGCATCCACTGGCCAAAAATCCTACCGATCCTATCATTGCCCAAACATTACTGGTGCTCTTAATCGCATTTATTGCCGGTGCCATCTACCAATACATTAAACAGCGCAATGCGCTTAAAATACGGTAAAGCAAAGCTTGTGATTTTCGGATAAGCTAATGCAAGGGGGCAGAAAAGCCAAACCATGCATTAGTTTTTCTATTTTTATAGCTGAAGGTTTTTAAAATATGATCATTGACCATAAAAAATACGATTTGTTTGGTAAATCCATTATCCAAAACATCAGGATAAAGGCACCTTTTACCTTCGATTTTCCCATTACCGATAATGCCTGCTTTTTGTACATGTTACAGGGCGAAATGCAATATCACCGCGATGAAGACCGGGTAAATATACCGCATAAACATGCTTTGTTTTTAAATTGTATACAGGCAAGCAAAACCATCAGTAACTTAAATGAAGGTGGGATTAACGAAATTATGGTCGTTAATTTTCATCCCGATATTTTAAAGCGGATCTACGATCGGGAGATGCCGGTGATCCTTCAGGCACCCGACCGGATGGTTTCGAACAAAAGTGTCGAAATTTTAAGCAATAATTTTTTAATCGAAAAATATATTGAAGGCCTGCTGTTTTATTTTCAGCATCCGGCACTGGTTAACGAAGATATACTGGTTTTAAAGTTAAAAGAAATTATCCTGCTACTGGCCCAAACCGCTAATGCCCGGGCCATACAAACCATATTTGCACAGCTTTTTTCGCCTGCTACCTATACGTTTAAGCAAATTATTGAGGCCAACCTGTTTGAACAACTCAGTATCGAAGCCCTGGCACAACTTAATAATTTGAGTTTATCGTCTTTTAAACGCGAATTTGCCAGGCATTACAACGATACGCCAGCCAATTATATCAAAACCAAAAGGCTCGAAAAAGCGGCCGAACTGTTGTTAATTTCAAACGAAAGGATTAAAGACATTGCTTTTAATTGTGGTTATAACGATTTGGCCAATTTTACCAAAAGCTTTCGCGATAAATACGAGTGTACACCCAGCGATTTTCGGCAGCGTTATTAGGGCTTGGTATTTGGTGCTACTGGGATGCCAAGGTTTTTCTTGAAAAGCACACAAAAGGCCTCATCTGCTTGCCCATATCGTTTTTCATAACCTGTCAGGCCATCAATGTAATAGTTTAATTCCTTGTTCGATAAAGTAGTTGTTCTGGAAAGATCTTTTATTGTCCAGGGAAAGTTGCTATGGTTCGGATTCGGAGTGTGTAAAAATAAGGCATCGTGATAGCTGTCAAAATCAATCAACGTTGCCCATATTTGATAATCAGTTTGCAAAGACTTTGCTTTTTCTGCGAGTAGATCAAAATGTCTAAATAGTTTGTCGAGATGAGGTTTGCGTTTTTTAAAACTATTATTGCCATAACCACGCCAGTCAAAATGTGTGTGCCATAAATCAAACCAGGCATGTTCAGGGTCGTCGAAGTTCAATGCAGACCAGTTGCTGTTTTTTACCCTAAGGTTTTTATAATAACGTCTAAGTCCCCTATGTTTTTTTAGTCTGTTCATATTGCTGTATTTCAGCTTTATTTGTCGAATAGTTGTTCCAGTCCATACACATCGCTTTTTGTCAATAAGTCAAGTATTTCATTTTGCATATTAATGATATCTGTCTTAGCATTGTTTTGTTCAATGAAATGATCAAGTGTTATAAAACTGTTTTTCAATGTTTCTATTAAATGGTTATCACTAAATTTGGTGTTCAATAGTTTATGCTTAGCTTCTTGGAAAATTACCAGCCCTTCTTTTAAGGTCATATGATTTGGCCCACTGTCTTCATTTTCTTCAAAGTCATCAACGCCATCGTCTTCCCAAAAACAGATCCCACAAATATCAAATGAATTTCTTTCGTCTAGTGTTAAGTAACCACAAACAGGGCAGGAGTTTTTTAAAATGTCTGCACTATTCACATCCATTCTCTGCTTACCAATTTTCAGTGGGAAGTTCTTTTGAAAAAAGTCTCTCCGTTCTTTAAATTGTCGGTATAATTTTCCTGTTCTTTCATTTGTGGGGTGTCTTTTAAGCTGATTGTTAATGTTTTTTGGTTTGGCGATGGAGGATTTACGGCAGCAATAATTTTTTTAAAAAAGAGATTCAGTAGTTCTCCATTCTCCATTCACGGTCAATATTATCTAAGTCTACGTCAGGATAACTAATTTCATCTTTACTTATATCTCTTTTAAGAGGATCAAGTATCTGCCAAAGCGTTTCATCAATTTCGGAAAGATTACTCTTTACTATTTCTTTCAGTTGTGCTTTTAGATAAAAGCTATAATGAAGTCCAACTGAAAACCCTTCCAACATACCCCCATTTGGATAAGTCAGATTATAAACTTCTTGCCTAAAATTGAGAAGGTCACTGTAGAGCCAGTCTATATCAAAAGGCTTGTTTTTTATATATTCAGTCAGGTCTGGATACAAATCGCGTATTTTTAAAAGTACTTTATCTGATAATTCTTTATTTACTTCCTTTTCTCTATCGCGAAGGAACTCGCCACGTAACACATATTCAAGATTGGTCAACCCGTTTAATCGCAGTGCTCTGTTCCACTTTTCTTTTTTGCCAGTAAAGGCATACTTTATTTGAACAAGTGGATTTACATATTTTTTTGTTAGCCCGAAAGCTTCTAATAACAGTTCGATTTGCATAAGTCTGGTCTTCGCAGGCTTGGAGTTGTTTCTCTCCGGCGAAGACCACAAATGGTTGTAATCCAGAATTTTGTGTAATAAATCTTTTGCTGTCATATTTTATAGTGCACTTTTGTTTTAAAAAGACTTGCTGTTAAGTTGTTCCAATAACAATACTTTTTTATTCCAAAAAGAATTTCCATCGAGTTCTTTTAAGTTTCCTTCTGTAAAAAAAGGAAATATATCCCTTGCAATTCCCTTGGATAAATTATATGCCCAATATATAATATCTCTGCTGTGCATTGAAAGTACACGTTGCTCTTTATTCAGAACAAGAAATCTATGACCAAGATATGGGAAAAGAAGTGGTACATTTTGTTCAATAATAACTTCCTTTGTTACTGTATTAGCTTCCAAAACCCAATTAATGTTTGACCTGATTTCTTCTATATCATCAGGGTACGAATAAAAAATTGGGCCAAACTCAATTTCACCTTTTTCTCCATTATTGTCCAATCCAGGTTTATCAAGTCCATTCATTGTTTTATAATAGCTTTTCAACGATTCAGGAAATTGTATGCCTAATTGCTTCTGAAAGTCAATTAATTGCTCGTCGGTTAGCCCCTTTTTCCACTTACTGTTTTGTTGGATCTGAAATCCATAAGAAACCTCCAAATCGATTTGTTCCCAGTACTGCTCACTTTTTTGTTTAATGAGTTCAAAACTTGTTTAAGAATTATTTAACTTTTTATATTCAGAGGTGGTCATGATGATGGTATTTTAAAGGTTCCTGAACTAATTATAGATAAAGGCCTCATACTCGTGGTATGATGGGATACCGCCATCACCAATCATATAATTTACCTTTGCCATTGGTGTTCAAAGTCATTTTGATTTATTGCGAATTCTTCAAAATCTACAAGGTCGAGGGCTTGGTCTGTAAGAAAACCAAACTCGTCTTCACTCATTTGTTCGCTGTATTTTAATCTTTTACCGTTTTCATAAACCTCAATCTGCCGAAGTACCTCACCGTCTTGATTAGTTTCAAAATAATAGTCGCAAGCTCCCCACAATTCAGAATTCTCAATCCGATTTTCTTCAAAATGTCTTTTGTAGTATTGTATCGTCATAGGTTTGCCGTTAATTCCAAAATATATAAAATTACAATGCACAGGAAATTTTTATCTGCTTAAGGAACAAGCATTTTAAGTATTCCTTACTCGCGATTAAATGTTTAAGACATTTAAATCAGACAGATGGAGATTGAGCATGATTGTTAATTAAGTCGTGACAAGATATTAATTTTCGTCGGAAATCATATCGAAGCAGCATACTTAGAAATGAAACTTTAAGGCGTATCTTTGTGGATGAGATAATAGGGAGGATAACTTCAGTGGCTTAGGCTACCAAGGACAGTGGAGAAGAGCCACTTTCTCTGAAATATACAAAATATTGCCAGATCACTCGATACTGCTGGCCGAAAGTAGCTTAAGATTAGAATGGATTCATAATTAGGTAAAAGGATAAGGTGGTAAAGGATTGCCCATAAAACAATTTTAATATTTTATAAATATTGATCCCCACATTTAGTTGTGGCCTCATGGCTAATTATAGATAACCCGAGCATCTCCGGCCAATTTTCCATCTGGTAAGAAAGTTCTCGTCCAGTTTACCCATTGCTAAAAAATCAATCGATACTTGCATTCCTCAGGCGCAGGGAATTGAGGATAACGGAAACGGAACTTAAACTCATTGCAAGGGCTGCGATCATTGGTGAGAGCAGGATCCCGAAAAAAGGATAGAGGAGGCCCGCAGCAACCGGGATACCCACAATGTTGTATCCAAGTGCAAAAAAGAGATTGCCCTTGATGTTTGCCATTACTTTGTGGCTCAATAACCTTGCTTTTGCGATCCCGTTCAAATCTCCTTTTACAAGGGTGATCCCTGCGCTTTGTATGGCTACATCCGTTCCTGTTCCCATGGCTATGCCGATATCGGCCTGGGAAAGTGCGGGGGCGTCGTTAATGCCATCTCCCGCCATCGCCACTTTCTTGCCTTCAGCCTGAAGGCTTTTTATTTCCTTTAATTTATCTTCAGGAAGCATCTGGGCTTTATAGCCATCTAATTTCAGCGTTTTGCTAACTGCTTTGGCTGTGTCGTCATTATCGCCGGTAAACATCATAACCTTTATACCCTCATCCTGGAGTTTTTGAATTGCAGATGCACTCGAAGGCTTAATCTGATCAGAAATCACAACATATCCGACAGCTTTTTCTCCTACAGACAGATATGAGACCGTCTTGCCGTCTTTTTGAGCGGCCTTAACCTGCTCTTTTAATTCAGGGTCTATTACCGCTTTAACCTGCTCCATTAATTTCTGGTTACCTAAAGCCAGTATTTCCGATCCCAAATTGCCTGTTACGCCCATTCCTGTGATTGCCTCAAAGCTTGTTAGGGGCTTAACCTCTATTTTGTTTTCTTCGCCATAGCGTAAAGTTGCCTGTGCCAGCGGATGTTCACTGCTGCTGTTCAAAGCCACAATTTTTTCAAGAATATCCGTTTGGGTAAAGCTTGAATTTACGCTAACCACTTTTTCAACCGAAGGTTTACCTTCTGTTACCGTTCCGGTCTTGTCGATGACAACTACATCAATAGCATTCATTTTCTCCAGCGATTCCGCATTCTTTATCAGGATACCAGAATGTGCACCCTTGCCCACGCCCACCATTACAGACATCGGTGTCGCAAGCCCCAGTGCGCATGGGCATGCAATAATCAATACCGCTATCGCATTTACAAAGGCATAAACATAAACCGGGTCGGGACCGTACAATGCCCATAGTAAAAATGTTATAATGGATATGAGTACCACAACGGGCACGAAATACCCGGAGATCTTATCGGCCATCTTTTGGATGGGCGCTTTGGATCGGCTGGCAGAATTTACCATTTCGATGATCTGGGATAAGAGGGTCTCCGAGCCTACCTTTTCAGCTACCATTACAAAAGTCTTATTTCCGTTGATTGTTCCCGAAGTTACCTTTTCGCCTGTTTTTTTCTCCAAAGGAACCGGTTCTCCTGAAATCATCGATTCATCAATTACCGCTTCTCCAATCTCAATGCTGCCGTCTACCGGAATGCTTTCTCCGGGCTTTACCCTTAGAAAATCTCCTTTCTGGATGTCTTCAATGGGTACCGACACTTCCTTATCCCCAACCACTTTAGTAGCGGTGTTAGGGGCTAGTTTCAATAGCTCCTTGATGGCACTATTGGTTTTTCCATGCGCCCTGGCCTCTAAAAGTTGTCCGAGCAGTACCAATGTCAGGATAACCGTTGCCGCTTCAAAATAAACAAAGACCGTTCCGTGGTGCGTTTTAAACTGGGCAGGAAAAATATCGGGGAAAATCAGTGCAACCAGGCTGAAAAGCCAGGCTACTCCCGCACCTATTCCTATAAGGGTGAACATATTCAGTTTCCAGGTTATCACCGATATCCAGGCGCGCTGGAAGAACATCCAGGTAGCATAGAAAACTACAGGAATGGATAATCCAAACTGGATCCAGTTCCAGTATTTAAGTTCCAGCAAATCAAACAGTGGGTTATTGGGAATCATTTCCGTCATTGCGATGACAAAAATGGGTATAGTAAAGGCTGCTGCAATCTTAAACTTTCCGAGCAGCGAATCATAAGTTTTATCTTCTTCTTCCAGAACTGCTCCGGTAGGAACCAGATCCATCCCGCAGATTGGGCATGCTCCCGGCTCATTCCTGATAACTTCGGGATGCATCGGACAGGTAAACTGTGAAGGCCGGTTCTTTTCAGGCTGTTTCACCAGGTCCATTCCGCATACAGGGCAATGTCCCACTCTTGGATAAGTTTTTTCGCCCTCGCAATGCATCGGACAATAGAATACTTCTCCTCCTTGGTTTATATCGTTTTTTTTAGCTGGCGAATGATGTTGGTGCTCCGATTCATAATGAACACTATCTATTTGCCCGGGTGCTTTTAAAACCTCTTTTTCATGAGATCCCATCTCAATACCGTAATTTCCCACCGCAGATAATGTCTTTTGCAATTTCTCGGTTGGGACATGTTTTTCCATGCTAATAATGGCTTCAGCAGGCTCCAGAGATACCTTAGCAGAAATGCCATCAATCGAGTTTAGTGCATTTTCAACTTTTGCCCTGCAGCCCTGACAGCTCATTCCGCTTATTTTATAGCGATGTTCCATGTTTTCGATTTTTTAGGATTTAAAATTAATACCGGAGGATAGCACATGTTATTCAATTTTATTCAAGTCAACAGTCCGTCCCCGCCGGGTTTTTAGTCCTGCAAAGCCGGATATATTTACGTTCAGCCGGTACTCAGCAATGTAGGTTAGTGGGAACCTACATTTAAAAGCGCTCAAGGTTAATTTTTAGATAACAAATCTATATAAAGACCTGCAATTAGCTTTATACAATTTTCCTTATGTTTTATATAATTATGCATAAATCAAGAGGAGAAAACTGGATATGAGATTCTTTTCTACACCAGTTTTTTAACAGATCAATGTAGGCATTAATTCTTTAGGAATTATCGTTTCCACTTCCCAGATGAGCAAGCGGGCAAGGTTATATGAACGATTAAGAGATTTAGTGAATTTGTCAGGCTTTAATATGTTGTAACTTTTACAAGCATTGTGAGGCAGCTGTAGATTTTGAAAGGTTTTAGCGAATAAAGCCAAAGGGCAATATAGTAGTAAGAAGAAGCATTAATAATAACTGCTAATTGTGGAATTACTTGGCAATGATTGATCATGATGCATGGTTAAAACGGGCATTTCGTTTCAGTAATGCCCATTTAAAAACTGCCTTCACTTCAAGGCCTCATCAACTAACTTCTTCAACTCAACATAGTATTGGTGTCTTCCTTTATTGTTAAGGTAAAAGGCCATTAAAAAGCCAGCTGTTTTCTTTTGGTTATCAATCCAGGGATAACTGCCAAATAAGCCAGGACTGGTAACAGCGTTACCGGGCTTATTGTTTATACTATTTTCCATCACCCATTCACCGTAGCCATAGCCAAAATTTCCCGCTTCGGTGGGTGCGTATACTTTGTTAACTTCACCAGTTACACGGTTAATTTGCATTTGGTTCACACTATTCTCTGATAGTATTCTCTTGCCATTAAAAATGCCTTTATTTACAATCATAGTAAGAAAATTCATGTAATCGTTTGGTGTACTGCTCGCCCCACCTGCAGGCAATGCAACTTTACCTTTCCCGAAATCGGTATTTTTCATATCCAAAGGCTTGGCAATTCTTTCGGCAAATAAGGTTTCGAAGCTCTTGCCACTGATTTTTTCAATCACTGCTCCGGCGATTTGTAATCCGGTATTGCTGTATCTAAAAACCTTTCCTGGTTCGCCCTCCATAGGCAAAGCAGCAATCATTTGGATGGCTTCATCCATGCTATTGGTTTGTCGCATTTCGCTTAAACTCTCTTTTAAATCAGGAGATTTTATGGCAGTCATGTGCGATAAACATTCGCTAATGGTGATACTCCCTTTGCCCGATTTCGATAAAACCGGAAGATATTTGCCAACCGTATCGCTAAGTTTCAGCTTACCCTCATCAACAAAGGTCATTACCAAGGCAGCGCTCAGCCATTTACTGCAACTGGCAATCTGCTGCCGGGTTGTAGCGGTGTAATCGCTGAAATCGGCAGTTTTGCCTTGTCTCCTGGCTAAGATTTTACCCACCATTTTCTGTTTTGCAGAAAGTTCGCTCACGCCTTTGCTATATAAAATTTTCCCGTCTTTATAGAGTACGAGGTAAACTCTGCCGCCCATTACATCGGCGTGTTCCTGTAGCCAGGTATCGATTTTAGAGAAGTTCTGTGCGTTTAAATTTCCGCAACAAAATAAAATCAAGATACTAAAAATCAACTTTTTCATATTTTTAATTACAATTTCCAATTCTGGGGTTAACTGTACTGCCGCACTGAAATTCATATCTGCTTTGTGCATATTTAGGCACCGGATTATCACTTACTTCTAACGGTGGCAAAGCTTCATTTTTATATCCAGGCATGGTTATTTGTGCTGTTGAACCATTTCCCAAAGCCACATTTTTTGCGGCCTGATTGCCATTAAAACTATAATCCATCATGGCATCGAGCAGGCGGTAAATGGCATAATAATCATAGGCATCGAATGCTGTTCTTGTATTTGGCATGGTGTGTTCCGTGTGGTAAGTGTAACCTGCAATTGTGGCTGCTTTCATGTAGATGAAATCTTTTTCTGCCGCGGCAATGCTAATGTTTTTAAAGATATCTATCGCTAAACGGTGGTCGTTAACAATGTCTTCATCATAAACCTGAGCAATCATTTTTGTATTGGCAGGAAAATTCTGAAGTTGTGCATTGGTAATCTGATAGCTATACCAAGGTGCCATGGTGAAAAGGAAACGGGCATTTTGTCCCCATCCATAATCGGTGAACGCTTTATAAGCAAGGGCAATTGAAGCACCTCCACCAAAAGAATGCCCCATAAAGCCAACGCGGGTCTTGTCGATAAGATTCGGATAGTCTGTTGCTGCCTTTAAAAAGCCTGTCCAGAGTGTGTTATATCTATCATCTATACTAACTCCGGTTGTTGGATAGGGCACAAAAACCACTACAAAACCTTTTTTTGCAATGAACTCGAAAAGGCCCTTTGCATAGTTTTTATCTTCCCCGCCATAAGGATGTGAATAGAAAATAGTTCCTTTGGGTGAGCTAATCCCGGCAGGATAGAAAATAGTTACATTGGTTCCGGAATAGGTTGGGTTTGCAAAATTGATCTCTGCAACCTTGTAACTGCCATCAGCTCCATATCCAGATGCAGGTCGAGAAATTGGCCCATCTAAATCATCATCTATAGGTTCTGTTGATGGCGAATCGCCTCCTTTAGCGCAAGCTGATAAAATCAATAATAAAAAGCAAAGTCTGAGTAAATTTTTCATCTGTATAAATTTGTTTTCAATTGTGATGAAGCTATCAGATTTTTTCATACCACTGTGTGGTTTGAAAAATCATGATGGTTTCATATTACATTTTATCTTTTAGTGTGCTTTTTAACGCCTCTTGAAACTTTTCATATTGCTGATATTGGCTGGCTGTAAATACCTTTTTCAGCTCCTCATCCTTCGCCTTCTGTAAAGACATGGCTTGTTTAAAGCGTGTTATTTTACTATCGGTGCTTTTTATAACCGGCTCGAACTTTTTAGCATAGTTTAAGTTTATGACTTCAATTTTACTTTGCTGTTGGGCATTTAGGTTGAGCTTACTCTTCATCATTTCCGTTTGAAATTTAGCCCGCTCTTCGGGTGTTTTATTCTTTAAATCATTTGCTTTGTTTTGAGCAAACGCCGAGCTTAAACCGGAAACTGATAAGGCCAATAAAGCAACAAATATATTTGTGATTTTAGGGGTTTTCATGATTTGATTTCTATTGATTTAAAAATATGAAAATTGCTTAGGATTAGTGATGAACAACAACTACCCTTCTTCTCAAAGTAGGTTTTGCAACTACAATTGGTGCGGGTTTTACTACGACAACCCTTGCAACAGGCCTAACATTCACCGGGCGGGTATGTACAATGATTCTTTTAGCAGGTGTTTTTACAACTATTCTGCTTTGGGCATTTGCGGGCAGTGCAGCCCGGAACGCGATACTGATAATTAAAATGAACTTTTTCATCATGTGTTTTTTATTAAATAGACGGATTAATTTAATGCATGTTTCTGCTTTTCGGTTGAAACAGAAAGATTCGGGGTTGAATTGTTATTGCCGGGGGGTGAACTTTTTGGCTTAAACCAGTTGATAAAACCTTGGGCCACCAGGCGGAAGGGATTATAACTTAAAAAACCGGTAGTTAGGCCATACCGTACTTTTTCTGTTTCCGGTTGATAAGTGCCAAATAGCTTATCCCAGATGATTAAGACACCGCCAAAGTTTTTATCGATGTAAATCGGGTTGCTTCCATGGTGAACCCGGTGCGATGACGGTGTATCCATTACATGCTCAACCAGGCCTAATTTTCCAACTGCTTCAGTGTGTAGAAAAAATTGGTAAGTAAGGTTAAGCGCATAAGAAATCACAATAAAATCGGTAGGCAAACCAAATAATGCAGCCGGGATAAAAAACAAGGGACTAACAATTGCCGAAAACCAGTTGAGGCGGTAGGCTGCCGTTAAGTTCATGTGCATGGCCGAATGGTGGACCAAATGAAATGCCCAAAGCGGTTTCCAGATGTGTGAAAAGCGATGAAACCAATAATAGATAAAATCTGCAGCGATAAATGTTAAACTGAAAACCCAGGCATTGTGCGGCAATTTAACGGGCGTAAGATTAGAAAAGAAACCCAGAATGGTTAATTGATAACCTGCAAATATGAATTTTGAAAACTGAAAACCTGCAAAAATAGCGAGGTTGGAAAAAGTTTCCTTAACATCATAAGTGCCTTTTTCTTTCTTCCAGCTCCAGATGATTTCGGCAAGAATTAATACAAAAAGAAATAACAGGATGTAAATGCGATATGGACCGATGTGATTTTTCATTTTTATCTAACTAAATGCTGCCTTGTTAAGACAGGATAAAGGTGAATAAAAATGAATTTGGATGCGGCCTAAAAACAGGTGAAGCTGAAAAACAAAGGTGTGAAACGATTTAAGTGTTCATCCATTTTTTAAACTCAGGCACACGGGCTTTGCTGATCAGGATTTGCATTTCTGCTATTGGTTTTACTTTAACCAACAATCTTCCATTGAAATAAAATTCAACTTCGGTTATAGCCTGGCGGTTGATCAGAAACTGGCGGTTTGCCCGGAAAAAAGTATCCGGCTCAAGCTGTTGTTCCAGCTGTTCCATGGTAAAGTCCATCACAAACTGCCTGTCGTCGTTTGTTCTGGCGTAAACGATTTCATTAGCCGTATAAAACCACGAAATTTTAGCCGTTTCTACGGGTATCAGTTTATCACGGTAATGAATAAGGAAAGACTTTTTGTAAGATTTTGAAAGGTTGCCAATTTGTGCAGCTAAATCTGCAAATACAGGCAAAACATATGGTGTAGCACTGCCCATCCATCTTTTGTATTTGTTAACAGCATTGGCAATTTCTTCCTCGTCAAAAGGTTTTAGGATGTAATCGATACCATTGTTTCTGAAAGCCGTGATGGCGTAATCGTTATATGCGGTTACGAAAATAACAGGTTTATCGATGGCGATTCGTTTGAAAATATCAAAAGACAATCCATCGGCGAGCCTGATATCCATAAAAATTAAATCGTACATGTTTTCGTTGCCGGCAAACCAGGTGATTGCTTCTTCAACTGTACTTAATGCCGAAACTATATCAATATCGTACGCTATTTCTCCCAATAAGTGAATGAGGTTCCTTGAAGTGACAGCCTCATCTTCTACAACAACAGTACGGATGGTTTTCATGCTTTTAAAGGGATTTTTACCAGAAATCTGTTTTGGCTTTTGCTTATTTCGATTTCTTGTTTTACCATAATCTTAAAACGTTCGTTCAGGTTTGCAAGTCCCATTCCGTTGCTGCTTTCGGGTGTTGGAATTTCGTTGAGGTTATTGCTCAGAACCAGCAGGTCATCATCCATATACAGCTTTACATTTAAGGGCTTTGTTAGCGTTGCTGCGTTGTGTTTCACGGCATTTTCTAATAAAGGCTGTAAAGTTAAATGGGGTAATTTATAATTCAACACTTCAGCGGGAATATTAATTTCCATTTTAAAGGCATTTTCCAAACGCATGGTGATGAGCCGGGCAAATGCCTTTAGCATTGTTAATTCATCACTAAGTGTTACCAGATTATTTTTGGAACGATTTAAAGCGTAGCGAAAAACGGTAGATAAATCGCGGACATATTTTTGTGCCAAGGCAGGGTTTTCCCTTATGACACCTGAGAGGCTACTTAAAGAATTGAATAAAAAATGTGGGTTCATCTGTTCTTTCAAAAGCTCCAGTTCTGTTTGCATGTAGGCCATTTTGAGCTGCTCGTTTTCTACTTCTTTATTTTTAGAGGAACGGACAAGCAGGACAATTTTAATCAGAATGCCAGTTAAGATACTACTCAAGAATAATCGCACGAAGTTGCCTGCCAGGTAAACCTTCGGCAATTGTGGCGTAAAAAATAATTTGTTTTGAAGCACACCTCCTACAAAGACAGCAAAAAAGAATATTAATGCATTTGAAATGATATACAGACTAATTTTATTTTTTTCGCGATAAATACTAAGCTTTGAAGATGGATTCAGGTTTAATTGGAATATTAGGCCACAGAAGAGCAGATTGAATAAAAACTGATATAGCAGTTCCAAAGGATTAAAATGCCAGTATTGCGCCAAAATTCCTTTTTCGCGTAAAGCCAGCAACTTAGGTGTATTTACCAATAAGGCGATTAACAGCGAACTATACCAGGAAATTCGTCGCTCATTTTTATCCATCGTTTAAACTTATGAAAAAAAAACAGGAAACAGTTTTCAATCATGGTGAAGCTGACAGATTTGGCGGTCAGTTGACTAAAATATGCTTTGTCCTTATTTTTCTACGCCTGGTGGAACGGTCTGATACGGGTTTTGCTGTACCGCTTCAGCGTTCTTCAATCTCTTCAAATAATTTGTCCATTAAAGAATATCATTTATGTAAAAACGATGAAACGGCGTCAGGGGATACCCAGTTAATTTATTTTCCAATATTTTTGCCGGGTAATAGTCTCTAAATTAAGCGCCAATCGGTATATTTGAATGTTGTCTATCAATTTTGTGACTGAAAGAATAATTCAGTTGAGCGGAATGCCGCAAGTAATTGATGACTTTAACTAAACCTAACAAACCTGTTGCTTCTGTGAAAACTCTCTTTGTGGGGCATTTAATAAATTAATCTTTAAATGGATTTTCTTGACGATGAAAAAGAATTATTAACTGCCTTGAAAGGCGGTGATGTAGCTGCTTTTGAAGTCCTTTATAGACATTACAGCAAATTGATATTCAGGAAATTAGTTAAGATGATAAAACATATTCCGTTGGCTGAAGAGTTGACGCAGGATGTCTTTGTTAAGATTTGGGATAAGAGATTGGTTATTGATATTGATAAACCATTTAATTACTACATTTTTACTATTGCCAACCATACAGTTAGTGATTTTTATCGCAAAGCTGCCAGAGATCAACGTCTTCAGGATGAAATCCTATCGGCTAGTGCTCAGCTATACAACCCGACTGAGGAACTATTATTTTATAAGGAAAGTGAAATTTTACTGAACAGGGCGATTGAAGATTTACCTCCGCAACAAAGACTGGTTTTTAAACTCTGCAAGATCGAAGGGAAATCATATGAAGAAGTGGCAGATCAGCTTAATATATCTACCTCAACAGTAAGTAATCATATTGTAAAAGCTACAAAGACAATAAAGAAAGCTTTTTTTGGGTCAATAAATGGCTTTTTGGCGCTGGCGATTTGTCTTTTTTTAGATAAATGATAAAAAAAATAAGTTTTTTTTAAAATGGAGTAGAGGAAGTCTGTTTTGTAAACGTATTATCTATGTAAAGCGATAATATTGGAACATAAAAATCAAAATATACATAGTAGCTACTCAAAATTTTTGGATAATCGTTTGCCTGCGAAAGAAATCTCTGAACTTTTGCAGAAAATGGAGCATATCTCTGACGGTGAACTTGAGCAGATGGTGGCTGAATTCATGGATGAACGGGAATCTCATCCTGTCCCGGGTGAAGAAGAAAGCCTGGATAGGATTTTGCGCTCCATACGTAACCGTCGTTTATCTGAGCCCTCAAATCATAAGATTTCATTCAAAATATACCGTAGATGGATTGCAGCTGCAGTCGTTTTATTGGTGCCGGCCCTGGTCTTTTTCGTGTTTTCACAAAGAGCTAAGAATGCCGGACACATCGAAATCGCCGCAGGGTCAGTTGATATTGCGCCGGGGAGGGACAGGGCTACGCTAAAACTTGCCAACGGAACCGAGGTTTATCTGGATACCCTTCATGCCGGTCAGGACAAAATCAAACAGTATGGCGCTAGTATTTCAAAACAGGGAAATGGAGAATTGGTTTATATGAAACTGGGTGACACCGAAACGGATGTAGTCGGATACAATACAATTAGCACGCCCAGAGGTGGTAGATATAAAGTGTTGCTCCCCGACAGTACCCAGGTCTGGCTCAATGCATCTTCGTCGATTACTTACCCAACATCTTTTGCCCATGCAGGTGCCAGGTTGATCAAATTAGAGGGTGAAGCTTATTTCGCAGTTAAGAAGGTGTCGGACGGAAAAGGTAAGTCACAGCCATTTATAGTTAGCACCGACAGGCAAAAAGTTACGGTACTGGGTACACATTTCAATGTAAATGCTTATGCCGATGAGTCAAGCGTTAGGACTACACTGCTCGAAGGTAGGGGACAGGTAAACAGTGATGCCATTCTTCGTCCAGGACAACAGGCGATAAGCTTTAATAAGACCCTTGAGGTTAGGGATGTTGATACTACTGCTTTTGTGGATTGGAAAAATAATGAGTTTAACCTTAAAACCAGTGATTTCAGAACTACAATGAGGAAAATTGCAAGATGGTACGATGTAGAAATTATATATGATCAATCTGCACCCAGCACAGTAAAGCTAGGCGGATGGATCTCAAGAGATAAAAACATATCGTCAGTTTTGAAATTAATTCAAAAAACTGGCGGTGTTCACTTTAAGCTTGAAGGAAGGAGGGTAACCGTAACAAAATAAAAACCATTAAAATTGAGCTTAAAATTAAAAACCAGAGGTGCTGGAACACCCCTGGCGTAGAATGATTTTAAGCTTTCAGAACTATTGAGAATCTTCAACTTAAACCAAACAAATGTACAAAATTTTTACTACCAATATGGGTGGCCTTTCGGGGCATGTCCAACAAATTCGCCGTATTATGCGTTTAGTTACCATCTTTATATTTGGCATCATGATGCAGGTAACCGCTTCTACATCTGCTCAGAAAATCACATTGATTCAGCGGAATGCAGATTTAGAATCTGTATTTAAATCAATCAGGGCGCAAAGCGGATATGATTTCGTATTTGATATGCGAATGATGGAAAAAGCTAAACCAGTTACTGTTAAACTTCAGGGGGTAAGTGTAGCAGAGGCCTTGAAAGCCTGTTTTGCCAATCAAAATTTAACATACGCTATAGAAGATAAAACCGTAATCGTACAGGAACGTAATTTGATTAATCAGATTTCGGACTATTTTCAGGATACCGAAGTGGTTGGGACGGTTTTAGATGAGGAGGGTAAACCTCTGCCTGGGGTAATAATAAAATTGAAAGGAACCAATCGTACGATTATTGCAGGGAACAACGGCCGTTTTTTCATTTCTTCAAAGGATGAAAATCCCATCCTGATATTTAGCTATGTAGGTTATAAAACTAAGGAATTGCCAGCTCAGGCTAAAATGGAGGTGAGAATGGAGCTTGATCCGGCCAAACTTGATGAAGTGATGATCATTGGCTATGGTACAACAACCAAAAGACTAAGCACAGGATCTCAAGTAGGCATTAGTGCGGCAGATATTGAAAGACAACCGGTAACCAATGCACTACAGACTTTGCAGGGCAGACTGGCCGGAGTAACCATCACACAAACCAACGGACTACCTGGTGCTGCTATCAACGTTCAGATAAGAGGAGTTAATTCTGTTGGAAAAGTAAACCGCCCTTTTTATGTAATTGACGGAGTACCGTTCCTTTCCGAGCCTATCAGCGCTGCGGCTACAGGTACAGCAGCCCTGTCTGCAGAGGGCAATACCAGCCCGATGAATATCATCAACCCTTCTGATATTGAAAGCATAGAAGTGCTAAAAGATGCTGATGCTACGGCAATTTACGGCTCACGGGGCGCAAATGGAGTAATCCTCATCACCACTAAAAAGGGGAGGGCTGGAAAAACCCAGTTTTCTGTAAACGCTAATACCGGTATGTCTAAAGTAGCAAACTATGTGGAGTTGTTAAGTACAACCGAATATATGGCATTAAGAAGAAAGGCGTTTGCTAACAACCCCGCGGCTGTTCCAGGCGCTTTTGATGCCGACTTAACATGGGATCCTAATCTCGATCAGAATTTCCCCAAAATTTTACTTGGAAACACGGCCCGCACCCATGATATTACTTCCAGTATTTCTGGTGGTGATGTACGTACTAATTTCTATTTGAGCGGAACATTCCACAAAGAAACCAATATTTATCCTGGAGAGCAATCGTATCAAAGAGGAGGTGCACATTTGAATTTTAATCACTCTTCTGTCGATCAGCGCTTTGCTTTGTCGGTTTCATCCATGTACTCAGCCGATAAGAATGATATTGCGATCACAGAGATTGGCAATTACGCTTACAACCTGCCGCCAAACTTTCCTTTGTACAATCCAGATGGCTCACTATATTGGGCATCTGGTTTTAACAACCCATTAGGCTTTCTTTTGCAAAGTAATGATGCCAGGGGTAGTAACTTTTTAACTAACCTTAACCTGAAGTATACGGTATTAAAAGGATTGGATGTGAAGGCATCTTTGGGTTACAGTAAAACAGATATGAGGACCACGGCTGTTCGTCCGTTAAGTTCACTAAACAACTTGGGCGCTAATCCGCCAACAACAGGCTCTGTAATAGAATCATATGTTTATACAAACAATTATATCTTTGAGCCGCAGGTAACTTATAAAACGGCGCTTTGGAAAGGCAACCTGGAAGCCCTGGCTGGCGGATCATGGCAGTTTAAACAGTCGAAACAACCCTATAGTGTTAACGCCAGGGATTTTCCGTCTGATGAATTTTTATCTAACATCGGATCGGCAGCAACAAGAACAATTACGAGTGGCTCAAGCGACTTTAAATACGCTTCGGTATTCGGTCGTGTGAATTATAACATTCAGAATAAATATATCGCTAATATATCATTTAGACGTGATGGCTCTTCTAGATTTGGACCTGACAATCGTTTTGGGAACTTTGGCTCTGTTGGCAGTGCATGGATTTTTTCTGAAGAGCGTTTCCTGAAAAATAAGCTGAGCTGGTTCAGTTTCGGTAAATTAAGAGGCAGTTATGGTATTGTTGGTAACGATGAGATAGGCAACTACCAATATTATGATAGCTACTCCTCTTCCCCTTATGTATACAACGGTTATGTTGGCCTTCAACCTTCCAGGATTGCAAACAATGAATTTAGGTGGGAAGAAACTAAGAAACTGGAAGTTGCGTTAGAATTAGGCTTTCTTGATGATAGATTATCCTTAACGGCAGCAACTTATAGAAATCGTACCGGAAACCAATTATTGGAATTTCCGATTAGTCCTCAAACGGGTTTTCCCAGCTATCAGGCCAATCTTCCTGCCAATGTTCAAAATAGTGGTTTAGAATTTTCTTTGAGCAGTACAAACATCAGGAAGAAAGATTTTAAATGGACTTCTACCTTCAATATCTCCAAAAACAGGAATAAGCTTTTATCGTATCCTGATATAGATAAAACCAGTTATTTTACCAGATATGTTGTAGGAAGACCTTTGGCCTCGTTTTATACATTAAAATATACGGGAATAAATCCAACAACTGGATTGCCAGATTTTGCAGATTTGAATGGGAACGGTGTAGTGAATACGGGCTTTTTAGATACGGGTCGTGGAGATCAATACTATGTAGGTACAAGTTATCCTGATTATTTCGGTGGCTTAACAAATTCACTTACTTACAAAGGCATTAATCTTGATTTTACTTTTCAGTTTGTGAAGCAAAAAAGTAAAAATATGTTTGCAGCGACTTTTTATCCTCCTGGTTTTCCTTATAATGCATCGGCTTCGGTGATGCGGGATTATATCGCACTAGGATCTCAGGATAAATTGGTCACCCAGGATGCCAGAAGCACTCAGGGATCTGCCGCCTACTCAGCCTTTTTAAATTATTCTGCTTCGGATGCCAACATAGTGGATGCATCCTTCATCAAGCTGAAAAACGTTAGCCTCTCTTATTCGATACCCGCCAGTTTGCTTTCAAAAATAAAGGCGCAAAGCATAAGATTTTACGTTCAGGGACAGAATTTATTTACGATCACCAATTACGATGGTTATGATCCTGAGTCGCAAGGCGCAGCAACTCCACCACTTCGAACCATTACTGCAGGTTTACAATGTACATTTTAAATATAAAGAGAATGAAAGCTAGCATATATACCAAATATATTATTGGCCTAGTAGCCATATTCCTTATGGGATGCGAGAAAATGATTGAAATTAAACCCCCGTTGAACGAAACTCCATCGGCGGCAATATTTACCCAAGACAGAACAGCGCTATCCGCACTATCAGGGATGTATGGGCAACTCGCACAGATCACCTTTCAAACCACTGGTTTACCCATTAATACTTCGCTAATGGCAGATGACCTTAGGTATCTGGCATCTGTTGTAAATTTACAAGAGTTCAATGCAAATTCTTATGTTGCATTAACAGCATCTACCGAGCCCTTTACCGGTTTTTATCAGGTTATTTACCGTGCCAACGCAATTATTGAAGGCTTAACAAAGTATTCTGGTACTTCAGTGGCGGTAAGCAAACAAATGCTGGCAGAAGCGAAGTTAATGCGTGCCTATTGCTATTTTATTATGGCCAACTTTTATGGAGCTGTGCCATTGGTGCTGCAAACAGATGTAAATACTACTGCTTACCAATCCCGCGAAACGGTTGCCAATATCTACAGGCAAATTATTACAGATCTTAATGAAGCAAAGGCTGATCTTCTTGCAGACTATTCATTTACCAAGGGAGATAGAATTGGGGTAAACAAGTTTACAGCAGCAGCATTATTGGCCAGGGTTTACCTTTATACGGAGAACTATCCACTGGCGGAAAGCAATGCTACAGAAGTTATTCAAGCTGCCAATTTATATAGTATGGTACCCACCGCTACCATGGGAACAGCGCTATTTGTGAAAAACAGTACAGAAAGCATTTGGCAGCTTCCTCAACCATTACAGGCAACAAACCAGTATACAACCGAAACGGCCTCTTTTCTTCCAAGTTCCAATACGCTGACAGCATTAAATTTTCAGTTACGCCCTACTTTTCTTGATATTTTCACAGGAACAGCAGATAGACGCCGTAGTTTGTGGATGAGGGATCTGACCATTGGAGGAAGCGTTTACGTCGTTCCAGCCAAGTTCAAGTACCGCACCCAGGCAGAAGCTGTGGCTGCCAATGTTACCGAATCTCAAATCATTTTACGTTTGGCCGAACAGTATTTAATCCGTGCCGAAGCAAGGGTGAAAATTAATTCCAATATAAACGGTGCCCTTAGTGATCTGAACGTAACCAGGCAAAGAGCGGGTTTAGGAGCACTAACAGCTACTGATCCAACCATTTTATTGCAGGAAATTGCTTTGGAATACAGAAAAGAATTTTTCTGCGAACAGGCATTTCGCTGGTTTAACCTTAAAAGAACGGGTCAGGCAGATGCCGTGTTAAGTGCATTAAAGCCGTCTTGGAAGCCAGAAGCTAAATTTTATCCCATTGCACAATCTATCCTTAATACTAACCCAAACTTGTTACAATAGTCTGGAAATAAAATAATATGAATACTAAATTTTTTAAAAACACGCCCAGGCTATCGAGTTTGGGAGTAATAGCGTTTTGCCTTATTTTGTGCATTAGCTCTTGCGTATTGGTCAGGAAAAAGCCAAGTAAATCTAAAATTCAAACAGCTAGCAGCACAGCTGCGCCAAAACCTAAGGCCGATAGCGTTAAAAATGCATTGAAGCCCTACAGGGATATCATTACCAGTAAAGCCGTTTCACAAAAAGGCTTAATGACGGTACATAAAATTGCCGAAAAGTACTTTTTTGAAATTCCTAAGAAGCTTCTAAAAAAAGATATTCTTGTGGTAACCCGGTTAAGTGGTTCTACACCAGGAGCTGGTAATTTTGGAGGAGAGGAAATTAGCAGGAGAATGATTTATTGGGAACAAGGGCCAGACAACAGGCTTTTCATGAGGGTTGCAGCGCAAGTGAGCGTAGCGGACTCTGCAGATATGATTTCAAAAGCAGTAAGCAATTCAAATATCAATCCCATTCTGGCTTCCTTTCCAATTAAGGCATTGGGCAAGGATTCTGCATCAATCGTAATTGAAGTAACCGATTTACTATTAAGCGAGAACCCGCTGGTAACTTTTAATCCTGATAGTAAGAAAAATTACGGGATGGGTGCGCCAGCAGCAGATCGCTCTTATGTGAAGAGCGTGAAATCTTTTCCAATTAACACAGAAATTAGAACCATTAGAACTTATAATTCTACCGGAGTTAACTTACCTGCAGCCATTATTGCCGGAGCGATTACCTTAGAAATCAATGCTTCATTTTTATTGTTGCCCGAAACGCCAATGGCTAAACGTTATGCTGACCCGAGAGTAGGGTATTTCGTGAACAGCTACAAAAAATTTACAGACGATCAACAGTCGGTTAAAGATGAGGTATTTGTGAACCGTTGGCGATTGGAAGTTAAAGAAGAAGATCTGGCTAAATACAAAAGCGGCGAGTTGGTAGAGCCTAAAAAACAGATTATTTACTACATAGATCCGGCTACGCCTAAAAAATGGAGACCTTATCTAATTGCGGGTATCAACGATTGGCAGAAGGCATTTGAGCAGGCAGGTTTTAAAAATGCAATCATCGGTAAGGAGTGGCCGGAAAGCGATACTACCATGAGCCTGGAAGACGCCCGGTATTCTGTGGTAAGGTATTTTGCTTCGTCAAACGCTAATGCGTACGGACCAAACGTATCTGATCCAAGAAGTGGCGAAATATTAGAAAGCCACATTGGATGGTACCACAACGTAATGACATTGGTGCACGACTGGTACATGATCCAGTGTGCTGCGGTAGATCCCCGTGCCAGGAAAAATAAATTCGATGATGAATTGATGGGCCAGCTCATCCGTTTTGTTTCCTCTCATGAGGTAGGGCATACGCTTGGCTTGAGACACAACATGGGTGCCAGTAGCTCAGTACCTGTAGAAAAGCTTAGAGATAAGGCCTGGGTAGAAGCCAATGGACACACCCCATCGATCATGGATTATGCCCGTTTCAATTATGTCGCACAGCCCGAAGATGGGATTTCTGAAAAAGGTCTTTTTCCACGCATTAACGACTACGATAAGTGGGCAGTAGAATGGGGTTATAAGGCTTTCCCGGCAACAGGAGCAGCAAAGGACGAGCAGAAGATACTTAATGTTATTACCAGAGATCGTTTGGCGAAGAATAAGAGGTTGTGGTTTTCTGGCGAAGGAAGGGATTATGATCCAAGATCTCAGTCAGAAGATTTGGGCGATGATCCTATTAAAGCCAGTTTATATGGTATAAAAAACCTGAAACGCATTGTTCCAAATTTAGATGCCTGGACCCGTGAAGAAGGCGAAGATTACACTCAGCTTACAACAATGTACAAAGCAACTGTTGCACAGTTAAACCGCTACGCAAACCATGTGTTAAAAAACCTCGGGGGCGTGATGGTAACTGAAAAGTTATCAGATCAACCTGGTGCAATTTATCAACCGGTTAGTCTTGTTAAGCAAAAAGAGTCTATAAAGTTTTTTAACGAACAGATTTTTAAGACGCCAACCTGGTTGTTAGATAAAAATATCCTTAACAAGATTGAACCAGGATATAGCGGTAACAGCGTTCAACGCCTCCAGCAGGAAATTGTAGCGACGGTTACCTCGCAATCCAGATTATACCGGATGATGATCAATCAGAGAGATTATGGTAAGGGTGCTTATTCACCTTCCGAATGGTTGACGGATTTGAAAAAAGGCATTTTTACTGAACTATACACAGGTGCTCCAACTGATGAGTACAGAAGGGCATTGCAAAAAATGTATGTAGGCAGTATTATCACGATGTACAATAAACGTTTCGCACTTCAAGGCTCAATCGATAATATTTTAGCAGCTGTTACCCCAACTGATGTACTACTTTATTCAAACGTGAAGGCATTGGCATTTGCGCACTTAAGAGAATTGAGAAAAGATATTGGCAGCGGCATTCCTAAAGCTAAAGATAAGGATACCAGGATACATTTAGAGTACCTGAAGCAGATGTTGGATAAAATCATCAACGAATCTCCAATTCCAGGCTTAAATTATTAGTTCGCTTTTTAAATAGGTAGTTATAATGTGAAACGCAGATGGTGGATGCCTCTGCGTTTTCATTTACTTAATCAAAAATGTATGAAAACAACATTAAAGTCACTCATCATAATCGTAATTTTTCTCTTCTCTAACCCAGAGCTACTTTTGGCAACGAAAATGCCGGCAGATACCGCTTTACTGATACTGAAAAATGTAAACGTGCTCGATATCAACAAAGGTCGATATAGGAAAGGAAGGAATGTTGCAATTTCCCAGGGCAAAATCTTGAGTATAGATTACGGCCGGAAGAACTGGAAAAATGCGAAGGTGGTGGATCTCTCCGGAAAATATCTTATTCCGGGATTGATAGACGGCCACGTTCACGTCACTGCGCAAACTAAAAACAACATAGAAAATACCTACAGTCATTTAAATTACTACCTGCAACATGGGGTAACCTCGGTGAGAGATGCCTCAGGCGATGGTGCATCACTGCTCGAAGCACAGCGTGCGATTAACAGCGGTAAGCGTCAGGGAGCCAGCGTGTATTTTGCAGCGGTGATGGCCGGTGATTGGTTCTACAACAGGGGGATTAATCTCCATAAAGAACCCTATGAGCCATGGCGACAGTTGGTTACCGAAAAGACCAATTTGGATAGCGCCATGAAAGAGGCAAAGGCTTGTGGCGCAACAGGCGTTAAACTATATCATTCATTTGATAAAGTGCTGTTGCCAAAAGTTGTTGCTGCCGCAAAACAACACGGGCTTAAAACCTGGGGGCACGTAATGATGTACCCGGCAAATCCAATGGATGTGGCTTCTTCCCGGATGGAAGTGCTTTCGCACGTATTCATGTTAGAAAACCTGCTTACAGACACACTCTTTTTCAAAAGAAAAACGCCACTTAGTTACAAAGATAGTGTGATCAATACTTTAGATATAAAGCCATTTTCAGATATTATGAAGGCCAATAATAGCATACTCGATGCTACACTTTGCGTTTCTGAGGAGCGCGATCCCTGGATTTTCACATTGTTGAAAAAGATCTATAAAGAAGGTGTGGCCATAAATGCTGGAACCGACCAGATTGTAGACTTAAAAAGTGCTCATCCCAGATTGCTGGATGAGTTAAATTCCTTTGTAGATAAGTGCGGTTTTAGCACCATAGATGCATTGAGGTCTGCAACTGTTATTTCTGCCAGGGTAATTGGCCAGGAAAAAAACATCGGAACAATTGAAAACGGTAAGATGGCGGATCTACTGGTGCTGAACGGCGATCCTTTAAATGATATTAAGGAGCTAAGGGCTATCCATATGGTCATCAAATCAGGAAAGATAGTCGATATAAAGTAGCAGTAGCAAACTGTTTAAGAGCATACATAAATCCATTATAAAATTGATATGAAAAATATTACGCTAAAAGCAACCAGAATAATACCTGGTCTAATTATCTGTTGCAGTATTCTTGTTTTTGCACTCACGACTACTGCTTTCAGAACCGGGGGCTACGTGATTGAGGGAGAAATGATAGCGCCCAATGGCACCAAAGTTTCGTTGAGTTACGAATATTCGGGAAAAAGATTTGCAGATTCAGCACTGGTTAAAGACAACAGGATATTACTTAAAGGTAGCCTGCCCGAAGCTTTGCAATGTACATTAAGTAACTCCATTAATCAGCAGTTGAAGATTGTTCTATTGGACAATGAGACTATAAATCTACGTGGTAACGTTGCCAAATTTTACTATTCGGAAATCTCCGGGGCAAAGGAAGATGTGCTTTTCAATACTTTTAATAAGAAAAAACTAGCAATAACCGGTGAATACCGAGACCAGTTGAAGGCAACTTCAACAGATTTTTATGATAAAAACAGCCGTGTCTATCTAGATTTTCACCGGAAGATTGATAGCCTGACTTTATCGTTCGTCAAAGAATATCCTAATGCTGCTGCTGCCAGCCTGGCGATTATCAGTAGCCACATGAACAGTACCGATGCCTTAAGGGCGGAAGCTTGTTACACACACTTGTCCGAACGTGCAAAACGGAGCTATTATGCGAAACGTATCAAAGCTTTTATTGATGCGTCTAAAGGCATTGCTGTTGGTAAACAGGCACCTGATTTTGTATTGAGAGACATCAACGGTAAAAAATTTGACCTTAAAGATTACAGGGGGAAATATCTGTTTATAGATTTTTGGGCAAGCTGGTGTAAGCCATGTCGTGAGGAGCATCCTTTGCTCAAACAGTTAAATACGGTATATCAGGACAAGAATATTGTTTTCGTAAGCATCTCCATGGACACTAATGAAAAGAATTGGCGTCAGGCAGTAGCTGATGATGGTTTAAGTTGGGTGCAACTCAATGATCCGCTTGCATTGAAGGGACCTTTGGCCGAAGCCTATTCGGTAATGGCATTACCTTCTAATCTTATTTTGGATCCTAAAGGAAAGATCTTAGCAACTAAGCTCAGAGGGCAGCACTTGAGTGATTTCATGCGAAATCTATTTAAGACGAACAATTAGTGGGTGATAAGCTTGCAAAGTCGGAGCGCCTGTCTTTTGCAAGCTTTATCTTCAGGAAATGCAAATGCGTCCTAAAATATAATTTTTTCATTATTTGTAATTCCTAGCTCTCCTCCATTTTCCATTGGTACCCTCTCGAGCGCCATGCGAACTGGTTTAGCTATACTGAATAATCCTGAGGGAAACTGGTCGATTCCTGTATTCAAAATACTTAGACTAATCTGTTGAGCTTCGTAGCCAGCATCCAAAAAAATATCGAATAAATACTGAAATCTGGGAGTCAATGGATTTAGCCTTGACTCCCTTAATTTAGGATAGCTGGCAATCTTTCTAGCAAGGTAATTAACGACCTGCCCGCCATTCCAATAATTTGATGCGTTATTGGCAGTTTAGTTGAGGTTAATTTTCATTTCTATTTAGATGATAAAAGGCTAATTGCGGAGGCATTAACCGGTTTATACATGTTTACGTCTTTTCTGGCTGCAAAATTTGATCGATTTTGTAGAAATTCCATTGAAAATAGATAAAATAGCTATTTTTTTTTAAGTAGATTGATTATAAACAGATGCTTATTGTTGTAAAGGTGGGGTAATTGTGTTTTTCGTGCCTTTTTATATGTCAAAATCCTTATTCTTGCTTAAATTTCGCGTACGATTGTTTTTGTAGAGGTTTAATCAATAAATTACTGTTGCTAATCTAATTTTGATTCAATGTCACCAAAGCCCCTTCCAGATGAGGAAAAAATACTAAGTAGAATTTCTGCAGGGGATCAGAGTGCTTTTAAATTAGTATATGATCATTATCAGCAAATGGTATTTTCCAGGGCGTTATATTTATTGAAATCTGAAAGTCATGCAGAAGAGGTTCTCCAGGATGTAATGCTTAAACTATGGCTAAGCGCTTCAAATCTCAAGGAAAATAGCAACCTGGCTGCATTTTTAACTACCCTCACACGTAACCGAAGCTTTCAGTTACTGAGAAGGAAGGTTTTGGAGTCAAAAGCAGAAGTAGAGATGGGGAAACAATGGAAAGAATACCACAATGAAACAGAAGAGAACATCTTGTTATCCGATGTGAGGAAAAAACTTCATGATGGCGTAAACTCACTTCCCCCTCAACAGAAACTGGTTTATGAACTTTGCCGAAATCAGGGTTACAAGTATGAGCAGGCTGCAGATATTATGAATTTAAGCGTCGAAACGGTTAAAGCTTATATGAAACTCGCGCTCCGTTTCCTTCGTGCCTATCTGAAAAATAATACCGATGCGGTAATTATTGCCATTATTTTCAAATTGTTGTAATTTATTTTTATTTCTATACCCCCATAATCTGTTCTCGCGGATTGATATAAAAAAGGGGTGACAATTTCTCTCTGTAATTATGGATTTCCAAGACAAACACATCATTACTTTATATCAAAAATTTTGCAATCAAACAGCATCAATGGAAGAGCTGGCTGAATTCAGCGAATTTTTAAAACATGATGCTGCCGAAAAACGATTGTTCGATCTTTTAGAAATGGATTATGAGTTAAGTGATATCCATCTTCGTGAAATCGACGACCTTCGGGCAACGCAGATTTACCGGGAAATCATATCAAAGCGGCAACCTTTGAGAAAGGTTTTTTCCCTTACCTCAAGAATCGCTATTGCCGCTTCATTGGTGATTATTGCGGTTTCATCTCTACTATATTATCATTTTGTTGATTCTCAAAAGCAACAGCTTACTTATATTTCCCCCGCTACGGATATTCCTCCCGGAAGAGTAGCTGCAACGCTCACACTTGCGGACGGAAGTACGATCAAACTCGGTGCTGTGTCTGCCGGCGTGATAGCCAGGGAACCCGGACTTCTGATCTCAAGGAACAGTAAAGGCGAGGTTGTTTATGAGATCCTTGATAAGGAAAGCGATCATTTGGCCGGGAATAATACCCTGGCGACAAACAAAGGGGAAACCTATCGGTTAAAACTTCCCGATGGCTCGTTAGTGTGGCTGAACGCCGCCTCATCACTTACCTACAACACAGCCTTTAACGCCAATAAACAAAGAATGGTTAAACTGGAGGGGGAAGCGTATTTCGAGGTTGCCAAGGATGATGAGAAGCCTTTCATTGTAAAGTCGCAACATCAGGAAGTGAGGGTGCTGGGTACTCATTTTAATGTTAAAGCCTATCCCGACGATCGCCTCGAGACCACCACGCTTGCCGAGGGAAGTGTAAAAGTTTCGTATCAGGCGGCGGCCTGGAATAAGGATACCCAAATCCGCTACAACGACGAAATCAAGCTAAGTCCTGGACAACAGTCTATATTAAAAAATGACCAGATTATGGTTTCAAATGTTAATCTCGAAAACGCTTTGGCCTGGAAAGACGGGAATTTCATATTTAACGGGGTCGGTATCAAGGATATTATGCAGGATATTGCCCGGTGGTATGCCATTGAGATAATTTATGAAGGAGAAGTGCCGGTAGGGAAATTCTCTGGCAACGTTTCAAGATCGAAAAATGTAAGCCAGATTTTAATGGCTTTAGAATCAACCAGATTAGTTCACTTTAGAATTGAAGGGAGGAAAGTATTCGTAACTAAATAACTATAAAAAAGCCAGATTCCGCTAAAGGAACCTGGCAAAGTTTGACGATAGTCAGCAGAAAATAATCAACTAAACCAACAGTTTACCTTCGCCGTGGAAAGTAGAGGTAAAACTGAAAAACAAACTTTAAACTAAATGTATATAAAATATACCAAACAAACAGGTATACCGTCTGCCGTATACACTAAAATTTTGCTTATTATGCGAATAACCATCGTGATTTTAATAGCAACATTGATGCAGGTCTCCGCTTCGGGATTTGCTCAGAAGATCTCATTGTCTGAAAAAAATGCATCAATCTTTCAAGTATTTGCCAAGATAAAGCAACAGAGCGGTTACGACTTTGTTGCAGATGATAATCTTTTAAAATCACTTAAACCCATCAACATCAATGTTAAAAAAACCGAACTGACTGATGTTTTGGATCTTTTGTTCAAGGACGAATTGCTTGAATATACGGTTCAGAATAAAATTGTTGTGGTATCCAGAAAAACACCTTCTTTGCTTGATAGAGTTACCTCATTTTTCAAGGATGTTGATTTGAAAGGCCTCATCTTAAATGAAAAAGGGGAGCCTATGCCGGGTGCAAGTATTCTTGTTCAACAGACCAAAAGACTCTACCTCTCTGATGAATCCGGTTCCTTCAACATACGGGGCCTCAAGGGTAAGGAAACGCTGATTTTTAGCTTTATAGGCTATCAGTCAGATACCATATCATTAAGGAACAGAACCAGTCTGGTGGTAACTTTAAAACCAGTTTCTGCTGATCTTTCGGAAGTGAAAATTGTAAGCACAGGTTATCAAAATCTGAACAGGGATCGTGCTACTGGTTCATTTGGGATTATTACTGCAAAAGATATCGCTCAATACCCTACCATAAGTTTGCTTGAGCGGCTACAGGGCCTGGTTCCAGGCGTAGACATATCCACCAAGACCGAGGCCGGTAAAAGCCGTAATGGTACAATTAACATCCGGGGTATTTCTACCATTATCAGTGATTATGGCCAGGTGAGCACCGAACCGCTTTTGGTTATTGATGGTTTCCCGTCTCAGGTTTCTATAGCAGGTGGCGCCCTGGATTTGATGAATCCTAATGATATTCAGCAGATTACGTTTTTGAAAGATGCGGCGGCTTCTGCTATTTGGGGGATAAAGGCTGCAAATGGGGTAATTGTAGTTACCACAAAAAAGGGTAAACCAAATACTGCACCTTCAATAAATTTCTCGACCACCTTTAGTACAAGTGCTAAACCTAAACTCAATTATGGCTCGACCATGTCAGTCGCGGATTATATCGATCTGGAAAAGGACATGATCGATATGAATCTGATCAGTGACCCCTTTCCGATACAATCAGGGACATTTCCGGGAAACAATAGTCAGGCTCAGGCGATCATTTTTCGTCAGAAACGAGGGGAGATAACAGAAAGTCAGATGAATATGGAGTTGGCTAATTTAGCTAATATCGATAATCAAGATCAAATTTCCAGATACCTCTTACAGCGACCCCAAACGCAACAGTACAACTTATCACTCACAGGCGGAGGGGTAAACAGTTCCTATTATATGTCGGGTTACTATTACAACGAAGATAGGCTCTATAAAAGCAACAAAAATAAAGGGTACGCATTTAATATGGGCTCAGTCTCATCATTATTCAAAGGCATTTTAACCATAAATGCTAATCTAAGCTACAATAATACCTCGGATGTTTTAAATGCTGCAGCAGTTCGTGCCATGAGCCAAACCTCCCTCGGGATGCGCCCTTATGATGCATTGGTCAATGCTGATGGCAGTACGAAATATTACGATGTGTTCAGTACCCCATTGGTAGCCAGAAACTTCGAAAGTAAAGGATACCTTCCTTTCCGATATTCTGCCATTGATGAACTCAACTACAATAATACCGTTAACAATACGAACAATATTGCGCTGAACCTTGATGTTACCGGCAAGATCACGCCCTGGTTAAGTGTTTCTCTATCAGGAAATCTTGGTCGTTATTTTAATGAAAGAGAAAACTATCAGGAACCTGAAAGTTACGAAAGTCGCATAATGATCAATAGGGCTACCAGCGTAAACGCAGCTGGGGCACTTGTTTACGGTATTCCTAATGGAGGTCGCCTGAGCCTGGCCAACGCCCTGGGTAGGAGTTATAACCTCCGTGGTCAGTTAAGTATCAACAAATCTTGGAGCGATAAACATGAACTTAATGTGCTGATGGGCAATGAAATTAGAGAAAATTTCAGTAAATCGAGTAATGAACTTCGCTATGGCTATGATAAGTCTATTAATGCTTTCAGATCAGTTAACCCCAGCGTAAGCTATCTGGATATCTATGGTCAGCGTCCTAGTATCGGAGCAACATCTTCACCTGTAGTCGAATCAACCACCAGAGGACTATCTTACTACGCAAGTGGTTCATACACCTTTAACAGTAAGTACACCGTTTCCGGAAGTGCAAGGTTTGATGATCTGAATCTCTTAGGTGTCGAACGCAGAAAACGTGCAATCCCGCTTTGGTCTGCTGGTTTAAGCTGGAATATGAAAAAGGAAATGATTTTGAAGGACTTGAACTGGCTTACCAACCTTTCAACCCGCTTTACCTACGGTTTTACCGGAAATGCGCCTCAGGGTTATGCCCCGGTAACTGTTATTTCTCTCCTCGGAACCGATTTTGAATCATCTTTACCCTACGCTGTAATTGACAGACCTGCAAGAGAAAACCTGGCTTGGGAAAAAACGCGCATGATTAATTACGGTCTCCAGGTTGGTCTCTTCAACGGCCGTGTTTCGGCGACGGTAGATTATTACCTGAAAAAAACAACAGATATTTTTTTCCAATTGCCGATTAATGGTACATATGGTTTCACCCAAACTATTTTTAATGCAGCGAAGTTAGATGGAAAGGGTGTTGATTTGGGACTGAGCTTCATTCCAGTGCAATCAAAAAATGTGAGTTGGAACAATACCATTAATATTTCTTACAATACCAATAAGGTACATGATGAGCGCTTTAACCTGCCTATAGGCGATTTGGGAAGAAATCAAATTTATGATGGCTATCCTCAGGATTATTTATTCTCCTATAAATTTGCAGGCTTAGATAATACCGGACAGACGCTGATTGAGGATCCTAAGGTTCCAGGAAGAATACTAAGAGTTGATGAGTTTCAGTACTTCGATATTATGGAATATTCTGGCCGGACAGCTTCGCCTTATTATGGTGCTTATAGCAGTAATATTTCCTATAAACAATTCAGCCTTGGTTTTCAATTCCAGTACGCCTTTGGCGGAGTTTTCAGAAAACCTTCGGTAACTGAAAATTCAGTATATGTTAGCCGTGCAGGTGATTTAGGGATGCGGTGGCGCAAACCTGGAGACGAATTGTTTACAAACGTTCCAACCATCAACACTGATTTTAACCAGGGATACTATTATGGTACCAGCATCACCCGGTATTCAGAGTCTGATTACCTGATCAGAAGCCGTAGTAATATCAAACTTCAACAGATTAGCCTAAGCTATGCACTACCACAAAAACTGTTAAAACCTATCGGGGTAAAGATGTTGACAGTCTCGGCTGTATGCCGTAACCTCGGACTGATCTGGACTGCAAATAAAGAAAAAATTGATCCTGATTATGTCTATAACACAGGAAATACCTTTCAGCTTGCACCTGTTAGAAGTTATTCGTTTCAACTTAATTTAAGCTTATAATGTATAAAACAGCATCAATATATACCTTTAAAATAGTAATGGTTACTGTTTTAACTTTTACACTCTTTTCCTGCCGCAAATACGTAGAAAATGTGCCTGTACAGGGACAGCGGGTATTGGTTTACACCCAGGATTATCGTTTATTGCTCAATAACAGAAACAACCAGGAAGTTGGGGCAGGAAATACGGCCATTTTAAGCTGTGATGATGTCGAACTTTCCGATCCGGAAGTGCAGACCTCACTAGCAAACAACACAACCAATTCAGCTATTTACGGATGGAAAAATCCTTTCTATTTTGGTGAAACCGACGATTTTGACTGGAATTTTATGTACAACGCAATATACGTTTACAATACCGTGATAAAGGGTGTTTTAGAAAGCAAGGGCGGTAGCCCGGACCAGCGAAATGCGCTGTATGCCGAGGCGTTAATCAACAGGGCGTTTACGTTTTTTACTTTAACGAATTTGTATGGTAAACAATATGATCCGGCAACCGCTGCTACAGATCCAGCTATTCCCTTACTGTTGTCACCGGAATTGTTTGTGAAACTTAATAGGGCATCGGTGAGGGAGGTCTACGATCAAATCGTCAAAGATCTTAAAGAAGCCTTACCGCTTATTCCAGTGGTTCAGTCCAGTACCGTTCAGCCTAACCGGGCCGCTGCTTATGCATTGTTGGCGAAAGCCTACCTGAATATGCGCGATTTTGAGGCCGCCAAAACTGCTGCGGAACAATCACTTTCATTAAACAGCTCGCTTTATGACTATAATACGTTTTTGACAACCAATATTCTTCCTACGCAATATACAGATAAGCAGGTTTTACTCCGGAAAGTTCCCAGAAGTAGTTTTTATCCACTACAGTTAAGCCCATCCTTATTGAATCTGCTCGATAAAAAAGACCTGCGTTATGAACTTTTCACCAGACCAGGTTCAAACTTTTACCCTGCTTTTCAGGGAACGGGCTTTTGGTCGAGGGATAATTATAACGATAGATCTCCGGTAGGTTTGACCGTTAATGAAACGTGGCTTATACGGGCAGAATGCTTAGCCCGTACAGGGAAGCGCGATGAGGCACTTACAATGGTAAACGACTTGCGAAAAATGAGATTCCGCCCGGCAGATTATCAAGCTGTAACGGCAACTTCAGATCAGGAAGCCTTGCAAAGGGTTGTGGAAGAGCGGAGGCGAGAATTTTTCGGAACGGGACTGCGCTGGTTCGATCAAAAGCGGCTGAATAAAGATGCGGCATTTGCGAAGTCTGTTACCCGCATGATCGGCAATGTGACCTACATACTTGAACCTAACAGCAATGCTTATGTTTTCCAGTTCGCTGAAAAACTTGTTGCTCAAAACCCAGAACTGGTTCAAAACCCTAAATAAACTCTAATATCCCACTATTGGTAAGGCTAATCTATTATTAATAGTGGGATTGGTACGCCTAAAAATTTATAAAATATGGAAAAAAGTATAGTAAAGATTGAAAACCTATCTCATCGCTATAGTAACACCTGGGCCATACGCGACATTAATATAGAAATCAATGATTTTGGTATCGTTGGGTTATTAGGATCGAATGGTGCCGGTAAATCAACTACAATGAACATTCTTTGCGGGTCAATCAATCAAACAGAAGGCAACGTATTTATCAACGGTATAAATTTCAGGGAAGATCCCAAACGGGCGAAAATGGAAATCGGGTTCCTTCCCCAAAATCCTCCGTTATACCTTGACCTAACGGTTGATGAATACCTTCACTATTGCGCAGCACTGCGCAATATGTATGGCCAGCCTGGCAAAGATGCGGTTGCAGAGGCGAAGGAGCGCTGCGGCATCAGCCATTTCGGCGGCCGATTGCTCAAAAATCTTTCAGGTGGATACAGACAGCGCGTGGGAATTGCCCAGGCAATTGTACATAAGCCTAATGTACTGGTTTTGGATGAGCCCACCAATGGTTTGGATCCCAATCAGATTATTGAGGTTCGATCGCTTATCAAGGACATTGCTAAAGATAGGGTAGTCATATTTTCATCACACATTCTGTCAGAAGTACAGCTGCTCTGTAAGGATATCAAAATGATCGAAAACGGAAAGATAGTGTTTTCAGATACAATGGATGCGTTCAACAACTATGTGGAACCGCACAGCATGCTGGTCACTTTTCAAAACATGCCTCTGGTAGCTGAGCTCGAAGCGATTCCCGGGATACTTAAGGCCGACATTCTTAATGGAAAATTAGTTCGCCTGTTTTTCAGTGGCGACGCGGAGATTACAGAGACCATTATTTCCGAAAGTGTTCAGAACGGTTGGCGCCTGCAGGAAATCTCTCTTGAAAAAAACTCGGTAGAAGAAATATTCAAACAACTTTCACAACATTAATTTCACATCATTTTCTTAATGAAAACAATCCTTCAAATTGCAAAAACAGAACTTAAAATGCTGTTTTATTCTCCTATTGCATGGTTTCTTATTATCGTTTTCATGGTTCAATGTGGCCTGGGCTACATGGCTACGCTGAAATCTATCGCCCAGATGCAGGCAGATGGATATAAAATTCCTTTTAGTGTAGTTGGACAGGCCGTATTTGGCTCCAATGGGCTATTTGCCTCGGTAATGAGGAATCTTTACTTATATCTTCCACTTTTAACAATGGGATTAATCAGTAAAGAAATGAGCAGTGGTACCATCAAATTATTGTATTCCTCACCTATCCGTATACGAGACATTGTATTGGGTAAATTCAGCGCCATGGTAATCATGAGCGTACTCATGCTTGGGGTAGTAACCATATTTCTATCCATCAGCTATTTCACAGCAGATTCACCAGATATTGGAATGTTATTGAGCGCTTTACTAGGCCTGTTTTTACTGCTTTGTGCGTATTCTGCTATAGGTCTGTTTATGTCCTCCCTAACAACATATCAAATTGTAGCTGCCGTTAGTACTTTTGTCATTTTCGGTATTTTGTACAACATTGCCGACTTGTGGAAGGGCATACCGTTTATAAGGGATATTACCTTCTTTCTCTCGGTATCCGGAAGAACAGACTGGATGCTGGTAGGCTTGATTACCAGTAACGGCATTATTTATTTTCTTGCCATTGTATTCCTTTTTCTTACCATTACTATTTATAAGCTAAAATTTAGCATGCAAACGGTCTCGCCTATGGTAAAAGCAGGACATTATATTTCAATCATTGCAATAACACTTCTTATTGGTTACATCAGTTCCATTCCACAACTGATTATTTATGCGGATGTAACTGAAAATAAATCTAATACACTAAAGCCAGATACGCAGAAAATAATTAAAGAACTTGGTGATGAACCGCTGGAAATAACGGGATACACGAACCTGCTGGGCGGTTACATGGAAGATGGAAATCCAGAATCTTATCAAAAAAACATCAACGCATGGGCACCTTATGTGCGCTTTAAACATAATATTAAATTAAAAAGTGTGATGTATTACGATACCCTGGCACAAGGCGGGGATATCGTGAAAGGGAACAAAGGAAAAACCCTTGCTCAGGTAGTGGAGAAGATCGCCCAGACAAGAGAAATGAATATAAAGCAGTTTTTAACACCTGAGCAGATTCGAAAAGAAGTCGATCTTTCCAAAGAGCCCAATTTTTATATCATGCAACTCAAGTATAAAGGGAGAAAGACCTTCCTCCGGGTATATCCTGATAATGAGCACTGGCCATCGGAAACGGAAATATCAGCAGCACTTAAAAGACTCCTTAGCGCAAAAATGCCTAAAATACTTTTTGCTACCGGAGAGTTAGAAAGAAATATCAATAAAATAGGCGACCGTGAATACCAGGCATTAACAAACCTAAAGGTTTTCAGGCAGTCTTTGCTTAATCAGGGCTTCGATGTCGACACCATCTCCCTTGCCACCACGCCGGTTCCAAAGGATATATCAGTGTTGGTTATGGCAGATCCCAAAGTTGGCCTGAGTGCGGCCGCAGCTAAAAATTTGCAGGCGTATATTAATGGCGGTGGTAATTTGCTCGTTACTGGAGAGCCCAATAAACAGGATGTTTTAAATCCAATAATCAAACAGTTTGGTATTCAGTTGATGGATGGAGCGATTGTTCAGCAAAGCAAGCAATTGGAGCCGGATTTGGCTACCCCAAACTTAACCGGCGCGGCAACGAAGCTCTTCATGCCCCTGGAGCAGGCGCACAAGGATAGCATAGTGGTTTCGATGCCATTGGCTACAGCCCTGTCTATCGAAAACACGAAATGGTACAAAACCCAGCCTTTGTTGGTAACAAACCCGAAAAGCAGCTGGCTTAAAAGAGAAAGGTTTCTGACTGACTCAGCCACCGTGCAATTTGAGCCACAGAAAGGTGATTTGCAAAAAGCTTTCCCATTGGCAGTGAGTTTAACCCGAAAAATTGCTCAAAAAGAGCAGCGAATCATTGTTATCGGTGATGCAGACCTGATGTCAAATAAGGAATTGAACAGGTTCAATCTCCGTACAGCAAATTTTGTTTTCAATATCGGTGTGTTTAGCTGGCTGAGCTATGGCGAATTCCCCATTAGTAGCTTCAGACCGGCACCAAAAGACACGGTATTACTGGTAGATAAAGATCAGATCCACCTGCTTAAATTGATTTTCGTATGGATCATCCCTGGCTTTCTACTTGCATGCGGAAGTATCATACTGATCAGACGAAAAAGAAAATAAGATATTTAATATGCCTTTAATTACAGATCAACAGACGATTAACGACCTCAACCTGTTTGGAAGACAGGGGAGTAATTCAATTTACGAAATTTTTAATAGTACCCGGACACATGGCGGATCAATTATTCTGGAAGAGATGTTCCTTAATCCGATCGGTGATTTTGATAAAATAAATCAGCGCAGCCAGATCATCCAGTATTTCGCTGGTCGTGCTGAAAAGTTCCCAATATCTACTGAACTGCTCAGTGCGATAGAATCATATATCAATAATACAGATTCGAGGAGTAAGTTATCGGAATACGATCAGTCGGTAACAAAGCGGCTGGGTAATTTCGTAGCACCCGATGCACAGACAACAACTATCTATAGGGGTATCTCAGCTATCCTGCTGTTTGTTCGGGAATTTAAGCTGTTTGTGGATTCTCTTGACCTGGCAACCGATCATCCGTACGGTTCAGAAAAAAATAATATTCAGCGAATTTTATCATCTGAAGAATTTGCTGATCTGCCTTTCAAGGTTGAGGGTTACAAGCCTACAGGCCAGGAGTTCATATCATATGATGAATTATTCAGGTTTGTTAACAGGGATGCCATATTAACACTATTACAATGCCTGTATAGACTTGATGTTTATTATTCAATTGCTAAAGTGGCAAAGGAAAGGAAATTTGTTTTCCCAACGGCTTTACCAGGGGGCAATTCCTTTATAAGAATTGACGATGTTTATCATCCTCAGCTTCAGCGTGCAGTTCCGAATTCCATAGTAATGAGCGATGAACAGAATGTCGTTTTTCTCACTGGTGCAAACATGGCAGGAAAATCAACTTTCATGAAATCTTTGAGCATCGCGATATTTTTGGCCCATATGGGATTTCCGGTGCCGGCAGCAAAAATGGAATTCACCGTTCTGGATGGAATATATACCACCATTAACCTGCCAGACAACCTTGGGATGGGTGCGAGCCATTTTTATGTAGAGGTGCTCCGTGCAAAAAAGATTGCATCCGAACTGAAACTGGGAAAAAAACTTTTTGTGCTTTTTGATGAAATGTTTAGAGGAACAAATGTGAAAGATGCCTGTGAAGCCACTATAGCCTTTACTGCCGCTTTTGCCCGTAAACAGGGGAGCCTGTTTGTGATCTCTACACACATTATTGAAGCCGGAGAAGTGTTAAAGGAACAAAGCGAAAAGATAAAGTTTGTATTTCTGCCAACAACAATGGAAGGAACCAATCCGATATATACTTATACCCTGCAATCCGGTTTAACTGCAGACAGGCATGGTATGATTATTATCAATAATGAAGGCATCCTGGATATCTTAAATGCCGGACTGGCCAAATCAAATGCTAAAGACATATGAGTTTAATCGTTGACAAACAAACGCAGGATGATCTAAACCTGCTCGGTAAATATACACCTGGATCTATTTTCAGCCTGTTCAATAAAACCAAAACCGATGGGGGGGAACAGCTCTTGCAGACGATGTTCCTAAATCCATTGACAAGTGCTGCAGCTATCAACGCACGGCGGGATATTTTCCATTATTTCCAGGAGAAAGATTTTACGTTTCAGCTTGAAAGGGCAGACTTCCAATCAACTGAAAACTATCTGGCAATCGAAAGTCCAAAAATGTTCATTGTTGCTGTATTTAACTCCTTTCTTAAAAAAGGCCAGTCGGTATTGATCCGCGATGAACGTTATGATCAACTCGTAGCTGGGTTGAACGCAACAATCAAAGTGCTGAAATACGCTCAGGAGCTTTCGGTTCTTCTAAATGATAATTCGAATACCCCATTTGACCAGGATAAAGAGCGGCTCAAAGAAATATTAGATGACCCTCTTTTGAGAAAATTAATTGCTCAACATACCAATGAGGAATTCGCACCGTATCAGCTTGCCGTTTATGACCACCTCCTCAAGCAGACATTGAAAGGTTCCCTCAATAAGCTTTTGAAAATCATGTATTCAATCGATGTTTACGCCAATGTAGGCAAGCTCGGAAAGATGATGGGCTATTGTTACGCAGAGGCCACAGAGAAAGAGGGAAATGTATTAAACATTACCGGGCTGAGACATCCAGCCTTACGCAATGGTGTAAGTAACGACTTAAGGTTCGACCATGATGCAAATTTACTCTTTCTCACCGGTGCAAACATGGCGGGTAAATCAACCTTAATGAAATCTCTTGGTATTGCAATCTACCTGGCGCATATGGGGTTTCCAATTGCTGCCAATCAGGTCATCTTTTCGGTACGCGATGGATTATATACCTCAATAAATGTTTCCGACAACCTTCAAACTGGCTACAGCCATTTCTATGCCGAGGTTTTGCGGGTGAAAAGTGCTGCTGAGCAAGTGGCAAGTGGAAAATGTTTCGTAGTCCTTTTTGATGAACTGTTTAAAGGTACAAATGTTAAAGATGCTTATGATGCAACGCTGGCTGTTACCGAAGCGTTCGCGAAATATAAAGCGTCTGCTTTTATCGTTTCTACACACATTATCGAAGTTGGGGAGGCCTTAAAAGGAAATTTATCAGTGCAATTTGCTTATATGCCGACGGTTATGAACGGAAATAAGCCCACCTATCCTTACAAATTAACTCCGGGAATCACCAGCGACAGACAGGGTATGATCATCATTGAAAATGAGGGTATCCTGGAACTGCTAAAGAATTAACATATGAATAAAAAGAACAAAAGTCTCATCCTGCTGAAGTTACAAACCCTATGTGTGATCGCGTTATTTTGCGGTACAAGCGCAGCGCAGAAAAAGATGAGCCGAGCCGAGGCAGACAGGCTTGCAATGCAACAGTGGAACACAGAAAAGCAAAAATTAATGCCCGCTGCCCGGAAGGTGTGGAGTGAGGGCGTAATAAAGTTTCAACAATACCAGATGGCCATTGCCTATAAGGTTTTTGGAACAAAACCAGTTGGCGGGAGAAGTTTATATATCTCGCTGCATGGTGGTGGTAACGCTCCGGTGGCAGTGAATGATCAGCAATGGGAGAATCAACGTACACTGTACAATATCAAAGAAGGATTGGTTATTGTGCCCAGGGCACCAACAAACACCTGGAACCTCTGGCATGAAGATCATATCGATAATTTCATCGATTCGCTAATTCGCTACAGTGTGATAATGGAAGATGTAAATCCCGATAAGGTTTATATTCTTGGTTATTCAGCGGGAGGGGATGGGGTATTTCAATTGGCTCCCCGCATGGCCGATCGTTTTGCCGCCGCATCGATGATGGCCGGCCATCCCGGCGATGCTGATATGCGTAACCTGCGTAACCTGCCGTTTTCAATATTCATTGGCGGTTTAGATTCCGCATATAACAGAAACAAGCTCGCTATCAAATACAACAAGAAGCTCGATAGTTTGCACAACCTGGATGCTAAAGGCTATGACCACGAATTTCACCTCTATCCTGATAAGCCTCATTGGCTTGATCATCAAGATACCATCGCCATCTCCTGGATGGCAGATTATAAGAGAAATACTTTTCCGGATAAGGTTGTTTGGGTACAGGATAACCGGTTGCAGCACCGGTTCTATTGGCTATCGGCCCCTCTTGTATCCTCAAAAGTTGGCGATGTAGCCGAAGTTAGCCGTAAAGGCAACCAGATTACCATATTACATAATACCTTTAATGTGCTTGAAATTAACCTGAATGATGATCTTGTAAACCTTGATCAGCCAGTCACCGTTATTGCTAACGGCAAAGTTCTTTTTCACAAAAAAGTAAACCGCAGCTTTAAAGCGATTGAACGTGCTGTAAAGGAATATCAGGACCCCCGATTCATATTCACTACAAAGCTCATACTCAGCAATAATAAGGTAAGTGAAGTTTACCCCTTAAAATCTAAATAGCATAAAAGATGACTAATTTAAAATGGAGCGCAACCTTACTCTTTGCGCTTATTTTTTCAAATGTATCGGGCCAGCAGAATCTTAAAAGCAAAAGGATTGAAAATCTTATTTCCAATGGTGTCAGCACGGCAATGCCCTTTAGTGTATATATTATCGCATGGGACACTGTGAAAAATAATAGGCCCGATGGAATATATGAAACAGATGGTTTTAGTGGTGTTATTGTTTCCGCACAGGGGCATATCCTAACCGCTGCACATGCAATTAAAGCTAATCAGCTTTACCAGGTTACATTTGTTGACGGTAGAAAATACACAGCGCTCCCCTTAGGCCGTATAGGAATTGATGAAAAAAATGCAGTATACGATATGGCCATGATCAAAATAACCAAAGAAGAAAAATTTGATTATGCACAAATGGCCGCTGGCAGCGAAATGGCTTTAAATCAGCCAGTCATCAGCATTTCCTATCCCGCATCATTCCTCAAGTCAACACCTAATGTGCGTTATGGTAGAATATCTAATACAGATACAGGGAATGGTTTTATTCAGTCGTCAGCAAAAATGGAGCCTGGTGATTCTGGTGGTCCATTGTTTGATCTCAAAGGCAGGCTCATTGGTATACACAGTCGCATAAAAGAGGATGAATCGCAAAACTTTGATATTCCTGTGGATTCTTTTTTGAAATACTGGGGCCCTCTTAACAAACCTATAGATTATCAGAAAGTGCCTTTGCCCGATTCTTTGCGCGAGACAATCAACCCATCACTCATGCAGCCGTTTCCTTCGATAGACTCGCTAATAGGAATTACTTCAAAACAGGAAAAAAGCGTGGCAGTGGTTATGAGTAATGATGGTGATCAAATAAAAAAAATATTGGGTACATGGGTCCGTGTCAAAAATGAAACTTATCTCATCAGTAAAAGTTCAATGGTTGCGGCCAATCCCCGGATTTTAGTGGAGGGGAAAATTTTTGAATCCACTGTCATCGACAGGGATCGAAGAAACGATTTGATATTGCTGAAGCCAAGCCTGAAAATCAGTTACGGAATACAGTTAGGTGCTAAACCGCCCAAACGCTTTGGAGGAGAAGACCACCCCGGCAAAATGCTAATATCTGTGCTTCCAGCCCAATTGAAAAAGATAGGCGTTTTTAGTGGATTGCCAGTAGCGGTTCCTTTGAGCAACAGTATCGGATATCTGGATGTCGGTGCTAAATATCAGGACGGAAAAATTTTAATTACTGAAATACCGCAAAATAAAGCCATAACCACAAAATTAAAACAGGATGATCATATCTCAGCGGTCAATGGAAAACCAATTGTCAAACCTGAGGATTTCATCAATGCCTTTACCTCATATTACGCAGGTGATGTCGTAAAACTTGACATCATCCGGAATGGCCTGCCCTTAACCGTCGAAACTTGTTTAGAAGGTCAGCCCATACTGAACCACGCATCTTATGCGTATGCAGGGGGAAGAAGCGAGCGCTCTGATGGATTTGATCATGTCCTGATCAGCGATGCGGCAATAGAAAGTGCTGAATGTGGAAGTCCGGTATTTGACCGCTCCGGTAGGTTTTGCGGGATCAATATTGCCAGGCACAGCAGAACATCCGTTTTGATTATGCCAGCGGAAAGCATTCGTGGATTTGTACTTCAATCGCTTCAAAAGAATTACTGAACAATTGACAATTCATTTGAAAGTGATTTTGCCACTATGTTTATTACTTTATTTGCCTCCAGTAATTAGTGATCAAAAGCTAAGGTGGACATTTCAGGGAACATGGCCGCTCGTTCTGCATCAAACCTATACCTGGTTGTGGAGCGAAGTGGCCGTTTTGATTGTCTTAGCCCCTTTTTTAGACCAAAGCCTCAGCGCATAATTCTTCGGATTTAAATGAAATTGGAGCCTGTAGGGGCTCATTTAATGGATGGAAATTCTTGAAAAGAGATATTAATGGGGATTGAAAACCGAAGTTTTTCCATTTATCATCCTCATCTACAAGAGTTATTCCTTTGCGGAATAATCGAATCATTCATGCTACTTAAATTCCCCTAATGTTATCGCAGGAAGTTATAAAGGAGTGCTTTTTTATAATGGCAATGGTATTTTAATATTATCTAATTTAATTTTTCATTTTAGCTAGTCCAGCATGATTAAGTAGTGTAATCTTTGTTCCGTTTCTATCAATGAGCAGCTCATCCTTAAAATCAGATAAGGTGCGGCTCACCGTTTCCGTTGCAATGCAGGCCATAGCGGCAAGGTCTTCCCTGGTGATATTGATTAAATTATCATTTACCTTTGCCTGCTCATATAGTCGGAGCAATGTACCGGCCATTTTTTTCCTCACTGAATGATAAGCCAGTTCCAACAGCTGTTCTTCTTTTGCTCTATTATCTCTGGAAAGCAAATGGATAAATTTTCTGGCCACCTCAGGATATAAATGAAGTATGGTTTCCATCTGATCTAGTGGAATTAGGCACACGCTACTATCTTCAAGTGCTGTGGCAGTATCTGCATAACAACTATCACTTAATACCGAATTAATCCCCAGATAGTCGCCCTGACCATAAATTCCTGTCATTAGCTCCCTGCCATCTTTTGCCAGTTTTATGGTTTTAACTCTTCCACGTGTGATCAGATAGAGCCCTTTTCCATGATCCTGCTCGTAGTAAATTACCTGGTTCTTTTTGAAATCCCTGCTTTTTTTTTCTTCAATTATTTTATTGAATGCAGCAAGACCGTCTGTTTTCTCAACCAATACTTTGAATGCTTCAGTTCTGTTTTGGTGGGAAAGATCGTTTGCCGCTTTCTTTCTTAAACGGATATCAATGGCATTTAGCAATTCCATATCATCAAAGGGCTTAACCAAATAATCATCTGCGCCCAGTTCCATTCCTTTTCGAAGATCTGTATGTTCGGCCTTTGCAGTCAGAAAAATAAATGGAATTCCTGCTGTCTGCTCATGCCTGTTGAGCATATATAATACACCGTATCCATCAAGTTCGGGCATCATGATATCACAAAGGATAATATCTGGAACATGGCTGATGGCCAGTTCAACGCCAAGCTTACCATTCTCAGCCTGATATACCGTGTAACGGGCCATTTCTAGAATTTCAACCAGGTTTGTACGGATCTCACCATGATCTTCAATAATCAATACTTTTTTGCTCATGGTTATTTTTTTGTGGGAAGGTCAATGTAAATAAGGTTCCCCTGTTAACTCTGCTTTTAAAACTGACATGCCCATTCATCAATCCTGTATATCTGGAGAGTATACTCAATCCAAGCCCGGTACCTGATATATTACCGGTATTGTGGGCACGAAAAAAAGCATCGAAAAGATGTTTGTGATCACTTTCAGGAATACCAATCCCATCATCACAGATTCTGATGCTACAATTATGCTCATTAATCTTGGTATAAAACTGAATCTGACTATCAGCTCCTGAATATTTAATGGCGTTGTCTATTAATATGATGATACAATTTTTTAATAGATTTTGATCGAGTGTTATCTTTTGGCTGGTACCCCTGTGTTTAAAGATAATCTTTTGCTTTCCCTGTAAAACGACCTGCATTTCGCCGGTAATTTCTTCTGCCATCTCTGATAAGTTAAAGTGACTCAGGGATGGCTTGACCATACCGCTGTCTAATTTTTCCAGCGATAAAAAATCATTTAAAATCGCAGTAATATTAAGTACAGCATCCTTGATTTTGCCCACATGTTTTCCGATGTTCTTTTGATCAAGTGTTTCAGTATAACGTTCGATTAAGGAAGCGGATAGCTGAACGAGGCTCAGTGGCGTCCTGAACTCATGAGAAGCGATGGATACAAATCTGCTCTTTAACTGTCCAAGTTCTTTTTCCTTATTAAGCGACAGGTTCAGGTCTACCTGAGTACGTTTCAATGCCTCTACACTCATTCTTAGCGAATGCGTTCGCTCTTCTACCTGCATTTCAAGTTGTGCCGCATAGTCTTGCAATTTTCCTTCTGCCTCTTTTTCTCTGGTCAGATCATGAATGAAACCAGCATAAATTATCCTGCCTGAATACTTAACCTCACTTACACCCAAACGAAATGGAAAGTAACTTCCGTTTTTCTTCATGCCTATCAGTTCTCGGCCAATCCCAATGATATTCGCTTCGCCTGTTTTTTTATAATTAAAAAGATAATGGTCATGGTAAGATCTATCTGGCTCAGGCATCAGCATGGATATATTTCGTCCGATTACTTCTTCAGGATTATAGTCGAAAAGACGGCATGCAGAGGGGTTTATCGATTCTACACTGCCCCGGTCATCAATAGTGATCAGTCCGTCTATTGCATTGTCAATAATTGCCCTTAGCAATACGGAATTTTCCGTAATTTATTGATTAACAGCTAAATATTTTAGCTGCATTAGTAGAACGATCGCCAAAGGGGATTGTTTTGTTTTTCTTCTATCAAAGAATATCAAAACCCGGAAGGTCGTCATTCAAAAATGGAAAATAGTCAACCGCTAGTGATGAGCATCATCAATTCAGGTAGGGAATATCATTTCTAACTACAACTGGGGCGGTACTTTTGCTATATGTAGCGTCATCTGTCAATTCTGGCATTTACTGTTATAAAAAGAAGATGAACAATAACTTAGCTGCCAATAATACACCTGTTCCAGTTTTAAGCGTTGGTGAGCTACTTAATGCTTTTGAAACGGATGGGCAGCAGGGTATCAGTGTTAATGAGGCTTCGTTACGCTCAGTCCAATTTGGACTCAACATTAATGTCAGCCAAAAGGTTAAAAGTATCTGGCAGATGTTTTTTGAGCAATTCAAAAGTCCTATTGTTTACCTGCTGTTTGTTGCTGCATTTGCATCGCTATATTTTAAAAACTCGTTGGAAGCAATCGCCATATTTATCGTTATTTTGGTTAATGCCCTGATTGGTTTTTTTATGGAACTTCAGGCAAGGAGTTCCATGCGGGCGTTGAAAGAAATGGACCTAAGTGTCTCTAAAGTCGTTAGGGGCGGAAAAACCATGGATGTGCTTTCCGAACAGTTGACCCCTGGAGATTTGCTGCTGCTTGATTCCGGAGACATGGTATCTGGCGATGGCCGGGTTATCGAATCAAACGGGCTTCAGGTAGATGAGTCTTCATTGACTGGGGAATCATTTCCCATCCTTAAAACCAGCGATAGCCAGGGCGCAGGTACTGATGCATCTGCATCAATAAACATGGTATACAAAGGTACAGCGGTGATGAACGGAAATGGCAAAGTCATTATTACAGGTATTGCCGCAAACACTGAACTGGGCAAGATCAGCGAGATGGTTGGTCGTTCAGCTGCCACCAAATCACCTTTGGATATCAAAATCGGAAACCTGACCAAAAAGTTAATTTACATCACCCTTTTCATGACGGCTTTCTTTGCACTCACCGCTTTTATTGAAGGGAAACCCTGGCTCGAGATTCTGGAAACATCCATAGCACTTGCTGTGGCTGCCTTTCCTGAAGGCCTTCCTATTGTAGCAACGGTTGCGCTCGCTTTTGGCATGCTGCGCATGGCAAAAAGAGATGCAATCGTTAAAAGACTTTCCTCGGTTGAAACGCTAGGCGGAGTGAATGTCATCCTTACAGACAAAACCGGAACCTTGACTGAAAATAAGATTTTTGTAAAAGTCCTGTCTTTTCCTGGCGAAGAAGTACATGTTTCTATGGAAAAGGGACATTTAGTGTATGATGATATGGGTATCAACAGATGCCAGAAAAATTTTGAGCTATTGGTTAAAATCGGCACGCTTTGTAACAACGCACCTGTCGATCAAGCTGAGCCGTCTAAGGTATCTGGTGATCCTATTGAAATTGCCTTATTGCTATTGAACAAAGCCGCCGCATTTTCCGGGGAGGGGTCTGCAGCACATTACCAGAGAAAATCGGAGATTCCCTTCAGTGCTGAAACTAAACTGATGGCAACTGCCGATCAAAATGGAAATGATTATTTCATTTCAGTGAAAGGGGCAGTTGAAGGTTTGATCTTAAAGTGCACAAAGATCCAGTCTGGAAATAGTTTAAATGAAATCACTTCCAGTGATCGGGAAAAAATACTCGCCAATGCAGAAAACCTTTCAGCAAGTGGGTTAAGGGTATTGGCTTTTGCCTTCAAAAGCCTGAATGAAAAGCCTGATGGCGACTTCATAACTGAGCTGACCTATGTGGGGATGGTTGGTTTTTTGGACCCTCCGCGGAGTGATATCAAAGGTGCTATCTCAACCTGCCGCGCTGCAGGTATAAAAATCGTTATGATTACCGGAGACCATCCGTTAACAGCTTTAAGTATTGCAAAACAGGTTGGCATCACAGAAATAGCGGATGATCAGGTTATATTGGGGAATTCCCTTCCGCAGGGAGATTTATTGGATCAGGAGTGGAGGGATAGGATTCTTTCCACTACTGTCTTTGCCAGAACTTCTCCTAAACAGAAACTCGAAATTGTAGATACCTATCAGAAGGCTGGCTTTTTGGTGGCGATGACCGGAGACGGTGTAAATGATGCGCCAGCAATAAAAAAGGCAGATGTAGGGATTGCCATGGGACTAAGGGGCACTCAAGTGGCAAAAGAAACGGCAAATATTGTGCTTAAGGATGACTCCTTTGTATCGATTACCCGGGCCGTTGCCAATGGAAGAGAGATCTTCCAGAATATCCAGCGCTTTGTCATCTATCTGATATCCTGTAACCTGAGCGAAATTATTATTGTAACCCTACTGGGCTTTTTGGGAACTGGTGCCATCCTCTTTCCCTTGCAGATTCTGTTTTTGAATATGGTTACTGATGTCTTTCCTGCGCTTGCTCTTGGCCTGGGAAAGGGCGATAAATCGATTATGTTGAAAGCTCCGAGAGATCCTGGCCTTGAGATTATATCTAACCGTAACTGGCTGGTGATTTTGGTTTATGCAGTGCTCATGACGCTTTCGGTTATGCTTGCGATTTTTATATGCATGAGATATATAAGTGAAAAAGTAGCGGTCATCAATAACGTAGCATTTATTACGCTGGCTGCTGCCCAATTATTTCATGTATTCAATATGTCTTCTTTGCGCTCGGGAATGACGAAAAATGAGGTGACCAAAAATAAATTCGTATGGATGGCAATCATATTCTGCTTTTCTCTTATCACTTTGGTGTATGTTTTTCCCAAAAGCCGGCAGGTACTTAATCTCAATATAATACCATTACAGGCATGGCTCGCCGCAATTTTTGCAGGTACACTGCCGCTGGTACTGGTTCAGTTTTACAAGTTGATTTTGGGTAAAAAGCATCAAAAATAAGCCATAAAATACAACTAGTGGCCTACAAATAAACCACGGAACGGGCTATGTCAGTTACCTGCTAATAACATACTTACTCAGTCTTGATCTTCTATTTTAGGATCAACATCTCTATTAAACATGACCACTATCATTTCCTTGCCCAGTATAGTTGAGGATATTTGATTAAACATACCAGATTAGAATGATACAGCGGTTTTGATATGTAGTTTTTTATTGGTCTTAAGCCTTGATTTTTATTGCCAGATCTATATAAACTTAGCTAAAAACCTATCGAACCATTATCCATCAAGCTTAAAACAATACATGTTTAAAGCTTAAATCCAAAATACCATGCAAGAAATTTCAGAAGTAGAAATCGATAAAATACATCAATACTGGCAAGCGGTAAATTACTTATCGGCTGGTCAGATTTATTTACAGGCCAATCCGTTATTGCGTAACCTGCTTACACCAGATGACATTAAACCCAGGTTGCTTGGTCATTGGGGCACCTCTCCCGGCTTAAACCTTATTTATGTCCACCTGAACAGATTAATAAAAGATACAAATGCGGATATTCTGTACGTGTGCGGACCTGGTCACGGTGCACCTGCCATCGTGGCCCATACCTATCTGGAAGGTACGTATACCGAACTTTTTCCCGAGGTAACAATGGATGAGGAAGGTATGCTTAAACTTTTTAGGCAGTTTTCTACTCCTGGAGGAATTCCCAGTCATGTAAGTGCCCACACACCGGGATCAATCAATGAAGGCGGCGAATTGGGCTATTCCCTGATGCATGCTTTCGGCGCTGTATTTGATAACCCAAACCTGATTGCCGCCTGCGTAATCGGAGATGGAGAGGCGGAAACAGGTCCTCTGGCAGCAAGCTGGAATTCGGTTGCTTTTTTAAATCCCGCAAGAGATGGTGCGGTGTTGCCAATACTTCACCTAAACGGATACAAAATAGCAAGTCCTACCATATTTTCCCGCATGGATGATACCGCTTTAGGTGAACTATTCAAAGGATATGGATATGAGGTTTTTTTCGTTGAAGGGGAGCACCCGCACAATGTCCACCGTCAGCTGTCTTCTACTTTGGATATCGTTTATGATAAGATCAGAAAAATCCAGTACAATGCCAGGGCTGAAGGTATAATCCACCAAAGAAAATGGCCTATGATTATTTTAAGAACGCCCAAGGGGTGGACCGGACCCAAATCCTGGAATAATCTGCCTATCGAGGGATCGTTCCGTTCGCATCAGGTTCCGTTGGCCGGAGTTAAGGAGAACCCTGAGAAATTGCAGGCCCTTGAGGTATGGATGCGCAGCTATGAGCCTGAAAAGCTCTTTGATGAGCACGGTACACTAAACGCTGACCTCCGCAGCCTTTCGCCCGTTGGGGATAAAAGAATGAGCGCATTACCTTATGCAAACGGGGGAATATTGTTAAAGGATCTTATTCTGCCAGACTTCAAACACTACGGGATCAAAGTAGCACATCCGGGAACAATCCAGGCAGAAAGCACCCGGAATCTCGGTAAGTTTTTGCGTGAAATATTTACCATGAATGCAGCCAATAAGAATTTTAGGTTGTTCTGTCCCGATGAAACGAACTCAAATCGATTAGAAGCTGTTTTTCAGGTTACTGAGCGATGCTTCATGGAGAAAATTATCGATACTGATGATAAATTATCTCCGGATGGCCGGGTAATGGAAGTATTGAGCGAGCACCTTTGCGAGGGCTGGCTGGAAGGTTATCTGTTAACGGGCAGGCATGGCCTGTTTCCTTGTTATGAAGCTTTCGTAACCATTGTCGATTCTATGGTTAGCCAGCATGCAAAATGGCTGAAGACCACTCAGGAAATCCCATGGCGTAAGCCAATAGCTTCGTTAAACTATCTGTTAACCTCTCATGTATGGAGGCAGGATAATAATGGTTATAGTCATCAGGGGCCAGGATTTATTGATACGGTGGTCAATAAAAAAAGCAGTGTAATCAGGATCTATTTACCACCCGATGCCAATACGCTGTTATCTGTAATGGATCATTGCCTGAGAAGTAAAAACTATGTTAATGTTGTGGTTGCAGGCAAACAGCCTGAGCTGCAGTGGTTAGGGATGGAGGAAGCTGTAGCACATTGTGAAAGAGGTGCATCCGTTTGGGAATGGGCTGGAAATGATCTTGGTGATCCTGAGGTGATTCTGGCATGCGCCGGAGACGTACCCACCCAGGAAACGATTGCTGCCGCCGAAATTCTCCGCACACACCTGCCTGAACTTGGGGTAAGCGTTGTTAATGTGGTTGATTTAATGGCCCTTTCTCCAAGAGCATATCATGCACATGGATTAAGTGACGAATATTTTGAAGACCTGTTTACCGATGCTGCCCCGGTGATTTTTGCATTCCACGGTTACGTCCGTATTATTCATGATCTGGTTCATGGACGGCCAGATCCCGCACGGTTTCATGTTCGGGGCTTTATGGAGGAAGGAACAACCACCACACCATTTGATATGGTGGTGTTAAATCAGATGAGCCGGTATCATTTAGCTATGGAAGCGGTTAAACGCGTTCCACGGTTCCAGCAACAGGCTGATGAATTCATCCGTTTTTGCGAGGAGAAATTAGCCAGCCATAAAGAATACATCGGTGTACATCTTGATGATATGCCAGAAATAAAAAACTGGAGATTCAAGGGCGCAGCTAAAATAAACAAATTATCATGATGAGAAGGAGCAAATTTGGCCCATTAATAATGGAAATTATAACGAAAAAGAAGAATAAAAAATTAGCGGAGGAGGTTAGACTGGCAATCACGACTGACTCTCTTATAGGTGAAGAGAAAATAGAGGTTTCGGTTGAACATGGTTTGGTGACCCTTAAAGGATCAGTAGATAGCTACGCCAAAAAACTTGCTGCAGAACATGTCGCAAAATCTGTGAAGGGAGTGAAAAATGTTATTCAGAAAATAGAAGTCAGGTTTTCATTTAAAAGCAACCTGATTGTTTACATGGGCGCAAACCTGGCCTTGGATAGTAAGCATGCTTATAAAAATGATAATGACCAACCTATGCATCTCATAGGTCCGCTGCATCCGGATTTGCACTTTGAAAGGAGTGCTAATGAAATCTGGTGAAAAGGGAAATGATAAGAAGGAAAATGGAATCGGCTTATCCCGGCGATATTTACTTTTTAGATTGGGTATGTTGAACTGGATATCCAGCCGGTATTTATTTGTAGCGCTTTCCAAAAATATGATGCGCTGGCCATATCTGCCTTTGGGAAGGTTTATCAAAAAAATCTTTAAAAAATGGGGAACAATTTAGTGTGGACAGGTTCATTGGTTTGGTTTTTGTAGAATGCTTTTAAGGAGCTTGTTATTTGATCCTGAATATATAAACAGGTTCTTTTCAACAATTTCTTAATTCTCCAATAAAATAATCCACGAACAAAACGTTTTCTATGACCAGAACCGAACTATTTGGGTACAGCCCTGATGCAGCATATCAAACCAGTGTAGCCTATTTTTCAATGGAGTTTGCCATTGATCAATGCCTTAAAATTTATAGTGGAGGCCTGGGTTTTCTCTCCGGATCCCATCTTCGGAGTGCATTCGAATTGAAACAAAATTTGTTAGGCATCGGCATGCTCTGGAAATACGGTTATTACGACCAGGTAAGGGATAAGAACAACAATATGGTTCCGGCCTTCATTCAGAAAGATTATTCGTTTCTGGAAGATACAGGGATTGTTCTCTCCGTTCCGGTACATAGTGCTACCGTCAAAGTCAAAGCATTTTTATTGCGGCCTGCCACATTTGGCACCGCACCTTTATTTTTGCTGAGTACCGATCTTCCTGAAAATGATGAAGTAAGTAGAAGCATTACGCACCGGTTATATGATCCAAACGAGGCTACCCGGATTGCGCAGTCAATCATTCTGGGGATTGGTGGGGGAATGCTGTTGGATCAGCTCAACCTGCAGCCAGATTATTATCATATGAATGAAGGGCATGCGGTGCCACTTAATTTTTATCTGTATTCAAAGTATAAAAATCTCGAAGAGATTAAAAAAAGAATGCGATTTACAACCCATACCCCTGAGCTTGCGGGTAATGAAGAACATGATTTTTCGTTGTTAAAAGAGATGTCGTTCTTTTACCACATGCAGGAACATGAAGTTAAATTTGTGCTGGGAATGGAGGGCGAGAAGTTTAATTATACGCTGGCAGCATTAAAGTTTTCTGGCAAAGCAAACGCTGTTTCTAAACTTCATGGTGAAGTTGCCCGCGAAATGTGGGGAGGCTATGATGGCATATGTGAGATTGTTTCCATAACCAATGCACAGAATCAAAAGTACTGGCAGGATAAGGCTATTGCTCAGCGCGTAAATGAGAATAACCAACAGGCGTTTTTAGGCCGGAAAAAGGAATTAAAATCACGCTTGTTTCGGCAAGTGGCCGATCAGACAGGAAAGCTATTTGATGAAAATGTGCTCACCTTGGTATGGGCCAGGCGTTTTGCCGGATACAAACGGGCAGATCTGCTGATGCGCGACTGGACGCGTTTCGAGATGTTATTAAAGCATTCAAAATATCCTATACAGCTCATTTGGGCAGGAAAACCCTATCCAGAAGATACGGGCGCAAACCAAATTTTCAATCAGATCATTGATGAAACAAAGGCGTTCCCTAATTGTGCCGTTTTGGTCGGTTATGAACTCGGTTTATCCTCACTTCTAAAAAAGGGAGCCGATGTGTGGCTTAATAATCCAAAAATGTACCGCGAAGCTTCAGGAACCAGCGGCATGACAGCGGCTATGAATGGCGCTATTAACCTTTCTATTCCAGATGGATGGATTCCTGAGTTTGCGCTAAATGGAGAAAACTGTTTTCTTATTGAGCCTGCAGAAAGTTCGCTATCCGAAGAGGAAAGAGATAAAAAAGAAAATGCCAATTTAATGGATGTGCTGGAAAAAACAGTTTTACCTACTTACTACGATAATCCGTCAAAATGGTTTAATATGGTTCAAAGCGGTATAAAAGGTGTCATCCCTGAATTCGAGTCGGCGAGAATGGCAGAAGCCTATTATAAGCAGATGTACCGTCAGGCCGATTAAAAAATTGCGTTATTTTTGATTTTTCTGTGCTAAACCCTTGGTTCATGATCACCCGCAACTATTAAGGTGACTACCATCATTTCATTTGCTTTAGGCTATACCGACCTTTGTTGTCAGCGCATAGCTTAGAGCAAATAGAGCCTTCGCGTATACCTACTGTCCGTAGAGTTAGGCGCCCCACTATCCGTAGCGTTCCGCTGGAGTTCTACGGATTAGCCAATAAAAAAGAGTCTCCGACTCGGCTTAGGTAAAATGAAATAGCTTTAAACAAAAAAAGCCCATCTTTCGATGAGCTTTTGATCAGTAGAGTCAAGTTTCAATATGTCTAACTTTTACGAACATGGTGAGGCAGTGGTTAATTTTGAGAAAGTTGTAACAAATAAAGTAGAGGGCCGGTATAGGCAGAAGAAACATTATAAATCAAAAAATGAATGAACATATTCAAATTGTACCCGCGCAAAGAACATATAGTGATGCAGCTTCTTTTACCCATACGCAAGGGTGATAAGTATTTTAATAACATGAAATGCGAATAAATAAAATAACCCGGCGGCATATCATCCACCGGGTCTGCACTATTTATTAGCGTAACGGACAGCTTTGGCCGCCATTGTTATTACTTTGGAAATTGCCGGAATTACTTAAATCTACCTTAGATGCCTGTAAAAGAATATATTCAATTTCTTTAAGCAGCCCACTTATTGGTGTATCGCTGGTATTGGTTAAGGCAAGAGATCCGTTGGTGCTCACTGCGCCTATTGTTTGCTCCATTCCTTTTCCGGATCTCACCATTGGGCCATAAAGTGCATGGAGCTTCAGTGGGCCAAAGTCTGTATCGTATTTCACGTTAACAAGATTGGTCACCATAATCTGATGGTTAAATGCACCCTTCAGGATCTCCAGCATTTTTTGGATATCGTTATGGCCAAAGGTTAATTCCCTGAAAAACCCCAGGTAATTGCGCACGTGCGCTACGGTTGAGGTCCCCTCAAGGCCTGTTTTTGCGAGTCTTGCCAGCTCCCAGAAAGATAGCGCCTGTTCGTTTTCAAAGAATACCGGATGTGTGGTGATATTAAGGCCAAAATTGTCATCCAGATTTAATACGCCCCTGGTGCAGATGGGCGAAATCAGTTCCATTTTAACCTCTGACCATTCCGACCGCATCTTTCTGGATGCCACAATAGCCGCTGCGCAGATGGCGCCATGAACAGTGGTGTTTTCTTCCCTGGCCCGGTTTCTAAGGCGGCCGGTTGCCGCTGCCGAAAGCCGCAGCGATGATACTTTGGGACTAACCGTCCTTTGACTTATTCCCAATTCATTTTTAGGTACAGTTTGGACTGGCTCGTCATCGGGCAAACCCAAAGTTTGATCGTTGGACAGTTGGTTTTCAAATTTCTCCAGTTCTGTTCCGTTTACTGCTTTCAGCAGATCCCTGATCAGATAACTTACTGAAGTGCCGTCGGCGAGCGTATGGTTTGCAGCAATGATCAGCACGGTAGAATCCGGCTTTTGTACCAGCACCACCCTGATAAGCGGCCCTTCTGCGGTGTTAAATCTTTGCGCCAGCTCTTTTTCTACTTCCTGTTCCCAGCAGTAGTCAGCATCAACATGGATCACCCTAAATGGAATGGGCAGCTTGTCTGCGTGCTGTTTTACTGGTCTTGAAAATTCATCCATTACGATCCTGACCGAAAGGTTGGGATGTCTGCGCTGTACTGCAGAGATGGCGAGATTCCATTTTTCAACTGTTGCCGTACCTGTTATTTCTGCGGCAAGCGCAAAGTCTTTGGAATCGATCTGGTCAAGTAGCCAGAACGTTTTTTCGAATGCACCCAGGGTGCGGTCTTCTCTTGTTTTCATTAGGTCACAAATTATGTTTAAACTGCAAATCGAAATCTGGTTAGAAGCGAGCTTCTGGTTATGTTCCTATTTGTCCCTGCAAAATTCGTTTTTCAGCTACCCCGCTGGAATGGATAAATGGAAGGATGTATTGTACATTTTCCCCTGAAGGAACGGTTGATGTGTCAAAACAAAGGTTATTTACAAATGCCTTAGGCATACACCCATTTGGCTAAAGCGCGAAAAAGACAGCAGAAAATGCAAGGTATCGGTGAATAGACGAATGCAGCAACTGGTAAAGGAAGGATGCCTCTGACCAGGTTCTGGATATGAAGAGAACCAGCCTGCCCGGTTTGTTTGATGACAATGCCTAACGAACTATCAGGAAAGGTTGCCCTGAAAACAGGCGGAACAAAGGGAACCGGAAAAGCTATTGCTGAGAGGTTACTGGCTGCCGGAGCTCAGGTCATCATTACGGCAAGGAACGAGCCTGTGATATATGATGAGAATCTTCATTTTATTCCGGCGGATCTGAGCAGGGCAGAAGGAACGGATAAGGTGGTGGCTGAAGTACGATCAAAATACGGCAAACTTGATATCCTGGTGAATAGCTTAGGAGGCAGTGAAACTCCCGCTGGTGGCTTTAGTGCCTTGACCGATGAACACTGGGAAGAGACTTTGCAGACCAACTTGCTTGCTCCGGTCAGACTGGATAGGGGTTTTCTGCCGCAGATGATCCAACAGAAAACAGGTGTGATCGTTTACATCGCATCCATACAGGGAGGCTGCCTTTATATGACAGTATACTTCCTTATGCGGCGGCAAAGGCAGGGCTGATCAACTCCAGCAAGGGGCTTTCCAATGAGGTGGCTTCGAAAAGTGTCAGGGTGTTATAACGGTATCTCCGGGTTGGATCATGACTGATGGTGCCAAGAGAATGATGGAGCGAATATCGCAAAGCGCAGCAATTTCAATTGAACAGGCTACCCAGGGCGTGATGGATGCTTTGGGCGGGATTCCGTATGGCAGACCCGCCGAGCCGGAAGAGGTAGCGGAAATGGTTGGCTTCCTTGTTTCTCCAAGGGCGGGTTATCTAAGGGGTACAGAATTCGTAATCGACGGCGGCACCATCCCTACGACCTAGTACACCATTCCTGTAACCGGTTCGTGATTACTTTATACCCTGGATGATTTTATTCCTGTGCTGGAATCCCCATTTTTCCATCGCTGTTAATACATCATCAAGGGTTTGGCTATAAGGCGTAAGTTCATACTGGACAGTAACGGGTTTAGTGTTGCATACCTTTCGGCTTACCAATCCGTTCATTTCCATTTCCTGCAATTCCTTGGACAGGATGCGCGGGGATATGGCCGCTTCCCTGGATAACTCATTGAATCCTTTTTTGCCGCTCTGAAGCACTGAAATCAAGATTAATTTCCATTTTCCGCCCACTATGTCCAGCGTATCGCGTATTGCCATTTTGGCTTTTGCACAACTTTCGATCGTATGATTTGCCATATACTATTCTTTTTGTAAGTACTATCCTTTTTGTAACAGATAACAAATGTATAGTATTTGTTCGGAAATTTGTGGCTTAATCAACAATTGATAGTCATGTCACAGAAAACAATCAAAGTTACGGGATGGATTTTGACGGCCATCTTAGGCCTGCTCCTCACGATGAGTGCCATAATGAAAATTACGCTGAATGAAACTGCCATGGCACAGGCCACTGCGTTCGGGGTCAATACTGCAACTTATCAGTTCATCGGTGTGATCGAAATCCTCTCGCTGCTGCTTTTCATCATTCCAAGAACAGGGGTGCTGGGAACAATGCTCTTAGTGGCTTATCTGGGTGGAGCCATTGTAACCCACCTGCAGCACCAGCAACCCATAGCAATGGCAGTTTCTGTCCAGATTTTGCTTTGGGTCACGGCTATCGTGCGTTTTCCTGAACTGGGACAAAGAATTTTTCCGGCAAAAAATATCGAACAACCATGAGAAACAGAAGCATATCAATAATCACTGAAAACCATTGGCACAATGGATTTTTGGGCAATGGGCATAAGGCGATGGCTGTCCTTGGTGGTGTCAGCTACAAAGACAGCGATCCTTTTATCCTGTTTATGGATGACATATTGGACCTGCCCGGCGGAGCGCCAGTTGGGGGAGCACATCCCCACGCTGGATTTGAGACCCTTACTTTGGTGCTGGAAGGTAATAACAGGGAATGGAAAACGGGAAGTTTTGAGCTGATGACGGCTGGAAAGGGAATCGTCCACACCGAGGAGATCACTTCAAAGCAAAAACTGCGCATCTTACAGGTGTGGCTGGTATTACCACCTGAACAGCGGTATGCCCAGCCTTTTTTGCAAAAAATATTACTCGAAGATGTGCCAACAATTAAGACCGGTGAATATGAAATCCGTGTTTACGGTGGCAGCAGCAACGGTTTGGTCTCTCCCCTGAAAACCCATACACCATTTATCCTGATTGAATTCAGGCTGAAAAAGCTTGCGTTGGTAAATCAGGAAATTCCATTACAGTATCATGGCCTGGTCTATGTGCTTCAAGGCCGGGTAAAGGTGGGTGACAAAATTATCAGTTCCGGGCAAGCTGGCTGGCTGGAAAGAACGAACGAAAAAGGCAGTGGCCGGCTTACCCTGGAGGCACCGGATGAGGATACGCATTTTGTGCTGTATGCTGGACAACCACATCATGTTCCGGTTGTCCAGCACGGACCTTTCGTAGCCAACTCGATGGAAGAAATCGCTCCGCTGTACCGGAAGTTTAAAGATGGACAGTTCCCGCATTTGAACGACCTGTCAGATGAGCAGAAGATTACATATCATTCAGATGGGCGCATCGATTCAAAGGCTACCTGACAGGCATGGAATCAGCGACTGATTAGCTGCTGCCAGGAATAATCGATGCCGGTTAACCTCATGTCATAGCGATTTAAATCTCCATTGATTGATCATAGTCCGGATATCCCTTCAGTATGGCCCGCTTTAACCTTTGCTGATTTTCATCTCCCCAGCGTCCGATAGCAGCAAGTACAGGTATCAGCGTTCTGCCGAAATCGGTAAGTGTATACTCAACTTTTGGAGGCATTACCGGGTAGATCGTCCTGGTCACCAGTTCATGTTCCTCCAGTTCTTTTAGCTGGATGTTGATGACACGGCGGCTTGCATCTGGTATTTTACGTTGCAGTTCGCTCGGACGCATGTAGACGAGCTACCAATCAATAGGGATAAATTATTCCCTATCTGAATCGTAGTTCCCTTATTGCAGGTTATGCAGGTACTATCGAAATTTGTACATCAATATGTTAATTTAAAAATAAATATTATGAACCTACCAAAATTAATATCAGACTTAGTGGAAGCGCAGAACATCCACGACGGAGCAGCTTATGCTTCCCTTTTTTCAGACGATGCAGTAGTATTCGACGAAGGAAAGACACATAACGGAAAACAGGAAATCCAGAACTGGATAGAAAAGTCGAACCAGGAATATCAGAGCGTGCTAAAACCGATCAGTTATAATGATAGCGCAAATGGCTCGGTACTTGAAGCGGAGGTTTCGGGAACATTTCCCGGTAGCCCGGCAGTCCTGCGCTTTAATTTTACGTTTCAGAACGGGCTGGTCGGATCACTAAAAATCACCGGATAGCTGGTGTTAAAGCGCATCCGCCTGAATACAATTGCCAATCACCTAACCATAGCAATGCAGCAATGGAAATTGTTCTTCTCCGGCAGCATTGCTATTTTTTTACCATAATCCAAATGTCAATCAAAACAAATACCTGCACCACAATACTGATACTGTTCAGCATACTTTTCATTTCTCCCCTGATCATCAAGGGGCAATCGACAAGCCTTGATCTGAGTGAGTATAAAACAGTTGTTCAAAAAAAGTACGGGCTTGATCCATCTAAACCACTGACCGCAAGGATCGGGAATACACCGCCCGAAGTAATCCAGAAATTCCGGGATGCTGGGATGTCCCCGACACGCCACAGACTTAGCAAAGCCGACAGTGTTAAGGTGGTCAGGGCCTTTAAAATGCTTCCTCCGTTACATGCCCGTGTCCTGAAGGACCACCTGTTGGGCATCAGTTTTCTGGACAACATGCCCAATACAGCGCTGACTGCAACGATGAACCCGGAGAGCCCATTCCCGGTTTTTACCATCACTTTTAGGGCCGAGATTTTAAAACAGGATGTCTCCCAGTGGCTAACCTGGAAGGAAATGGGCTATTATGAAAAAGATAACCCAAATTTGCAGGTTTCCATCGATGCAGGCAGGCTTGACGCAATACTTTATGTACTCCTGCACGAGGCGACCCATGTTGTAGATGGCTCCCTTGACCTGCTGGGAATGAATAAAACCAGGGAAACTTTTGATAGGGAGGCAGACCTGAAAAAAAACTTTACACAAGGCATCTGGACCGACCGGACTGCGCTAAATGCAAACCTCGCTGACACCCTCACCTTGCGCAGCCGCTTTCGTGGCGGGGCCAGGCTATTGCCTATACATCTCGCAAGGGAGATCTATGAATCAGCTGCCAAAAAGCCTTTTGTCTCACTATACGCTACCTCCAGCTGGCACGAAGACCTGGCGGAATACCTCACCATCACCCATTTTACCAAAAAACTTAAACAGCCTTTCAGGATCACGATTAAGGATAGGGGCAAAGAGATCTTCAGCTACGAACCGATCAAATCTGCCGCTGTCAGTTGGCGGATTCCCCTTATGCAATATTTTTACGCAAAGGCTGAATAGTTTATGTTTTAACAACACCCATCATATGAATAAGCAAAAAATCCGCATAGGATTCATCGGGCTTAATCCCGACAGCCACTGGGCAGCAGCAGCCCATTTACCCGCATTAAGGTCATTGTCTGATGACTTCGAGATCATTGGAGTAGCCAACCGAAGTTACGAGAGCTCAAAAAAAACAGCACAGTCCTTAAATCTTCCCCTTGCCTTTAAGGATGCGCAATCACTGGTTAGCTCAAGCGAGATTGACCTGGTTGTGGTAACCGTAAAAGTCCCCTATCACTTTGAACTGGTCAGCGCAGCACTGAATGCCGGCAAACATGTTTTTTGCGAATGGCCTTTGGGAAACGGACTAGGGGAAGGCAGGAAACTGGCAGCGTTGGCCAGGCAGAAAGGCGTTATCGCTGCAGTCGGAACACAGATGCGCTACGCGCCGGAGGTGACCTACCTGAAGCAGCTTATAGCAGATGGCTATGTAGGTAAGGTATTATCCACTACGTTGATTGGTGCCGGTGGTAGCTGGGGAAATGAAACAGAAGCGGATCTTTATTACCTCCATGATCAGGCTAATGGTGCAACAATGCAAGCCATACCTTTAGCCCATACGTTGGTGGGCCTAACGGAGGTATTGGGTAACATTGAAGAGTTGTCGGCCCGGATGCTGACCCAGTTTGACCAGGTCAGGTTGACCGATACAGGAGCGTTAAAGCCTAAAAATACCCAGGATCAGATATTGATACATGGTACACTCAAAAGCGGTGCTGCCTTATCTGTGCATTATCGTGGTGGCATAACAAGGGGAACTAACTTACTATGGGAGATTAACGGTACAGACGGTGACTTGCAGGTAACCGGCGAAAATGGTCATGGCCAAATTGTTCAGCTGGCTATTAAAGGCGCGAGAGGAGAAGAAAAAAAATTGAAAACACTTACCCCGCCTGCCAGTGTTTACAGCGGATGGCCGTCTTTTTCAGGCGCCCGGAATGTTGGCCAGCTGTATGCCTTGATCGCTGAAGATATCCGTACGGGTTCAAGAAAAACGCCGGATTTCGAAGATGGTGTTGCGCTTCATGAATTGGTTGACCGTATCGAGAAATCGTCGCAAGAGAAAAAAGAAGCGTGGGTGAGGAGTAATAGTGATAAAAAAGTCGAACCTTAATTAATAATCATATATATGAGCCAATGTTGCAGGTTGGGTTAACTCAAGCAGGATCGAACTCTTAATTGCCTTATTTTCAATGAATAACAGGTTTATGTCTGTTTTTTTCTTTTCATAAGAAAATTTCATAAAAAGAAAAAGCCTTGAAATTGAGCTCCTTTCAAAGAAAAGGTTCGACTTTCAAGGCTTTTTGCCGTTTTGGTAGCCGTTACTGGACAGATTTCGAATTTTTTCTTGGCTGATTTGCAGGAATTAGCGAAAGTTGCAAACTATATCAAAACTTAAAAGGATGGTCACTAGACAATTTTCGAACTGAAATTATTAGCCAATGCTAGATTCGAGAACTTGACGAGGTCTTTTTCGACAGATGCTTGCTGGAACAATAATGCCTTTGCAAGCTCTCAACTAAATATACACATTACGGTTTTTTACTCGCTATTAATATTAGTAAATTCTTTTTTACAGTTCTGTAGAAATATTTTTTAAAATAAATTTTGTTCTGTCAGGAATAATACCTATAATTGTATCATAGTTCTTTGAAATGCTTTTTAAAGTGAATGTAATTAATCCAAATCGTAAAGTGTAGCAATACACAGCCTATTAGGTTTTTTGGGTGGTGACAACTCTCGGACTCAACCCCTCTCTGTCTAGCTCAGCGCGAAGAACGGAGTGTTTTGAATGAAGTAGAACGAAACGAAACGGATCGACTCTGACGACTGGAATGTTGACCGACTGTTTGACTAAAATCTTATCGCGTTAAACCGCTGTAACTTTTAATACTCAACTCTGTTTTTTTGATAATTGAAGCAGGATTCTGTAGGAGTGAATATAACGAACAACGTTTGTGGATTTAATTACAGCATAATTGGGAGAAGCAGGCAATGATGCCTCAATTAAATCTAATATTATGCAAAAGCAAAGCTTTAAAAGCAATGATGATCTTATACAAGGTATAGAGATTATCCTTTCAAATTACCGTTGTTCGTTTTCAGACGAAGAACAAGTTCTTTTAAAAGACTGTGTTAACAGACTCCAAGATTCGAACCTCAAGCCAGACTTGCAGGGCCGCGTCACAGAATCCGTTAAAGTAGTGGAAATCCTAATTCGTATTTTCTCTATTTATGAACACATTAAAGACCTGTTTTAATCTGACACTCCTACTTTTATCAAACTCATTTGTAATGAATATAGGAAGTACCATCAAGAAAATAAGAATACAGAAGGGTTTTAAACAAACCGATTTTGCCGATAAATGCCAGCTTACGCAGGCTTATCTATCGAAAATAGAAAGCAACCAGAAAGAGCCTGCAATCTCGGTATTCAAAACCATTGCGGATGGACTGGGGGTACCGCTCCCCGTGCTTTTTTTCCTGTCACTGGATGAGGAAGATATTGATCCCAAAAAGAAAGAGGCCTTTCAGATTATCCTTCCGTCCATTAAGGGAATGATTGAATCTTTTTTTTAGCTACCCGTTAAAGCTATGTTGGATATACCGAAATTACTACAGCTATTGGGCATTTCGCAGTCGGAATTAAGGCACCTGACTGAAAATATAGACAAATACTATTACCTTAAAAGCAATCCCAAGCTGAATAAAAAAACAGGGGAACAGCTGATAGACAAAAACGGAAAGCCCCGTACCCGAGATCTATATCCCAGCATCAACCTCTTAAAGACCGTTCAGGAAAGAATCTATAAAAACATTCTAAAAACCATAAAACTGCCTGCATATGCTTTTGGCGGTATTGCTAAAAGGGACAATATTCTCAATGCAAAAATGCACCAGGGCAACAAATATTTCTTCAACACGGATCTGCGCAATTTTTATCCGGGTATTAGAAATACACAGGTTTTTGAGATGTTAGTCAGCCGGAATATTTCTCCTACGGTCGCCAGAATTTTAACCAAACTGACCACTTACAAGGGAATGTTGCCACAGGGAACGCCAACATCTCCATATATCGCCAATCTGGTTTTCATAAAAGCCGGCAGTGCGCTACAGGCTTTATGTGAGGTGCATGCGCTCACCTTAACCACCTTTGTGGACGATATCACCATTTCTTCGAAAACAGATTTTCAATTTTTGGTCAATGACTTTATCGTACTCATCCAGTCCAAAGGTTTTAAGATCAGTCATGACAAGACCTTCTACAACACCTACCAGCCTAAGGTGACCAATATTATTGTGAAAAACAATGGCCTCTATTTAGCGGAAAGTTACAAGAAAAAGATTGATGAATTTGAAGATAAAAGTACGCCAAAAGCGAAAGGAACGATCAATTATTATGAGCGGGTTCGAAAAATCAGTAAAATAAAATCGGCGAAAATTAAGCAGGGGATTCTTTCAAAGAAGACCTGAGTCCGGAGTTTACCTTATTATCTTATTCGTTGACTGTTCATGTTCAGTCACTTTTATCACATCCGGGAAAAAATGGTTTCCCGTTTTGAATGATCGTCGGTTATTTACAGTTGCACGTTAGAATTCAAATGCGATCACGTTTCCTTCCGGATCCCGCCGCACATTTCTCGGGAAAACAAAGTTCTTTGCTGCATTTGCATATTGATCTAAAGCAGTAAAGTGGGGGTTTCGGCAATAGTGGTTCTTCCCCACTTTTGGTGGTTTTCCATGATAAGTCTGGTTATTATTCGTTAAGAAATAATGAATCTTACCAAACTGATTTTCTCACCAATTGATCCATTTAAAGTTGTATCAGTAGATAACCAGGTCGACTTTGTCAATATCTATGTACAGAGCAGGCAAAGGATCTGCCGTTGTCCAGATTGCCTAAGTCCGTCAAAGAAGCTTCATAGCTATTATTTAAGAAAGTTCCGTGACCTGCCTACATTTGGGAAATCATGTAATATATACCTGCAGTCCAGAAAATACCATTATCTTAAAACTGAATGTAAAAGAAAGATATTCACAGAACGCTTTGATGACCATTTCGAACCATGTAAGCGATGGACAAAAAAATTGGATGAGAAATTGTTAGCCGCCGCCCTGGAAATGGGTGGGAGACCCGCTGAACGCATTTGTAATACATTATCCATGCCTGTAAGTGATTCTACTTTACTAAGATTGATCCATAAAACTCCCCTTCCCCCGTTAGGGCAGCTTAAAGCTGTAGGGGTAGATGACTGGGCATATAAAAAGCGGGATAGATATGGTAGCATCCTGGTAAACTTGGATACCGGGAAAGTAATCGATCTGCTGCCAGACCGGGAGGAAAAAACATTGACCAGTTGGCTGCAAGGGCAACCTGCGATAGAGGTAGTTACAAGGGCCGTTACGGCAAATATATGCGGGCAGCCACAAAGGGGGCTCCCCAGGCTATAGGATTTTCTTTAAAAAAGGAGATTATAATGCCATGATTAACTACCAGATTTTTATTCAGGAGTTAAGCGAGGTTATTGCTCATTGGAAAAGTAGAAAGTTGCGCCAACAATCAAATCAACAGCATAGCAAGTCAGATAAATATACTAGCCAGCACCTTTTCAGGGTAACAGCGGCAGTAAGCACTCAGACCATGAATTTTTTTTCGTAAATGTTCGTCCTGCCAGACGAAGTTGGCAGGACATCAGGAGGGAGGGCTTAAAATAACAGTATAAAACGACAAATTTTACTTGTTTTTATATAATTTTTTTTCAATATTTAAGGAATTAATCAAATCAAAAATAATGTACGCCTCTCAACTCCAAAGATTAAAACTTATTTCTTGGCCAAATCCATGGCCAACTCGACTCAATATTACGAAAATAGGTAAATGTTTGATCGATTCTGATAACCTGCATTGTCGCAAGTATATTTAGCAAATGAATCCCTTTAGTACAAGAGGTTGTAAAGTGGCTTAGTCTAATTGATTAACCCGTGGGGTTTTAATTTACTTACCTCTTTCCAGTTTTTTTTCAAAAATACGGGATACCGTAAAATTAGAACCATTCAAATCATTTAGTTTGTCAATATATCTTATAAATAATAATCCTAATGACCACTCCATTTAACAAGAAATAATCATGTGGAATGACAAAGAAACAGATGTAGATTTCCTGGGCTATGATAAAATAGCAGAAACCATACATGAAATCGTAAAAGACAATCACCTAAGACCGCTCACCATTGGTGTCTACGGTGATTGGGGTGTAGGGAAATCATCTATACTCGCCTTGCTTCAAAAAAAAGTTGCCAACCTTGAACCCGAAGAGCGTAAAAAGGTCCACACCATAATGTTTAACGGCTGGTTGTTTCAAGGCTATGAGGATACCAAATCGGCACTGATGGAAACAATCGTTACTGATTTGGCCAAATTGCAACCAGACGATAAAAAGATCATGGATTTGGCAAAATCCTTGCTCAAACGCATCAACTGGCTCAAAGTAGCAAAAGTCTCAGCCGGTGTACTCTGGACGGGAATGACTGGTATTCCCCATCCCGGGATGGTTGGAGAAGCGGTCAAATTTGTCAAAGGCGTTGGCGAGAAAATAGGTGTCGCAGCAGAGGTGAAAGCAGACGAAGGCGATTGGTTAAAGGAGGAAGAAGCCCAAACAGTGCCCAGTCAAATTCACGCTTTTCGAAAAGAATTCAAGGACCTCATTGAAACTTCAAAAATAGAGCAGTTGATTGTACTGGTTGATGACCTGGACCGATGTCTGCCAAAAGCCGTCATTGAAATTCTGGAGGCCATTAGACTATTCCTTTTCGTCGAAGGAACGGTTTTCGTTATATCTGCAGATGAGCGGATGATCGAGTATGCGGTTCGGGACCATTTCCCTAACCTTCCGTCAGACTATAAAGATTACACCCGTAACTACCTGGAGAAACTGATTCAGATCCCGATACGGGTACCGCTGATGAATAAACTCCAAACCGGTAATTTTATAAAATTCCTTATGCTACAAAATCATTTGAGCAATAATATGGAAGAAATGGAAAGGATATACGGCGTATTTGAATCGAAAAAGACTTTGCCCTATGAGAGCGTGGAGCTCACCTACGAAATTGTAAAAGAAGCGTTCGGAGGTAGTTCAGAGGAGCTCCGGAAAACATTGCTCGTTGGTGATACCTTGTATCCAGTTCTGTCTACAGGCTTGAAGGGCAATCCACGTAATACCAAACGTTTTCTAAATTCCCTTTTTCTAAGGATGAAAATCGGAGAAATCCATGGCCTAAAAGCTTTGATCAGGCTTGATGTGCTCGCCAAACTAATGCTTTTGGAGATTTTTGACAGCGAGCGGTACCAGGAACTCGTAAACCAGGTAGCTGTATCGGATGATGGCAGATATCCAGAAGCCACTCAATTTGAAGATGCAGACCCGGATGATAGTGAACTTAACAACGCTATGGTCGCCTGGAATAAACTCGAGCCCAGCTTAAAAGAGGAAGACCTCAGGCCATACATCTTTATATCGAAAGAAAAAGCCATTTCTTTCGATAAAGAGAATCTGCTATCCACAACTGTCATCTCGTTACTAAAACAACTGAGTTCGAGTTCGATAATGGAATTAAACGCTGCGGAAAGGGAACTGAAGCAAGTGGGCCAGAATGAGGCTAATATCATATTTGAAAAACTTATTGAAAATTGCCGAAAGCTTGAAAAGATGACTTCACAGCCCAATGAAATGAAGGGATTATATCGACTTATCAAAGTCTTTCCGACTCTTGAGATTAAACTGGTGGACTTTCTTATAACCAGACCAGCGACGAGTTTGGGTGCATGGGCGATATCGGAATCCCACTTTATTACTGCTGAGGCCAAAGAACGATTCAATGAACTTTTGGTAGCCTTGAGGGATCAGGGTACAGGTGCGTTAAAAACACTGGCTTCACAATATTTAACAAATAAATAAGATATGGGAACTTCAAAACAAGGAACAGGACCGAGACCGGCCACACCACTTATACCGGACTGGATACCCGATCAAAATGATCCTACACCATTACCAGAACCAGATCAGCCTGCTGAACCCGGAGATCCCCAACCGCCTGAGGTGCCACCAACGCCTCCGGAACCTGAAAAGCCAGAGAACCGATTTGCAGAAGCCAGAAACAGGTTTGCCAGTTTCGTTCGAGATCATTCAGCTGGTAACCGAGGTGCTATACATGATGCTTTTCGCAGCTATGTGAATAAAGGTGGCGGAGGTTCAGGTACTTTCTCTAAGCGAATGCGTCCTGCAGCAGCCAGAGTCTCCGGTTTCGTCAATGTCATGGACACCATCCGCGAGGGCCTTGATGGTGCTTTAGACTTCCTTAACTTGTCCGAATACAAAGACAAGCCTTTGCTGGAAATCTTGGGGGCCTTAACAGACGTAATTTTTAATGAGGAAAATGACTATGCCAACATACAGGATGACAGTATCAATAAACTTGCATACGCCCAAACTATTGTTCGCATCGTTTCAGAGGAAAATATTGACCTAGACAGGCTGAACAACGAGAATATAGAAGTGATGACCGCGATATTTATTGAGGAAACAATTGCAACAAGGGTGATATGCGATATCGGGCAGATGCTCTTTAGAAAAGATAAGCCCAGTGCTGAAATTATTGACATTGAAGAAAGCATTTATCAAATTGTCAGCGGTTTGGTCAGGGTCGACATTATGCCTGAAATCATTGCGACGCATAGAGGCAATAAAGATGGGTTGGAGAAGAAAATTGAAAATATCTACAGGATTGCATTTGACTGCATTGCTGGAACCTTAGAAAATTGAAAAAATGGCAAAATTTGCGTTGAACATAAAACTTGGTGCCAGCGATAGCGGTGCTGTAATTAATTTGGCTGATTATCAGGTTGTAGCAGATCTTAAACTCCTTGATAGCGGGAGCAGAGATGAAGTAAAGCTCAATAAGCTCTTCATGGGCATGAAGCGGCTCAAGCTTGAGCCCAACGAACTTGCTATGGATATGCTGATCATTGCCTGCTCAATGTATGGTGCAGATACTAGGATCGATCGCCTTAAGACCGCAGACGACAGCTGGACCCGGCAAATCGACCTTTTTATCCCGGTGAGCGATGTCGTTAAGTGGAAAGAACAAATCCCGCTGCTAAAAAAAATCTTCGGATTCCTTACTGGTGATATCTGGAATATAACGTTCAGGACCAGAACGGGTATGTCGGGAATAGCCCCTAAAACCAAGCTAAAAAAATTCGGGATGCCCTATCAGACCGATACGGTCTGCTTGTTTTCGGGGGGGATGGACAGTTTTATTGGTGCTATCAATTTGTTATCGAAAGGTATACAGCCGCTATTTCTCGGCCATGCAAAATCTTCGGATGTCTCCCCAAATCAGAAGTTCTGTGAAGATGCACTGAAGGCTGCATTCCCGACAGCTGTTTTCAACAGGCTTTATGCTTTCGTAAGGATACCAAAAAAAGATCTTTTCGGTCAGGAAGAGAAAACGGAACGAGGGCGATCATTTTTGTTTTTGACCCTCGGATCAATTTGTGCCTCAGCCCTGAACCCAGGTTCGCCTTCGAAACTGATTATACCCGAAAATGGATTGATCAGTCTTAACCTTCCGCTTACTCCAATGCGGACCGGTTCTCACAGTACGCGCACTACCCACCCGCACTATCTGGAAATGATGCAGTCCCTATTGGATAACTTGAGGCTTGGTGTTCAGCTGAAAAATCCTTACCAGTTTAAAACAAAGGGAGAGATGCTGCGGGAGTGTGCAGATTCCGCTTTGGTGGAGAAAACCAGCACGATGTCCTGCAGCCACCCATCAGGCCGCTTTCAGAGTTTGGGCAATGGCCACTGCGGTACCTGTGTACCCTGTATTATCAGGCTTGCTTCGTTCAAGGCAGCGGGAAAAACGGAGGTGAAAAATTACCGTACCGATATTTTTGACCGTGCACAATTGGATACCCCGACAAAAAAGGATAATATTGTAGCCTTTAAATATATGATAGAAAAGAGCAATCAGAATCCGGAATATATAAAAGGTCTTATTCGTACCACCGGTCCGCTTGGAAAAAATGTTGATGATTATGTTGCCATATACAAACGCGGACTTGCCGAGGTGGAAAATCTGTTGAACAGTATCGTATTATGATTAATCCGCCCCTAGTTGATGCACATTGCCACCTTGATCTCTTGAAAGGAATTCAAAAATTGGCAAGGGAGGAAGACCTGATGGGAATAAAAACCATTACTGTAACCAATAGTCCTGCTTTTTACGGGGCTAATTTGAACTTGTTTAGCGCTGCAAAAAATATTCGCGTGGCTTTGGGCCTTCACCCCGAACTCGCCAGCCAACATAGATACGTTTCCAACATGAAGGAATTGATTGCAAACTCCAGATTTGTTGGAGAGATAGGGCTAGATGGCTCAACTGACTTTCAGGTTAGTTTTGCTGCCCAGTTGAGTAACTTCCAGTCAGTTTTAGAAGAAGTGGCCAAGTTTCAAGATAAGATTTTAACGGTGCACAGCCGTAATGCTGCGGAGCAAACCGTAAGTTTGCTCCGCCACTACCTATCCAAGACTGCAAACAAAGTAATTCTGCATTGGTATACAGGAAGCGCTCAAACGATGAAAGATGCCATTAGTCTTGGTTACTACTTTTCGGTAAACCATAAAATGATCAAAAGCAGAAAATCTGTGGCGCTGATCAAGGAAATCCCGATCGGCAGGGTTCTGACCGAAACCGATGCGCCCTTTACCTTTGATCGCTTGATTGATAATAGACAAAAGTCATTGGAAAGCACATTGTATGGACTTGCACTTATATATGGTCAGAGCGTTCAGGATATGAGGCGAAAAATTTATAACAATTTCAAGTCACTTTTAACTGCTGAAACTGAAGTCACGCATTAATCCGTTCAACAAATATTTCAATTGCTAGGTAATGACGAATCTACTGTTCTTATCATCTAAGAAAATGATTGTAGTAAAGGTTACATTTTCAGCTGGCTTGCCTATCATTAAAATACTAAAACATTTAACAGTGGAGGCCTATTATTTTACCTATGTTACCCTAGAAAACAGGCTTGCCAAGTATGTTGAGCAACTTTTATTCGATATTTACGATATTGCCTTGAATACGCGTGAGAAGAAAGGTAAAAACCGGCTTTGTGCATATTTCACGCAAGCTTCTACCGCCTTATCAGCTAATTCCAGCTGCGTTAATTGTTCGATGGCGAGCGAAAGATTGTCTTTTGATATCAGCGGAGAATGTTGCTTTACCTAGTGGCCTATAGCAAACTTGTCCCCGACAAGATGTGCATGGTATAGTGGTATGATAACCCTCGTAAAGATACCAATGCTGGAAAGTGATCCTTTGAGTAGCCCTGTCTTGAGGCGATCGTTCTCATAAAGCGGCTGGAAGAAATCCAGAAATCCTATTCTCCGGGCAGCCATATGATTCTCTAAAATTAACATCTTGACCTCGTGTAGATTTTCCCGCCACCTAGGGTGACCTGTTAGTTCTATGCGTAAACCAATTTGATTGACCCCGTTCCGCCAATTTTATGTGTTGGGGAAATTTACTGTAAACCAGTAGGTTGTCGATCGGACGTTTTTGGTGAGATGGGGTCAACGTACACCGGTTTTTACTGTGGGACTGGAAAAGAATTCTATTCAGGTTAACATAGTAACCGAGATAAAAATTAATAAGCCCTTTTAAGTAATTAATTTATGATCCCTGATTTTGTTTTTTAAGTTTAAAACACAATCTTCATTATTTAATAATGAAATTCTTCGTCATGACAAAAACAAACGAACTCGATTGGAAGGAATATGAAGCAATCACCAAATATATTTTCGAAAACCTGGGCGCTAAATCCGGCATAAAGATCAAAGGATATGGGAGAAACTTCTGGGTCACCGGAAAATCAGGGGAGAAGCATCAGGTCGATGTACTGACAGAGCAGGTTACAGGTGATCAGAAACTTCAGACAGCGATCGAATGCAAATTCGTTAAAAAGAAGGTTACTAAAGAAATCGTAATGAAACTGCACTCAGTGATGGAAGATGCGGGCATTAACAGCGGTATCATTGTGTGCAAAGCTGGTTATACAAAGAGTACCATGAACTATGCTGCACACAAAGGCATGAAACTTATCGAATTGAGGGAAGCAGGGGAAGAAGATTTAAAAGAGCAACGCGTCATCGATGTCGGGATTCTGGATATCAATATCGATGCAACGCTTACTCGTCCAATAATCACGGAAATAGATCTTGGGACGAAAACAATAACCGACCAGAAAGAGATAATGGGGATGTACAAGGTAACCATGTTCAATGCGGATGGTAAGGAAGTGTATTTTAAAACCTGTCTTTTTGAGTTCCTTAATGATCTGGAACAGTACGATGTTTTAATGAGAATGACCAGAAATTCATATACGCCTTTTGGGGGAAGATTGACCTGGAACAATAATGGGGAAGAATTGGTCATTAGGGAAATCAAGATTACCGGTTATCTGACCAGGAAAGATTCCAGTTCCAAAAAAACGTTCCAGATCGTCGATCATGTATGGCTTATCATGAACGAAATCTTTGAGAACCGTCGCACGACTTTGTCCAAAAGCGGGATGATGTATAATTTGCCTCTAACTTTCTAAGTTTACGTGTTTGATATCTTGAAATGAGTATGCTATGTGATGAGTTCGTGACTTATCACAATATCGTTAATGGTGCTCATATATATCAAATTCCTTTGTTGGCAGTTCTACAATCTCATCGTACAATTTGCCCTTGTGAAGAAATCCATAGGTTTCGCCGGGTAAAATATTCTGCCAATAATACGGCCCTTGCTTTTACATATTGACTTGACTCCCTGATTTCCATGGCCTAAAATATAGATTACTACTGAAAATAAAAAGCCAGTGGTACCAATCTTTTCTGCGGAACGATCCAGGGACAGGCAGATCGATTTTCAGCTCTATTAGTTAGAGTAGGTGTTTCCAGTTGTCTGCAATTAGAATGTCGGATGCATGGTGTATTCTTGTTTGGAGCTTGGATAGGTTTGTTTTTTAGCTAGGAAAGGAATAGTGGTGCCGGTAAAGGAAAGCAGCCCTGCTCTCTGCTTTTCTACGCTGCGCTTCGTGCCCGCGCCAATCAGGTTTAAATGGTATCGCCAATGTACCAGGAGGGGGAGGCATTGTAAAAGGAAGAGGCCAATATGTCAAATATTGACCTCTTCTTTTATAAGATATTCCAAGTTTATCCACGTATTATGGGCAAAGCGCATATTGGCTTGAAGCCGCACTTCCCGATAATCCTTGGAGCTCTTGGTCATTACTCTTCTCCGTATTAAGGGGTTGCAGAAGGAGATTTACCGCATCGTCTTTTCCCAATCCATCTGCAATTCCAATTAGAGATTCGTAGGTGGTGATGTTATAATGATAAAATCGGCGGACTGCAGTAACGGTGTTTATTTCATTACTTGGATCATCGCGCCCAACGGTTAGAATCCTCTTTTTTGCATCCTCCAGGAAACTAGGGAATGAGGCTGATTTTTTAGCACTTACCCGCAGTCCAAAAGCTTTGAATACTTCTTCCAGGACAATGATATTTTTTTTTCTTGAAGAGATGCTCCTCTCAAAAATATGGGAAACCGGATCGCTCACCAAATCTGTTAATTTGGGTAATTCCTTACATAAGTACTTTTCTGTCCACAGCACGTCACAAAGTGATTCTGTAAGATAGTTTTTGATCTCATCAAAAGAATGTACGTGCCAGTGAAGGTTTCGCTCGCTGTGAATGTCAATATCTAAGTTCTCAGGGTATTTATATCGGTGATGGTTGGAAATACGGGTTTCATTTGAAAAGGAACCTTGGATATTGGTATTCTTAATTTCAAACTCAAATTCTATTTCTTCCTCTGTCTTTTCGAGTCTATATTTTTTATAATCCTCAATGCTGATTTTGTATGCTATTAAGGCCTGTTGTAGCGTAAATGTACCATCTTGAACGGTTTGCTCAATAAGCATGCACCTGCGTTCCAATTTCTTGCGATCATTGGAATGCAGTTCATCTCCTGCATAGGCTTCTTCCCTGAAGTTATTGTTCCTGGTCAACATATTGCATAAAGTTAGTCAATTGTTCTTCATTTTTAAAATCCAAAATTCCTTCCCATTCCGATCCCATGAGGATTTCTTCCATAAAATCAAATTCTGTCCATCTGATAACCGGAAATCTTTCACCATTGGGATTAAGCTGGTAATAACGGTCATAGACTGCTTTGACCATATCAAATTCCATACCATCTCCCAATAGTTCATAAGCCTCTTGCAAGATACGGGTAATACCATTTTTATCAGTCGCCCTAAAATCATATTTGGCCCATACCAGTCCTCCGTGTGTCAGGCCGGGCGAGACCCTAATATGGTCAATGCCCATATTGATGTATTGCTGGACACTCACAGCAATTATTTTTTTTGATAATCCCTGGCCCCGGGCGGTACCAGGAAGACGGAATGCTGTATGTTCTACCTGTATCTTTTCGCCGTTTTTGGTCAGGTCCCTGATCAAAAAAAGCCCTTCAGTTGTTGAATCAAATTTATCATCAAGGAATGAAATCCTGATAGTTGGATTTCCTTTCAATTCTGAAAACTCAATGGATCGGTTAACAGGAGGGGTGGCTTTTCCTTTGAAAAGCTCCTCGATTTTTGTATACCAGTTTAGAAGGTCAAGATTGGGAAAATGGATATTCACAAAATCAGCAGCATCCTTCGTCCCAAGATTGAGTTCGTATCCGAGCTTTTCAAGAGAAACAAGTTCGTCTTCGGTTGTGAGGTGAGCTATTTGTTTTAAAGATGCGAATTTGGACATTGAAAGCTAAATTACACCTTATAACGATAATCTAAAAACATGACTATAAAATAATCTCCACAGGATTAACCTTATTTTTTAAGGCCTTTGTAGAAAGGTAATGCACGGCATTCCGGGGACTGATTGAAACTAAAACGGGCAATGAATTGAATGCATGGATTGCAGAAGCTAACCGTTCGGTTATTGGAGAGTTGAAAAGTTTCGCCACAAGGTTGTTGTCGGATCTTCAGTCTATTGAAAATACTATCAATCTACATTGGAGCAATGGTCCAGTCGAAGGCAATTAACAAACTTAAGACTATTAAACGTCAGATGTATGGAAGGGCAAGCTTCGATTTACTCAGAAAAAGACTGCTATTAGCACCGGATTGACCACCAAAATTAGGGAAGAACCGCTTTTGCCGAAATACGCACCCTGTTTGTCAAGTTTAATTGATCCCCGCTTTATTACTTATGCTGAGGTTACTAACTTGTACTTTGAAAATGCTGATAAGGGGTCAATGATAATGGTTTTCCAGGCGAATCTAATAAATTGCCCAATCCCCAGCAAAAATCGCATATCACAAATTAGAGTTACCCGCAGGAATACTTTAACCACTCGGGTGTTTTGCGAGATGTATTTTTGTATACACAAAAAAATCTTGCGCCCTTGAGGTCGAGTATTTCCTCGGAACTCGGAAATACTTAAAACACTAATAAATCATCCAAAAATTCTGTAAAATCTAAAGTGTAATGTATTCTAAAGGGAGGACGTGTTTGAGCACTACGAATATGCGAGATTTATATCGATAAATAAGATATTCCTAGTGCATGAGAAGAAAGCTAAAAAATGAAAATGCTTTTTAGTCACCCTATAATCTATAAAGCTAGTATTAAAAACCTTTTCAAAGTCGGAGGTTATCTAAGTTTCGAGCAAAATTAGCATCCTAGTAGTTAAAGGCCTAACTAGGTTCCGCTATCCCCTACGGATTAGCCAATAAAAAAGAGTCTCCGACTCGGCTTAGATAAATGAAATGGCTTTAAACAAAAAAAGCCCATCTTTCGATGAGCTTTTAATCAGTAGCGGGGAGCAGGATCGAACTGCCGACCTCAGGGTTATGAATCCTGCGCTCTAACCATCTGAGCTACCCCGCCGGGCTTAATATTTACTACATAACGTAAATATCGATGTGGTTATTTTTAAGAGCTGCAAATATAGAATAAATATACATTCTATTAAAAAGAAATTTGAAAAATACTATAAAGCCTTATTGCTCAGTAAATTTGATTGTTTTTAGAGGCTATAATGGTCATTTAGTCCTTTAGGGAAGCCCTGTTTTTAGAAATTAACAACACAACAAAACGCAGCATTTTGGCAGATACCGCAGAATTAACCGCATTTCTGATCTTAGTATATGATCAAGTTTATCGCTTACGGTAGGTGCGGGGGATATTTCAACTAGCCATTTGTACTGATAAAATTAATGGTTTCAAAAGATTGATTACCCCTTGGTGCTACCAAGTTATCCCTAAGGTAACCTTATCTATAGCGGATATTCGCAAATTCTTTACCTTTTAGGTAATAAATTAGGTAACGCCAGGGTAAAGAAAAGGTAACCGTGGGGTAACCCTGGGGTTAACTTGGTGTACAGAAAGGGTAAATAAAAGGTAAACAAAGGGTAAAGAATAGGTAGAGAAAGGTAAACAAGGGGGTAGAGAAAGGTAAACAACATTTTGCCTGTTCTATATTGAAATAATTTCAACAATTATCTGCCTTTCTTAACCATATAAGACAGATCAGGTTCATATCAGTTCAATCGAAAACTTAAATGGACTAAAATTCCTTATATGGTGAAAGGCCAGTACGCCCGCTTTTTATAACAGGTTTAGTGGTATTCTTCACTCCCCGCAAAGTGGTCAGCTACTTGGCATCTTTTTCTTAATCATATCAGGTTTATATAAACATCAGATTTTTTATTGGTTAGTAATGCAGATGTTGAGCAGAAATTAGGAGCCGATTAATCAAATACCACCCTGCGTTCGTCATCAAAATAGCCCTCTGGCATGAATTAACGAGGGGAATGACTACTGACTAATGAACCAATGACCAATGAACTGATGCACCTGGAACCAATAAAAATTATATTGTTGCAGATATAGAATAAATTACCTTTCTTTAGAAAAATAATATTAAAAAATAGTCCGGAAATTATCCTGGTAGTGTACTAACATGGCAGAAAAGAAAAAATTTACACTAGAGTACGAAGTTAGATCGTCACCAAGAATATTGTATAGTTTTATAAGTGAACCAAACGGCTTATCGCAATGGTTTGCGGACGATGTGAATTTCCGCGATCAGGTATATACTTTTACCTGGGACGATGAGCAGCAAAAAGCAAAACTGGTTTCCATTAAAGAAAATAAACTCGTTAAATTTAAGTGGCTGGATGATGAACCTCAATGTTATTTTGAGATGGAAATTGTACAGGACGAACTAACCAATGATGTTGCCCTCTCGATTACTGATTTTACGACCGATGAGCTTCTTGCAGAGAAAAAATTAATCTGGGATAACCAGATCGATTATCTGATTAGCGTTTTGGGTGCGTAATATTATCTTCGTATTGTTTACCTTTGTAAGGTGAAAAAAATACATCTTCTATTAATAAAAGCATTTGTGAAGCCATTCATAGCAACATTTTTTGTTATGATGTTTATTCTATTGATGTTTTTTCTGTTTAAATGGATTGATGATTTAATTGGAAAAGGTTTCGAATGGTATACCATTCTGGAGCTGATGTATTATGCCTCGGCCGCCAATGTATCGATGGCGCTGCCACTATCGGTACTGCTTTCTTCTATCATGACTTTTGGTACACTGGGCGAAAATTATGAGCTGGTGGCGATTAAATCGGCAGGAATTTCTTTACAGAAAGCCATGCGCCCCCTGTTTGTGGTGATTTTGATGCTCACCATAGCCTCCTTCTTTTTTGCCAACTACATGCTGCCTAAAGCCAACCTCAAATTTGGCTCGCTACTGTACGATATCAGGAACAAAAAACTTTCATTTTTAATCAAACCAGGGGTTTTTAATAATGCCATTCCGGGTTATGCCATCCGTGTCGATTCGAAAGAGGAAGATGGTACGCTGCACAATATCATGATTTACGATCACCGTGAAAATAACGGGATTCCGAAAGTAATTCTGGCCAGAGAGGGTAAAATGAATAAAACCTCCGATGGTAAGTTTTTGGTGCTTTACCTTAAAAATGGTGTGCAGTATGAAGAGCAATCTTCAAAAAATGGGATGTACAACCCAAGGCAGATTTTTACACGGAACCGTTTTAAAGAAACCTCACCGCGTTTCGATATGTCGTCTTTTGATGGTAATACCACCGATCCGAATGCTTTCGGAAACAGTACGCCCATGTTAAACCTGAAAGGGATCGTGAAAAAGCGCGACTCGCTGACCAAACAATTGGATACGCTGCAAATGCGGACCATTGCCAACCTCACCAGCAACTTTAAGCAGTTTAATGTAACTAAAGGTTATACCAAAGTAAAAGCCGTGCCGAAAGCGATCGATGATGTAATACTGAAGAGTATCCCGAACGGATCGCGGAAACTGGCGCTCGATAATGCAACCAATACGGTGGCGAATATTATGCAGCACGTACCCAACTGGGCCCCGCGCCAAACCGATTTAACCGGGGAGATTATTTTTACCACAGTAGAATACCAGCGTAAATTTACCCTGGCTGCATCTTGCATCCTGTTGTTTTTCATAGGTGCTCCATTGGGGGCCATTATCAGAAAAGGAGGCATGGGTTTACCTGTAGTGGTAGCCATTTGTTTCTTCCTGGTATACCACATTATTACCACAGTGGCCGAAAAATCGGCACGCGAAGGTAATTTAAACCCGATATTCGGGATGTGGATTGCCGTAATTGTTTTATCGCCGCTGGCCGCCTTTTTAACCTATAAAGCTACCGTAGACTCGGCCCTGTTTGATGTAAATTATTACAAACAGCTCTTCGTTCAGCTGTTTAAAAAGAAGAAAAAATAGGCGTCTTTTCCTTTACTTACAGATGATATTTTAATCCAAATATTGCTCAATAAGGTTGTACATTTGTACGGGTTATTGTTTGTGGTAAAAACTGATTTTAATACGCTTTACACACCATTTGCCCCATAATGTTTATAAAATGCAAACAAAATTAAACACAATAGAAGAGGCCATCGCAGATATAAAAGCTGGTAAAGTGATTATTGTTGTAGACGATGAGAATAGAGAGAACGAGGGTGATTTTTTAACGGCAGCCGAAAATGCAACGCCAGAGATCATCAATTTTATGGCTACTTACGGCCGTGGTTTAATCTGTGCGCCCCTAACAGAAGAACGTTGTAAAGAGTTAAACCTGAACCTGATGGTGGGTAAAAATACAGCCGCTTACGAAACTAATTTTACGGTTTCCGTAGATCTGGTTGGACACGGTTGTACCACAGGGATCTCTGCAAGCGACCGTTCTAAAACCATGCTGGCCCTGGTTAACCCTAAAACCAACCCAGAAGAGCTGGGCAGACCAGGACATATTTTCCCTTTAATTGCCAAAGATGGCGGCGTAATCCGTCGTGCTGGTCATACAGAGGCTGCGGTAGATTTAGCGCGTTTAGCGGGCATGAAACCTGCAGGTTTATTGGTAGAGATTTTAAAAGAAGATGGCGAAATGGCCAGACTTCCTGATTTGTTTAAAATTGCCGAACAGCACCAGTTAAAAATTATATCAATCGAAGATTTAATCGCTTACCGTTTAACCATAGATAGTTTGATTAAACAAGAGGTGAGCATCGATTTACCTACCGCTTGGGGTGATTTTAAAATGACAGCTTATACGCAGTTAGATAACAATGCCACCCATTTAGCAATTTCTAAAGGCGAATGGAATGCCAACGAACCGATTTTAGCACGTGTACACAGCTCTTGTGTAACGGGCGATATCTTTGGGTCTTGCCGTTGCGATTGCGGTCCGCAGTTGCACAAAGCATTGGAAATGATCGAAAAAGAAGGTAAAGGTATAGTGGTATACATGAACCAGGAGGGTAGAGGTATTGGGCTGATCAATAAATTACGTTCGTACAACTTACAGGATGCCGGTTTCGATACGGTAGAAGCGAACATTAAATTAGGCTTTAAAGGCGATGAACGCGACTATGGTGTAGGCGCACAGATTCTGCGATCGGAAGGGGTGACTAAAATGCGTTTAATGAGTAATAACCCAACCAAAAGAGCAGGTTTAATTGGTTATGGCTTAGAAGTGGTGGAAAACATCCCGATCGAAATTGCAAGTAATGTACATAACGAGCGTTATTTAACCACCAAAAGAGATAAAATGGGCCATTCGATTATGAAAGGATAATTCAGTTGGCAGTTGACAGTTTGGATTGTGCGAACTGAAAATTGTTAATTGAAAACGTATATAAGACCAACAGTTGAACAGGTGTTCGATTGTTGGTTTTTTTGTTTAGTTCAAAATCGGGCGTCATTCCCTGGGCGTTCGTCCGCATGAACTTGTTTCAGGATCTTTATAACCTAATTTCGATTAATATTAGCAGTATGTATCTGCTTTTTATCGCTTCTAATTTAGGCGTTCGTCATGCTGATCCGATAGCTATCGGATTTGTTTTATTAGTTGTGTTTATTGTTTTCAGTGGCCTAATAGCTGCTTCGTGGTCAGGATGTTTTTAAGTTTCGGTCGGTGGGACACCAACCGATAGATAAATAGATTTTTTCCAACCTTTGCGTATAATCGTCATTTCGACCGGAGTGTAACGGAGTGGAGAAATCTATTTAAAAATCGGGCGTCATTCCAAGGGCGTTCGTCCTCCTGAGCTTGTTTCAGGATCTTTATAACCTGATTTCGATTAATATTAGCAGTATGTATCTGCTTTTTATCGCTTCTAATCTAGGCGTTCGTCATGCTGATCCGATAGCTATCGGATTTGTTTTATTAGTTGTGTTTATTGTTTTCAGTGGTCTAATAGCTGCTTCGTGGTCAGGATGTTTTTAAGTTTCGGTCGGTGGGACACCAACCGATAGGTAAAGACTATAATGCAATACGCATTAAGATTCCCGCCTGCGCGGGAATGACGACCGCCATAATCCGGGTTAATTTCTTATTTATGCGTCAATCTGCAGTGTGTGTCATTCCGGTGGGACACCAACCGGTAGGTAAAATATAGTCCACAGATCTCTCCACTACGCGTTGCTCCGATCGAGATGACGCCGATTTTTAGAATAATGGCATTGCCGGGCAGGCCGTCGTTCCTCCTCGCATCCTATTACTATCGGATGACGTACGAGGAAGAATGACACCCTCGCTTGAACCAATGACCAATGAACTATTGACCAATGAACCCCTCTACCTCCGTTGGTTCCCTTTACTCTGATTGATAATCGCTTCTTTATTGATCGATTTATTTGTTTTAACAGGCGCCTGGCTTTGTTTCCGCTTTAAATTCCGACGGTAAGCACCAGAAATTTTCTGGATAAACTCTTTAAACGTATCAAACTGTTGGGTATACACCAAACCAAAAGAAGTTACGTTTGCCGTTGAGCTAATCCCGCTGTTAAGGAAGATGCTTTGTTGTGTAGGTGGTTTATTTGCGGCCTTAATGGTTAAGCTTCCATCTTTTTTAATTAAGAAAAGGGCCTCAACCTCTCTGCCTACGTTGTCTTTAGAGAAATCGATAACCGTAAAATCGTTCACACTGTTCCGGTCTACAATACCTGCGTTGATAATTAAACGATCGCTAAAGAATTTGAACGATGCATTGGCCTCGCTCAAGGAGCGTACATTCAGATCGACAAAGTTTAAGTTTAATGAAGAAAGTACATTGTTAAACTGGTTAAATACCAACTCGGTAGCTGTACTGGCTGCGGTAGAACTGAGCTGGTTCCCGATCGATTCTCCTCCGTTTCCAGGGGCAAAACTTCTTCTGATAATTAAACTGAAAGCCTGTAGGTTCAGGTTGTTCTGATCGCTGAAATAGGTTTGCAGTTCTTCTTTGATAGAAGGCTGAGCGGGGAAGTTAATATCAAGTTTGATATCTGGTTTTAAGAGTAAACCTGTTAAGCCCATCTCAACCTCGGTATTTACCCTTTGGTTGGCATTACTACTGGCATCGCGGTTGGCTGCTTTGTAAAGGTCGTTCAAACTTGCCCTCAAAGCATATACTGCTTTTAAGTTAATCTGTGCGGCCGTAGGGTTACCCGTCCAGCGGATGGTTCCACCTTGCCTGATTTCGAATTTTTTGTTGATGACCTCCTGGGCCGTAAAATCGAAACTTCCGGTCTCGATGATATAATCGCCAGACATTTCGAAATCGCCGAAACTGTTGATGTTTAAGTTCAGCTCTGCATTACCCTTGCCACTTAAATTGCCCAGGGTAGTAAATATATTCGCTGTGGTATTCGGGTCGATGGTTAATTTAAAGGTTAGGGTCAGGCCATCAAAGTTGGTCTTTTTCTTAACCAGAACGGTCGAATCGCGGCTTACAAAATTAATGAAATCTTTATCCGATATGGTTTCCGAACTGTTTAAAGGCAGGTTAAACACAGTTCCTTTCTCCGTTTTTGCCTTGATATCGATTTTCATTTTATTGGTAGGCCCGGTAAACGTAAATACACCTGTGCCATAAGCACGGCCGTAGTATACCGAATTGTCTTTCGCGGTAGTGTTTAAGGCCATTAAACTGTTTGCATTTACCGTTACTTTCAATGTAGGGTAGTTAATGTCGTTTAAATCGACAGTGCCGCGTGCAGTAGCCTCATGGCCTTCCAGGTCCTTAAGCTCAAAATCGCCGAGTTGAACTACGCTGTTATTTATTTCCACATCATCGGTAATTACATAAGTGGTTTTGAGGTAGTTTACCATGAGCTGGCCTTTATCTAGCGCTACTGTTCCGTTAATTTCTGGCTTTTCGAATTTTCCTTTAACCGTTAAATCGGCAGAGATGTTCCCTTTTAAATTCGATACCAGTTGTTTAACGAAAGGCTCAAGAATAGTAAGCTTGCTTTCATCCATTTTTACAGCAAGGTCGATTTCTTTTTCTTTTAGATCGAGATTTCCGGTCAGTTTAAAAGTCTCCGAATCGTCGGCCATGATGCGGGTAAATACGTTGATTTTTTTGCTCTCGTTGCTGTAAGATGAGGTATCGGTTAAAGTGCCGATATAGATATCGTTAAAGTTTAACGAATCGATCTTTAAATCGTCGGTTACCCTCGGTGCTTTTAATATGCCGTACAGATCGGTTGTGCCGTTCAGGTTTCCGCCCAGTTTAACACCAAAGCCTTTGGTAAAAGGGTTCAGGGTTTTTAGGTTGAAATCTTTAAAACCAACACTAATTAAATCTTTAGGGTCTTCTGAAATTAATCCATCAATTATAACCTGCTGCTTTCCGTTGGTTAAATCGAAATTACTGATCTCGGTTTTACCATTGTTGAGCACAATACGTACCTTCTCCTGGATGCGCCACTCCTCGTTGTTGATTTTTAATATAGAGGGCAATACGCTTAGCCTTGCTGTAGTATCCTGGTTTTTAGTAAACTCTACCAGGCCGTTTAAATCGAGCTGATTGTCCTCTTCGGCGTTCGACATTTTTACGTTGAAAGCCAAACTGTCGTTCCGCAGGATGTTGGAAATGTTTACATCTTTAATAAACAAACTGTCGTTAATCTGCACCCGATCTGAGGTTACAATCAGTTGAAGCTGTTGTGTGGTTGTATTTTCATCGAGGATGATGTTGTTTACCACTATACCATTGTACTTTAGTTTCTTAACAAAACCGTTCAGCGTTGCGGTATTGTTGCGCGAATCGAAATCGCCGGTTACCGTAGCACCTTCTTCTAATTCTAAACCCGGTGCAAATATCTGCGCCAGCGGTTCGAACTTTTTAACCTTTAGGTTGAACTGAAAAATCTGGTTTTTGTATTTGATAATATCGGCCTTTAACGAAGGGATATACGTTTTGGCGATGGCCTTGTAATAAGAAACAATAGAATTTAAATCGTACTCACCTTTAATGCTGGCATCTAAAATGTCCGACCGGATATCGAGTACGCGGCTGGCGCCCGTTCCTGCGGCCATTAACTGTACCGAATCTACGCTATAGACACCTTTCGGATTTTGCAGCCTGATTTCTTCAATTAATAATTTACCCGATATATTGTTCAGGTTGGTGCCCGAGAAATTGGTCGTAAATTTAGCATCAACCTGCAACGAATCTTTCAGTAGCTTTAAAGCCTTCAATCTGGCTTTAGAAATAGTGGCATTAAAGTTAAATACAGGTAGTTTAGGGTTCAGGTTTACCCCGCCATCAAAAACCAGTTTAACGTTACGGTCGTTAATGCTCAGTTTGCCATCGAAATACTTTTTGTTAAAGGTTCCATCAATCTTCACATTATGGTAACGGTAATTGTTAAAGTCGATATAGTCTACATCACCATTTATCTTCTCGGTTAAGTCTTTAAGCTCGGTACCACGGCCCTTAACATAGAGCGAGGAGCTGATACGGCCAAGGCTTTTTTCGTCAATCAGGTTGCCCAGGTTAAAATCGTAGGTTTTTACGTTCCCGGTATAAGACGGAACATCGTTTTTATCGATTTTCATGTTCACATCCGAAACAATACGGCCAAGTTTGGTTTTAAACTCACCGTAAGCAATAAAGTCGTTCTGGAAACCGGTAAAACTTCCGTTAAAGTTAATGTTGCCGAATTTGTTTACAATTACCGGAACAATTTTCTTTTTACTGTTGGTAATGCCGGCCAGCACCTCATCCAGATCGGTTTTATTTGTGCCCGCCATTTCAATGTTGAGATCCATAAAGGTCTCTTTCCATTTTGGCAGTCCCTTTAAAATAAAATCGCCTTTAATATGTGTGGCCCTTCCGGTTTTTAACGATAGTTTTTTGGCTTTAAGGTTGTTCACTAAACCAGTAATCTGGCCATCAACATCCAGATCAAGTTTCATGGTGTTCATTTCTGGCGCAAAAAAAGCAACGTCTCTCGAACTGATATGGCTATCTTTAAAAATGGCCTTCATCCGCACATTATCTATATAATGGTTAAAGTCTTTATAACTTTTAAACCGCATCTGGTAGTAATCGGTTAAACGGCTCTGATTGGTTTCCAGCAATAGGTTTTTCAGCTCGATGGCATTACTATCAATGGTTGTTTCAGCCGTTAGGTTTTTAAGGTAAAACCCACTACGCTCTTTAAAAGTGAGGTTTTTAATATTGGTTTTAATCAAATGGTTTTTGGTATCGAGCCCTTCAAAAATTCCGCTCAACTCTTTAACACTTACGTTTTCGAAGTTTACACTTTTACCCTGAACAGTATCTTTTGCCCTGTAGTTGATATACCTGAAAGCAAATTTATTTAGGATAATGCGGCCAATATTAATATCGTATGGTTTGCTTTTCTTTTTCTTTACAGTAGGTTTACCAGAATCGAAGTAGTTTATAATGAAATCGAGATTAGAAGACTTATCTTTGAAATCCTTTAGGAAAAACTGCCCGTTGTTAATTTGAACGGTATTAATATCGATGATCTTTTTATCAATGGATAGTTGATTAATATCCACCATAAATTGCGGCGTGCTTAGTAAAGTGTCTTTTTGTAAATCTAAAACCAATAAATCTTCGAGTACAATAGATTTAAATGGTTTGATGTAGAGACTCTTGATTGATACGGTGGTTTTAAGCTCTTTAGATAAATATGCGGCAGCCTTCTGCGCAAAATAAGTTTGAACAGGCTTAAATTGTAGCGAAAAAATAAGAAGCGCAAGCAGCAAGATTATTGATGCGATTACCCAAAGGAGTATTTTAAATAGTTTTTTAATAATTTTGCAGCTTAAATATTAATAATTTGTCTGTTATACTTGCTATCGAGTCTTCTTGCGATGATACATCCGTTGCTATTTGTAACAACGGCAAAATTACTGCCAATGTTATTGCAAACCAAACAATTCATCAAAATTATGGTGGTGTTATACCTGAATTAGCTTCAAGGGTACATCAACAAAATATTGTGCCTGCCGTACAACAAGCTTTGATTAATGCTAAAGTTACAAAACAGGACATTAATGCGGTCGCTTTTACACGTGGCCCCGGTCTTTTAGGATCGTTGCTGGTTGGTGTTTCTTTTGCAAAATCTTTCGCATTAGCTTTAAATATACCTTTAATTTCTGTCAATCATATGCATGCGCACATTTTAGCGCACTTTATTGATGATCCTAAGCCAGGTTTTCCATTTATCTGTTTAACCGTTTCGGGTGGGCACACGCAGATTGTGCTGGTAAAGGATTACTTTGATATGGAAATAATTGGCGAAACATTAGATGATGCAGCTGGTGAAGCTTTTGATAAAACTGCTAAGTTACTGGCCTTACCTTATCCGGGAGGGCCGCTGATCGATAAACATGCACAACATGGAAATCCTTTGGCCTTTAAATTTGCCGAACCGCAAATTGCCGATCTGAATTTTAGCTTTAGCGGTTTTAAAACTTCTATCCTGTATTTTATCAGGAAGCAGGAAAAAGAGAACCCTAATTTTATTGCCGAAAATTTAGATGATATTTGTGCATCGGTTCAACATAGCATTGTGCAGATTTTACTGAATAAATTGAAGAAAGCGGCAAAACAATACGGAATTAATGAAATTGCTATTGCAGGAGGCGTTTCGGCAAACTCTGGCTTAAGAAATGGATTACAGCAAACTGCCGACGAACTGGGCTGGAAGGTTTATATCCCCGCTTTTCAATACTGTACCGATAATGCGGGCATGATTGCCATTGCAGGTTACCAGAAATACCTGAAAAAGGATTTTGTGGGGCAGGATGTTTCGCCAATGGCGAGGATGGAGTTTTAGTTTTGGTTCATTGGTTATTGGTTCATTGGTCAATAGTTTATGGTTAATTGACTGGATTAGTTAACTGTTAGCAGTAAACTGGCAACTGAAAACTGGTTAATTCCCTCGTTCTTCATTGCGAGGAACGAAGCAATCTTATTACGGTGGTTAACGCAATGTATCTCCGTGTTTCTGTGCTTCCGTGGCAAAAAACTGTAAACCGCCAATTGAAAACTGGCAAAGAGAATTGTTTAAATTGAATTTATATATATGACTGGAGCATCGTTAATATTTTGGATTGTTTGCGCGATACCGCTAATCGGTATTTTATATTGGTTGATCAGAAATGACAAAAACAAACTAAAAGGGAGTTGGGGCGTGATTATTTTAGGGGCTTTAGTTATTGCGGCGCTTTTGGTAATTGTATATGTAACCAAAGATTTTAGTGCCATTTTTAGTCAGAACTAATAACCGTGTCTTTCAATAGAGGTCTGCGCTATAAAATATGATAACATATAAAGCAAAACGCCCTGCTAAAATTTAATTTAGCAGGGCGTTTTAATGTTATTGAATTAAGACGGGCTTATTTCTCAGCCAATTTATCGCCGGTTACTTCGGCTTTGATCTTAATTTCTAATTCTTCTGCCAGTTCAGGGTTGTCGCTCAACAATTGTTTTACGGCATCTCTACCCTGCCCAAGTTTGGTATCTCCGTAAGAGAACCATGATCCTGCTTTTTTGATGATGCCAAAATCAACACCTAAGTCGATAATCTCACCGTTTTTAGAAATACCTTCGCCAAACATCACATCAAATTCTGCAATACGGAAAGGCGGAGCCACTTTATTTTTAACAATTTTTACTTTAACGCGGTTACCGGAAACTTCGTCAGAATCTTTGATCTGTGAAATACGACGGATATCTAAACGTACCGATGCATAAAATTTCAATGCATTACCTCCGGTTGTGGTTTCAGGGTTGCCGAACATTACACCAATTTTATCACGTAACTGGTTAATGAAAATACAGCAACATCCGGTTTTCGAAATTGTACCGGTTAATTTACGTAATGCCTGACTCATTAAACGGGCATGTAAACCCATTTTACTGTCGCCCATTTCGCCTTCAATTTCACTTTTAGGAACCAAAGCCGCAACAGAGTCAATTACAATTACATCAATAGCACCCGAGCGGATTAAGTTATCGGCAATTTCTAATGCCTGCTCACCATTATCGGGTTGAGAGATTAAAAGGTTATCGGTATCTACACCTAATTTCTTTGCATAAAACTGATCAAAGGCATGCTCTGCATCGATAAAAGCAGCAATACCACCTTTTTTCTGTGCTTCGGCAATAATATGTGTTGCTAAAGTTGTTTTACCGGAAGATTCCGGACCATAGATTTCAATTACCCGGCCTTTTGGAATACCGCCAATACCTAAAGCAATATCTAAACTGATTGAACCTGTAGAAATAAAATCTATCGGTTCAATGGCAGAATCGCCGAGTTTCATGATGGTACCTTTACCGTAAGATTTCTCTAGCTTATCTAAAGTAAGTTGTAGGGCTTTTAATTTATCTGGATTTGCAGTGCTCATTTCTTTTTTCATTGATTGCGTAAATATAATCGATTATCGGCTAATATACTTAAATGTTGATATTTATAATACTAATATATTTAGCTAAGGTAAATGTTTTTTAGCTAATGTCAATAGTAAAATGAAAATAATTTTTTAAGCTTTTAATTTATCTCTTTCGTTTTGTGCGGTCAAACGTTCGAAGTACCTGCACATGTAGGTAGTTTCACAAACATCGCATTTGGGGCTTCGGGCCACACAAACGTAACGTCCGTGCAAAATAAGCCAGTGGTGTGCAATGTGGATATCGTGCTCGGGAAGATTTTTAACTAAATCTTTTTCAACCGCCAAGGGGGTTTTACCATTGGTTAAACCCAAACGGTTGGCCACACGGAAAACATGGGTATCAACCGCCATTGCCGGTGCATTGTAAATTACCGAGGCAATTACATTGGCGGTTTTGCGGCCAACACCTGGCATTTTCTGTAAGTCGTCAATGCCCGAAGGCACTACATCGTTAAATTCGTTAAGCAGGATATTGGCCATACCCACCAGGTGTTTTGCCTTATTGTTAGGATAACTGATGCTTCTGATATAGTCGAAAACAATATCGGGCGTAGCTTCGGCCAGCGCTTTGGCATTAGGGAACCGTTGAAAAAGTGCAGGGGTTACCATGTTTACCCTTTTATCTGTGCACTGTGCAGATAGGATTACGGCTACTAAAAGCTGGTAGGGATTATGATAATGTAACTCGGTTTCTGCATCAGGCTGCTTGGCAGAAAAATGTTCTACAAAAAGTTTGTAGCGTTCTTTTTTAAGCATGTGCAAATATAAGTTAAAGATGGAAAATGTAATATGTTAAATGGAAGATGAGGGTGGGGTATGCAAGATGAGGGGTGGAAGAGGCATGCGGTAAAACTGTGGTTTGCCATCCTGAGGGTTAATTATTGTATAAAAATCAATATACAATATAAATGATAGGGGGATTTAAAGAAAATAAATCTCCTCAGATTATCGTCATTGCGAGAAGGCTTTTTCAGCCGACGAAGCAATCTTTCTAGCAAGGATCACTAATATGAAAGATTGCTTCGTCGTTCCTCCTCGCAATGACGATCTTTCTATTGGGACTGTCAATGATAGCTTAGTCGAAGGACCTTTACTTATAGAGGTTAATTGTTTGAATTACTCAATCCACGCCAACCGCTTAACGCCAACCCCGTAGCCCAACTGTAGAGCGATAATTATATAAACATTTCCGGTAAAAGTATAACATCCGGAAAGGCCATACCGCTAGTTTTGTTTAAAATTTAAACACACAATGAAAACTTTATTTAAATTATGTACGATCCAGGTTATTGTACTAATTATGGCTGGCAGTGTAACAGCACAGGAAAAAGCAGCAGCGGTTAACCCTTTACAGGCTTATTACGAAGTTAAAGATGCCTTAATTAGCAGCAATGCAGGCGTGACTGGAACCAAGGCTACTGCATTAATTAATGCGATAAAAGCCAACGAAAAAACGAACGCTTCGAAAGTATTGCGCGATAAAATATTATTTGATGCCGAGCACATTGCCGAGAGTAAAGATATCGAACATCAAAGAGATCATTTTACTTCTTTATCAACCGATTTTTATGCCTTGGTAAAAGCAGTAAAACTTAACGATAAGCCTGTTTATTATGCTTATTGTCCGATGAAGAAAAGCTATTGGTTAAGTGAAGGCGAGGCGATAAAAAATCCATATTACGGTAATAAAATGTTAACTTGTGGTAAGGTTGCCGAAGTACTTAAATAAAACACACGCTACAAAATGAAGTTTATTTTAGTTTGTTGCCTTAGTATTTTGCTTAGTAGTTTTGCTTTTGGCCAACATCAGCACAACGAGGTAAAAGCAGCTGACCCCAAAAAAGCGCCCCAGAAAGCAAGTGATGCAGAAACTTTAGGTAGCAACAGCTCGCCAAGGGTTGTGCGCTATGATTTATATGTTGCCGATACAACCGTAACTTTTGGGGGGAAGCCTAAAAGAGCCATTGCGGTGAATGGGCAAATACCCATGCCAACGCTAACCTTTACCGAGGGCGATACAGCAGAAATACATGTGCACAACAGGCTAAAAGAGTCAACCTCCTTGCATTGGCACGGGCTGTTTCTCCCTAATCGATATGACGGGGTTCCTTATTTAACCCAAATGCCTATTGAACCCAATAAAACCCATGTTTACCGTTTTCCTATTATACAGAACGGTACCCATTGGTACCATAGCCATTCGGGCCTGCAGGAGCAGATTGGAATGTACGGTGCAATGATCTTAAACAAAAGAAAAGAGCCCGCTATACCTACAGTACCTGTTGTTTTGAGCGAGTGGACAAATATGATGCCCCACGAAGTTGACAGGCGATTGCACAATGCCAATGACTGGTTCGCGATAAAAAAAGGTACCACACAAAGTTACGCTGAAGCCATAAAAGGCGGGCACTTCAAAACCAAACTCACCAACGAACTGAAACGGATGACCGCCATGGATGTGAGTGATGTGTACTACGAAGCATTTTTAGTAAACGGAAAAAATCAGTATCAGGTGCCAAACAAGCTCAAAGCAGGCGACAAGGTAAGGTTGCGAATTGCTAACGGCGGGGCATCTACTTATTTTTGGCTCACTTATGCGGGTGGTAAAATAACGGTAGTGGCCAATGATGGTAACGATGTAACGCCGGTAGAAGTAGACCGGCTGATTATTGCCGTTTCCGAAACCTATGATGTAATGGTAACCATCCCCGAAAATAAAAGTTACCAGTTTTTGGTAACACCCGAAGACCGTACCCAATCTGCTTCCCTATGGCTTGGCAATGGAGAAAAAGTGCCGGCTCAAAAACTACCCAAACTGAAATATTTCGAAGGCATGAAAATGATGAACGAAATGATGGATATGAACGGTAATCTGGTACAGATGGAAGGCATGAAAATGCAGAACCAGGTGATGGATATGAATACCGTAATGTATGCTGAACTGGATGATGCCGGGACAGATACGGTTGCTTCGGATGAACATCAGGGCCATGATATGGGTAATGACAAAGGCATGAAAGGTCCGATAACAACATTAAACTACGATATGTTGCGCTCGCCTGAGAAAACGATTTTACCTAAAGCCCCAACCCGTGAAATGGAGTTTCAGTTAACGGGCAATATGAACCGTTATGTTTGGACTTTAGATAATAAAACCATCTCTGAAGAGGATAAAATCCTCATCAAAAAGGGCGAAAATCTGCGGATCATTTTATATAACAATAGTATGATGCGGCACCCTATGCACCTGCATGGGCACGATTTTAGGGTAATTAATGGTCAGGGCGATTATGCACCTTTAAAAAATGTACTCGATATCATGCCCATGGAGCGCGATACCATTGAGTTTAGTGCTTCAGAAAGTGGCGATTGGTTTTTTCACTGCCATATTTTATACCACATGATGAGCGGAATGGGTAAAATTTTCAGCTATGAAAACTCACCGTTAAACCCCGAAATCCCAAACCCTAAATTGGCACAGCGAAAACTTTTTGCCGATGACAGGATGTTTCATTTTATGGCCGAAAACGATTTTGCCAGCAACGGAAACGACGGCATGGCCATGTTGGCAAATACGCGATGGAGCATTGGCGCCGAATGGCGCTTAGGTTACAATAAAATGCATGGCTTTGAAACCGAAACCCATATTGGCCGGTATATAGACCGGATGCAGTGGCTAATGCCTTTTGTTGGGTTCGATTGGCGCTATCGGAAAATGGAAGCTAGCGAACTCGAAACCAATATTTTTGGCCAGAAAAGCACAAAGGATAAAAGAAGTATGTTTAGTGTAGGGCTTGCCTACACCTTGCCCATGTTAGTAATAGCGCAGGCAGAAGTGTACCACGATGGTAATGTTCGCTTGCAGTTGATGCGGGAAGATATACCGGTTTCTAAGCGATTAAGGGCAAGCTTTATGGTAAACAGCGATAAAGAATTTATGGGCGGACTTAAGTTTATTACCACTAAATACATGGGTATTTCTGCCCACTATGATAGCGATATGGGGTTCGGCGCTGGTTTAACACTTAATTATTGATCTAACCATTAGTAATCTCCCTCAACAACTTGTCGCATTCGGCAAAGGCATTATACAGATATTTATTGCGGTGTTTTTCGCCCTGACCGCTAAAAGAAACCGATTTCATAATCAGGCCCTGCATCCATTGTTTGGTTTGTTTGCAGTAGGCCTGGTCTTCGGTTCTTAAATAATTAAAGGTATTAAACCTGTTGTAACAGGCCATGCGGTCTTTAAAATCGACGAGGTAAGCGATGCTTCCCAATACATCACAATTGTACCAGTTAAAGGTATGGTTAGGGTCGATGGTTTTTTTGCTGCTAATGGCGTACATATTCATATCGGTAAGGCAATACCGTACCTGCTCTACAATTTTCACGGCCAGCCCGGTATCGGAAAGGTGCCCGGCTTCGAATGCATACCTGATCTGTTCGAGTGTGCCTGTTACAGTATCCTTAGACCATATTTCGGTGCTTGGTATTTCCAGATAAGTGGCATGCAGCTCCTGTGAAATTTTAATAATTTCATCTGACAGAAATGAAGAGCTAAACGGCGTTTTGAGGTTATTCGCACTGTTTGCCCAAAAGAACAGTTTAAAGCTGGTGAGTTCAGGATACTTGAAAAAATGAAATAAAGGAATATCGTCGGTCGTAATGGTGATGTGTTTCTTATTGCTGTTTTTGATGGCTTTTATATTGTCCAATAAATTTCGGAGATAGCCAATCATATCTAAATCTTCATTTACACTTAAATAACTAAAAGTAACCGATAACGATTGTTTTGGGCTGTACAGAAACGGAACATCGAAACAATCAGAAAGCTTGATGATCTGCTGAAAAGTAAGGTTGCTGTCGCCCCTGATTTTCTTATAGGCCTCATTCGTGCTTATTCCTAACTCCTCGGCTACACTCAGCGCCAGGTTCTGGTATTCGGGCAGGGCTGATCTGATGGCCTGGAAAAATAATGCCTGTTGATTATCCATAAAGATTAATTTTTTAAGGGAATATAAGGTTTTTTAATAATCAATTGGATTATTACTTCAGATTAAATTAGGCAATATAATTTATAATCAGAGGCAGGTGGTTTTTATTTTCTTTTAAAAATAATTATTTATTCGTTTATAATCTTTAAGGTTAATTGCAGTTTGGTCGATGTTTTAGATTTGATTAGGAATTAAAACGCACTATGATGAACAAATTAAGATTTATAAAAGATGAAGGCTCCGAATTCTACAAAGAATTAAACGAGCAGATAGAACAATATTTTATTCAAACTGGATTGAGGAAAACCGGCAATGCAAAAATGTTCTTCAAGATTTTCCTGTATTTCGGATTGGATATCCTGTTTTACGTCTTGATGATTACCAGCCATGGGGTGTGGACATTCTATGTTTTTTACCTGCTGATGGGACTGTCGGTTTTGTTAACCGCTTTTAATGTTTCGCATGATGCCGCCCATGGTGTGGCGGTTAAAAGTAAGTTCTGGAACCAGCTGTTGTTTTCGTTGAGTTTTAACCTGCAGGGCAATAATGCCTATGTGTGGGGTAAAAACCATAACGAATCGCACCATTTATATACCAATATAGAAGGTAGTGATATTGATGTGCTGAACAATCCGCTGTTTAGGATGACCGAATCGCAGCCTTTAAAAGGGTACCATCGGTATCAGTTTATATATGCACCATTTCTATACCTCTTTTATTCGATTAACTGGTTCTTTTTTAGGGAAACCCTGATGTTGTTCAATTTATCGAGCCGTACCATTAAAATAGAGATTCCCCGCATTGAAGTGGTAAAGCTGGTGGTATATAAACTCTTGTATATAGGATATATGATCGTTTTGCCTATTTACCTGTTGCCTTTCGGTTGGGCAGTAGTTCTGGTGGCTTTCCTGCTGAACCATTTTATTATTTCTCTGCTGTTTGTAGCGGTATTAGGCGTGGCACATTTATCAGATTATGTATCTCATCCTGTACCTGATAAAGGTAATAAATTGAATATGAGCTGGCCCAAACTGCAGTTGCTTACTTCTATAGATTATCATGCAGAAAGTAAATTTCTTAACTGGACACTTGGCGGCTTTAATGCCCATGCGGTACACCACCTGCTTCCGAACGTTTGCCATGTGCACTACCCTGACATTATTCCGGTTTTTAAAGCGCTGGCTAAAAAGCACAAGCTTACTTATATGGAAATGTCGTACGGCGAATCTTTAACCTCACATTTCAGGTTTTTGAAAATGATGGGCAAAAGTGAACACTTAATCCCGATGAGATATGAAGGATAAACATATTTATGTAGCGGCTGATAGTCAGTTGTTAAAAGCGATATACAAACGCGTTAGTCAAGAAGTAGTAGCTAATAAATCTGCTTTTATGCGGATAATAGCGCTTAAATTCCTTGTGTATTTCTTGCTCACCTTATTGGCCTATTTAGCTTTATACCGTACGGTTAACCCAATTGGTTTTATTGGCTGTTTTATGGTATATGGTTTTATTGCATTGCTCTTTGCCTTTAACTTCTCGCACGATTTTTCGCACAATACCATTTTTAAGAGCAGGCGGCTTAACCATATCTGCTTTGTGGCTATTTATACATTGGTTGGTGCACATGCCGAAGCCTGGAAACTGCGCCATGTTAATTCACATCATTATGCGCCAAATGTAGAAGACTATGATTCGGACCTTAAAATATCGAAGTTGATCCGTGTGGTGCCGGATAGCAAATATTATTGGTTTCATGCGTACCAACACCTGTATGCACCATTAGCTTATACTACCTATTCCCTGTTCTGGATTTTTATTAAAGATTTTGTGATTCTTTTTGGTAATGATGGCTTTGCGGTTAAAAAAGGCTTTAAATATTATTTGTCTTTTGCGCTTCAAAAATCAATCTATATTGGTTTATTGCTGGTGCTACCCTTACTTTTTTCTGGTCAGCAATGGTACGTGGTAGCATTTGGTTTTTTGATGATGCATTTAAGCCAATCGCTGTTTTTGCTGTTTACATTTTTTATGACACACCATGTTGAGGAAACGCAGTACCCTCAAGCAGATGTGCAGGGTTATATCAATGCTTCGTGGCTGATGAACCAGATAAAAAGCTCGAACGATATGCATCCTTTTAGTAAAACGGCAAACTTTATTTTGGGTGGTTTTAATAATCATATCGCCCATCATCTATTCCCGCACTACCATCATGTGTATTATCCGCAGATCAGTAAAATATTATACGAAATGTTAAATGAGAATGGGATAACACCCAATTGTACCAGTTATTTGGGTGGGATAAAATCTCATTTAAAGCTGCTTAAAAGAATGGGAGTTGCTGCATAGTCCTCATGCTCATCTAAATTAAACATGATGAAATATTTATTGATATGTTTTTGTTTGCTACTGTTTATAGATGCATCAGCACAGCAGGATACCTTACACCAAAATCATAAATTTTACTATGGTGTAGGTTTGAGCGGAGGTAAGGGAACTGAAGATGGTGGTTACGGTGAGCTTCATCTTTATTTGCAGCGTAAAACCAATTATATTGCTTTTAAATCATCGGGTATTTCGGAATTCGAGCTTTTTGGAGATAGGCCTAATCCCAGTATTTCTGATGTTGGGATTACTGTAGGCAAAAGTTATAGTTTCGAACGCTATATCAACATCAAGCTTGGTGCAGGGCTGGCATTTACGGAGCAGATATCAAGAGGTGCATTTTTGTACAATACCTGTAAGTCTATGTTTTGCCTGTTTGATCATGATGTTTATGAAATTGTTACCACCCGAACTATTGGCATTCCGATAGAAGTAAGGACCAGTTTTTTGGTTGGGAGGGCTGCAGCGTTAACCCTTGGAATAAGTGCAAATCTCAATAGCGCAAATAGCTTTTGTGGCTTTTCGGTGGGTGCTACCTTTGGGCGTTTGAGAGACAGAGTGAAGTGATTATTGAATGATTGAGTTTCGAATGAGCGAATGATTTAGATTTTCTCATTCACTCATTCAAAAATGGCGCACTGGGTTTTTAATTAACGGCATGACCTTTCATTTTAAACCTGATGGGAGCGATAGCCCGAGCTTTTTCTGCGAGGCTTTAGCGGACAGCAGGACTGACAATTTTTTCTTGCACTAACCTATGTTTTCCAAAAAAATGCAATATTATAAATTGCTTCACCCCCATCACACAACACCGCTTCGTTCGCAATGACGAATATTTTTAATGAAAAGAAGCAGCAGGTACTTTAACCTGTTCGGTTAGCCCCTGGTTACTTTTGATCAGCCAAAATGCAAAAAAAGCACCAACCAAAGCCATAGCCGCACCAACATAAGCTGGCGAAGTATAATCGAAGCCATAAACCAGTGGAAGCCCGCCGAAGAATGCGCCTAAAGCATTGCCGATATTAAAACTCGCCTGACTTGCAGATGCGGCCAGCATTTCGGAGCCTTTGGCACTCTGGATCATTAACATCTGTATTGGAGCAGCCAATGCAAAAGATACGGCGCCGGTAACAAAAGTCATAATTAATGCCAAAGGCTGACTTGCGGATACGAAGTGAACGATGGTTAAGGTAACAACCATGGTGAGCAATAAGGCTGCAGAAGCTTTTGCAGGTGAAAATTTATCCGCCAATCGGCCGCCAATATAATTGCCGAACATCATGCCCACACCTGCCAGCATTAATATATAGGTTACTGCATTTGGCGAAAAACCTGCAACATCTGTCATTAAAGGAGCGATATAACTGTACCAGGTAAATAAGCCACCCGTTCCGATCGAGATCATAAAAATGATGATCCATGCTTCTCTTTTTTTGAAGAAACTGAGTTCTGCTTTTAAATCGCGGTTTTTGGTTGCTTCTAGCGCTGGTAGCCATAATTTTAAACTTAGCAAAGTAACCAGGCCAACAAATACAACAACGGCAAAAGATATTCGCCAAGAGAAATTATGGCCAATAAAGGTGCCCAGCGGTACCCCAATAATATTGGCGATGGTTAGGCCCATAAACATAAGCGATACAGCCTGTGCTGCTTTCCCTTTTTCGGCTATTCTGCTGGCTACTACCGATCCTACACCAAAAAATGCACCGTGTGGTAAACCCGAAAGCAACCGGGCAATAAACAGGGTATTAAAAGTAGGGGCGAACGCAGAGAAAGCATTAAATACAGTGAACATGATCATCAAGGCAATCAATATCATTTTTGGCGGATATTTACCAGCAATCATGATCAATAAAGGTGCGCCGATTACTACACCCAAAGCGTATGCAGAAATGAGATGACCTGCCTGCGGAATGGTTACTGTTAAATCTTTTGAGATATCGGGGAGCAGGCCCATCATAACAAATTCTGTTATCCCGATGCCTAAACCGCCTAAAGTGAGTGGGAGCAAGTTCTTGTTCATAGCGTACTTAGTGTTAAATTTACACTATGCAAAGGTAAGGCTTTTTGTTTTAGGAGATTGTAAAAATTAGGCCATTTATGGAGAATGGAAGCTGCAGTTACTACTACTATTGACAGATTCCAGTAGAGCGGCCGTCATTGTTAGAGCTGTCCGTAGAGTTCCGAAGGGTCTCTACGGATTGAGTTATGGAAAAGAGTCTTTGACTCGTTTCTGGTTAATAACTAAAAGTTGAGTCTGGAAACTCAACATGATAATCCGTAGTGACGCTGCGCTTAACACTACGGATAGGGGGTAAAGAGTTAATGACGTGCAAAGGTGGTTATAAGATAATAAAGCATCCCGGAGCTGTCCGTAGAGTTCCGAAGGGTCTCTACGGATTGAGTTATGGAAAAGAGTCTTTGACTCATTTCTGGTTCATAACTAAAAGTTGAATCTGAAAACTCAATATGATAGTCCGTAGTGACGCTGCGCTTAACACTACGGATAGGAGGTACTACTACTATTGACAGATTCCAGTAGAGCGGCCGTCATTGTTAGAGCTGTCCGTAGAGTTCCGAAGGGTCTCTACG
>NZ_JBXANE010000007.1:194069-211085 GCF_058801365.1 Pedobacter sp. GW822-FHT03F06
AGGATTGAGTTATGGAAAAGAGTCTTTGACTCATTTCTGGTTAATAACTAAAAGTTGAGTCTGGAAACTCAACATGATATGATAATCCGTAGTGACGCTGCGCTTAACACTACGGATAGGAGGGGCTCATGGCTGATTGCCAGCTGGTTCACGATGAGGGTAAGTAATAAAGCATTAGACTACTAACCTGAGTTCGATCATTAAATCTCATTTTGTGACGTTTTAATCAAGTTTTCTGTAAGGCGGTCGTCACCCTGAATTTATTTTACTGCGTAGCTTTCCGCTTCGCTACAGGTCAGGGTCTTTCACGCTAAAAAGATGCTGACCACGTAGTAGCTACAAGACAATTGAAAATACGATCTCTACTTGTAAAATAAATTCAGCAGGACGATAAAGCGGAGTTAGGCGTACATAAGATATGATTTTCAGCAAATAATTATCGAACTCAGCTTACAAGGTAGGGAATGGTAACTGGTTTGCATTTACCAATGAACGAATGGCAAATGAACCATTGAACGCATAAAATAAAAAAAGCTTGCCCCACCCTGTGGAACAAGCTTTTTTGGCTCATGTAAAGATTTTCTACTTTGCTCTGCTGTAAGCTAAAATCTTGTTGATGGTTTCATCTTGAGGATTTTTAGCCAGTCTATCTAACTTACCTTTGATTTGATCATAAAATAAGTCGATTTCTGCGTCAGATTCAATATCAGTTCTAGGCTGAAACATGTTAGGTGTAGGTAAATTTACATTTGTTTTTGATGTAGAGGTTTTTGTCATAAGCAAAAAATGTGATAAGTTTTATAAACTTAACGATAGTTCAGATGCTTTATTTCAACCCCTAAAAAATTTTATGTAACATTTTTACTACCCTTTGTAGGTCATCTCCTTTGTTTTAAGCATTTTACGCAAATTACTCAATGCATAACGCATACGGCCTAGTGCTGTATTGATGCTTACACCGGTTAAATCTGCTATCTCTTTAAAACTTAAATCAGCGTAATGGCGCATCAGGAGTACTTCTTTCTGCTCATCAGGCAATAAATGGATCATTGCTTTCAAATCTTTATGGGTCTGGTCGCGAAGCATTTTATCTTCTGCACTTTCGTCATAAAAGTGTAGCATATTGAATACATCCATTCCATCAGCACTGGTGATGATTGGTGTTCTCTTTTCTTTTCTGAAATAATCGATAACCAAGTTATGGGCAATACGCATTACCCAAGGCAAAAACTTGCCTTCTTCGTTATATCTTCCCGACCGCAGGGTATTAATTACTTTTATAAAAGCATCCTGAAAAATATCCTCCGCCAGATATTGGTCTTTAACCAATAAGTAGATAGAGGTATAAATTTTACTTTTATGTCTTCTTAAAAGTTCCTGCAATCCATTCTCGTTCCCGGTAATATATACCTTTACCAGGTCCTGATCATTATATGATTGTAAATTCATAGGTTTACCTACACTAAATCCCGTACTATTTGCTAAAAATTAATTTGTAGATGTTTAATTTCTATAGCTGCTCTCCTATGTTTTTTGAATGTGTTAGTTTGGTTTTGAGGTTGTTAATGTTCAAAGAAAGTTATTTTTTTATCAAAAAACAAAAAATAAAATGTTAAAAAATAAATTAACCGTCTCAGTACCCTATTTTTGTATGTTCTTAAAACCCTAACAACATTCTGGGGTTATACATTTATATTCGTTACCATACATGAGCAAAAAAGAGGCCGAAAAAGATCCGCATAAAAATATTATCATAAAAGGTGCCCGTGTGCATAACCTAAAAAACATCGATGTTGCCATTCCAAAAAACAAACTTGTGGTGGTAACAGGTATGTCTGGTTCGGGGAAATCTTCGCTTGCATTTGATACTTTATATGCAGAGGGGCAACGCCGATATGTAGAAAGTTTATCTTCTTATGCCCGCCAGTTTATGGGGCGGATGAATAAACCCGATGTTGATTATATTAAAGGTATTGCTCCGGCAATTGCCATCGAACAAAAGGTTATTACTTCCAACCCACGTTCTACCGTTGGTACCTCGACCGAAATTTACGATTACCTTAAACTGCTTTTCTCGCGTATAGGAAAAACCATTTCACCTGTTTCGGGCAAAGAAGTGAAAAAGGATTCGGTAAGTACGGTAGTAGATTATGTAAATGCCATGCCCGAGGATACAACAGTTACTATTTTTTGTCCGCTATACCCACACAATAACCGTACGATTAAGGAAGAACTGGCTATTTTATTACAGAAAGGATTTTTACGCGTTCTGATTAACGATAAAATAGAAAAAATAGAAACGGTTTTAGATGATGCTGATTTTAAAGATGCAGAACTTACAGATGATAAAACCGTTCAGATCCTGATCGACCGTATTGTAACCAACCAGGAAGAAGAAACATTAAGCAGATTGGCCGATTCGGCACAGACTGCTTTTTTTGAAGGTAAGGGCGATTGTTATGTGGAAGCCCAGGGCACAACGAAACATTTTAGCGATCGGTTTGAACTGGATGGAATAAAATTTGAAGAACCTACGCCAAACTTTTTCTCTTTCAATAACCCTTATGGTGCGTGTAAACGTTGTGAAGGTTATGGAAATGTAATCGGCATAGATGAAGACCTGGTTATTCCTGATAAGAGCAAAAGTATTTACGATAATGCCATTGCCCCCTGGCGTGGCGAAAAAATGAATGTATGGTTGCAGAATTTTATTAAAGCCGCACCAAAATTCGATTTCCCGATTCACCGACCTTATAGTGCCTTAACAGAAACAGAGCAACGCTTGCTTTGGACAGGAAATAAATATTTTGCTGGCCTGGATGCTTTTTTCAAAGAACTGGAAGAGCAGACCTACAAAATCCAGTACCGCGTAATGTTATCCCGTTACAGGGGCAAAACCACCTGTCCTGATTGCAAAGGCTCGCGTTTGCGTAAGGATGCATCTTATGTAAAGATTGCTGAAAAATCGATCATCGATGTGGTGCTGATGCCATTGGCAAAAGCGCTGGTTTTCTTTAACGAGCTGAAGTTAAATGCCAATGATACCAAAATTGCCAAACGTTTATTGGCAGAGATTGATAACCGTTTCCTTTATTTAAATAATGTGGGCTTAGGTTACCTTACCTTAAACCGTTTATCGAATACACTTTCGGGTGGAGAATCGCAAAGGATTAACCTGGCAACTTCATTGGGAAGTAGTTTGGTGGGGTCTATTTACGTTTTGGACGAACCGAGCATTGGTTTGCATCCTCGTGATACCAATAAACTGATCGAAGTGTTGATCTCGCTCCGTAATGTAGGCAATACCGTTTTGGTGGTAGAGCACGAAGAAGAAATGATGCGTGCAGCCGATTACATTATCGATATCGGTCCTGAGGCTGGTACCCATGGTGGTAATTTGGTTTTCAGTGGTAATTACGAAGAAATTTTAAAAGATAAAAATAGCTTAACGGGCCGCTACTTGTCGGGAATAGAAAAAATTGCCATTCCGGATAAACGCCGTAAGTGGAAAGATCACATCCTGATTAAGGGAGCAAGGGAAAACAATCTTCAGCATATTGATGTAAAGTTTCCGCTAGGTGTTTTTACTGCAGTAAGTGGTGTTTCTGGATCAGGTAAAACCAGTTTGGTTAAAAAAATCTTATACCCTGCACTGCAAAAGGCAATTGGAAACTACGCAGGCGAGCAAACGGGTGCTTATGACGGCATTTTTGGTAATTACGATCTGGTAAGTGCTGTAGAAATGGTTGATCAGAACCCGATTGGCCGTTCGAGCCGCTCTAATCCGGTTACTTATGTAAAAGCCTGGGATGATATCCGTGCGCTGTTTTCGGGTCTGGCGTCGGCAAAAGCTGCGGGCTTAAAACCAGCTGCTTTCTCTTTCAACGTAGAAGGTGGCCGTTGCGATGTTTGCCAGGGTGAGGGAGAGGTGAAGATCGAAATGCAGTTTATGGCCGATATTTACCTGCCTTGCGAAGCCTGTAACGGTAAACGTTTTAAGCAGCAGGTTTTAGATGTAACCTATAAAGAGAAAAATGTATCCGAAATTTTGGATATGACCATTGAAGAGGCGGTAGAATTTTTTAAGGATGAACAAAAGATCCTCAATAAATTAAACCCATTGGTTGATGTAGGCCTTGGCTATGTACATTTAGGTCAATCTTCCAATACCTTATCGGGTGGTGAGGCGCAGCGGATTAAACTCGCTTCGTTTTTGATTAAAGGAAATAATGCCAATAAAACGCTGTTTATCTTTGATGAGCCAACAACCGGTCTGCATTTCCATGATATTAAAAAACTGTTAAAAGCGCTGAATACCTTGATTGAACAGGGTAATACTATTTTGGTGATCGAACATAATATGGACATGATCAAATGTGCCGATTGGGTAATCGATATTGGCCCTGAAGGGGGTGATGGCGGCGGTCAGGTGGTATTTGAAGGTATACCCGAAGATTTAGCCAAGGTAGAAAAATCGTACACCGGAAAATATTTGGCATCGCATTTAAATTTAAATCCATAATTTCGGCAATGCTTTTTCTAACGTTTTTCATCGGCATCATTCTCAATGCCATGGGCTATATTCCCCCGGGTAATATTAATCTCACCGTAGCGCAGCTTGCTATTAACAAGGGCATGCGGCAGGTTTGGTACTTTATTCTTTCCTTCTCTTGTGTAGAAGTGTTTTTTACCTTTGGTATGATGCGTTTTGCCCGCTGGGCTATGAGCGATATCAATCCGAACGAGGCTGTAAGCGAAGTGCGCTTAAGTACCTTAGTCGATTGTTTTATGATCGTGATGTTTTTGGTGATGGGTACCATTACCTGGAAAAACCGGAAAAAAGTACCTAAAACAAGTAATGCCAAAGAGGATAAACGTAGTGGAAGCGTTTTATACGGATTAATTTTAGGGGTGCTAAACCCTGTTCAGATTCCATTCTGGCTGTTTTTTGGCAATTATGTAATTTTACACCAATGGATCAAAACGGATTACCTTTCATTAGTGATTTTTAGTTTAGGCTCGGGCGTTGGTTCTACACTCGCACTTTACTTATATGCGCATTTTGCAACCTATATTCAGGAAAAGTTTGCGCTGAGCAGCTTAATTATAAATAAATCGATAGCGATATTTTTGTTTGCATTAGCAGCTTATATGGTGATAAAACAGGCGATTATTATTCTATAGCCTAATCCAAGGTCTGTGTCTCCACAGACCTTTTGTTTTTCGCTCTTTCACTAAGTTTTTTCATTACAAAACTATTTTTTCGTTCTGTAAGGATACAGGCCGAGGAATGAGCTTATCAACGATTTTAGTAACAAATTTTACTTTTTAAAAAGCAGATCGAAGTATTTTATAGTTAATGAGGTCCTGCTCATTTGCTTTTAGTTCCGATTAAAAAATCGGGAGCTACTGCTTTGATCAGGTTTAGGTTAACTGGTGTAGTGCTATTATTAATGAGCTGTTTTCCTCCAATTCTTATTATATCGTGGTTATCCAGCTAATTATCTCACTGTTGATTGTTTTTAGTGCAGAATCGTCTCAAATCATTTTAACCACTCTTGAAAATTTTTATTGAACTTTGAACGGTGCGATTCTCCAACGGTTACCATTATATTTTTTTTCAAAAAAATAACGAAGCCATCTCTTCCCCTGATGTGTTTAACAGAGACCATAAAAGATTTGCTTATTTTTTTAAATTGGTGGTAAACCTCCAACTTTTCTACCATCGCTTTGAAAGAAGAATACACAACCAGCATATCGGAAAGGGTATGGATTTTTACATAATTACCGTAAGCTTCAATAGCAATTATTTCATCGACATATAATTTTACTTGCGTTTTTATACCCGTACTCACCAATATAAAAAGCACTTCTTTAGTTAAATCGACAATTAGGTCATCTACAACGGTATTGAATTTTTTAAAATTGAAAGGTTTAGTTAAAAACTGCTTGGCATTAATTCCATAACCATCTAAGGCATATTTAGAATGAGCGGTAACCAATATTATACACCTAACCTGATGTTTAATTTCTTTTGCCAGTAACAATCCAGACAGGAGGGGCATTTCTACATCGGTAAATAGAAAATCAACTGGCGTATTCAATTGTTTTATATCAATTAAAGCTTGTTTTGGGTCTGTAAAGGTATTAATTAGTGATAAAACTGGAATAAGTGCAATGCATTCAGATAAATATTTAATCGCTTGAGGATCGTCGTCTACCACAATACAGGTAAAAGTCATTAAACAAAAATTAATTGCTGTTTATTAGTGCTTACTTTACAGTAGCTTATTTATTAAGCTACAAATATAAACAATAACGCATTTTTTAGTTGTATTATTTTGTTTTTTTAGGGATGGTATAATTTTTTGAGGGGTTGGTATAAAAAGTAAAAAAGTTAGCTAAATTATTTTCAAATTTAATTATCAAGAATTCATGAATGCAGTAATAGACAACTTATTGCAAAGAATTATACATGAAAAAATTTTAAGCAAATCTATTTACTATAAGGTAACCCAATCGACAGGCATGACAATATTCGGGCAAGCAAAACCAAATTTAGATAGCGTATTACAATTATTGCTAAAACACTTAAAAGTTAAGGTTATGCCTCAAACTGCTTCTATATGTTTATCCAATCATCCTGATTATCCAAGTATGTTATCAATTGGCGATTGTTTAACTGAATGGAATATACCCAACCAATCGTTTCAGCTTAAAAAAGAAGATTATGATGTTAATAACTTCCTGTTTCCTTTTCTTGCGCATTTGCCCGAACAAGGTGGGCGATTTATTTTAATCAGTGAAATTAATAACGGAATGGTTCGCTTTTCGGATGAAAAGCAAAATGCTACCATGACCGAAAGCGATTTTTTAGCCCGATGGGATGGTTTTGTTTTATTTTCAGAAAATGATAACGATTGTGGCGAGAAAAACTACAAACAGAACTTTATTAAATATTCGATACAAAGTTTAGTATTGCCATTTGGAATTATATTGGTAGTGGCCATAATGGCTACAATTTTAGCAAACCAGGTATTTTCATGGCCTAACCTATTGTTATCTCTATTAAAGTTTGGAGGTCTTTGTATCAGTATCTTGTTACTGATACAAAGTATCCACTCGAACAATATTTTTATACAGAACCTCTGCGGTTTGGCTGGAAAAAATGACTGCAACGCCATATTAAAAAGCGATGCAGCAAAAGTAACCAGCTGGTTAAGCTGGAGCGAGGTGGGTTTTTTTTATTTTGCAGGTACCTCACTGGCCTTACTCCTATACCCATCATCACTCCTCATTATCTTTTGTTTAACCATTTGTGCCCTACCCTATACAGTTTATTCTATCTCATACCAATACCGCACTAAAAATTGGTGTGTTTTATGTTGTATGGTACAGGCCATTCTGTTATCCGAAGCTCTAGTCTTTGGCTTTTGGCCTCTGAACTTCAGTTCTAGGTCATCGGTATTTAGTCTTTCTAGTTTTGGTTTTTTGGCTTTAGTCTTTCTCCTGCCAATATTAACCTGGTCTTTCCTTAAACCCTTCTTTTTGCAGGCTGCACAGCAAAAGCCTTTGCAGCAACAGCTTAAAAAATTTAAATATAATAGCGATTTATTTAACCAGGTTTTAAAGAATCAACCCCATTATTCCGTTGGTGATGAACTAATGCCAATTGTTTTGGGTAACCCCAAAGCCGAAACCGTTATTACTATGGTAAGCAATCCTTTTTGCGGTCCTTGTGCTAAAGCACACCAAACTGTCGACCAATGGTTAAAAACGAGAGATGATTTACAATTAAAGCTCATATTTACCACAGCTAACCATGATGATGATGATCGGACAAAAGTGGCTCAACATGCAACTGCGCTAAGTTTATTAACAGACAAAAAAGTAGTAGAAAATGCACTAAATGATTGGTATGCATTGACTAATAAAAATTATGAAGATTGGGCAGCAAAATACCCTTTAAATTATAATGGAGAAGTAAGAAAAGCAGGTGAGCAACAAAAAAAATGGTGTGAAATGGCCGAAATCGCTTTTACCCCAACCATTTTGGTAAATGGCTATAAGTTGCCCGAGCCTTATAGCTTAGAAGACATTAAATATTTATTAACATAAAAAAAGAGCCGTCATCCTGATCTGTAGTGAAGCGGAAAGCTACGGAGTAATTTATTTCAGGATCTGTTGCAAGAAAATTGATTAAAAATATCCCAATTGTTATAGCAAAACCCCACTATGGGTGAGACAAAAAGGGGCAGTATGGTTGCAAACGAAACTGCCCAAGAAGGAATATCGGCGTTTTTATCGATATCGCTTAAGTAGACCAGGCGTGACTGGTTTACAAAACTTTAATTAAAAACAAATTAAAAAAATTAACTAATGAAAAAGTTAAAATTAAACACAGTAAATTTTGCAGGTGCAGAAGTGCTAACAAGATCTCAATTAAAAAATGTAATGGGAGGCAGTGTTTTTGTCACAACAATAGGGGTACATGAATGTGATGATTGGAAAAATGCTTCAGAAGCTACTTGTCTGAAATGTTGTAATACAGTACATGATCCATTGCATTGTGATGCAATGTGTACTATACCCACATAAATAAAATTATTTACTTATTAAGTACTTTAGGGTTACCTAGAGTACTTAATATAATGCACAAATCTTGTTGTATATGAAATATTTATTATCACCATTTTTTTGCATTTAATTTGTTTTTTTATTTGTCCAATCAATTAAATTTGATATGCTGGGTACTGTGAGGATGTCAAAGAAAGTAAGTTTGCCTATCCATCTACTCTCCTCAATTGGTACCTATCTAGCGATAAGTTGTTTATGATTGCCCCAATAATTGATGGAAAGTTCGGCTTTAGTGGGACTTTCGTGCTTGAAGGGGAAAGATCACCAATATGCCTGTGTATCTCTGTTGATGAGCCTGGTAATATATCTAAAGAGGAACTCATCAGAATTTAAACGACTTATTCGGATATCTGGAAAAGATAAAAATCCAAGATGTATCATTCTTGAAGATATGAATCTTGAGGTAAAAAAATCTAATGAAATGATAAACTCAAAAATCACAAAGATGGTGCACTCACAAAACAAGGGATAGCCATAAGAGCAGGAAATAAAAAGTTATTAGATTTTGTGAAAAAATATCCAGATTCGCAAATTAGTTTCGATACAGTACAAGAAGGATGTTAAATGATTTTTCATCATAATATAAATAAATTGGAAAGTATATAGGGTTCACCCTATAAAATGTATTCTTATCTTTCTGCTACATTAAAGAATAGCAAAAGCTATGGTTTTAAAGAAAATTTTGGATGAAAAATATAGATAAAAATTATACACAAAACTATAATCATAATTCTGATATCAACATTAACTGGAAATGCCCCCTGCCCCGCCTATCTATAAAAATGATTGTCAGCTAAATGCTTGTTTTTTAAAAAAAAAATATTATTGTGATTTATCTTTCTGCCCAACCAGATCAAATTTATTTTCTTTGGCAACTTCAATTGCAGCTTTATAATTTTGAAAAAATGGGGATTAAAAGTGATGATATACATGTATTAATTTGCTATAATCTTCAGAAGGGTTTATCTAAATATTTTAATGATTTCATTACCCAAAACAAGCTAGCTAAATTTTACTCATATCCTGATACCCGAAAAAGTAAATCTTATGATTCTTCATTAAGACCTCATATTATTGCCAAACATTTTAAGGCAAACCCATGGCTAGAAAATGAAGCCATTTTTTACCATGATTCTGATATAATCTTCAATCGGTTGCCAGATTTTAACAAATTGCTGAAAAATGATATTTGGTATGCATCTGATACCCGAATCTATACCAGCAGTTATTATATAAAAGATAAAATTGGGGAAGCTGGTTTTAAAGGGATGTCGGTATTGATGAAGTTGAGCACTGCTATTATTGAACAGCATGATGGAGCTATGGGAGGGGCGCAATATTTGTTAAAAAATGTTAACCTTAAATTTTGGCTGGCATTAGAAAGGAATTGTGAAAAGATGTTCAAATACCTTAATGACCTCAATAACGAGCTGATTTTTTTAGGTCAAAAAACAAATGGTATACAGGCTTGGTGTACAGATATGTGGTGTTTATGGTGGGAGGCAATCAGATTAGGGAGAAAGGTAGCCATTCATCCAGAGTTAGATTTTTTATGGGCATATACACCAATCAATGACAAATTATCAGTACCGATATTACACTATACAGGTGATTTTAAGAAAGAAGATGTGCGTTATTTTAGAAAAAACAACTATAGTCGCTGTCCTCCTTTTTTCGATGATTTTACATTTTTAAACAAAGAATCAGCAAGTATGCTACTGGTTAAGGAAATAAGAAAATATAATCAAAATCAGTTGCAAAACCGGACCAATTTAATGGATGTGAGTTTTCTTATTCCTCTTCACATTGATTCTGAGGAAAGATTAGAAAATTTAAGAATAGTTACTAAATACATCCATCTCCTGTTTAAAACCAATATTTTTATATTAGAAGCGGATAGCGAACAGAAAGTAGATACATCAAAATTACCTGACAACGTTAATTATTTTTTTGTAAAGGATGAAAATAAGTTGTTCCATAGGACTAAATACAACAACCAGTTAATTAATTTGAGCAATACACCTATAGTAGCTCTATATGATGTTGATGTTGTAATGCCTATTGAGCAAATTTTGAAAAGCATCGATAAAATAAGAAGTGGTTTTGCTGATGCGGCTTATCCTTATGATGGCACTTTTATAGCTGTAGATATACTCATGAAAACAATGTTTGCTAAAACGTTGGATATCAATGTGCTCAAATCAAACAATGGTAAGCACAATATAGCAACAGAACGTTCTTTTGGAGGTTGCCTATTTTTGAAAAAACAAAAATTTTTAATAGCGGGAGGAGAAAATGAAAACTTAACAAGCTGGGGGCCTGATGATGTGGAGAGAAAAAAAAGAATGCAGATACTAGGATTTAAAATAGAAAGAATTCAAGGTGCTCTTTATCATTTGCCACACCCAAGATCAGCTAATAGTGGTTATAATACTATTCAACAACGTAAAAAATTAATGGATGAATATTTTGGTATTTGTAGAATGGACTCAGCGAATTTAAGTAAGTATATAGAAACATGGCATTGGAAACAAAAATAATGGAAATGAATGAATCTAGGTCATTACAACATGCTTTTTCAATTAATAATTTTGGCCTTTACACTGGTAAAACTGGCCTTTGCTTATCCTATTTCATGCATGCAGATGTGACTAAAAATAAAGAAGACAAAAAAAAAGCAAAAAACTTATTGAACGAAATAGGTGCAAATATCAGTAATGTTGAAGATTTTAGTTTTGAAAATGGCTTGTTGGGAATAGGTTGGGCAATAGAATGGATAGCGCAGCAGAAGTTTATGAAGATAGATACCAATGAAGTATTGTCAGATTTAGATGATGAAATATATAAGCTTATCATGTATAGTAAGGCTAAAGATATAAGTCTTAATCAGGGTACCTTAGGTAGAATATTATATTTATACAAAAGAATATCTACCTCAAATAGTCAAATGGATATTTATAGAGAAACAAGTTTAGTTGAGGTACTTATTTTAGCAATAGATGAATTATATGACACTTTAAATGGTACTTATACAGCCCATTCATTGATTGAAGCCAATGAAAATATCCGCCTAATACTAGGACAGTCATTGTTGATGTTAACTAAATTGAAACCATTAAAATTAAGCTATTTAGTAGATGATTTGTTAAAACAATTTACTAATATGTTTGAAACATTCATAAAAGACTTAGAAAGTATAGAAAATGTTAAGTCTTATCAAACAAGTCTTAATAGCTTTTACAATGCGGGAGTAGAATTGAATAATAAGGTCTGGACAAATGAGATTGATCATATTTTATCTACTAAAAACCTTTCTCACAAGCAATTTATAAATAATAACAAGTACTTCTATAAGAGAGAACCGATATTGCATAAGTTGAGTATACTCAGTAAGTTAAATAATAATTATAGCTGGCAAGAGGGGTGGTTGGTGAGATAAATAAACCATTTATCACAATCTTTTCCTGCGTGCCCAAACCAGAACTTTACTAAATTTGACTAACCGCCATGGTGAAAATGTTATCTTATTTTAAATGTAAATGAATATAGTGATAAATAATGGACTTGAAAATATCATATTCAAGGTAATTAAATTATTCCATAGATTAGTTGATACATATTAAAAGCCACTTACAAGTAATTCCAACCTTGAAGCACAGTCATAGAAGCAAGCGAAAATAAAGCAGGAAGATTATTAAACCTGTGTTTTTTTCTGAAATGTTTCTGTTATAAAATTGATACACAGATACGCTTCGGTTAACCTAATCATAACATTAAATTTATGTTTAAGAAGCCTGATCAAGCTAATATTGGGCTTTGATACAAAACATATCTTATCCTTATGTCTAACAGACGATTTTTTCTGAAAAATAGTTTGGCTGCTGCTGTAGTGGCCAGTATTTCTCCGGTTCTTTCTTCATTTGCTGAAGAACACACCGCAACTGCCAGACCGGGCAAAACTCCTAAGTTGCGTTTTGCCATCGCATCCGATGGTCATTATGGTCAGCCTGGAACGGATTACAAACTGCACCATGAGAATATTGTGAAGTGGTTAAATGAATCGCATGATAAAAACCCACTCGATTTTGTGATTATTAACGGAGATCTTGTACACGATCGCCCGGAACTATTGTCAGAAGTAAAAAAAGAATATTACGATAAACTTAAAGTTCGTTTTTACGCCATTCCGGGTAATCACGATCATGCCGATGCCAAGATCTGGAAATCGGTTTTCGGTTACGAGGATAACTTTTCTTTCGAAAAAAATGGAGTAGGTTTTGTTTTGGCCAATACATCTGATACAAAAGGCACTTATTTATGTCCTAATAACGATTTTTTAAAACAGGAGCTCGATAAGTTTAAAAACCTGAAAACTGTTTTTGTGGTGTTGCACATTCCCCCTCGTTTCTGGGTGCCCGAAAGCCCTTTTGTAGACTGTCCGGATACGATTAAACTGCTGCATGGTTATGCCAATGTAAAGGCTGTATTTCATGGGCACGACCACAGCCTTGATGCTGTTTTTTATACGGATAAACTGCCACACTTTTTCGATGCACATATTGGCGGAAACTGGGGCACAGCCTATAAAGGTTACCGGATTGTAGAGGTTGATGAAAATGATAAGATCCAAACTTATCAGGTAAATGCAAGTCAATCGCCGTTATTAAATGAAACTAAATTTTAATTGATAGATCATCGCAATGAAAAAGACATTTTTGATGCTCATTTTTGCTGGTGCCGTTTTAAACTGTGCAGCACAAAAAATAAATGAGACTGCACCTGAAATCAGAACAGGAACTGATGCCGCTCAGCCCTTTCTGTTTTCGCTGAATACCTTAACCGCAGAAAATCCCCGTTGGAATATTCATTATTCAGGAAGTTATGGCGAAAGAACCAATGGACAGTTCGGTTATGACGGCTTAGGGCAACAGTTTGGTGTTAAAGGATATTTAGGCAGCAGGTTAACCTTGTATGCCACCGCAGCAATCGGTTTTGCCAATTCAGGAGGTGTAACCTCTGCGCAACAGGCTGAAGTGATCAGGGATTTAGTGGGTGGTAAAGGCATCACTGGCTTTAGGTTAGGTGCTGGTTTAGGCTTAAGCAGAGATTGGTCGAGTATTGGTTCTGCGATTAGCCGGATTACCGCTTCGTTCGATCAGACAAACTGGCGAATGGCAGGTAACCTTCGTTTCGAAAAAGCTTTCGACAAAACCAGGGATAAGCTCGATTTTATAAGCAGTTTCGGGTATCAGCATCGTGTTTCTAACGTTTTATACCTTGGCTTCGAAGCCTTAGGTCAAGATTTAGAAGGCTTTTGGGAAAAGGATGAAGCAGAAGGTGGCGCAAAGGTAATGATCGGGCCATCAATCAATCTGGAACCAAACCATTCGAAACTTTCGTTTTCTATTTCTGGCGGGCCCGTTTTTTATGCAACCCGTAGTCAGGTAATCCCATCAGAAGCCATCCGCGAAATCGGTTCCGTAGCTTCAGGCAATGGCTATACCATCAGGGCCCTGGTTAATTTTAATCTTCATCGCTAAGGTGGTGCTAAATCAATTTAAGAAAATGAAAAAATCATACCTATTTATATTATTCGGTTTCCTGTTTATCCAAAAAGGGTTTGCACAATGGCCTGGCAAAAACGAAAGTACCCAGCAGATTTTATTGCCCAATGGGTGGAAACTGAGTCCGGCAGGGCATTCACTGCAATTGGGCGATCTGCCTTTAAATATGCAGTTGAGCGCTTCGGGTAAATATATCGCCGTTACCAATAACGGCCAAAGCACCCAGTCCCTGCAATTGCTTGATGCCAAAACAGAAAAGATTATAGATGAAAAAGTACTAGGTAAATCCTGGTACGGCATTGCTTTTAGTAAAGACGAAAAACACCTGTATGCTTCAGGCGGTAACGACAACTGGATTTTAGATTTTAATATCCAGAATGATAAATTAGGTAAAAGCGATACCATTAAATTAGGCCCCATTTGGCCAAAAGGGAAAATCAGTCCGGCGGGGATCGTAGTAAACAAAAACAACAGTAAATTATATACGGTAACCAAAGAAGACAGCAGTTTATACATTCTCAACCCTACAGAAAAGCAGATCCTGAAAAAAATCCAGCTACCTGCAATTGCCTACAGTTGTGTTTTATCGGCAGATGAAAGTAAATTATACGTTTCGCTCTGGGGTGGCAAATCTATTGCGGTTATCGATTTGGCTTCAGAAAGCATTTCACAGCGCATTTCGGTCGGCGATCATCCAAACGAACTATTGCTTAATAAAAAAGGAAATATTTTATTCGTAGCCAATGCGAACGATAATACCGTTTCGGTAATTAATACTTTAAACAATAAGGTAATTGAAACCATTGCTACTACCCTTTATGCCACACAGTTAACAGGTTCTACCACTAATGGTTTGGCTTTGAGTGCCAACGAAAAAACTTTGTATATCGCCAATGCAGATAACAACTGTTTGGCTGTTTTTGACGTGAGCAAACCTGGGCTAAGTTTAAGCCAGGGCTTTATCCCGGTAGGCTGGTACCCAACAAGTGTAAAGGTTTTGGGTTCGAAAATTTTCGTTACAAACGGTAAAGGAAATACGCCTATGGCCAACCCTCAGGGGCCACAACCGATTTCTAAAGTCGACAATAGTGGTTATCACATGGGCAGTACGGCCAATAGCCGGTTGCAATATATTGCGGGTTTGTTTAAAGGAACCTTATCTTTTATTGATGCACCAAAACCTGAGCAGTTAAAAGCATATACCAAACAGGTTTATGCCAATACGCCCTTTACCGATAAGCGGACGATTATGGCCGATGGTGAAGCTGGAAACCCTATTCCGCGTAAACAGGGAGAGAAATCGCCCATTAAACATGTTTTTTATATCATTAAAGAGAACAGAACCTATGATCAGGTACTTGGCGATATGCCAAAAGGAAACGGCGATTCTACGTTAACCCTATTTGGAAGAAAAATTACCCCTAACCAGCATGCTTTTGCCGAAAACTATGTACTGCTTGATAATTTCTATGTTGATGCAGAGGTAAGTGCCGATGGACACAACTGGAGCATGGCTGCTTACGCTACAGATGTAGTGGAGAAAACCTGGCCAACCAGTTATGGTGCTCGCGGCGGAAGTACCACCTTCGAAGGTGGCAGACCAGTTACTTACCCTAAAGGTGGTTTTATTTGGGACTACTGTCAAAGGGCAGGGGTAAGCTACCGCAGTTATGGTGAGTTTGGCGATTATGGCAAAGCGAATATTAAATCGCTGCAAGGCCATATGTGCACCGCTTCGCCGGGTTTTGATATGGATATTAAAGACCAGGTTCGGGTTGATGCCTGGCAGCACGATTTCGATTCGTTATTGGTTGCAGGTGTTGTACCTCAGTTTAATACTTTAAGAATATCTAACGACCATACCAGCGGACAAAAGAAAGGTAAATACTCGCCACAGGCCGCAGTTGCCGACAACGATTTAGCCGTAGGCCGCATTTTGGAGCATTTATCGCACAGCTCGATCTGGAAAGAATCGGTTGTTTTTATTTTGGAAGACGACGCGCAGAACGGCCCCGACCATGTTGATGCACACCGTTCGCCAGCTTATGTGGTTGGACCGTACGTAAAAAGGAATACGCCTGTTCATACCATGTATTCTACTTCTGGATTTTTAAGGACAATGGAGCTTATTTTAGGTTTACCCCCAATGAGTCAATACGATGCTGCTGCCATGCCGCTGTACGAATGTTTTACCGCTACGCCTGATTTTACACCTTATAATGTGATTCAGCCACTTATTGATCTAGATACACGGAATGTAGCGGTGAATGAGAGCAGCAGGCGTTCTGAACTGTTCAATTTCGCCAAAGAAGATTCGGCACCAGATTTAGATCTGAATGAGGTGGTGTGGAAATCGGTTAAAGGGGAACAATCAGTAATGCCAGCACCAAAACGGAGTGCTTTTGTGATTTTGGAGAAGAAGAAGAAAGATGATGATGATTAGTGATCTGTTATGATTTTGTTTTAAACAAAAAGGCAATTTTCGATTAAGAAAATTGCCTTTTATATAATTTGTTTCCATGGTCTGTGTCCTCACAGACCATTTTGTTTTTATACGTTACATCAAGGATTTCTCCACAATGGAAATGGATCTATATCGTCATTTCCTGAAGTGCAATGAATAAATCTTTTCTATGGATCTAGGTGGTCTGTGGGGACACAGACCACGGGGATGGGTTAGGTCATGATCCTATTTTAAACAAAAAGGCAATTTTTGGTTAGAAATTGCCTTTTATACAATTTGTTTCCATGGTCTGTGTCCTCACAGACCATTTTGTTTTTATACGTTACATCAAGGATTTCTCCACAATGGAAA
>NZ_JBXANE010000007.1:211178-359779 GCF_058801365.1 Pedobacter sp. GW822-FHT03F06
ATGGAAATGGATCTATATCGTCATTTCCTGAAGTGCAACGAAATGGATAAATCTTTTCTATGGACCTAGGTGGTCTGTGGGGACACAGACCACGGGGATTAGTCGAAATGACGATCTTATCTATAATTTCCAGTCTGGCCTTTCGAAGTGGCAGGTATAACCGTAAGGGTTTTTCTGTAAATAGTCCTGGTGTTCTTCTTCAGCATTCCAGAAATCTGTTTCTGGTACTACCTCTGTTACAATTTTGCCGGGCCATTTGCCAGACGCATCTAACTCGGTAATTAATGCATTTGCAGTGTTTTTCTGTGCTTCACTATTATAGAAAATAGCTGAGCGGTACGAGGTGCCCACATCATTGCCCTGTCTGTTGCGCGTGCTTGGATCGTGGATCTGGAAGAAATATTCCAATAATTTACGGTAGGTTAAAACAGCTGGATCAAAGGTAACTTCAATGGCTTCGGCATGTGTGCCATGGTTCCGGTAGGTGGCATTTGGAACATCACCACCGGTATAACCTACCACGGTAGAGGTAACACCCGGGTAATGACGGAGCAGTTCTTCTACTCCCCAAAAGCAGCCGCCTGCAAGAATGGCTTTTTCAGTATTCATATATCTTCCTTTTTTTTGATTAATAAAGATACAACGAAGATGTGTAAAGGGAAAGTAAAGAAGGGTAGTTGTATGGTTTAGTCGGTGAGACACCAACCGATAGGATAAGCCGCTTTTGTCATCCTGAGCGTAGTCGAAGGATCATTCTACTTCATTCGTTCAGACTGACAAATTGGGGCGGCTGCAAGCTTATGTTTTGGAGCGCAAGGCTTCTGTAAGACACTAAATTTCTTCCTGTTTTACGCTTATACGCTTCAACCGGGGCTAATAGGTTAAGACAGTTTTTCATTTGCGAGGTTGCAAAGGGCGCCAACCTTTGTTTATAAACCCGATTGTAATGGAAAGCACGTAGCGAGGAACGAACACGGACTTGTAATGAAAAGCGGGGCTACCAGCGGCCAAGAACCACAAGCCCTCCATTTCCTAATTCTGAATATACAATTTCGGTCGGTGAGAAATCGTCATTCTCGCGCAGGCGGGAACCACGCAGTGCTCAGCGGAGCTAATCTTGAAGCCTAATGCATTAAGATTCCCAATCAAGTTGGGAATGACGACGCGATTAATGAATATCTTATGGAGAACTATTGCTTGCTCCAGCTAAAATCCATAAAACTTACATTGTTTTTGCGCGAAGAACTTACGGCGATCCCTTTATCAGCCTGACCTGTAAAGGTAAACCCTTCCAGTTCATCCGGTTTTTCGGTGTCTATAACTTTGATAACAGATTCCTGACCACTGGCAAGCGATTTTTCCAGATCAAGAAAGGTCAGTCTCCATTTACGTCCTTCCACCTGGTTTTGGATTAAAACGAGTATACCTTTAGCCGCAATATAATGTAAGTTCTGTACCCATGGTGAGCAGGTGAATTTTTTAAAGAGAATTCCCTTTTCACTTGTTTTATCGGCTTTTGATAGGGTTTCGGGATTGTATAACCGTACTTCATTGGCTTTATTGCCATAATCGGCCGTTGCTACGAACCATTTCCCTTTATAATTTACATATTCTGGTCGCGTACCCTGGATACAGGCATCATCTTCAATAGATTTTACCAAATTTTCGTCCAATGTTTTCGTCTTTAAAAACCCTTCCCAGTTGATGCAATTAATTACCGCTTTCCAAATGGTGCCTGCTGCATTTTGCTTTACCGAATTACCCACAAAAGTTGGTAAGCCTTTGTGGTAAGCAATGCCTGTAGGGTGTTTAATGATATTTTCACCTTTAACGGTAAACTTGTATTCCTTATGCTGATAAATCAATGAGTCTTTCTGGAGCTGATATTCGCGCATGATGCCCACTTCTCTATCGCCGTAAAGGAAATACCTTCCGTTTTGGTAAGAAATACCCTGACAGGCACCCAATGAATCAATTGTGGTTGTTTTTGTAATCTCTCCATCGGTTTTATTGTATCTGGACACAAAAAACATCACGATCAGTACTAAAATTGGGTTTAATGTTTTCATCAACTAAGGATCTAAAGGTTCATCGAAATCAATCTGTAAAGAAGCTGTATTTAAGTAAAATTCTGATTCGGTATCACTTAAACGTTTTCCGTTTTTATAAGGATAATAGCCGAGTTCTTTTTTGCAACGCTCAGGGAGCAGATTGGTGATATTATAGCTCTGCGATTTTACGGTACAGGCTAAACCAGGTTTATCTACTGGCATTCCGTACCTAAACATCAGCCTTGCGCAGTTGCGCAGGTTGGTGGTGGTATGGCGGGCATGTGGCTCCATAATAATGGTGCTTTCGGGTATCTGAAGTACTTCCATCAGGAATTTCTTCATTTCGTAGGCTTCGCTGAATTTGGTTTTGTAGGGGTGTACACGTCCGCCCGAAACCACGATAAATGGCGCCATGCCTTTCTGATATTGCAAAGCCGCTAACCTGCAACGGATCATTCCGCCGGGGCTAAGTGCAACATCTTTTTCTTCCGGGCCAGCACCCGGAACCAGGATTACGCTGTAAGGATATTTTTTCCAGTCTGTTTTTTTGATCTGGTTAACCGCGGCAAGGTTTACGCCTTTGGCCATCGGCTCGTAATCGGCGGCCTCATTGCGTTCGTTCAGTTCTAAAGCCTCCAGGGCAAATAACATAGCGGGTTCGAAAAAGAGCTTATTATTGCCCTGCAGGGCTAATAATGCACTTGCTGAAGTAAGTTCTGCAAACGTTTTATCCTTTAAGTTAAAACTGATCGAATCTATTTTGGGGTAGTTGGGCTTGTTTCCTTCTACGTATACACCAATTGCATAATTTATGGCACTGGCATCTTGTTCCCATGCTTTTACTAAAAGGGTTTTGCGTTGTTCTTTGGCAAACATGGCATAACAACCTGATGGGATAAGATGATTTTTTACCAAATTTCCCAATGGATTATTTTCTGCATAAAGCAATGCTAAACGGTTTCCAATACGGGCTATTTCCTCATTGTTGAATTTTAAAGCTTTTGCGTAACAGCTAATATCTGTTTTACAGGTTTTAACGGCTTCATTTACCTGTGTGGTTTTTGATTTATAGATATTGCTGAATGCCGTATCTGTACTCAGCATTTTGCGCAGTTCTGGCAATTGCTCAAAAAGTGTAAGCAGGTAATAATTTTTGTATTGTACTTCGTTCCTGGTCTTAATTAACTGATAAGACTGGCTTGTTAAATCTTGTGCAGATAAGCCCTGCCAAAAAAGGCAGAACACAAAGAAGGTATAAAGGGGTTTCATCAAAGTTTTGGAAGCAAATTTAAAGATTGGTCATTAAAGGAACATTAACAAGATGTTATGCTTTGATGGTTATTAAAACGATTTATTATATATCTAATGTTGCTTAATATTAATTTAAAGTGCCAGTTCTAATTGGTGTATAGAGTTAACATAATAGATACATCGTGTTAAAAGTACACCGTTACTTTTGCCGCTGTAGAACGCTCAAAAATTACTTGTTAACCTTAAAGGATAAGCCTATGTAAATGTGAAATCTACACTTCTACTAAAAAAACAAATCCCAATTATATTTCAAAACCATTACTAAGAACAAAAAGATGACATCATTTTTTTTAACCGCAAGTATAAAAAGTGCTTGCCGGAAATTGCTTTTGCCGTTAGGCTTACTGGCCATCTGTAATTCCAGTGCAACAGCGATTAATCATGAAGTAACTGCTTCGGGCTTTAATTATAGCGCATTTGCCACGGTAAGCGGAACAGTTACCGATCAAAATAACCAACCCTTACCAGGAGTAAGTGTTTTCGAAAAGAAAACAAAAAAAACAACTGTTACCGATTCCAATGGTAAATATTCAATTAATGTAGAAGAAGGTGCAATTTTAGTATTTTCTTATATCGGTTACGATAATCAGGAAGTTGCGGTAAACGGCCGCCAAAATATTAATGTTACTTTAAAAGAAAGTAGCAATACACTAAATGAGGTTGTGGCTATTGGTTACCAGAAAATCAGAAAATCGGATGTAACTGGTGCTATCAGCAGTGTTAAAGCCAGCGAAATGAATTTAACTTCTCCTACTGTTGGCCAGGCATTGGTTGGTAAGGTTGCCGGTGTGCAGGTATCGCAAACCAGTGGTGCGCCATATTCGGGCACCAAAATCAGGGTGAGGGGCATCGGGTCCATTAACGCCAGTTCAGATCCCTTATATGTAATTGATGGTTATCCGGCAGGAAACAACGTATCCATCAATCCGGAGGATATCGAAACCATCGATATTTTGAAAGATGCGGCTTCTGCCGCCATTTATGGCTCAAGGGCATCGGGTGGGGTCGTGTTAATCACTACCAAAAGAGGTACCGATGGAAAAGGAAAGTTTGAATATGATGTTCAGGGCGGTATTTCTCAGTTGGCTAAAAAAGTAAAATTATTGGATGCCAACCAGTTTATACAGCTTTTAATCGACGGACGTAACAATGCCTATAAAGATTTGTGGGTAAACTCGGGCAAAACCTGGAACGATGCGATGTTCAGTGATAATAATACTACCCGTATTGCCAATGTGGGCAATGGAAGTAGTGTAAGCATTCCGGCCGATCTCTATAATTTCAGCACACAACAGGCTATCCCTGCAGCTTATAATACTGATTGGCAGGATGAACTCTATCGCAATGCAGCTTTTCAACGCCATAATCTTTCATTTTCTGGCGGTACCAAAGATGTAAAATACTTTTTAAGCGGTGGTTACCAGAACAACGATGGTATTGTAACCAACACCAACCAAAAAGTAATCAACTTTAGGGGGAATATTGATGGCAAGGTGAGCGAGCGGTTACGTGTAGGCGCAAACATTGCTTACACAAAAAATGATAACAGAGAGGTACAGGAGGGCCGGTATAACTTGAGTCCGATGATGTCGGCTCTGATTTATCTACCTTATCTGCCAGCAAGAGATGTAAACGGGAACCCTATCCAATTTGGAATGGGTGCACTGTCTTCTCAATACGGTATCCAGAACCCCGAAAATCCTTTGGCTACGGTTGAGCAGTTAAAGATTACCAGAAAGAGCAATAGAAGTAGTTATAATGCCAATGCTACTTATAAAATTTTAGAGGGGCTTAATTTTAAGGCTAACTTAGGAACACAAACCTACAACGAGAAATACGATTATTATTTGCCTACGAGCTTAAGTAGTGGCAATACCCCACCTTACTCTCCCGAATCGATCAGGGCCGCAAATGCCATAGCACAAACCCTGAGCCAGGTAGATCAGCTGGCAGAGTTTACATTAAACTACAATAAAACCTTTGGCAAACATAGTTTAGATGTTTTAGGCGGTTATTCTGCACAGAAAACATCAAGCGATCAGATCAGGGTAGCGGCAAGCGGATTTCAAAATGATTACATTGGTGAAATTACAGATAAAGGAGCTGATGCCGGTTTTTTTACACTAGACCGTAACAGAACAGGTAAAACAGTTACTACTTTACTTTCTTACTTTGGCCGTTTTAGTTATAATTATGCGGGCAAATACTTTTTAACCGGTTCCTTCCGTCGCGATGGTTCTTCGAGGTTTGGTCCGTTAAATAAGTATGGTATCTTCCCTTCAATAGCTGCAGGCTGGAATTTATCTGACGAAAGTTTTTACAATAACTTTTTGGGCGAACAATCGAGGATTAAACTAAGGGCCAGCTGGGGTTTGAGCGGAAACAACAATATCCCGGATTACCGTACACAGCAAGAGTTAAACGCACCAGGTGGCGCAGTTTTCGGAAGTGCGATTTCTACCGCCATTTGGCCAAGCAGTATTCAGGATGGAAGATTAGGATGGGAATCTACTTCTCAGTTCAACTTTGGTACCGATATCAGTCTGTTCAAAAACCGTGTATCGATCATGGCGAATTATTATTTAAGTTACTCTTTCAACTTATTGTTTAACAAACCGCTTTCGGCAATTGCCAGCAGTTCAACAATTTTAACCAATCTTACCGATAGTAAGGTGCGTAATAAGGGTTTCGATCTGCAGATTGATGGCAAAATTATCCAAAATGAAGACTTTACTTTGGGTTTAAGCGGAAACATCGCAGCAAACCGGAACAAGGTTTTAGACCTGGGTGGTAACAGTACAATATTTACTGCCGGTGCAGAGCGTTCGTACATTACACATGTTACACAAGAGGGGCAGCCAATTGGTATGTTTTATGGATTTAAGGTTTTGGGTAGAATTACGGCCGATAATTTAGGCAAGGTAGCGCCATCAGCTGCTTCTACCAACCCGGCAAAAATCGGCGATTTATATTTTCAGGATACCGATGGTAACGGTATTGTAAACGATGCAGATAAAACCGTAATTGGCACACCATATGCAAAATTCACCTATGGTTTCGCCTTAAACACTTCTTACAAAACGTTCGATTTAAGGGCATCATTTAATGGATCGTACGGAAACCAGGTTTTGGATGGACAGGATTATTACCTGTATAACTTTGAAGGTTCTGGAAACCAGTATGTTGATGTTGCCGATCGTTACAGAAATGAGGCCAATCCAGGCAGTGGTTTAAATTACCGCGCATCGCGTGCGGGCACGCAAAGTAACAGCACCCGTTTATCGTCTTTCTATATTCAGGATGGATCTTACTTCAGGTGTACCAATATTACTTTAGGTTACAGTTTTCCAAAACAACTGGCCAATACGCTTAAGGTGAGCAATATCCGTGTTTACGCCAGTGTAGATAATGCTTTTACCATTACCGATTATAAAGGTTATAACCCTGAGGTAGATTATAGTGCGGGCAATAATCTTGCTCCTGGTGTAGATTATGGAAACTATCCATTGGCAAGAACCTATAACCTTGGTATCAAATTGACTTTTTAGAACTAAAGAAATGAAAAAACATATTTATAAAGTATTGGCCCTAAGTGCAATTTTAAGTTTGGGTGCCTGTAAAAAAGATTTTCTAAATCAAAGTAACCCCAATGCCATTGCTGTAGAAAACTATTTTAAAACAGAAAATGATGTATTGCTGGCTGTTAATGGTGTTTATCAATCGCTTAGAAGCAGCAATACCCTGGGCGAGAACAGCGGTCTGTTTACCGATGAGCGCTCGGACGATGCGGGTAGGAATGATAACCAGAGTAATGCCGGCGAGCCTTTCCAGTTCAATGATTTTTCGCTCCTGCCAAGCAATTCTTATTTAAGGAGCCATTGGCTGGCACTTTATGAGGCCATTGGCAGAACCAATGTTGTGCTGACAAACATTGATAAAGTATCTTTTGCTAATGCGGCCACCAAAGAAAATTATAAGGCAGAAGCCAAGTTTATCAGAGCGATTATGTATTTCGAACTGGTGAGAAAATGGGGACCGGTACCAGTAGTAACCAAACAGCTTAGCACAGCCGATGAAGTAAAAGAGAACACTTTTCGTGTACCGGAAGCGGATGTATACAACCAGATTGTAACCGATTTAAAAGATGCCCTTAACAGCACATTGCCGAACTTCCAAACAGGAGCAAACATCGGTAGAACTTCGAAAGCTGCAATTAATGCTTATTTGGGCAAGGTTTACTTAACTATGGCAGCAACGTTACCGGCAAATAAAGCCGAAAACCTAACTAATGCCAATACTTACCTATTGGCAGCTTACAACATGAAAACTTTTGGAAATCTTTCAGAGATTCCATATACAGATGTTTTTGACGTGGCGAAAAAAGCAACCTGTAAAGAACTGATCTTCCAGATTTCAAATAAGCAGGGCGATATTAGTTTTAGTTCGAGCATTGCGGCAAACAACCAGGCCAAAGGCGAAACCATCAACTCGCTTAAACCTTCTACCGGTATTGGCGGCAATGTAAAACTTGATCTGATTAATGAATACGAAACAAGCGATTTAAGAAAAGATTTCTCCGTTAAATTTGCCAATGATCCGATTGTAAAAGACTGGTTTATCACTAAATTCCGCGATGCGAGCCAATTGGCAACCAATGCGGGTTATGGAGGCAACGACTGGATTTTGATGCGTTATGCTGATGTAATATTAATGCTTGCAGAAGTAAATATGCTGCAGGGCAACGATGCGGTGGCCATTCAATATTTAGATATGGTTAGGGCAAGGGCTGCTATGCCATTATACGCTGTAGCTAAAACGGACGCCAATTATGCGGCTAAATTTCCGACTTTAAAGCTTGCCATTTTACATGAGCGTAGGGTAGAGTTTGCTTTCGAACACCAAAGATGGTTCGATTTAATCAGGAATTTTACTGCTGCGGAGTTAGTTACTTATTTAAAGGCTAAACCACAGTCATCGTATGGGATTGCTAAGCTGGCTAACGTAACCTTAAAAGACAGGTATTATCCTATTCCTTTTGATGAAGTGAAATTAGATCCGGTTAAAATGTACCAGAATCCGGGTTACTAAACGGTTGGAAATATATAAGCAAAGCGGGCTGATCATCGATCGGCCCGCTTTTTTAGTTTGGAGTTTTAGGCGTGCGGATGATAGTTTTATGCGTGTGGGTGATGATTTTGATCATGCGGTCGTCATGAGTCGTCATTGCGAGGAGGAACGACGAAGCAATCTTTCATATTAGTGATCCTTGCTAGAAAGATTGCTTCGTCGGCTGAAAAAGCCTTCTCGCAATGACGGTTCATCGCAATAAATTAACCTTCAAAGTGGTACTTTTTAACACAAACTCCAATATAGCTTTTTTAAAATCTGCGGAAATCTGCTGATCTGCGGGAACCCTCTTTATTTATTCCCATGGATTCAGTTTTTAGTTGGCAATTCGCAATTTCCAGTTAACTGTAAACTATTAACTGAGAACTGAAAACCGTGAACTGAAAACTGTTCTGCTAAATAATATTCCGTGTAATTTTTCCTTTGATAATATAAAGTGCCTGGATGTTTTTCTTGCGGATTACGGTATCACCCTTAAAATTTGGGTTTGAAGAACGGAGGATTAGTTTGGTATTATCGGCGTGCTGAAAAATTAGTTTTATGGTACGTAAACTGTTACTATCTTCATCCGTCATCACCACATAAGCTTCGCCCCACTGTAGAATTTCGTAATTGGTAATTTCTTTTATGGCAATAATTTCGCCTGCGGCATATTTGGGGTACATGCTATCGCCATAAACGGGTAAATAGGCCGTACAATCGTTAAAAGGGAGGTAATTTACCAGGTATTCTGCCCGTTGTTCTTCTACCAGGAGATCTTTAGCATCCGATAGACTCATATCGAAATAGGGAACGCCCTCTTTGCTTTCGTTAACGCCTGGCTTCTTTTTAAAAAAGGGTTCGCCCGTTCCGTTTTCAAGCCATGTTAAATTTACGTCGAATTTAAGTTCGAGTTTATCTTTAATCGCATTTGATACTTTGATCCTTTCTCTTAAAATATCCGAAAGAGAGCCTTGTTGGATATTCAACGCCATAGCAAAATCTTTTTGGGTCTTAAATTTCAACAAATCCATTAGGTTTCTTAAGCGTTGGTTTTCATTCATAGCGTAAATATGTTGGTAAGTTTTATGTATTATTTATAGTTTAACTTATTTCATTTTGCTAAATTCGTTAGCTAATATAATCATTTAAAACTATACGCTATGGAAGGGAACGCAAATTTTAAAAAAGAAACTATGGCATTTATTGATGCAATTGAAAGCTTTTTTTTATCAGATGGTGTAGGTCATCATTTAAATTTTTTAAAAAACTGGTTAAACCCACCTCAAAACGAATTCGATTATTCGCCGCAAAAGCACCCGGCAAAATTATTGGGCTTTTATGAAAAACTGGTGCCGCTGTTCGATTATTCAGATTTAATTTTTAACCGGATTGAAACTGATACGGCCTTTGTAAAAGCGATTGAGCTTGATGAATGTAATCTGGAACGCGAATCGGTTGTGCTTGATTATTGCCCGAGGTTGTTGAGCAAAGGCGAAATGAAAAATCCGAAATTTACTTTTTTAGATATTTTTATCTTCTTTGAATCGGATAGCTATAAGATGGTTTACAGGGAATGGTTACTGGCCGGATTGGAAAATAAGCTCGATCTGGATTGGGATCAGTATGTTGCTGCGTTTTACGAGAATACCATGAAAATGCTGGAGGCCTGTTGGCTCATCCACGAAAGGCTCATCACTAAAAATAGTTTTAAAAGCATCGATCGCTATTACCATATGGCCATGTTCGAAAGCACATCGCCTCTGGCTTTCGATCAGGAATTATTTGATGATCCATTTAAGGCAATTGAATTTTTCTTTAGTTTGGATAACCTTGCAGGGCATAAAACATACCTGAAAAATTGGTATAAAATCGCCTTATCAGAAACGCACCGTTTAAGTGATGTTGCCGATTATTTTTTCCTTTATAACCAGTTTACGAAATTGCTTAATGCCGGTTATTTAATTGCAACCAAAAAACTGATTTATCAGGAAGCCTTGCCTGAAGGCTTAATTACAACAGATCGCTTTATTACAAATGATGTGTATAACAAAGGCCTTTGCGAAGTAAATACTTTACCCGCCGAACACATCGAAAATCCTTATCGCTTTGTAGCGTCTTTTTTTGTTCCTGAAAAAATTAAACAACTGCGCTTAGGCCTTTTAGAGTGGTTGTATGCTGCATTTAGTACCGGGAGCAGCATTAAACTGATGGATAAAGAATTTTTATTTGAGCAGTACGAAGCCATGCTGATGATTATGGAAGCCTTCTTTCTGATGATCGGTAACCCTTCATTAAGTGATGATATGAAAGATGAAAGGCGGCATTATGCGGAATAAATGCTTAAACCTTAGCCATAGGGCCATAAAAGAAGAAACCGTAATGCGCTTATTGAAGCGTATTACAGCTGCGGTACCCATTCAATATATTTATCTCCATAATAATTTTTTTGCCGGTAAAGCGGTGCAAGAAATGCTGATTATGGTTTCGTTTAAACATGTGCGTATTTTAAACGAATTAACGCCGGTATTAAATATCGTATTTAATGGGCAAACGGAATTCAGTTATCGGGTTTTCCATGTGCACGAAGTTGAGCGGGCCTTGCTAGCCGGCAGTTTGTTTTTTTACTATGCCACGGCAGCTCAAAATTGCTTATTTAGTAAATCTGGAAGTTTTCTTGCATGTGGGGCACCTGAGTTCGTTGCAGATCAGATTAGCAGCACGTACCGACGTGAAACTACTAAGGCCAAAAAATTTTTATCGGGCGCAAAGTTCTATTTTAAACAGCGGAATTTAGAGCATTGTACTTTTATGCTGCACCAGGTTTTCGATTTAATGTACCGGGCCATTGAAATTTTAGTAATGGGAAAGGATAAAAAAACGCACCGGATCAATGCCCATCAATTGTATATTAAGCCTTATGTAAAACCGCTTTCTGAGCTGTTTAATGATAATGAAGAAGAGCTTTGCCTGTTGCATTTGCTTGATGAGGCTTATCTGGCTGTTCGCTATGAAAACGATTATACGATCAGTAAGCCGGATGTGGTACGCTTGTTTGAAAAAATAGGTTTATTGTACCATTTTGCAGAACAGGTTTATCAGGATGTGATGAATAATCATTTCGACCAGCAGGTTACCGAAATGTTTTTAAACCCGAAGCTGGGGCTCTCCATAACCAGCCATCTGTAGTTCAAAGCGCTTTCCTCCGAAGGAGTTCCTTTGGAACACTCTGCGGTACTTCGGTTGAGATAACGATACTTTTTATTGGAGCCTATCAATGGTAGAGATCATTTTTTAGCCAAAAACAAAGGAGTTGGATGACAGGTTTTGGCGGTTCGTCATTCCCAACTTGATAGCTATCGGGTTGATTGGGAATCGTAATGCAAGCGCTTTAAGATTAGCTTCGTGGTTCCCGCCTGCGCCTATCGTGTGGACACAATTAATTATAATATTTTCTGCCGCTCTATGCCGCGGGGGGATGGTAGTTTTTCGCAGATCATTTTATTCTTATTTGTGCTCAAGAATGCTGGCGCATTTTGGAGCGCCAATTACCCAAAGCGCTTCGTCAATCCAGCAATGAGCCTTTTGCACCATCCCTTGCGCATCAAAAAACAGTGGCACTTCGTTTAATCAGTTTTGTTTGTGTTTTCTTTGGTCTGATTGAGCCCTTCGGGGTTTGTGTTCAATAATTTTTTCAAATTAAATCATCTTTTGAACACAAAACCACTGCGTTTCAGGTTTGTTAGTACCAATTTACCTGAGCTGCAACTGTTTTTTGATTTCCCTGGCTCTTGGGGTTGACAGCGTCCTTGGTTAAAATCCGTGCTTTATTAAAGTTGGTTAGCAAAATGCCTAAACTATTCTTAAAAAAGATTTGTCCACATGATAGGCCTGCGCGGGAAAGACGACTACTCTATTGGAGTCTGTGATTAATAGAGATTAATTTATGGGATGAATCAATATAATAACGTTTTTAAATGCTTCGCAAAGCGTTTACAGGTTAATCATTACTCATGAACTCACTCGGGGTTTTGCCGAAATGTTTTTTAAACTCTGAACTAAAATATTTCCGATCATTAAAACCTACTGAATAAGCAATTTCGGCAATATTGCCTGAACCTTGCTTAAGTAATTGGGCTGCTCTTTTTATCCGCAACGATTTAATAAAATCGTTCACCGAAAGGTCGGTCAGTGCCCTTATTTTTTTGTAGAGTACAGGTTGGCTCATGCCAATTTCTGAAGACAGGCTAGGTACATCAAAATCGGGATCGGCAATCCGGTCTTCGATAATCTGGATAATTTTATTCAAAAAGTTTTGCTCGGTAGTGTTAATTACCATGTTTTTAGGCTCGAGTACAATTACCTGTGCAAACTTTTGTTTAATGGTTTCCCTGGCATTTAACAGGTTCTGAATGTTCAGCTCCAATATTTTTAGGTTAAATGGCTTCATGATGTAGGCATCGGCACCATTTTCGAAACCATTTACCTGGTGCACGTAAGCCGATCTTGCCGTTAATAAAACGACAGGGATATGGCTGGTTCGTTCATCGGTTTTAAGTTTTCGGCATAACTCCAGGCCATCCATTACAGGCATCATTACGTCACTGATAATTAAATCAGGAATCAGCTCTAAAGCACAATCTAACCCGGTAGCTCCATTTTCGCGTTCATAAATCTGGTATGAAGGGCTTAAAGCCTGTTTAATAAAGGTTCTTACATCTTCATTATCTTCTACGAGTAAAATGCTATTTTTTCTCTTTTTCTCTAGCCCATCCGGCATTAGCTCCTCTCCCTTAAACGCTTCGGTTACCTGCGTTGTACTAAGGTTATAATTTAAAGCGTCGTCGTAATAAACATAATCAGGGATAAAATCGGATGGATTAAAATGTGCTTTCCCTGTTTTTAAACTTACGGTGAAAGCCGTATTGCCAAAAGCATTATCATTTTTAGGTGTGCTTTCGAAACTGATCTGGCCATGATGCAGTTCTACAATGCTTTTAGAGAACGATAAGCCCAAACCTGTACCAATGGTTGTAGTGGCATTGGCCTGATAGAAATTAGTGAATAAACTGGCCTGATTCTCTAAAGGGATGCCCTTGCCGTTATCACAGATCTTTATGTTAACCAATTGTTTTTCTGTTTCTATTTTCAGGCTAATTTTTCCGTTTACAGGTGTAAACTTAAAGGCATTAGAAAGCAGGTTGAACAGTACTTTTTCCATTTGAACTTTATCAAAATAAAGCTCAATTTCTGCCTGTGCGGTTTCAAACTGATAATCGATGTTTTTAGCAATGGCCATGTTCTGAAAAGCAAGAAATATTTCCCTGCAGAATTTTACCACATCGCCAGGACTTACATGTAATGCCATTTTTCCGCTTTCTGCCTTTCTAAAGTCGAGCAGTTCGGTAACCAGGTTCATTAAACGGTCGGCATTATTTTTTATAGGCTGCAGATCCCGGTTAAGGGCAGGGTCGTCCTTGGCGTTTTCAATCAATTTATCTAAGGGGCCCAGAATGAGGGTTAATGGTGTACGTATTTCGTGAGAAATATTGGTAAAGAACTCGAGCTTATGCTCGTTAATCTCTTTTTCTTTTTTTAGTACAGCTTTTATTAATAAATAGCGGATAAATACAATGGAAATGGCTGCAAAAGCGCAAAAGTAAAACAGGTAGGCCCACCAGGTTCTATAAAATGGCGGATTTACCGTAATATCAATTTTACGGATATTTGCACTCGGAATGCCATCATTATTAACCCCTCTAACCATAAAAGTGTAATTGCCCGGAGGAAGATTGGTATAAGCAGCTGTTGGGACATCTACATCGTTCCAGTTTTTCTCGAAGCCGTCTAATTTATAGGAATAGCGGTTTTTTTCAGGTTTAATAAAGTTCAGTAAGGCAAAACTTAAAGTAAATGTATTTTGATGGTTAGAAAAAAAGAGCTTATCCTTTAAGCCGATATTTTGATCCAGCAGGCCGTCATCAGCATTAATTTTTACTGATTTGTTATCAACTTTTAAACCGGTTATTACCATGACTGCAGCCTTATTATTGGTTTGTATGCGGTTAGGGAAAAAGCTGATAAAGCCGTTATAACCACCAAAAAACATTTCGCCATTGCTGCTTTTAAAAAAGGCATTGGTATTAAATTCGTTTCCCGGCAAGCCATCGGCAATGGTATAGTTTTTAAAGGTTTTGTGCTTTCTGTTAAACATGCATAAGCCGTTGGCAGTACTTATCCATAGATTTCCATTGTCATCTTCTAAAAGGCCGAGCACATTATCGTTCGGTAAACCATTTTTTACCGTGTAGTAAATTACTTTGTTCTTTTTTTGATCGTACTGCACTAATCCTCTGTTGTTGGTGCAGATATAAACCTCTTTATTTTTTGTTTCTGCAATGCCGTTTACATAATAATCTAAAGGTTTTTTGGTTTTTGCATCGCATAAGGTGTAAAACTCTTTTTTATCAATGTTGTAAATGCTAAATCCGCTTGTGGTGCCGAAGTAAACGCGATCGGTTACCGTTAAAGCTTTAACGATCGGTAAATTCGAAAAAACTGAAGGTAGCTGAAAGTTGTAAAATCTGGTTTTTTCAGGATTGGAAATTTTGACGCCGTTACGCTGAGTGGATACATATAGGTGTGCATTTTTATCTTCGGCCACTGCAGTAATTTCATCGGGTACATCTTCCTGTTTCGCACTAAAGTCGAAATGCTTAAAAGTATGGTTCTTGCTGTCGTAAAGATTAAGTCCGCCAGAGTGCGTACCTATCCAGAGTCTACCGGTTTTATCGAGTATTATTTTTTTGATGAGGTTGGATTTAATCGAATTGCTGCGGCCATCATTTTTAAAAGCGGTGAATGTTTTTGTTAGCCTGTTGAAATAATTTAATCCGCCGCCTTCGGTTCCGATCCAGAGATTTTTATGTTCATCTTCGGCAAAGGCACTTACCACATTATTGTTAATGCTTGAGGTATTTTTATTTGTGCTGTAAATGTTAAATGCTGTGGTATACGGATAGTTGATGTTCACGCCGCCAAAATAAGTGCCCACCCAGATAGAGCCGTTCTGATCTTTATACAACCGATGTACCGAATTCTGCGACAAGCTTTTTTTGTTGTCGGGATCGTACTGTAAGTTAGTGCAGTTGAAATTTTGAGTGTCCATTACGCTAATCCCATCCAATGTACCTATCCACAATTTGCCTGCATCGTCTAAAACCATGGTGCGGATGGTATTGTTTACAAGCGAATGCTGTTGACTATCTGAATGTTTAAAATTTTTAAAGGTATTGGTGGAAGGGTTATACAGGTTTAAACCATTATCCTGCGTGCTGAGCCACAGTTTGTGCTGGCTATCTTCAATTATACCAGTGATATAATTTTCACTGATATCGCCAGCTTTACCCTCATTTTTAAAAACAGCCGTTTCGTAAGCGCCATTTTTAACAGTCATTTTTAATAAGCCACTGGATGTTCCAACCCAGATATTTCCTTCACGATCCTGCTTTATGGTTCTGATGTTATGGTATATTTTATCCTTAAAAAAAACCTTAATCTTTTTAAGGTTCCCGTTTACAATTAAGTTTAACCCGTTAAGTGTGCCAAGCCATACATTTCCATTTTTATCTTCGGTAATGCAGTTAACCATATTATTGCTAATGCCTTTAGGGCTGGCGGTAATGCGCTCAAAATTATCCGTTTTTTCATTATACTTATTTAAACCTGCATCGGTACCTACCCATAAATTTTGATGCGAATCTGATAAAAGACTTACGACATAATTATGCGATATGGAAAGGGAGTCGGCCGCTGAAAACTGGTACACTTTAATGTTATACCCATCGTAACGGTTTAAGCCATTTCGGGTACCGAACCACATAAATCCTTTTTTATCCTGGCAGATGGCCAGTACCGAAGTTTGTGATAAGCCCTTCTCTATACCAAGGTGGTCGAACAAAATTGGTTGTTGACATTTTCCCGATGTTACAAATCCTAAAAACAGGGCTGCACAGCACAAAAAATTCAGGAAAGCTTTAGGCATGAGATAATTGGTTATAATTGTTATTGGCAATCTAAATTATGGTTTAAAAGCATTTTTGCCAAATATTTAGAATATTACCCCTAAATGTTTAGAAAATTATACCCCTTCGAAATGGGCTATGCTATAAGTTTGTTCTGCGGGGAATGCTTTTTAAAGCTAAACCTAACAAACAGACCTAATAACCAATTTAACCAACAATTATGAGTAAACTCTACATTCCGGGGAGAACAGGCATGCCATTGCATGCATATCTTTTCCCTAAGCTTTTATTATTACTCACTTTCTTACTACTTAGCAATGTTATTGTTTTTGCCCAAAGTAAAACCATTATTGGTGTAGTTACGGATGAAAGTAAAGAAACAGTGCCCGGCGTATCGGTTAGCGTAAAGGGGAGTAAAACCACTACACAAACAGATGCTGATGGCCGGTTTAAAATTCAGGCGTTAGCAACAGATCAACTGGTGTTTAACTATGTGGGTTATGCTTCGCAAACCGTAACTGTAGGTACGCGTAGCACGGTTAACGTGGTGTTAAAATCTTCTATTACGGGTTTGAGTGATGTAGTGGTTGTGGGCTATGGCACTACCAAAAGGGCCGACCTTACGGGTGCTGTAGGTTCGGTGAATATGAAAGATCTGGAACAGGCTCCTGTCAAATCATTCGATCAGGCGCTGGCCGGCCGTGTGGCAGGGGTACAGGTCTCAACCAGTGATGGCCAGCCAGGTGCAACAGCAAACATTGTGATCCGCGGGGCTGGATCCATCTCACAAGACAACTCGCCATTGTACGTTATCGATGGCTTCCCTTCTGAAGATGCCAATGCAAACTCCATCAACCCATCTGATATTGAAAGCATAGATGTATTAAAAGATGCTTCGGCAACTGCCATTTATGGTGCGCGTGGATCTAACGGGGTAGTGCTCATTACCACCAAAAGGGGCAAGGCGGGCAAACCACAACTTAGTTATAATGCTTATTACGGTACGCAAAAATCGCCAGAAAAAATTCCGGTGATGAATGCCTTTGAGTTTGTGAAATATGTAAAAGAACTGAATCCTGTTTTTGCTGATTCTGTGTATTTAAAGAATGGCGTTACCGTAAATGATTACCAGAATGTATCGAGCCTGGATATGCAGGATTATATTTTTCAGAACGGGCAGAACCAAAACCATGATATTGCCTTAAGGGGCGGAAACGATAAAACAACCTACTCTATTTCCGGTAACTACAATAACCAGAAAGGAATTGTGAAATACAGTGGTTTTAAGCGTTACCAGGGGCGTTTTGTACTCGACCAAACCGTTACCGATAAATTAAAAGCAGGTGTAAACGTAAATTATGCCTATAGTGAAACTTTCGGGACACCAATTTCTGCCACCAATTTTTATGCCTCTTCGGTACTGTTGTATTCTGTTTGGGGCTATCGTCCTGCTGCGGCAATTTCTGGCAGAGACCAGAATACCGACCTGCTTGATTCGTTTTACGACCCTACAAATGAGCTGGCCAATAACCAGGATTATCGTGTAAACCCGTTAATCAGTTTAGAAAACCAGAAAACCATGTATAAAGCCACTACCATGGTGGCCAATGGTTATGCTGAATATGCTTTTACACCAAAACTAAGATTAAGGGTGGCTGCAGGGATTACCAATGCCAATACGGAAACTAATATTTTTAATAACTCCCTAACACAATCGGGCAGTAAATGGAACTCATCAGGTCCGAACGGAACTTATGCCACCAGTCCGGCTTTTAACTGGTTAAATGATAATACCCTAACTTATAAAAACACTTTCAATAAAGACCATAACTTAACTGTTTTGGCGGGTTATTCTGCACAGCGGAGCAAAAGTTCTTACCGCTCGATTTATGCCTCGCAAATTACCAATGAAAGTTTAGGTATTGATGCATTAGATTTGGTGCCGGCAGCCAATACGGTTGTAAACTCAAGAAGCTCGGTTTGGACACTACAATCTTTCCTGGGTAGGTTAAACTATGATTTTAAAGGCAAATATTTATTAACGGCCAGTTTCAGGGCAGATGGGTCGTCGAAATTTGCTCCGGGCAAGCGTTGGGGTTATTTTCCTTCGGCATCGGCCGGATGGCGCTTTAGTCAGGAATCTTTCTTAAAGGGTGCCACCTGGTTATCTGATGGTAAACTGCGTATCGGTTATGGCGAATCGGGAAACAACCGTGTTGGCGATTTTGCTTACCTGCCACAACTAAACTTAGGCAATACACAATACTGGTATTCATTTAATGGTAAACCCGTAGCCATTGGCTCGGTAATCACCGCATCAGGCAATTATGATCTGCAGTGGGAAACGAATACCCAAACCAATATCGGTTTGGACTTGAGCTTTTTTAAAAACCGCCTTGGGTTAACTGCCGATGTGTATAAAAGGGTGACCAACGATTTATTGCTGAATGCCCAATTGCCCTATGCAAGTGGCGTACAAAGCGGAACAGGCTTTAAAAATATAGGAAGTTTAGAAAACCGCGGTTTAGAGATTACCTTGAACAGCACCAATATCCAGACTAAAAATTTCCGTTGGACGAGTAATTTCAACATCAGCTTTAACAAGAATAAAATTCTGGAATTAACTGAAGGGCAAAACTCTTTACTTGCCGGTTCCGGAACTTTTTTTAATACCACTTATACCAGTTTATCGCCATACATATCTGTTAAAGGCCGTTCGGTCGGTGAAATGTACGGATTGATTTTCGATGGTGTTTACCAATACAGTGATTTTGATAAAATGCCAAATGGTTCATTTTTGCTTAAGCCAAATGTAACCACCAACGGTTCTACCAGAACATCTATACAGCCGGGTGATATTAAATACAAAGATTTAAATGGCGATTTGGTGGTAAACAATAACGATTATACCATCATCGGCAGGGGGTTGCCTATTCATACCGGTGGTTTTAGCAATAACTTTAGTTACAAAAACTGGGATCTGGGCATCTTCTTACAATGGTCGTACGGTAATAATATCATCAATGCCAATCGTTATGTTTTTGAAGGGGGTATCGTAACCAACCCGAACCTTAACCAGTATGCTTCGTTCCAAAACCGTTGGACACCAACCAACCAGAACAATGATCTGTTTAGGGCAGGCGGAATGGCCGCGGCGAATTACTCATCGAGAGTGGTAGAAGATGGATCATACCTGCGTTTGAAAACCGTTCAGCTGGGTTACAATTTCTCTGGTAAAATTCTTAAAAGCATCGGCATGTCGAAACTGCGCTTAAATGCGTCGGCTCAAAACCTGTTAACACTTACCGGTTATTCGGGACTGGATCCTGAAGCTTCATCAAGGCCAAGCAATCTTACCCCCGGGTTTGATTACGGAACCTACCCGCAATCTTTCACGGTAACCTTTGGTTTAAACGCAACATTTTAATCACCATTAAAAGATAAGACAATGAAAAATAAATATATTCTGGCTTTTTTATTTGTGATGGGATTATCATCATCATGCAAAAAATTCTTAGATACTGAGCCAACAGATTTCTATAGCCCATCTAATTATTACCAAACGGCAGATCAATTGCAGGTAGCGCTTAACGGCATATACAGCAATATGATGTACGAGCGGATGTACGGACAGGTATTGAACTTTAATTTTGTGAGCGCAACAGACGAAATGTTGCCAAACAGACCTGTAAACGGCGAGGCACGTGGTCTTTATTATTCTTATGATGCCGGGCATGCTTATGTGGCCGATGTTTGGCGCTGGCCGTATTTGGGTATTAATAATGCCAATGTGCTGATTGATAACATTAATAAACCAGCAATGGATGAAAAACAACGTGGTTATATTAAAGGCCAGGCCTTGTTTTTAAGGGCTTACAATTATTTTATCCTCACCACTAATTTTGGTGCGGTGCCGATTATTCTGCATAGTCCTGGTATTGCCGAAACCAATATTCCGGCATCACCTCAGGCAGGGGTTTATGCGCAGATTGTGGCCGATTTAAAAGAAGCTGAAACTTTATTGCAAGGTAGAACAGCCACGAGCCTTGGTTATAACGATCAGGTAACCCTAACGGCTGTACAAGCCATGTTGGCGCGCGTTTACCTGTATTGGGCAGGTTATCCAACCAATGACGCCAGTAAATATGCCGATGCAGTTGCGTATGCTGATAAAGTAATCAATTCTGGCTTACACGGCTTAAATCCGGATTATAAGCAGGTTTTTATCAATTTATGTCAGGATAAGTATGATGTAAAGGAAGACATTTTAGAATGGGGATCGGCAGGTGCAGCCGCTGGCGTAACCAATAAAACCGGTAACGATATCGGAAACTTTGTGGGTATCCAATCGGCTATTCTTACCGTTAACGGAACTTTCGACCCTGCCTCTTATGCTGCGGTTGGCTGGGTACAAACCACCAAAAAGTTATTTGATAGTTATGAAGTGGAGCCCACCAGCACGTTGGTAAACAAAGCATCGTTAGATACCAGAAGAGATTGGAATTGTGCTGATTTTATCTGGACGGTAAATACAACCAGCGGTGTAAGGAGTAAAACAGAAAAGCCAAATCCATGGCAAATGATGTGTGGGAAATTCCGCCGCGAATATTGCCCGGAAGCGTCGAGGAATTTGGGTACTTATAACATCAACTGGCCTGTAATCCGTTATTCGGATGTGTTATTGATGAAAGCAGAAGCCGAAAATCAGGTTAATGGTCCAACGGCAGCGGCCTACGATGCCATTAACCAGGTAAGAAAAAGAGCTTACGGAACGATGTATGGCAATATTGTGAAAAATATTACAGTGGTTAACGGAGGTTCGGGTTATAGTGCTGCTAACCCACCGGCGGTAACCATTAGCGGTGGTGGTGGCTCGGGTGCAACGGCTGTTGCTGTGGTATCTACCAGTGGCGCAGTAACCGGGATTAAGTTAACCAGCAGAGGAAACCTAACAGCTGCAGGGCCCTATTTTACTACTGCACCAACGGTAAGCATTGCTGCGCCAACCAGTGGTGTAACCGCAACCGCAACCGCAAGCATTACCAGTGGAAGTGAATACCTGTTAACTCCAGGGCTAAACAAAGCCGATTTTCAACTCGCTATCAGGGATGAGCGTATGCGCGAATTGTGCTTCGAAGCTTACCGTAAAGCCGATCTTATCCGTTGGGGTAACTTTGTGGGTGATATGCAAACCTTTGCTAACTATGCAGTAGCTAACGGGGTTTCGGCAACAACAGGAAACGCCGTTGGTTATAGCGGAATTACCGGGATTACCCAACGACATGTACTGCTCCCCAAACCAACTTACGAGTTAAACTTAAACAAGGCTTTAACTCAAAATCCAGGATATTAATTAACCTCAAAATGGAAAAGAAGATGAAATATCTATTCAATATAGGTGCGCTTGTAGTTTTGTTTTTTACAGCATGCAAGAAAGACCTCACAACTGATGCCCCAACTGCAGGCATTAATCTGATCAATGCGCGTGCTACAATTGGCGATACCCTGGTTTTTAAACTGGGCGATACCTGTAAGTTTGCGCTCGATGGTTACGCCGATAACATTGTTTTTTGGGGCGGTACTACAGGCAATAAATACGAATATCGCGATAGGGCAATAGCACAGGGTATACCTACATTATCTTTTACAAGCACTGCCCAGTTTGGCACACAAACCAATACTTTACAGGTTTTGGCTACCAATAAGCTGCCTTCCAGAGATTCGGCAACGGTTGTAAATGCAGCCTGGACAAACATTACTGCCCGGACACCTCTGGCTACCAGCGCTACCGCAGTAAATACAGGTAATGTTGATTTGGCTGATCTGGTAAATGGTGTAAACGATTCGCTTTTTATTGCTTTTAAATATTCGGGCGTAACAGGCTCAACGCAACGCACCTGGACCATTACCAACTATACTGTAAACAATGTATTGGGCGATTACAGCTATAATTTGGGTTCATTAGCAAATGATAATGCTTACTGGACACGTTATGGTAACGTTTGGACACCGGCAAGTGCGCGATGGGTAGCCACTACCACTGCACTTACCATTGTTGGTGGTGCGGCAACGCTTCCAACAAATACCAGTTGGATAGTGAGTAAGGCTCTGTATGTTGGGCGGGTATCGCCTGATATTGCAACTGCTACAGTAAAAAATATTACAGCATCTGCCACCACATCATATGCTTATAAATATGTTGCCGTGGGTAAATACAGGGCAACTTTTGTGGCTTATAATGTTAACCCCAACGAGCGTAAAGCAACTACAAAGGAATTTAATATTAAGGTTATCCTTTAACAACAAACACAGCTGCCTAACTCATTTTAACGCAGGTCGTGTTTACATTATATCTTTTTATGAATAAACAACTATTAATCTCGATGTTTTGTATGGTTGCCCTTAACTGTTTTGCGCAAAGCGATGGCATAAAACGAAAATTGATCTGGAGTGATGAATTTGATTATACAGGTTTGCCTGATGCTAAAAAATGGAATTACGAACAAGGGTTTGTACGGAATGAAGAACCACAGTTTTATACGAAGAACAGATTGGAAAATGCCAGGGTAGAAAATGGAAACCTGGTGATAGAAGCAAAAAAGGAAGAATTTGAAGGTGCACATTTTACCTCGGCTAGTGTAATAACCTTAGGGAAGCAGCATTTTAAATACGGCCGGATAGAGGTCAGGGCGAAAGTATGTAAGGGTGTTGGTGCGTGGCCGGCCATTTGGATGCTGGGTACCAACCGTGGGCCGGTAAAATGGCCCAATTGCGGTGAAATTGATATTCTGGAATTTGTGGGCAAAGATTCTACACAGGTTTACGGAACGGTACATTATACAGATTCTACCAATAATTATAAATACCAGGGTGAAAAACCAGTGGTTGGCAAGCCTTGGCAAGACTTCCATGTATATGCCATTAACTGGGATCAGGATAAAATTGAGTTCTATTATGATGATTTAAAATATATGGTATTTGATATTAAGAAAGCAGACAACGCAGTGGGTAATCCTTTTAGGAAAGAATTTTATCTGCTGCTTAACCTGGCACTTGGCAGGCAGGGAACTTTGGGCGGGCCTTTAAAGGAAGAGATTTTACCATTGAAATATGAGGTTGATTATGTTAGGATTTATAAATCTCCTTTAAAAAGTAAAAAATGATGGCTAGCATGAAAAGTAGCGGATTGAAAATATGGTTATCAGTAGTTTTTGTTTGTTTAAGCTGCCTTTTTGCAAGGGCACAACAAAAAACCTATGCCATTATTATGGAGCGCATCAATCAGGATTTGCAAGTAGGGATAAATGATGGTGTGCTAACAAAAAGGATAACTAAAAACTTACCTGCACTTAAGTCAGATGGAAGCTGGACCGATATTAACTATGCAGATGCACAATACGATCCGCTAAACAGGATAAAAGATATGGCAAGTGCTTATATCCGTCCATCAAATAAGCTATATCAAAATGTTGAGTTATATGGCGCGATTGTTAAATCTTTGCAGCATTGGCTGGATAAAAATCCGAAGAACAAAAACTGGTGGTATAATGATATTTTTTATCCCCAGGCCATTGGCCAAACGTTGATTTTGATGCGGAATGCGAAAACGCAACTTCCTGTGGAGTTGGAAAAGGCATTGATCAATAGAATGATCAGAAAGTTAAAAACCGGCGATGGTGCCAATACCTCTGATGAGGCTTTGCACTATCTGTACCGTGCCTGTTTAACACAAAACAAGGCAACTTTAGATTCTGCCGCTAAATATTTATTTGAACCTATTGCTATTGCAGATGGAAGAGAAGGCATTCAGGTGGATGGTAGTTATTATCAGCATGGAAAACAACAGGCGATTGCCAGTTATGGGCGGGTGTTTGCCGGTAATTCGGTTAATGCAGCATTTTATTTAAGAGAAACGGAATATGCCTTGCCAAAAGCTCAGTTGACCATTTTAGTCAATTACCTTAAAAACACCTTTCTGATGACGGTAAGAGGATCGTTTTACGATTTTAATGTACGTGGACGAGGAATTAGCCGTAAAGATTCTTTAAGTAGCGGGATGGGCGGAATGGTAGGAAAGATTAAACTGTTTGATCCCGAAAATGCCGCCTATTGGGATGCATCAGCATTAAGAACAGCACGGAAAAAACCTGTTGATTATGGGATAACAGCGTCACATAGCCAATATTGGAAAAGTGGTTACACGCTGCATCTTCGTAAGGCGTATACTTTCAGCGTACAAACGGCTTCAACCCGGACTTTACGGACAGAACGCGGCAACAACGAAAACATATTGGGGAAATTTCTCCCCGATGGGGCGACCAATATCCAGCGCAGCGGATCGGAATATGCCAACCTGATGCCCGTTTGGGAGTGGGATAAAATCCCGGGAACCACCAGCAGAGATTATCCTGATGATAATGGGTCAACAGTATTAAAGGAATGGGGAATTCCGGGTACAACCAAATTTGTTGGAGGAGTTAGCGATGGCATTTATGGCGTTTCATGTTATGATTTAAATTACGACAGCGTTCAGGCAAAAAAAGCATGGTTCTTTTTTGATCGGGAAGTGGTGTGCCTGGGTGCTGGAATTAAGAGCAGTACAAAAGAAAATATCACCACAACAATTAATCAGGCCTGGTTAAGGGGCGATGTGGCTTCTTCAAATGGAGCACAGGCCAATGGTAAAGGTGAGATTTGGACAATTCATGATAGCATTGGGTATATTTTTCCCCAAGGTGGGAATTTAGAAATCAGCAGCAAAGCACAAACCGGAAACTGGTACCGCATCAATCATTTTCAAAGCAAGAACGAACTGAAACATAACGTATTTAAAATCTGGTTAAATCATGGGAAAAATCCTCAGAATGCCAGCTATCAATACCTAGTTGTGCCAGGGGTTGATGCTGCAGCTTTAAAAAAATATAACCGATCGATGATCCAGATATTGAAAAACACTGACGAACTGCAGGCTGTAAAACATACTGGACTGGACATGTTGCAGGCCGTTTTTTATAAAGCGGGAACACTGGCTGCCAATGGCCTTTCGCTTCAGGTAGATCAGCCGTGTACGGTTTACATTAAAGATTTAAACGGTAAAAACCCTATGCTATATATCGCAGATCCCGCACAGGAAAATGCAAGCATCAAGGTGTTGCTAAAGCTGCCAGGATTATCGAAATCAAAAAGTATAGATTGTAATTTGCCAACCGGTGCCTTTGCGGGTGCAACGGCGAATTTTAAAATTAAAGAATAATACACAGACTATTAAATTATGAAAAAAATCAATTTCGCTGTCGCATTGCTGATGCTTGGCAGTTCAGTTTCATTTGCCCAGACCGAGAAAAAGCCGATGGCCCAGTTAATTAACGATGAATTTAAATTCGCCGTCGATCAGTATAAAGTGCTGGGTAAAAATATTCCTGAAGGGAAAACGCCTCAGACTTTCGAAAATGGAAAACCCGTAAATTACGATATTAAATGGTGGTGCAGTGGCTTTTATTCTGGCAGTTTGTGGTATATATACGAACAGACCAAAAATGCAGATATTAAACAAGAGGCTGAGAAAGCCTTAAAAGTAATAGAACCAAACCAGACCTATACGGGAAACCACGATTTGGGTTTTATGATGTTCTGTAGCTTTGGTAATGCTTACCGTTTAACCGGCAAACCAGAATACAAGGCTGTGATTCAGCGTTCTGCAGAATCTTTGGCAACGCGGTACCGCCCGGTGGTAAAATCGATCCAATCATGGAACAAAAGCAAACTGTGGGAGTGTCCGGTAATTATTGATAATATGATGAACCTGGAAATGATGAACTGGGTAAGCGATAATGGTGGCGATAAAAAGTATAAAGAAATATCGGTTATCCACGCCAACACGGCTTTAAAAAACCATTTCCGTCCCGATTTCAGTTCTTTTCACGTGGTCGATTATAATCCGGAAACCGGAGCAGTAATCAGGAAAGCCACATGGCAGGGTGCCGCAAACTGTTCTGCATGGTCGCGTGGGCAGGGCTGGGCTTTGTATGGCTATACTATGATGTACCGTTTTACCAAAAAACCTATCTATTTAAAACAGGCAAAAGGTATTGCACACTTTATATTAAATCATCCCAATTTACCTGCCGATAAAATACCCTTCTGGGATTTCGATGCGCAGGGTATTCCTTTTGCCAAACGCGATGCTTCTGCAGGTGCGCTTATGGCTTCGGCATTGTTAGAGCTTGGTCAGTACACTTCAGGAAGCGAGAAAACTGAATTTAAATCTGCGGCAGAAACCATGATCTATTCGCTTTCGAGCAGTGCTTATCATGCTAAATTAGGTGAAAACGGAGGCTTTTTGTTAATGCACAGCACCGGAGCTTATCCATTAAACAGCGAAATAGATGTGCCTTTGGTTTATGCCGATTACTACTACTTAGAGGCTTTGGCGAGATATAAAAAATGGTATTTGTAAAGATTGATAAATGAGAGGATTTCAATAAAAAAGAGTCGTCATTGCGAGGCACGAAGCAATCTTAAAGCGCACGCTAATAGCGATCGTTGTAAGATTGCTTCGTCGGCTGAAAAAGCCTTCTCGCAATGACGACTCCCCCTCAGCTTGTCATCGTCACTTCATTGTATATCAATGGAATTTAAGCTATTTACAAAATTGATTAAAACAATTATAATGAAATACAAACTGATTTTTTCTGCCCTGCTGATTTTTTCTCAGTTGGCAAATGCACAAAAGAAACCTACAACAGGTGCTGAAGACCGTGCTTTTTGGGTTAAAACCTTAAACCGCATCGCTTACCCGGTAATCCATAACCTGGCTAATGAAACTTTAAAAAAGAATATGCCATTAGAAAAAGCCCCGGGCTATGGCTTAAATGCGGCTAAAGTGACATATCTTGAGGCACTGGGACGTACCATTGCAGGAGTTGCACCATGGCTGGCTTTGCCTGATGATGACACAGCAGAAGGTAAACTTAGAAAAACCATGCGTACCGAACTTTTGAAAGCTTTGGCCAATTCGGTAAATCCCGAGAGTCCTGATTATATCAGTTATCGCTCAGAAAGTCAGCCCATTGTTGATGCGGCTTATGTTGCACACGCTTTCTTGCGCGCACCAAAGGCACTTTGGGAACCACTTGATGAGCTGACCAAAAAAAGATTTATAGAAGAGTTTAAATCGCTACGTACCCGCAGCGGTGCTTATAATAACTGGCTTTTGTTTTCGGGCTTAACCGAAGGTTTTCTATTGAGCATCGGCGAGCAGTATGATCCTGCCCGCGTTCAGTTTTCGATCAATAAAATGAAAGAATGGTACGTTGGTGATAGCTGGTACAGTGACGGCGAAAAATTTAGCATGGATTATTATAACTCTTACGTGATTCACCCCATGCTGGTTGATCTTTTAAAGGTATTGGTAGATAAAAAAAGGGCGTCTCAAGCCGATTATGATATAGCCTTGAAAAGAATGGTGCGTTATTCTGAATATTTGGAAAGGATTATCTCACCAGAAGGTACTTATCCAGCTTATGGCCGTTCCATTACTTACCGCACAGCTGCCTTTCAGGCCCTGGCGCAAACAGCGCTAATAGAGAAATTGCCTGAATATGTAAAACCATCACAAGTTCGTGGCGGCTTAACGGCTGTAATGCATAAATTGTACGATGGAAAGCAAAATTTTGATGCTAACGGATGGTTGGTGCTTGGTTTTAACGGTCATCAACCAGAAGTGGCTGATACCTATACTTCTACCGGAAGTTTATACATGGCCACCTTAGGCTTTTTAACCTTGGGTTTACCTGCCGATAATAAATTTTGGACAGATGCACCCGCACCCTGGACCAGTTTAAAAGCCTGGAGTGGAGAAACGATAAAAAAGGATTATAAAGTTGAGTATTAATACAAATAATAAGTATCGTATAAATATATTTGCGGATAGGATCTGATATCGGTTCAGGTCCCATCGCAAAACTCAATTTTTAACCAATGAACAAATTCGAAAGCCGTTACGCGCAAAGCCCTAAAGAAGTTAAACAAATGGATACCGCAGCTTTGCGGGATAATTTCTTGATCGAAAACGTATTTGAGGCCAACCAGGTAAACCTAACTTTATCTCATTTTGACAGATATATTGTTGGTGGTGCAATGCCTGTTGATCAGAAAATAGCACTTCCAAATCCTGATGATTTAAAAGCGACCTACTTTTTAGAGCGTAGGGAACTGGGTATTATCAATGTAGGTGGAAAAGCAATCGTTACCGCTGACGGCGAAAAATACGAACTGGATTATAAAGAGGCTTTGTACATTGGTAAGGGTACAAAAGAAGTGTTTTTTGAATCTGCCATACCAGGTGAGGCGGCTAAGTTATACATTAATTCTGCCCCTGCACACCACACTTATCCTAACAAAAAAGTAAGCAAAGCGGAAGCAGAGATTGTAGAATTGGGCACGCCTGAAACTGCAAACCATAGGATAATAAATAAATTGTTAGTGAACAGTGTTTTGCCAACCTGCCAATTGCAAATGGGTATGACCGAGTTAAAGTCGGGCAGTGTTTGGAATACCATGCCTGCACATACACATGATAGGAGGATGGAAGCTTATTTCTATTTCGAAGTTCCGAAAGGGCAGAGTGTTTGCCACTTTATGGGCCAGCCACAAGAAACCCGCCACATCTGGATGCAAAGTGATCAGGCGGTTATTTCGCCGAACTGGTCAATCCATTCAGGTGCAGGCACAAGCAACTATACCTTTATTTGGGGTATGGCTGGCGAAAATTTAGATTATGGCGATATGGATCACTGTGCCATCACCGAACTGAAATAAATTTACACTCGTCATCTCGACTGGAGCACAGTCCTGAACTTTCGGGAGAGAGAGCTTTTTAAATGCATCATAGAATAAAGAACATGTCTAACATATTTAATTTAGCAGGTAAAACTGCATTAGTTACCGGTTGTAAAAGAGGAATAGGAAAAGCAATGGCTTTAGCTTTGGCCGAAGCAGGTGCCGATATTATCGGTGTTTCTGCCAGTCTTGAATTAGAAGGTAGCGCTATAGAAAAAGAAGTTTTAGCACTGGGTAGAAAGTTTTATGCTTACCAGTGCGATTTTGGTAAACGCGAAAATACACTGGCTTTCGCCGTTCAGGTAAAGGCCAATCATCCGGTTATCGATATTTTGGTCAATAATGCCGGAACGATTTTACGTCAGCCAATTGCTGAGCATTCGGATGAGTATTGGGATGAAGTAATTGCGGTAAACCAAACTGCACCATTTATTTTAACCCGCGAAATCGGAAGGGAAATGATTGCAAGAGGAAGCGGAAAAGTAATTTTCACGGCATCCTTACTGTCGTTCCAGGGTGGAATTACTGTTCCCGGTTATGCAGCAAGTAAAGGTGCAATCGCATCTTTAACCAAAGCTTTTGCAAACGAGTGGGCATCAAAAGGCGTAAATGTAAATGCAATTGCACCCGGTTATATTGCAACAGATAATACTTCTGCTTTACGCGAAGATCAGGATAGAAGCACTTCTATCTTATCGCGTATTCCTGCCGGAAGATGGGGAACACCAGAAGATTTTAAAGGACCAACATTATTCCTGGCCTCACCTGCCAGCGATTATGTTCACGGAACAATTTTGACCGTTGATGGCGGTTGGATGGGACGTTAGTCAGTCTTGAGTCGGAAGTCCTCAGTCTTGAGTCAGAAGTCCAGCGTAGTAATCCGAAGATAATAAAACCCCGTAAGTTTTAAACTTGCGGGGGTTTTTATGTCGTTAGGACTTAAGACTTCGGACTTATGACTATGGACTAATAAAGGTTATAAATCTCCTTAATATCTTTCAGAATCTTTTCGAAATCGATCTTCAGGTCAATTAAGCGACCAGTGTGGATATCAAATACCCAACCTTGAACGGTTAATCCCCGTTCGGCAATGGCCTCCTGTACTGCTGCGGTTTTTAACAGGTTAACGCATTGCTCCTGAACGTTGAGTTCTACCAATCTGTTATAACGAAGACTTTCGTCTTCAATGGCATTCAGTTCGTCTTTATGGATGCGATATACATCGCGGATATTTCTTAACCAAGGGTTTAATATGCCCAAATCTGCAGGCTGCATGGCTGCTTTAACGCCTCCACAATTGTAATGGCCGCAAACCACAATATGGTTAACTTTTAAATGGCGTACCGCGTAATTTAAAACCGTCATCACGTTTAAATCTACGTTGTTTACCAGGTTGGCTACATTTCGGTGTACAAAAGCCTGGCCTGGTTGTATACCCATTAAATCTTCTGCTGTAACCCGACTATCTGAACAGCCGATGTACAAAAACTCAGGGCTCTGACCTTTAGATAATTCAGTGAAATAATCAGGATTAATGGCCAGTTTCTCGGCAATCCATTTTTCGTTGTTCTTAAAAACTTCTTCTACATTCATGCTTTTGCTTTAAATAGAATTTTGGGATATATAAATTATGATAAGTGTTAAATAAAAGGTACCTAAACTGATATAAAACTAAAAAAAGATTTCCTGATTTCGGCAAGTTCTTCATTGGTAATTGTTAGGTCCGAATTGAAATAAACATGACCCTTAAAATCCATTGCCAAATAATTAGCTGTCATAATAAAAGGTGTTGTAAATCCATTCCTGGGTGAGTTTGTTTATAAACTGTTGTGTATTTCCGTTTAACCTGGCACTTCCATTTATAGTTAAAATATCAGACATATTTTCTTCTTATTAGTTTACACTAACAAGTTTTACGCTTAAATGTTTCATGGTTTAACGGGAGTGGAGAAGAAATCTAATATGGAGATTAAAAAAAGGGAGTGATGTAGATATCGTCACTTATCCTGTAGCTTTAAGGATAAGGGCTTATCTCCTTTAGGGAAGAATATTGATTCAGCAATTGAACTAAGGCCATTAAGAATAATCACCATAAAAAAAGCCAATATCAACAATCCTAATTGCTTAACAGGTAGTGATATTGGCTTAATTGGTTTTTAGCTCGCAACTGCTACTGCATTCTTATTGATGTGGTTTGGCAGTTCTTCAAGTGTGTATAAGTTAACCAACGATTCTCTTAATACATTTTTAGCATCATACCACATGTTTTCTTGGGTAAAATGACAAACGCCATTAGTTAGCTCGGTAATAATTGCACCGATTAAGGTTGCAAAGTGATTTTCGAAAACATCACCCGAATGATATTTTAAAGAAAATACTTTATTATAATTTTGAAGCTGAGCTTCAACCTCTGCGCTCAGTTTTACAGGTTTTGCAACCTTTCTTTTTTTCTTTTTAAATAACCCCAGTATCTTTTGTACAAAACTCTGTTTGATGATTTTGTCTTTAAAAAGCTTTTTCTTGTACTCCTTAAGGTCGAATAATTTAAGGGATACGCTAAAATTTAGTTTTAGGTTATTTTCGTTAAATATTTCCAAACTGGGTTTGTCCCATTTAAAAACGATTGGCAAGTTTCCATTCGGGTTTCTAAATGAAAAAGAGGAGTTAATATCCAGAACATTTTCATGTTCATTTAAACGTTTTAAAATTGTTGGGATAAGATCGTCTGTTAATGAATTGGTGTAAATGTTTATATAAGCACTCATGTTTTGTTAAGATTAGCTGAAATCAATTATCGCGAATGGGCAATTGCCATAGGCTTTATTAAATGATAATTAAGGATATCAATACATTGCAGAGCGATCCATTCTAAATAGATACCACTCCTCAATATCGATTAACTTGGAAATCTTAAGGTGAATTGGTAGTTGCAGTTTTTCATTTGTATATATGGTTATTTGTGTGTCGTCATATGCGCAAAAACAGCGCTTAATTTTTTACTATATAAACGGGTCGGATTACCGAAACGTTACAGCTAGTTTTAAAATTATCTTCTGAGCAATAATTATACCATAAATACGTTGATTATTTTAATCTTTCGAGCAGCTTTTTCATGTTGCTTAGCTGTAGGATGTTTTTAAATTCGGGCGTATCAAAACCACCTTTATCTATCACCTGCTTTAAGCTTCTGTTAAAGCTTCTTACGGAGATGCCCAGGTAGGCAGCCATGTCTTCTTTAGAGATGGAGATATGCTCATCCGCCTGTAGTTTAAGCAATTTTAAAAGTGCATATTCTAAGGTATATAGCTGTTGGAAGGATGCCCGTGTACTGGTTTGTATAATTCTGGTAGACAATTCCTGGAGTAAGATTGTAGTAAATTCGCTACTTTTATTAATCAGGGAAAGGAATAGGTGATTAGGGATAACGTAGGCTGTAACATCACTTATTGCTGCTACGTTACACAAACAATCCATCTTTTTTAAAGCTTCTAATTCGCCAACCACCTCGCCCTTACCTAAAAATTCGATAATAAAATCCTTGCCGTTTTCCTCAGAAATAAAACATTTGCTAATCCCATCCTTAATGATGTAAATGTTGTTTATTTTTTCTCCCTGTTCAATAAATCTATAACCCGCTTTAAAGTTTTTAAGTGTAATGGTTCCCTCTTCACTTTCGGTACAAAAACGTTCGATAAAGGATAAGAAAGTAAGATTGGTTCGTAGCATATTTTTCAGTCAAGACAAATGTCCTTTTTTAGCAGTCTTAGTTGCGTTACTTTTGTCGCATTAAAAGTAAGCATAACAATGAAAAATCAAATTACCGTAATTGCTTTTGATGCTGATGATACCCTTTGGGTAAACGAACCTTATTTCCGCGAAACGGAAGAACAGTTTGCAGGTCTTTTAGAAGATTTTATGCCCCATCATAGCGTCCTTACCGAACTTTACAAAACAGAGATTGCCAATTTACCACTTTACGGCTACGGGATCAAGGGTTTTGTTTTGAGCATGATCGAAACAGTTTTGAGAATAACTGATGGTAAAATAGATCCTATAGTGATTAGTAAAGCGATAGCACTTGGACAGGAAATGCTCAATAAACCAGTCGAACTGCTTGATGGGGTAGAAGATGTACTTAAAGCCCTGCACGGAAAATACAGATTAGTGGTTGCCACGAAAGGCGACCTGCTCGATCAACAGCGTAAGCTCACCAAATCAGGACTTGATCACTATTTTCACCATATCGAAATCATGAGCGATAAACAGGAAAAAGATTATCAAAAACTGATCAAACACCTGGATTGTAAACCCGAGGAGTTTTTAATGCTGGGCAACTCCTTAAAATCGGATGTTTTACCGGTGCTAAATATTGGCGGACATGCAGTTCACATCCCATTCCATACCACATGGGTGCATGAGCATATCGATCACACCATTGAACATGTAAATTTTTATCAGATGGAAAGCCTATCTGAGATTTTGCCAAAATTAATTGAATGAAAGAAAAAATAGATATAAACACCTGGATCAGAAAAGATCATTTTAAATTTTTTAGCGCCTTTGATGAACCTTTCTTTGGCGTAACCGTAGAGGTAGACTGTACTGCTACCTACGAAGAAGCAAAAGAAAATAACATTTCTTTTTTCCTGCTTTATCTGCACAAATCGCTGGTTGCTGCAAATCGGATAGAACCTTTTTGTTACCGCATTATTGATGGCGAAGTTTGGAAATACAATAGTGTAAATGCCGCGGCTACCATCAACAGACCAAATGGTACATTTGGATTTGGCTACATGGATTTCTACAAGGATTTTGAAGATTTTAGAACAGCAGCCAACAAAGAGATCGAAAAGGTACAGACCGGCACAGGTTTAATCCCTTCCTCATCAGGCGAAAATGTAATTCACTATTCGGCTTTGCCCTGGTTAAATTTTACTTCCTTATCGCATGCCCGCAATTTTGCTTATCAGGATAGCTGTCCTAAAATATCCTTTGGTAAGGTTAGGGATGAAAACGGAAGAAAAATAATGTCGGTTTCTATACATGTAAACCATGCCTTGATGGATGGTTATAACGTTGCACAGTTTGTAGATGCCTATCAGGAATTATTAAACAAAAAAGAGGTTAACGAATATATTTAATTCAAAACTTTAAGGAATTAAACCTAAAGGATAATTAATGTTCGGTTAATATTAGGAATTTATTTTCGGTGATGTTTATAGCTGCCGTTATTATTCCTTTTTATCTTTTGGCCATTGTAGCGATGTGTTTTATGGATACCGCTTTTAAGGCCATTATGTTTTTTGTGCTGTTACTTATTGCCACATTTGTACTTTTTCTGTTTATCAATTATCCTATGCAATCGGTTTTTACTGTAATCTGTTTAATGGCCATGTTGGCTTTTAAACCTAAAGATTAATTAAAAAAATGAATTATGATTTGCATTCGAGAAAGTATTTGCTATTTTTGCTGCTCAGGCAGGAAGCTTGTTTCAATTACTGAATGATTATTTAATTTTTTTGGTTATTGAATATTTAAAATTGGGGGATTAGCTCATTTGGCTAGAGCGCTTCGCTGGCAGTGAAGAGGTGATCGGTTCGAATCCGATATTCTCCACAGATAAATTTATCGAACTGAAAAGCAGCAATTTAGCTGCTTTTTTGGTTCAGTAACGCTGACAAGAGTCTTCCTCTAAACGCCCCAGGAACCAAAATTCACCCCGTCTGGCGCGACGAAAAAATCAATATTCTTCTAAAGAAAATCCAGAAAACATTGGGTTTCCTGAACGTCAGTCACATTTTAAGTCGAATTTAGGTAAGGGATAAGAAAGTTCTTAATCCTTACTTTTTGGATGCCTAAAGTTTTGCTAACTCTGTCTAGTGTTTGCTTTTTGTTGCCATTTTTCAGTTTTTAATGACAAGCTATAGCAGGAAGAGACACTGATAATAATCCTAATTGTATTTCACGCAGTACGAGTGTAATTACAGAAAAAATAAAATAAATAAGAATCAATATTTCAAATTAGTATCGAATTCCCTGAGTTTCACTCGCTGATATAGATAAATCACCTATATGTATAAAATATTATCATCTAAGTTAAAAACTAGATAAGTTTAATACTATGAAAACGATATGCTCTTTTACCCTACGTCTTTTCCTTTTTCCACTGATCCACGCTGTTTCAACTGGGAAAACAATTCTCAAAGAGAATTACAATAACTAATAGATTTTTAACGCTTATTTTCTATAATATGACTCAAACCCAAAGGCTTGTTGTTCCGCACAACAATGTTATCCACCTGGTTGACCCTATGGATATCATTTTCTGTAAATCCGACAATTATTATACCCACCTGCATTTGTCTGAAGGAGATCAGTATCTGCTAGTCAAATCATTAGCAAAATTCGAAAAAGATCTTGCAAGGCCTGAATTCATAAGAGTTAATCAATCTTACCTGGTTAATATGTACCATATCAAAAACATCAATAAAAAAGAGAAAAGCTTAAAGCTTCACGGTGATATGACAATACCTTTTACCATATCCCTGAAAAAATTAATTGCAATGATTTACTAATACAACAATGTTAAAAATGAAGCCCGTTAAGCAAGTCTCTGTTCTTATATTCTTGATCCATTTGACTATTATCTCTAAAGCACAACAGTCCGAAATCCGCATTCGTGGAATTATCATCGATTCTGTTTCCTTAACGCCTATCAAATTAGCAACCGTAAGGCTTATAGATGGAAAAAAAGCCACATTAAATACAACAACAACAGATCAAAAGGGGGAGTATCATTTAGTTATTAGCAGTTCAGTTTACCAATCGTTAATTATCACCATAGTGGGTTATCAGGAAAAATACGTAGATATCTCCAGGCTCCAGAAAAAGGAAGGCATTTTAAATATCGAAGATATAAAACTCAAAGCAGGTACAACAGATTTAAAAGAAGTAACTGTTAATTCCTCAAGGCCCCTCATTAGACAGGATATTGATCGCATTATCTACGATGTACAAGCTGACCCGGATAGCAAAAGTGTTAGTTTGTTTGATATAATCAGAAAAGTACCTTTACTTTCTCTGACAGCGGATGATGAGGTCCAAATGAAAGGAAATTCCAATTTTCGAGTCCTTTTAGACGGCCGCCAGTCATCTCTCTTCGTACGAAATCCAAGGGATATATTCAAGAGCATTCCGGCTGCCAACATCGACCGAATAGAAGTCATCACTGTTCCACCGGCAAAGTACGATTCAGAGGGACTTACCGGAATACTCAATATTGTTATGAAAAAAAGCTTATCGGATGGATATAATGCCAGTGTAGGTGCTAGTGTCGGAAAACTACTCTCCAATACAAATGGATCATTAAATTATCGTCAATCAAAATTTGGCGCAACGGTTTTTATCAGTGGTTCAAGTGAAAACGCACCAGAAACCGGTTTTACGAAATCATTGTTAGGAAAAGAACCAGTGTTTTCTGATCTGCAGCAAACCGGAACCGGTTCATTTACAGGGAATTCAATTTATTCTACTACTTATCTTAGCTATGCTATCGACAGCTTAAACCTTATCACTAGTTCCTTTGGTTTCACACCTAGCAGCTCCAAGAGAATCAATGATCAATCAACATCTATTTTCGACACCAATCACAATTTACTGGAGGGCTATCAGTTAGCCAATAGCAAAAAAGCACAAGATCATGGGGTCGATATCACGCTCAACTACCAACTAGGCTTTAAAAACAAAAAAAATAAACTACTGACCTTTTCTTACCGTTTTATGTCATATAGGAACAGGGAGGATATATTGAATGAATTACTCAGCGGAACAACTGGAACTGCAATCGCACCAAATCAGAGAAACGATTATGCTTCCTCTGAAAACACCGTTCAGATTGATTATGTTCAGCCTTATCGTAAGATAAATACTGAATTCGGCATTAAATACATCCGACGAGGTAGTGAAAGCATCAGTCTATTCGAAAGCTACAACACCGATCAGAATAATATTGATCCTAATGTCTCCGAAATGGGGAATTTTGATTACAGTCAGCAGATTTATAGCGCCTATAACGCTTACCGTTATAAACTGAAAAAATGGGGTTTTGGTTTAGGGCTCAGGTTTGAGGGAACTTCATTAAATGGAAGCCTGGAAATTTCAAATCAAAACTTTACCCAGGATTATTATAACCTTCTGCCAACGATTTCCATACAACGCATTTTTGCAAACAACAGTAACATTAATCTAAGCTTTAACCAACGTGTTCAAAGACCAGGGATTAGGCAGCTTAACCCCTTTGTTGACAAATCAAATTCGCGCTTTTATAGCACAGGGAACCCGATGCTGGAGCCAGTGTTGAATAATAATATTGAAATCAGTTATAGTTATTTCAAAAAAATCTCCTTAAGCCTAAATATGTCTTATTCCTTTGCAAGAAATACCATCCAAACGATCTCTTCCTACCTAATCGATACGATCAGTATATCAAGCTACAGGAATATTGGGCGCAACAAAAACCTGAACCTCTATCTTAATTTCAGTTACCCCATATCTCAGGCGCTGACCCTTACCGTTTCCGGCAGCGTTACCCACGTCAGACTTCAGGGCGAGATTGATGGAGAGACCCTGAGCAACCGAGGATTCCAAGGACTTAGTTATGGTTATCTTTCCTATAAATTTCTTAAGGACTGGAGAGCGACCGCAAATGGAGGCTACTACAGCCCCACAATTATTTTGCAAGGGAAAGCAAATGACTACTTTTATTCCTCTCTGGGCTTAAGCAGAAATTTTCTGAAGGGCGCTGGCAACATCTCGGCAAATGTAACCAACCCATTCCAAAAACTCAGGATGATTGAAACCAATACCCAAACCAATAGTTTTGCCCTTTCTTCAGTTAATTACAATTATTTCAGGAATTATTCTCTATCACTGAGTTATCGTTTCGGGAAGCTAAAAAAAGCAGTCGATAAAAGCAAAAGGGTGATTTCTAACGATGACCAAGTGAAATAATAAAAGAATCAAAGATTGTCCTTTAATACTTTTTGTAATATCGCCTTATCTAAAATTCCAGCATGAATCACCTTTCGATTGGGGCCTACCAGCACTACAGTTGGATAGGCCCCGACCCCTAATGACCTGCGAACATCATCGCCTCCGGAAACAACTGGATAGGCCACCTGATATTGTTGCATGAAATCTGCTATGCGGTTTTCGGGATCATGTATGTTGATCCCGACGATGGCAAGCTTTTCCTTTCCGTAGAGCTTTTGCATCCCATTGAGTACATCAACTGCAGAGATGCAGTAACTACAATTACGAATCCAGAACTCCATCAGAACGAATTTTCCCTTATAATCACTGTTTAAGGATACTTGACCCGCAGAGCCGATTAATGGGAGTTTCCAATCCTTTACATCACTATTGGGCAAAATCAGGTTGAACTTTTCTTCTGCCACCAATTTATATTCCTTTTGATAATTTGAATAGAACCAGCTACTATCCGGAGGCGATTGGTCTGCTTCTTTAATCTGCGTAAAAAATACTTTGACTGAATATTTATTGCGATTATTTTGACGGATAAACAAGTAAGGCAAATAATTTTGTTTATCAACCAACAACTGATACCTTGTTTCTAATCCCTTATCTATCGGTTTTATATCTCCAAGATTATCAATGAGGGTCTCCTGCATTGAAAAACTGATTCGAATCAGGGGAATGTTATCCACTATTGTGTCCCCAATTGATTTAATAATATTTTTATTTTCAATAATTCCAGGCAATGCTTTTCTTAGTGTATATAAAGAGTTATTGAGAAAACTATAGCCATTAAAGAGAGATTCTTCGGGCTTTTTTATGATCAGGGTTTTGGAAACCTTATCGCATTCAAAATCCTCGCTTCCGTTAAACACCAGTAAAAATTGTTCGTTCTGAAACTGGAACCTACAATCCAAACCGCTGCCAGGATAACGGTAGTCAAGATGTACCTCACCTTCATAAATACTGGTTTCCCTAACCATCGGATTATTGATTATTCGTTTCTGATAATAGGTGATACTTTTTTGAGTAGAAAGCTTCAAACTTAACTTTTTCAACATTTCATCCGCGGTATCGCTTTTAGCCGTCGAAAAACTGAATAAGAAGTAGACCATACTTAAAGCGATATAGGATCCCATATTTTTCATAGCGGTAAAATACTAAAAAATCAGAAGACAATAGTTAGCCTCCCTTAAAATCTTAGACCAGAATAGATTAAAAAAATGATCTTTTCATTAGTTATTTAATCTCAATGAGGCAGTATTCTGTAGGATAAGCCATAAATTCTGAAAGATTTGCCGAAATACTTAATGTATTGTAAATCAGTGATTATGGTCGTGTTCTTAAGGTAAATTTGACTACATAAAAAAACTAATAAAATTATGAAAAAGAAAACTATTTTATTGGCTGGGGGCTTATTGATGCTCTCTGGCATGGCATTCAGTAATTTATTAATCAATAACACCAGCCTAACCGAACTATCTGCAAAGGCAGCGGGGAGATGTATTCCAGACCCAAACTCGGTTTGTGTCTCGAAAGATGGAACAGGAATTTTTCCAGGCTACAAAGAGGTTTGGGATGAAACAGAAGAAACCGTCGATTAATCAGATTTGGAAGAGAAAATCAAAGAAGAATAACAACTGATGACTGTATTTTTTATACCTCTTCAAATCACATATATGAAAAATTCTGTGCAGTTTTCAAGGAATTCTGTGTATTCTCTTTAAATACTTAATATACTTTAAATCAGTATGTTTTGTGTGCTTATTCGGATAAATTTGAATATCAAAACAAAAACAATAATTATGAAAAAGAAAATTATTTTCTCAGTAGGAGGTGCACTAATGGTTGCAGCCTTAGCAGTAGGCAGTTTCTCAACAGAGGTGAGCAGCTTCAAAGAATTATCAGCTCAGGCAACTGATGCATGTGTTCCAAAATCAAATTCTGATTGTAAATCAAGTGCAACTGGTAACATCTACCAAGGTTATGCGTTTGCAACTGACCAGACAGAAGAAACAGTTGATTAGTCCAGTTTAACGAAATGCCTGCGCTGGGAATCAACTGATTCCTGTTGCAGGCATTTTTATTTTAATCGTTTACACCAGTTATGAAACTTTCAACTATCCTCACCACGCTAATAATGTTATCGGCGATTTTGCAATCCTGTATAGAAAAGCGGTCCGGAGAAAGTGCAGATGATAAGGTCAAATTTATAACACAAGCATCATTTCCTGAACAAAGAGAACTTCAGTTTGTAGAAACAAATACCCAACTGGGGGCTGTTCTGGATTTGGCAGTGATTGATACCTTTCTGGTTAAATCAGACCTTCGTGACTCGATCATTATCCATATATATGGTCTCCAGTCCAAAAAGCTGATCAAAAAACTCCTGCTGAGGGGAGTTGAAAAAAACGAATGCCTCTCTGTGTCAAGTATATTGCCGACCACTAAAAAGGATGAATTCTGGTGTACAGACATCACGTTAAGGAAATTAATCAAAATTAACATTACACAGGCGCTTAAAAATGAAGAATATATACCTGAAAAGGAGATTGTTCTCAAAAATAGTATAAAAGGAATAAAGAGCGTGTCATGGATATGTGATACCCTTTTTGTCGCGACAACATACGCTGAGCCTGTAAAAAGACTTATATATTTCAACGATCGATCCGAAATAGTCAACAAATCTGGCGAACTTCCCCTATATGATTCGGCTAATTGGCCAACCGAGAATGCGAATTCGGCCTTCTTTATCCGGGCAATGGCCTACTCGGCAAATGTCATACATAATCCAGAAAGGAACCGCTCAGTAGTCGCATGTACTACAACTGACCGGATTGATTTTTTTAATGGCACTCAACCCGTATTAAGCATCCAGGGACCTGACAAGTTTAATCCTCATTTTGTTTTTAGAAACGAAGGCAAGTCGTATACACCAGTACCGGATAAGAATACAAAATTCGCCTACATGGGAATGTCTGCCGGTAAGAATGCTATATACTTCCTCTATTCAGGCGAAAATGAAATGATGACCTGCGGCACGAGAATACTTGAATATGACTGGTACGGCAACCCCAAGGCTCTTTACACCATCAAAGAAAATTATTGTACAATTGCTATAGAAGAAGGCGATGAAAAGCGTAAGATATGGAGTGTAAATCCATCAAACGGCAAACTAATTTATGCAAACCTCTGAGAACTCTCTAATGAAAAATTTAAAAAAAATCGCATTTATCTGCTTCATTTTTTTTGCTGTATCCTGCAAAAACAGCAGTAAAGAGGATGCCCAGAGAATTATGGGCGACTGGTTTTTGAAAACAATTTTATTCCCAGATAAGATTGAACTGGTTAATAAAGCCTTGCTAAGCAAAGAAAATTGGTATGTTATCCCAAACCAAAAGAAGTACACGGTACTGCATTATTTTATGGCAGACTGCGACAAATGCATAGAGGAGCTTGCCCAAGCCCAGCAATACATAGCAAAAAAAAATGACCCTACTGTAGATTACATCTTTCTGGCGAGCGGACCGACACGGTTTTACGTCGACGAAGCAATTAAGAAATTAAACTTCAAAAGTCCTGTTTATTTCGAAAAAGAATACTGGGCATTCAAGACGAAAAATAATTTTCCCTTAAACGAGAAAACTTATGATACCATTTTATTGAATCAGAAGCGTCAGATTGTATTGTTCGGTGGCGTATTTAACAACGAAAAAGCGCAGAAGTTATTTGATCATTACGTAGCCGAAAACTAACTATGTTTAAATTAATATGTAGGCCAGGAAGAATGATATTCGCATTCTTTCTCGCCATATTTCTGTGTTTGTTTATATTAGGATCGTTCTTTTTCAAAATTTACAGGGTTAGCCATTCCTCGATGTCCAATACCCTTGCCGATGGTGACAGGGTTTTGGTCAAGATTTTCCGGATCGGTGAAATAAGTAGAAATGATATCTTAATCTTTGCTCATGCAGACAACCGATATATCAAAAGATGTGTTGCAGTTGCAGGTGATACCGTGCAGATTACGGACTGGAAAGTAAGTGTCAATTCTCACGCGCCAGAGCCTTCTAGTACCATACGGCTTACTGATGCATACAATGGCAGCCTCCCCACAAATTCAAACCAGGATTCCGGACAGCTATTTGACTTATCTGTTTTTCAGGAGTACCACCGATACTGGAATTTAAAGAATTTTGGGCCATACATTGTACCAAAGCGTGGCCTGGTAATCAAATTGGATGAAGCTAATATTAAATTGTATTCTTCATTAGTCAAAAGAGAAATTGGGGAATCAGCATTACAGAAACTAATTGCCAGAGGAACTAAAAATTACCGTTTTCGGGAAGACTATTTTTTTATGGTCGGCGATAACCGCCCAAGGTCAACTGATTCCAGAAGTTTTGGGGGCATCAAAAAGGAGCAGGTGATAGGGAAGGTAATTTATCTTTTATACCGTAAAGAACAAAAGATTGAATCTGGGCAAATGGCAATTAATAAGTAATGTTTGGTCTATGATCTCATTGAAACATCAGAATCATAACCAACAACATTTATAATCAATCTGAGTGACTTCCTTAGAAAAGACATTTGCAAATGCGGATTATTGTATATATTTAGCTATTTTTCGAATATGTACAGATGTGTAATTATTGATGATGAGCCCCACGCAATCGCAGGGTTAAGCCGATACCTGGAATCTTTTCCTGGGTTCCAGCTTGTTTCAGCGTACAGCGATCCCAGTGAGGCACTCAAAGCACTTCAGTCTGAAGCATCGGTAGATATCATTTTTTTAGATGTCGATATGCCTAAGATATCTGGAATTGAACTCTCAAGGGCAATCAGGTCAAAAACGAATAAACTGGTCTTTACAACCGGACACACAAAATACGGATACGATGCCTTTAAAGTGGATGCCGATGATTACCTTTTAAAGCCCTACACGCTTGGAGAGTTTATAATTGCGATGAACAAACTTTTTCCCGAGGCAAAAAAAGAAATGCATGGGTTATCTCAAGACTGCTTTTTGGTAAAAAGCAAAGAGGATAATAACAGGATTGTCAGCCTTAGCTACCAATCAGTAATTGCTGTGGAGAGTAAGCTGAATTATGTAACTATTCATACTAACACAAAAAAAATTACCACTTATATGTCACTGAGTGAAATGTTTGGCATATTAGATAAAAGAAAGGGTTTTTTGCAGTTTCATAGAAGTTTCATCATATCCTATGATCACATAGATTACATTGATGGCCATTCGATACGGATGAAAAATGGCTTAGAAATCACTGTTAGAGACCATTTCAAGAAAAGTTTTTCCAACTTTATCGCCTCAAATCTCCTAAAATCCCGTTACAAAGGGCATAATGAGAAAGGTAGCATTTAATTAAGTCAAATTTGGTAACTTCCTGACAAAGTGTTAAGGTCAAAAGACAGTTCAGATATCATGTTGAATATTCATATTCCATGAGAAATATATATTCATATTAGATAATAGCAGGCTCCACGGGAACAGGTCAAGCTAATCATGCTTCCCGATATTTTAAACTGCTTTACCTAGAATTTAATGCAGGAATAGTATGACATCCATAAACCCCAATAAACATGAATCCATGGCGAGGTTTCAGGATCAGATTCTTTTACGGGCAATCCTGACCATTGAAGAAAACGATTATCTTGGTCTTCTCATTGAAAAGGCGAAAATGATCATTTCTCGCGGTGGTTTGCCATTTAACAACGAGAGCGCAAATGAAATACTACGCGATATGCTCCTCACTATAGAAGAATGTAAAAAATACCGCAAACTTAACTCCATTCTGGGGCCAAAAGTATCAGCCTTCCATTTCCTGGACTTTAACCAAATGGACAATTACTTTAAATTAAGGATAAGAACAGCAAAATTAATCCTCAGAAAACTCAGCGCGTACTGCCCCGATCAGCATAACCCCACACTCAATACCAGATCTTAAGTATGTAAAGAATAATTTCACGCAAGTTTGTAAGCCTCGGAGTAATATTCTATTTTAGAAAGAATATAATTTTGGGATAATATGTACAATTGTATTATTATAGATGATGAATTACATGCAATAGAAAGCTTGACACGATACATCGAACATTTTGAAGGCTTAAACATAGTCGGTGCATACACAGATCCCATTATCGCGCTAAACTACATAGCATCATGCGAACCGCTAGACTTAATCCTTCTGGATATTGATATGCCAAAAATCAATGGAATAGAACTTTCAAAAGAGCTCATGTCAAGAACAAAAAAACTTGTTTTTACCACCGGGCACACAAAATATGGCTATGAAGCATTCAAATTGGAAGCAGATGACTACCTCCTTAAGCCCTACACATTGGGCGAGTTTCTGCTATCGATGAATAAGCTATTCCCCAGAGGACAAACCCCGGAGAATGAACAACCCAGAATAAAATCATTTTTAGTCAAGAGTACCGAAGATAAACAGAAAATGCTGAACGTGAAATTTTCGGATGTTATCGCCGTAGAAAGCAAGCTGAATTATATTATGATCCATACCACTACCAGAAAAATTCTCACCTACATGACCTTAACTGAAATAGCAGAAATACTCCGTAAACATTCGGGCTTTTTACAGTTTCAGCGAAGTTTCATTATTGCCGAAGACCACATCGATTCCATAATGGGCAACTCAATCAGAATGTCAAACGGCTGTGAGATGACAGTTGGCGCTTATTACCGTAAAGAATTTACAGTTTTTGTACAAGAGAAACTAATCAAAACCAAAAGGCGCTAGCACCTAAGATGGCGCTAACGGCTATGCAAAATGGACTATCTGATGCCTGAGACCGTTGCAGTTGAAGTGAGCAAGGTTGTCGGTTCTGTTTCTCCTAGCTTGGTTTCAAGAAATGATGTTCTTTTTTTGTAAATGAACACTGTACGAGAGGTTAATTTGATGGTTCTAAGTTTCATATAATTTGTTTTTTTTGCAACTTAGCTGCCTGTCGGAACTCAAAAAAAAAACGTACATACAAAGCCAGATAACCTACACTAAAAAGCACAATTACATGATGAAGATTTTCTCTCCAACCAGGCATAAGAACTATATACATGTTTGGATTTGGGGAATTTTTATCTTCTACGAAACAATTATTGTAGGCTTGATTTATGGAGTATTCAGCAATCCCATTACTTATGCCATTCACTACGCTGTAATCATTTACTTTTTCTATTTCCTTTCGGACAAATGCCTACCCTGGATATTCAGTGAAAGATTAGGTATTTGGTGGAAAATCCCATCCCTCTTGTTGGCACTAGCTGGCTATATCCTATTACATTATCTGGCAGACTGCTTATTGATTGCAATCGATATAATTTCCCACAAAGGAAAATATCCACTTGACCGCAATTTTCTATTAAGAAATCTATTTAGAGGTATTTATTTTATGATGTTTTCATCAGGATACTACATTTTTAAGATAAGGCAACAGGAAAGAATAGAAAAAGAAGAACTTAGACAGCAAAACTTCGATAATCAGGTTGTACAGCAAAAAATTGAGCAAGAGCTAGCAGAAACCAGAAACGCATACCTTAAAGCACAAATAAACCCTCATTTTTTATTCAATACACTCGACTTCGTATACCATTCCATATCAAGCAACCCAATAGTTGCTTCTGAGGCTATCATACACTTGTCCAGAATGATGCGCTTTGCAATCGACGCAGATAAGCAGGGACTTTTTATCAATTTAGGAGAAGAACTTGCACATGTAAAAACTTTCTTCAAATTATTCAAATTAAGAAAACCAAATGATCACTTTCCTGAACTTATTCACACAACAGAAATCACCAAGCTTGAATTCATCCCATTGATCATCCTCACGATTGCAGAAAATATGATCAAACACGGAGATTTTAGCCATCCAGAGCTACACGCTCATATCACAATCACCAAACATGAAAAACACCTCGAAATCATTTGCCGAAACCCGGTCAGTAATTCCCCGAATTCAGAATCAAACCATTTAGGGTTAGAAAATATCCATAAAAGACTAATTTTCGCTTATGGCCCTGATGTAAGTTTCCAATATCATATCGGGATAATTGAATTTGAGTTACAAATTGTAGTTCCCATGACCTTTGATTAAAGCAAACTTGGATCTTCTTTTTATAATTGTCAACTCCGGCAACTCTACGGAAGTTAGTAATTTATATTCGACTCTTGGAGGTACTTTCAGATAAATGCTTCGATTTATTTGGCTTAAACCATCAAAATGATGCTGTAATGTGGAAAAACGCATCCCTCAATCAACTCCTAAGCATGTATGATAAATAAGATCGTTTATGACCAACATGATAAGTGTGTTCTTATCACACGCATCTGGTGGTAAAAATGGGCATGCCATCCGGCAATGCCCAAGTCATCGTCTTAACTATTACTAACTGCTGGCCACACTTCTACAGTGACCAGTATGTTTTTATTTATTATGAAAAGCGTTTAATCCGCTTTCTAAGAATTTTTTATAATTTGTTACTTCATAATCTGCACCCTGTGGTTGTGCCAGTAGTGCTTCTGTTTTGGGATCGAGCAGTACATAAAAAGGCTGTGAGTTAGATTGGAATTTCCTGGCCTGCAGATCACTCCATTTTTTACCAATGGTATTGAGTTTTCTTCCCTCTGGTGTAATTACTACATCTGCTGGTGCCAGTTCAGATTTATCATCCACATATAACTGGATCAATATATAATCATCATTGATCATTTGGTACACATCCTTGTCTGGCCAAACATTAGCTTCCATTTTTCTGCAGTTTACACAGGCATGGCCGGTAAAATCAATCAGCACAGGTTTGTTTAGTTTTTTGGCTGCGGCCAAACCTTCGCTATAGTCGAAATAAGCATTCAGCTTTAACGGTGCGTGGAACTTATCAGCATATTTATGCGGGCCATCATTTGTTGATGTTTGTTTTCCTGCCAGTAACCCGGCAGTGTACAGGTCAAAATCTTGTGTTTCCTGTGGGGGAAGAAAAGCCGATACACTGCGTAACGGTGCGCCCCACATGCCAGGGATTAAGTAAATGGTAAAGGAAAGAACTATTGTTGCCAGAAAAAGTCTTGGTACGGAGATAAAAGCCAGCGGACTATCATGCGAAAACTTCAGTTTACCCAAAAGATAGATGCCCATCATCCCGAAAATAACGATCCATAAGCTTAAGAATATTTCCCTGTCAAACCACTCCCAGTGGTAGGCCAGATCTACATTGCTCAAAAACTTTAATGCGAATGCTAGTTCAAGAAAACCCAATACTACTTTTACGCTGTTTAACCAACCGCCAGATTTTGGCAGTTTGTTCATTGCCGATGGAAACAGTGCAAACAGTGCAAAAGGAATGGCCAGGGCCAGGGAAAAACCAAACATGCCTATTGCAGGCCCTAATAAAGCCCCTGTTGTTGCTGCCTGTACCAGTAACGTGCCAATAATAGGACCTGTGCAGGAGAAAGATACCAGGGCCAGTGTTCCGGCCATGAAAAATAACCCTGCAATACCGCCCTTATCAGAATTGGCATCCATTTTATTAACCCAGGAAGAGGGCAGGGTAATTTCGAATGCCCCTAAAAATGAAGCTGCAAAAACGACCAGCAATAAGAAGAAGAAAAAGTTGAAAATACCGTTAGTAGACAGGCTGTTCAGGGCATCGGCGCCAAAAATTACCGTTACCAAAAGCCCAAGCACCACATAAATGAGGATAATGAAAAAACCATACAGTGCCGCACGCCGAAAAGCCCTTCCTTTTTCAGATCCTTTGGTGAAAAAACTTACCGTAAGGGGCAGCATGGGGAAGATACAGGGCATCAGCAAAGCTGCTAGGCCGCCAACAAAACCTGCAATAAAAATTCCCCATAAGGTTTTGTGTTCTTCTTTTGGTTGGACAATGGTTTTTTGAATAGCAGCAGGAACAGGAGTGGCTATTTTAGCAACAGTATCCGTTGCTTTAATAGTACTGTCAGCCGTTTCTGGTTTAATCTCTGTAAAAGTCAGCTCTTCGGTATTGGTGCTGTCCTGTGCATATCCATTTAAGGATATTGCACAGCAAAACAGCAAACCGAGACAGATTTTCTTTAAGGATATCATATGCTCTTTGCGCTTATTTTACAGGAATACTAAAGTCGACCTGTTCTGGTGGTAAACATTGCTTATCGTCGCATACCATAAACTCTACATTGCCTTTAATGGTTGCGGTTTTGCCTTTTAGCTTCACTTTTTGCTGAAACACTACTGACTTTTCGAAGTAGCTTACATCCATTTTAAAAGTAGATTCGAATTTGGTTATGGCTTTTGGTTCGATGGTTTTTCCAACCAGGGTATAAGCACCCGATGCTGGAAAACTAAAGGTTGTTTTAACCGGACCGCCATCTTTAACAAATTGTGAATAGAGGTGCCAGCCCTGATCTACGGTGGCCTTAATGAAAACAGTAGCCGTATTTGGCCCGGTTTTTTTTGCTGCGTAACTCCAGGTTACAGGTTTCAAAATCTGGCTGTATGCGCTAAGGCCGATCAGGCAGATGGCACAGAATAAAAGGGTGATTTTTTTCATGTTGTGGTTTATTTGTTGATTGTTTTGATTAATGTAATCTGCTAAATGCCTGGTAGTCGATAAAGTCTACTTCAGGACTAATGTATCCGGTTTTAACAGGTTCTGCCTTCATTAAATCGGTACTTAAATATTTCTTGTTGCTGTCAGAAAAGATGGTCACCACACAGCTTTCAATTCCCATTTTTTGCTGTAGTTTTATGGCGCCGATTACATTAGCGCCCGATGATATGCCAACGGCCAAGCCGAGTTTTTCGGCCAGTTTTTGTGCCATGAGTATGGCATCGCCATCGTTTACCTGTACCACTTCATCCAGCTCCTTCAGTTTAACGATTTCAGGGATAAATTCATCAGAAATGCCCTGGATTCTATGACTGCCCACTTTATAACCAGTAGTTAAGGTAGGCGATTCTGCAGGCTCCAGTGGATGTACCTTAATGCCCGGATTTTGCTTTTTTAAGAAATTTCCTACCCCCATAATAGTGCCCCCGGTACCTACTCCGGCCACAAAAGCATCGGGCGATAGATTTTTCAGGCGCAACTGCTCCCAGATTTCTTTACCAGTGGTATGTTCATGTGCCTCCGGATTGGCGATATTCTCGAACTGTTTAGGCAGGAAAATATTTGGATCGCTTGCGGCCATCTGTTCTGCAAGTTTAATGCTGCCGATAAAACCGCCTTCTTCTTTGCTTACCAGAATAATCTCTGCACCTAAACTTTTAATGATGTCCATGCGCTCTTTGCTCAACCAATTTGGCATAATGATGGTAACCGGATGACCTAAAGCTTTACCTATGGCCGCAAATGCAATCCCGGTATTGCCGCTGGTGGCTTCAACAATCCGATCGCCAGTTTTGATCTTAGCTTCGGCGTATGCTTTTTTTAGCGTGTAAAGTGCCATCCGGTCTTTAATGCTGCCGGTTAAGTTGTAATGCTCGCACTTAACATAAATTTTGCCTACACTCCCCTGGTAGGTGTAGGTGAGCTCAAGCATTGGTGTGTTACCAACCAGAAGCGATAAATGTTCGAACTTTCCTTCCATGGCAGAAGTCATTTTATTTGCTGTTATTGTGGTCATGACTGTTGATTAGATCAGATAGCAATGGCTATTTGATTCATTTTTATTTCGGTAAAATTCAGTATTATAATTTTTTACGTCAATACATGTTGTTTTTTACAGAAAATTTCTGCTTTTTTGGTGAAAATTTAGTCTTTATTTTGGTTTTGACTGTTTTTTTGATGGTCCATTATATTTTTTTTCAATTTATTATCGTCCAATGACCCACGGAGATTTAGATCAGGTTGATGTAGAAATACTAAAATTGTTGCAACATGATGCCTCTTTAACCAATAAAGAAGTATCCTTAAAGCTGCATAAATCTATAGCCACTATCCATGAAAGGATAAGACGATTAAAGGAACAAGGTTATATTAAAAGGATTGTGGCCATTCTCGACCGGAAAAAGATCAATAGAAACCTGATCGCTTTTTCGCATGTACTGTTGAAAGAACATACGGCTAAAACCCTGATCGAATTCGAAACCGAAGTTTCTAAGTTTGGCGAGGTAATGGAATGTTTGCAGATGACCGGTGCGCACGATTTTATTCTCCGTATTGCTACCAGGGATATGGACGATTACCACGAATTTCTGCGGAACAAACTCGCTACACTGCCCAATATCACGACTGTTCAAAGTTATTTTGTACTCTCAGAGCCTAAAAGTGAAACGGCATATCCTATCTGATTCCGTTAGATGGTTGCGATAAAGTTTTGCTGCCCTATGCAAATGTAAACTTGGAAGCCGTTCTCTATAATCGGGTTAATGTAATTCTAATTATCAAAATATCGTTAAACAAACAATTTTAAACAATTAAGGTCGGCCGGTGCAAGGCGGCGATGCGAAAACTAAGTCATGATTTCTCCACTCCAGCCACTGAAAATATAAATCCAACGCCATAAACATTGTTGATTTTTACATTTGAAGAAACAGCAAGCAATTTCCGTAGTCTGACGATAAAAACATCAAGACTTCTTCCTAAAAAATAATCACTTTCTCCCCAGATCTGAACCAGAATCTCTTCCCGCTTGGTAATTATGTTCCGGTTTTTGTTGAGATATTCCAGCAATTCAGCTTCACGCTGTGTCAACGTTATTGGGGCTTGTCCAGATATGCTTAGCTCCAGCAAGTCTTTGTTTAGGCATAGGTCACCAATGTTCAATACATTAGATACTAATTCCTTTTCCCGCTGTGCCTGTGGGATTTGATGCCGGATAATGTTCCGGATTCTTAATACCAGCTCATCAATGTCAAAAGGCTTACAGATATAATCTACCGCGCCAAGGGTAAGTCCTTTTACCCTGTCTGGTTTCTCTTTGCGCGCAGTAAGAAAAAGAAAGTACACGTCGGGGTTGCGCTCCCTGATTTTTCCGGCTACCCCGAAGCCATCAACATCGGGAAGCTGAATATCTATGATAACCAGATTGTAATCAGCGTGATTTTTTTGGTATAGGTTAATGGCTTCTGTTCCGGAACAGCACCAATCCACCGAAAAATCCATCAGTTCAAGGTATTGCCGGGTTACATTACCCAGATCTGTTTCATCCTCCACATAAAGTAGTTTTCGCTTCAAGGCCTGCATTAAATCACAATTAAAATTTCGCTTCCCTGTCCGACGCTGCTTTTCACTTCCAACTTCCAGTTATGGATCTGGATGCATTGCTGCACATAGTACATGCCAAGTCCTAAGCCGCTAACGTGTTCCCGGCCAGGATTTTTGCCCCTGAAAAACTTGTCGAACAGATGTTCAACCGTGTATTTTTCCATTCCTATTCCATTATCTCTTATACTGATCCTCAAACCATTCGGTGTCCCATCAACGGTGATATGTATTTCTTTAGGCGTTTTATCACTATATTTTATAGCGTTATCGAAGATGTTGGATAGCATTGTGGTCACCCAGAATATATTCAGGAATACCGGCGTTTCGTTGTGTATACCCTCCGTATAAAAATATACATTTTTATCATTCGTTTTAACACGGTAATCCTGTATTACCTCAGTTAAAAATTGGCAGAAAATAACCTCTTTTTTTTCTATTTCGGTATTTATACGGGTAATGTCCATTACCTGATCAAACAAGGTCTGTAACTGCTTGGTTTGCCTTGCAATGATTTCTGTAAATTCAGTAATGCTTTCTTCGCTTTTAAATACTTTTTCATTCTGTATCGCTCTGTTAGCCACCATAATCGTAGAAATAGGGGTGTTAAATTCGTGGGTTATGCTGTTTATAAAGTCAGACTTCATATCTGAGATCTTTTTTTGTTTAGACCAGCTTTTAAATGTAAGGTAATAGACAAAAAAGATCAACAGCAGTGCAAACAGGGTAAGCAATAAAACCGGAGCGGCACTTTTTAAAATCTGAGATTGCCGGTTATTGCTGTCGGCAAATAAAGTAAAGGTGATATCATAGGAATACGGAATGGATGGACCCATTGATACCGAAGTTACTATGTTTTCAGTCCGGGGAAATTTAAGCTTTCCTCCGATAATATACCCTTGCGGAGACTGTAGGCTTGATTTTAAAAACGGATATTTCTTTAAGTGGTTATATAAAAGGATCGGCTTGTTATCGCTAAAGCGTAGGCTAATACTGTTTATTACGATGAGGTATTCAAGCTTGCTACCCAGCTGATGAAGTTTTTTTGTCTTTTCTAATAGGGAATCCGTTGGGTTTTTAACACGTAAGTCCTCAAACATAGCTGTAAGCAGCGAATCTGCGTACTGGTTGTTTATCGTACCAGATTTATGATATTCCTTTTCTAATAAACGGATATTGTTGATTAAATAGGAGTCTACTAGGGAAAGTCCGCCGGAATAGATATTTTGCTTGATGTCTTTTAGGTAAAACTGTTTCAACCTTTGTTTCAAATCAACCTGATACTGCCGATCCATTAGTTCAAACGTGTTATAGATCAGGTAGAGTAGAATCCCCATCAGAACTAAAAACCCGGTGAAGGCGGTGAGCTGATATTTTTTTATTTCGGTCATTTTGCGCTAAAATAATAAAAAATTGAAGTGGTCTGATTCCATTAACATTTCGTTATGATTTCATTAACAGGATTTGCAAGAAATGCCGGATAAATTTGCGGACCGATAGGGGCAAACCATATTGCCGTTATTAACAACTTTTAAACATTATTTATAAAAATGAAAAATTTAACTTCAACAATTGCATTGCTGATCACATTATTGACTGCCGTTACTACCTACGGACAAACAAACAGGCCTGCTGCTGCGTACGGGCGTGAGGAATACATAGAAGTTGAGAAAAATGTAAAACTTCACGTAACTGACCTGGGTGAAGGGCAACCTTTAATATTGATACATGGCTGGCCTTTAAGCGATGCCATGTACGAATATCAGTACGCTTATTTTGTAGAAAAAGGTTATAGGGTAATCGGTATTACGCTACGGGGGTTTGGCCTGTCAGACAAACCGGGAGGTAAATACAATTACGATGTTTTTGCCGACGATATTAAGGTTATTCTTGATAAATTAAATATCAAAAATGCCACAATTGGTGGATTTTCGATGGGAGGGGCAACAGTGATTCATTATGTAGCCAAGTATAACGGAGCACACGTATCTAAAATGGCCTTATTTGGAGCAGCGGCACCAATGTGGACAAAAAGAACCGATTTTAACTTTGGGCTTTGGACGAAAGATGACGTAGACGGTTTAATCAAATTGAATAACACAGACAGGCCACAATTGCTGGCCAACTTTGGTCAGATATTTCCCGCAAACCAGACAAGTGTTGCTCCAGGCTATGGTGCCTGGTTGGGTACAATCCAGGCGCAGGCCTCACCCTATGCCATGGCAGAAGGCCTTAAGACTTTAAGAGATGCGGATCTGCGTGCTGACCTGAAAAAAATTCAGTTGCCTACATTGATTTTACATGGTAAATCTGATAAAATCTGTTCTTATGAGCTGGCAGAACAAATGAGTAAACTGCTTAAAAATGCTAAACTGGTTCCTCTTGAAAAAAGCGGCCATGCCCTGTTCATCGAAGAACTGGAAAAATTCAACACAGAACTTTTAAACTTCATTAAACAGTAAAAACCGTATGACTGGAGGCCGTTTCACAAATATAGATTTGTCATCCTGAGCTTGTCGAAGGAGCTGTTTAATACACTTTAAGGTGTTTCGACAGGCTCAACATGACAGCATCTGAGCTGAAATCGCTTCTATGATACAGTCTCCTGTCTTAAACTTTAGAGGAAATGAAAAATGCATTTTGGCTGTTTCTTATAATATCCGTTTGCTCCTGTAAACCGTATGCTAGTGTAGTAAGGTATGCCTTGAGCGAAGATAATGTGCCTTATTCAAAAGCTGTCATTGCCAATGGGCTTATTTATGCTTCAGGCCAGTTAGGCATAAATCTCCAAACAAAATTGCTGCAGCCAGATCTGGAATCACAAACTAAGCAGATCATGGATAACCTAAAGATTTTGCTTAAACAGAATAATTCGGATATGCAGCGTATTATTAAAGTAAATATCTATCTAAAAGACATTACGCAGTTACAGCGGGTAAATGAAATTTATACCAGTTACCTTTCAGAAAGAAAGCCTGCCAGAACTTCTGTTCAAATTAACGCTTTACCTCTGGGGGCTTTAATCGAAATTGATTGTATAGCACTTGCCAAATAAATCTTTAAACCTCAAAAAAAATGAAAACATATAAACATTACTTCTTACACATCATTGCAGTTTTAGGCATGTTTGGCTGCTTATTGCCAAATAAAGCGATAGCACAACAATCTGGTATCAAACGTACAGATCTTCAACGACATGATCTTTCTGTGCCGGGATACGAAGCGATCCAGGTACGTGTCGATTTTGAGACAGGTAAGGCCTTTGGCCTGCATTCGCATCCGGGCGAGGAAATTATTAATGTTTTAGAAGGGGAGCTGGAATATGTGATTGAAGGAGAAAAACCTGTTGTGCTGAAAGCGGGTGGAGTACTTTTCATTCCTGCTGGAAAAAATCATTCCGCCAGGAATATTGGCAAAGTAAAAGCTTCTGAACTGGCAACTTATATCGTAGTAAAAGGGAAGCCGCTATTAACATTGAAAGTTGAGAAACCTTAACGATTTCGTGATATGCAATGGTATGTGGAATTGCCATATAGAGATCAAGGATAGGATCGATCGGTGATGAAGGCTGCATTCTTCTTTTTTTCAGATTGACCCAGAACAGACCTGTATCGATTAAACAAAAAAGGCGGTCCGTAAACAGACCGCCTAAACTAATATATATATTATTTGCTCAATGTGGCAAGTGCATTTTCAGTGTTTAAGCTGGTTTTTGTATTTGCTGCAACAAATTTATCCATGGTTAGCTTTTGTTTGTTACCCATTACGAGCACATGCTCACCGGTTGAACCGCTTAAAGTTAAATCAGCGTGATCTTCGATTACCGTATACAATCCTTCACTTTGTGCGTTTAAGTCGAGCGATGCATTTCCGCTTAAGAAAACCTGCAAATATTGTGCATTGATTTTGCCCTGTGTTTTCACTTTAGCGTTATCCGTTGCATGGATGCGGTAAATATCATTTACATAAATGGTAAGTTTTGCTGTGCTGTTATCCAATGAGGTGATCTCTAAACCATCTCCGCTCTGCACAACCTTAACTTTGCCGGTGTTTTCATCTGCATAGCTGATGCCGGTACGTTTTCCCTGTATAATGGTCAGCTCTACATTTCCCTTTACTTTAATGCGTTTAAAGCTCAATGCTTTTGAAGCGTGAACGGGTTTGATGGTTTCAGCTGCGTTAGCTGATAATACTGCTGAAGTAGATAATACCAATGCCAAAGATGATGCGAATAATGTTTTGAATAAAGTTTTCATATGCTTTGAGTTTTAATTTTTATAATGTTTTATTGATTGTTCTGATATTAAGACGTGCAACCACTGGAAACGTTTCAGCGCAAATCGCAGCATTATACCAGCCTGGGAAGCTAATCGACCAACGCCAGAAATTCAGAGACAAAAAGATGGTTGTCGCTGTGAATTTTCCAGGTTTTCTTTCCTGAGAGATGGAGTGGGTTTCTTTTTTACTTTACGGGTAAGTTTTGAACACTCCGAAAAGAATTAAAAGATAAAAGCCCTTGTCGACGTATATGATAGTGATTCTTCAATAGCTGTACTGTTTAATGATTTTGCCAAAAGCCTTTCTGGCTTTGCAACCGGACAAGGGTTCGACTCCCTTCGGCTCCACTGGAATCAGTATCAGAAATCATTGAAAAAAACTAAAAGTCTGCAAATCATCGATTGCAGGCTTCTTTTTGGTTTTTAGTTGTTTTTTTGATCAAATAACGCATATAATTCAGTAGTTGAGTCGGCTAAAGTTCAGACCCACCACTTTTTACTTCGTACTAATAACCTTGTTGCGTTACCAACCTGGGTTCTGGCATAATAATGGCTCCATAAATAAGATGAAACCTGGATACTTTATTTTAGCAACGTCAGTTATTATTTCAACCAACCGATGTTATACATCGGTGACTGCCGGTAGCAGTAGGAATTTCCTCCTGGCCAGGCAAAAAGAGGATTGGGCTGTGTAAGCCCCGATCATATTTATATTATTAATAGGCAACAAAAAATCCTTATAATTGTTATTAGGAGAAATATGAGTAAAGTATTTACAATTACAGAAGGGTTAGAGAATTTAGGAGCGCTGCGAACGGGCGGACAAGGATCGGTATATAAAGGGAAACGCATCGGTGCAATTTACTCCGCGGTGAAATTAATTCCTACTCCAATATACACCGAAAACCGCGATGATAAAAATTACCGCAATTTTGAAAACGAGGTTGCAAAGTTGCTAAAGGTAAATGAAAACCCCAGTCCGAATGTTGTAAAAATGCTCAGTTTCGGCATAACCGAGAGCGGATCCTTCCCATTTATAGAAATGGAATACATAGAAGGACCCGATCTTTGTGAGTTGCTCCAACCCCCACACCAAAAGATATTTACCGTAAGCGAAGTCATAAAAGTGGCACAACACCTCGCTGCCGCTCTTGAGCACTGCCATAAACTGGGCGTAAAACACGGCGACGTGAAGAGCAATAACGTTAAATACAATTTGCACACAGCGAACTATGTGCTACTGGATTTTGGACTCGCCATTATGAGTGAGGAGCAGCGTAGAAGTAGCATCAGGCATGCAGGTGCGGTGGAGTTTATGGCGCCCGAACAAAACGAAGGCAAAATGCTGCCGCAAACCGATGTTTACAGTTATGGCATCATCTTATATGAATTACTCGGAGGCCAGGTTCCCTTTCCCCTGTCTGGAAATAGCGATACAGGACGTAATTCGGTAATGATCGGTCATATGGAAAGTGAAGTGCCTGACGTGATTAACCTGCGCAAGACAAACTTACCAGAAAACTGGACCGAGGAACTGAAAACCCGTGAAATGCAGGTTCCGGATTGGCTCCTGAAACTAATCGATAAATGCCTGCAAAAAGATCCTGTACTCAGATACAGCGATGGAATGGCCTTGCATGAAGCGGTGCTTAGTGGAAGCTTAGCAGGCAATGCTTTACCCATAGACCATTCAGCTATGGATCTGCTCAAAACGGAGAACGAATCACTCCGTAATCAGGTATTGGCATTGGAAAGTACAGCGCAGGCCCCTGAAAGAAGAGGGATATTCTTGCCTCATTTTGTGTTTGCGCTTATGATCATCTCAATTATCGGACTGATCGCTTTTCTGGGCTATTCCCAGTTTGGGAACGAGCCACAGCCACAGCAAGCTGTCCAGCCTATAGATTCGATCCCGCCGGCAGTTGATACCACAGCACAGGAAAGACGAAGATGGGCGAACCAACGCAAGCTAGCTGAAGCAGCAGCAGCAAAGCGGATGGTGGATAGTGCAATCAACGCGGAGATCAAAAAAGCTAGAGATAAAGCTGCCGATAGCACAGAAGACCTTAACCCTGATACTTCAGTTAGTCCTGTACAGTTTTAATTTTAAAAAACAATTGCCCTTAACCGCCGCATAGGCACCCTAACTTATGGAAACAAAATCAAATTTCTGGAAGCGTATCGGTATTCAGGATTGGTTTCTGACCGATGAAAACAAGAGCAGTGACCAAAAAGCATTGCAACTCACTCCGGAAACCATTTACAGCTTTATCGTAGATAAATTTAAGGAGTCTATCAGGGAATTATCTTTTGCCGATCGTATTGTTTTTTATCATGAATTTATCATCACCTTCAACGCAGAAGATTACCGTGAATTTATAGATAATAAGCAGGGAATTTTGGGCTTAATTGTACAGGAAACAGTCAAAAAATTCTATGCGATTTTAAGAGAACACCGGCAAGCCGGGAAAAATGTTGAGCCATCTGGCTCAAAATGGGTATTCCGGTTGGTATCACATCCGGATTACGCAAGGGGCGATAAGGGTTTTATCGGAAAATTGCTGCCAGACAACAATCAGAAATCGGAAAATCTACGGGTAACCTTCATTCCCCGCCAAACTGGTATTGCGCAGACATTCGATATCAACAATGATATTTTAAAGGGTTTTACTTATTACAGCGAAGGCTATATGGAAATCCCATACGATGCGCAATTGGAATATGTTGAGGGCAATACTACACAGTACAAGGACCAGGCCCTTATCGGCCGGCTGGAAGCCATCGTACCCGACAAGCAGTTTTCGGGCAAAAAAATCGAGTTCCTGATTAAAACAGAAGATACTATCGTTTCGGGGAATGATGACGGACGCGAAGATTCCAATATTTTCAAGATCGCATCAGAATGGGTCAATTCACCACACCTACACATTCGCTACAACAAAACAGACGGTAATTTCTATTTGGCTTCTTTCGGCGAACTTACTACTTTGAACGAGGTTTTGATACCACGCAGCGAGATCAATTCACCACAATGGGTTTCTTTGCCGCTAAACTCCCGGATGTTACTCAATGGTATAATCGGTATAAACTTATTTAAATCCTAACCAATGTCGCAACTGCTATCCATTTTATTGTTATCGCTGGTCGTTGCGCTGATGATCGTTCATTTTAAAGACATTAAAAACTCCCGTAATAAAAATGGATAAACACTTTTTTGGCCTTACAGACACCGGCAAATCCAGAGACAACAACGAGGATAGCTTTATTGTTAAGCCCCTTACCAACGATCAGTTGATTTTGGCGGCTGTAATAGATGGTGTTGGTGGCTATCAGGGCGGCGAGGTAGCAGCAGGTATTGCAACCGAGCAGATTTCGATGCAATTCACAGATCGTCCAGCCGATCCAATCTCGCAGATGATCATGGCATTCAGGAATACAAATGAAATGATCATTGCCAAAAAGCAAACAGAAACAGACCTTTCTGAAATGGCCTGCGTAGCCACTATGGTAATTGCGGATATTGAGCATAATCAATTTTATTATGCTCATGTTGGCGATACCAGATTATACCTGCTACGGGACGGATCGCTGATCAAAATCTCTAAAGACCATTCATTTGTGGGTTTTCTGGAAGATTCGGGGAGGCTGGACGAGACCGCGGCCATGCAGCATCCCAAACGCAATGAAATTAATAAGGCGATTGGCTTCAGTGATCAGATTGCTACAGATGAGAGCTATATTGAAACCGGTCAATCTCCTTTCCTGCCGGGCGACCTGCTCTTATTATGCAGTGATGGGTTAACCGATATGGTAAACAGGCAGGATATTACCACCCTGCTTCTCCAGGGGGATACACTTGCTAAAAAAGCAGGCAATCTCATCGCGCTTGCCAATGAAAACGGCGGCCGTGACAACATCACCGTTGTGCTGCTGCAGAACAACAAAAAGCCTCAACAAGTATCGCCTGCCAGACCAGACTATACACAACAGGTCCATGCTGCGGTAGGGACAGAAATTAATGAGGGCATACGGTTGCCTGATAATCCAGCACCGTCAACTCATGCAGGGCCCAAAAGAAATTATTGGTTCACCGCACTGGTTATTTTATGCCTCCTCCTCCTTGGTACTACCGTATTTTTGTACATGCAGAACCAGCACACGATAGATAAGGTATCTACCCTTAGTCCATTACCGAAACAAAAGGTGAGAAACAGCCAGGAACAGTTATTACAAGATGCATTTGACCATGCCCTTGGGGACACGCTTGTGCTATCCGACTCGATTTTTAAAAGTCCAGTACTGATCAGCGATACTTTACGCCTGCGGAAAGACACGCTGTATGTTATTGCAAAGGGTATTGTGCTTCAAGCGGATAGCGGATATAAAGGTGCAGCCATAACGCTGCTCCCTCCATCCAGGCTATTGAAGGTGGACAGCCTGCAGTTTAAAGGCTTCGCTACTGCTATCGCCATTTCAGACCAGGCACTGTTACTCAAAAATGTCACTTTCACCAATTGTTTAATCCCTGTACAGAATAACATGCATTTCCCTGAACGTAAACCGATAAATGCAGAACTGATGAAGGCTGGTCCACTAAAAAAAGGTAACACCCCTAAAACCGCAGATTCGAAAAATGGAGCAAAATAAAGGAGTAGTCAAAGTGAGCCGGACTCAGGAACGGATCTTCATATTAGCAACCGCAACGGTTCTCGTACTCTTCTTCTACCAGTTATACGCGATCATTCAACCCAGATTTGCAGAAGTTGCACCACGCTTAAAAGCCGGTACGATGGTTAACCTGAATGCTGAAAAACCTGCCGAACATATCCGTAACCTACTTAAAAAAGGTTACTATTTTGAAGATCAGCGGGACATTGACCTGATAGAAAAAACCATTGCATCTGCAACGCCTAATGTCCAGGAACTCGATAATATCGGCGAAGTGAACAAACGCAGGTACTTTTTGCCTGCAGACGAGGCCTATGCAAGAGGGGGTAAATCATTTAAAGCAAGGGTGCTGGCATCCCGTGCACTGCTCGGTTATACGGGTGATGATTCGCTTAAATTCGATCAGGAGCAACGTAAACCCCGCACGTACCCCTCCAAGGTAAACCTCGCCATAGGTGAGCATGATATCAGTGGGAAAATTATAGAAAATAAAAAAGCTGTGCCAGGTGTTTTGGTCCGTTTGGAAATGATCTTGCCACAGGACAGTATTTACAACGATGAGCCGACAGAAACCATCAAAAATATAACTGAAAAAGCAAATGGCATCACAAAGGTTTATACTTTGGGTACTGCCAATAAACGAAAATTAATACAGCTTACCGCCTATGCCCGTACTGGTGCTACCGGGGAATTTACTTTTGCCAACTTGCCCGGCAACCAGGCATTTAAGATCTTGCCTTTAAAACCAGGTTTTCAGTTTGGCGCCTCAAAGGGCGTACAAAATCTTGATGAAAATACCACCTTTACATTTGAACAGCGTCCACATACGATAAAGCTTTTCTCTACCAGGGACTTTAATATCCTCAAAAAGGAAAAATCACTGATCATCAGAACACCCGAAGAATTCAACAAGTGGTTTATAATCATCTGCGGAAGCCTGATTGGTGGCTTCTTACTTCTCCACCTTATCCTGTCATGGAAATTCAGCACTGCCGATCAGGTCATATTGCCCGTAGTGATGATGCTCACAGGCATATCATTCCTGATGCTGCTGAGTTTGCAGGATCCGCTGCGCGACCGTTTTTTAGCTAAAGATTCCCTTCTATACCTGTTAATGGGTTTCGGAGGCATCTTATTGATGCTGTGCATTAAATTGCGCCGTTTTAATACTGATACCTGGGTTTATCGCCTGCTTTTATTTAAGAACATCCGATCAGCTGCAAACGGATGGCCCTGGGCATTGGCCGCCATTGGATTGCTGGCACTCACTATCTTATTCGGAACCGGACCAGAAGGAAGTGGTGTAAAGGTAAACCTGTTCGGGTTTCAGCCCAGTGAAGTGGTAAAGTACCTGATCATTTTTTTTCTTGCCGGATTTTTTGCCGTAAACGAGAAACTGATCAGTGAATATATGAGCTGGAAAAAACGATGGTCATTTTTCTCCTTCGCCTTATTGGCGATACTGTTAACCCTCATGTTATTTCTGATATTGGGAGACCTTGGTCCGGCAATGGTGGTTTGTTTCACCTTTATTATACTATTTTCATTCTCCAGGGGCGATTTTATGTTCATGGCAGGCGCTATCGTGTTATACGTATTGGCCTCATGGATTTTTGAAAACATATGGATATCCACCGCGATCACTTTGCTTTTGGTCGGTACGCTGATGTTTTTCGGGCGCAGGCAGCTCAGTGAGTCCGCCATCATGGTGCTGGTGATCATGTCGGCTTTTTTAACGATTGATCAGATTCCCTACCTGGACCGTGTTTTTCCTGGGCCGGTACAGCGCCTGGGAGATCGTAAAGCAATCTGGCAGGATGCCTGGAACAATGAGGTTTATGGCGGCGACCAGGTGGCCAACGGTTTGTGGGCCATGTCTACAGGCGGCACAACCGGCCAGGGCGTGGGGCAGGGCTTTGCCAAAACCATTCCTGAAGCACATACCGATATGATCTTACCTTCGATAGGTGAAGAGTTTGGATTAACGGGCATATTGTGCATCTTCCTGTTGTTCCTGTTGTACTTGCATCGCTCCATTATTATTGGCCGGCGAACGGGATCACCATTTCTCTTTTATCTAAGTGCAGGGGTCGGCGTATCCACCTTTGTACAGTTCCTGCTCATAGCGGGTGGTTCTACCGGAGCGCTACCGCTATCAGGGGTATCCCTGCCCTTTCAAAGTTACGGGGGATCATCACTTGTACTCAATTTTTTAGCCGCCGGATTTTTGATGTCGGTATCTGCTGTCAGGGGCAGCGAAGTACAGATGCAGTACATCGCCAGGGCGCAGGACGAAAACCTTGTGCCGGCCTTGATTGCAGCTTGTTTGGGCATCCTGCTCTTGGGCGCTAATGTAGCAGGCTATGTGCTGAACAACCGGAAATGGGTAGTACAGCCGGCCCTTGTGGCAGACCGTAGCGGCGCTAGAATGTTCAGTTACAATCCCCGTATCGCAATATTGATGAGCCGTTTAAAAGCCGGAACCATACACGACCGCAAGGGCATTTTAATGGCAACCAGTAACGTTGACAGTGTGAGGGCGCAACACTTCAAACTTATTGGTGCAGGTATTCCGAATTACAATCTCGATTCTGCAGTGCATCAGCGTTTAGACCGGTATTATCCTTTCGAAGAACAATTGTTTTTTTGGACAGGCGATGCAAATTCAGGTATATTTAACGGAAGTATTAATGGCTATTTTGCCGATTATGAACACGCGGCTGAACTCCGCGGCTTTAAACTGCCTGTAAAGAGCTTTACCGTCCTTGCAAATAGGTACAGTGAAAACCGTTTCCTGGTGCGGGGAGTTAAGGAAATGACGGTTGTGAAAAAAGATTACGCCGCACTTTCTCCGTTACTCCTTGCCGGAATCAGTAGCAAAGAAGTTGAAGATTTTAAAAATAAAAACCGCGATGTACAGTTAACAATGGATGCCGGCCTGCAGACCAAGATACAAAAGTCAATTGCCCGCGACACTTCATTATCGGATAACCGGGTTTCTGTAGTGATCATGGAAGCAAGTTCTGGTGATGTCCTTACTTCAGCCGTATATCCGCTGCCACCCATACATGATTGGGAACGGTTAACCATGACCAATGCAGAACAGAACCAGCTTTCGGGGTGGACAACGACCGCTGACCTTGGCTTTACCAATTTCACACAGCCAGGCTCAACCGCTAAGCTGATTACCGCCATGGCATCCTTTAATAAACTGGGCGTGGCCGCTGCCGAAAAAAAATACCAGGTGGCCTCCTGGGAGCGTATCCGTACAAAAGGTATTGAGCCGGATGAAACGGGATGGATTGATCTGGAACGGGCGGTGGTGAAATCCAACAACGTCTATTTCATCAAACTTGCAAACCAGGAGCAGCTGCAGGAAAACATGGGCGAGCTGTACTTAAAAACAGGCATGTTCCTGCATGGGGCCGGAGGATATTATTACAATAAGCCCAGCGAAAACGCAGCACAGGAAGAAAAATGGAAACAGCTTTGGCGCAGGACCGAATTCAACACTAAACCAAAGTATGATCCCAACAATATCCGAAAGACCAGGGCAAAGGGAATTTCCGGGATGTCTTGGGGGCAGGGCGCACTTATTGCAACCCCAGCGGCAGTAGCTAGAATGGCTGCGGGTATTGCAAATAATGGAAACATGGTTGCAAACAGGTTTGTACTTAAAGTAAGCGATCAGCCACAGGCGATAAAAACTGGTACGAAATTGGTAAACAATCCGGCATACGCCAGGCTGATGCAGGAGTATATGATCAAACAGAGCAGTCCAAAAGTGCAAACGCTAGGACTGGCCGTTGCTGGTAAAACCGGTACGCCGGAGCGGATCTGGAAGAAACAGCAGATTAATGATGGCTGGTACGTATTTTTTGCACCTACTGCAACTGGCAAGGGCCATATTGTAGTCTGCATACGCATTGAGGCCACCAAAGGATCATCGGACGCTGTACGATTGGCTGGCAGGCATGTAATCCCGTTTTTGAAAGAAGGTGGCTATATTAAAAGCATTGTGCCTTCGGCCAAAACTGATGACAATGAAACTGTACCGGAATTTAATTGAAGACATGAAACATTTTAACTCAAACCATCAATCAATCAACCAATCGATAGCTTGTGTAGGTTCATCATAATTGGGAGCGGAGCAGATGTTTAATTCGATATTTTAAATAACACAGTAGCAAGCACTAACAAACATACAGATGAAAATGATATTCGACCTCTTCAAAAGCGCAAGTGGGGAACATCCCGACGATGTGAAGGGAATCAGGCACGCATTACTACAGTTTGTAAAACAGGAGTTACAAAAAGCGGAGGGCGGAGAAGGCGCAAATATCAAAGGTTTGGGCATTTTTATCCATTGCAGCCCTGCAGCGCGCCATGTGTATGAAGCTGCTGTATTCACTGAGGATCCCGACCAATTAAAAAACGAGATACAACGCATCAGTGATGACTATTCGCTGGATCTGCCCTCCGGCTGGTCACTCACAGTTGCTTTCGATGAAGCCTTTCCGGACGACGCGGTAGAAATGAAGCAGCTGCCAGTAGCACTGTTGGTTAAAACCAAAACCCATTTTGTTAAGCAGGAGTCTAAAGCCTACCTGAAAGCGCTTAGCGGCACGACTTTACAGCCAAGCTATGAAATAACTTCCACGGGAGGGAAATACAATATCGGCAGAGATGAAAAGGCACAATCTGACGAAGGTTATTTCCGTACCAACCACATTGCATTTCCATCGGAAAGTGATGATGAACGAAATAAGTACATCAGCAGGCAGCACGCGCATATTGAATGGGACACCAACACAGCCAAATTTTTAATCTTCGCAGATGAAGGTGGGATACCGCCCCGCAATAAGGTTAAATTGCGTTCAGCGCTAACCGAAAAAACAGTAAAACTCCATGCTACGCAGATCGGCCAGGAATTAGCCGAGGGAGATCAGATTATCTTAGGAGAATCGGTCGTATTGGAATTTAGTTTTAAGCCGCAGCATCATGAGTAAAATTTTTACAATTGCAGAAGGGCTACAAAACCTTGGGGCTTTAAAAACCGGTGGGCAGGGATCTGTTTACAAGGGGATGCGCATGGGACCGGTTTATTCTGCTATTAAGCTTATCCCCACACCAATTTATGTGGAAGATGAAAGCGATAAAAACTACCGGAATTTCCTCAATGAAGTGAATAAGCTACAGCAGGTAAATATTCATCCCAGCCCGAATGTGGTGAAGATACTTAGTTCGGGGATCACCGATAGCGGTTCCTTTCCTTATATAGAAATGGAATACATCGAAGGCCCCGAACTTAGCGAACTGCTATTGCCTCCGCATCAAAAAGTTTTCACCGTTAAAGAACTATTGAAAGTAGCTGAACAATTGGCTGCGGCACTTGCACATTGTCATCAGTTTGGAGTCAAACATGGTGATGTTAAAAGCAATAATGTGAAGTACAATACGCAGACTGCCAATTATGTGCTATTGGATTTTGGCCTGGCCATTATGAGTGAAGAGCAGCGCAGGACAAGCATTCGCCATGCCGGGGCAGTAGAGTTTATGGCTCCGGAACAGCATGAGGGAAAAATGCTGTTACAGACAGATGTTTATAGTTACGGTATTATTCTGTATGAACTCCTGGCCGGGCAGGTTCCTTTTCCACTCGAAGGAGGGGGCGATACCGCCCGCAACACGGTCGTGATCGCACATCTTGAAAAGGAAATCCCCGATGCCATGTTACTGCGTAAAAGCAATCTGGAAAATATGTTTCAGGATGATATTCTGCATGCAGAAATGCAGGTACCCCACTGGTTAATCGAGCTGATCGGGCGATGCCTGCAAAAAAATCCAGATGACCGGTATGCCAATGGAATGGAACTGCAGAAGGCAGTTACTGCCGGGCTATTATCGGCACCACAAGATACCAGGGACGCGAAAACCACCATACCCAACGAAGTCTTGCATTATGCCGCCTTATATGGTGAGGCACAGCAAAAGAACGAAAAGCTTGAAAAAGAGCTCGCAACACTAAAACCGCTCGCCCTGAAGGCTGGAATAAAATACAATGGCTCGACCGGTGAATATCACCAGGAAAATTACATCCATGCGCCAAGAAAGGCTTTTTTAGGCTACGCTGCCGCCTGCACCTTAGTTGTTGTCTTTGTAGTTTATAGCTTAACTAAGACAGAAAACAATGATATTACAGCCTTACCGGCAACCTCATACCGGTCACCATTTGAAATTGCAAATGAACAGTACAGACAATCGCTGCAAACAGCGAAGGAAGACAGCATTCGGAAAGCAAAAATGCAATGGGCCCAGCAAGTAAAAGCAACCGAAAAAGCAAGGAAACAGAACGGTAAAAAGAAGAAGAAATTTCTGGGTATATTCTGAGAAAAACAGTTACATCAATCCTCCAAAAGTTAAATACTTAGTAGGCCTTTTTGTTTTAAGGAAGGATTAACATAAAGTTATATTTTATGAATCTAAGCCCTGGCATCCTCCTAAATTGCTGATATAGCATAGTAATAGATTCTAACTATTCCATTATAGAATTAAATGATTGTGATTAGTTCTTTCAATTCTCTAAATTTATAGTAATCTGGTTAAGTTTTAATAGCGGATCAGTTTTCACTAACAAAAGACAATATATATGGAAAAAGAATCGAACGATATTAGCAAGTGCCCGTTTCATAATGGCAGCATGAAAAGTAATGTAGGTGGTGGCGGTACCCGAAATGGCGACTGGTGGCCAAAGCAGTTAAAACTGAGTATTTTGCGTCAACATTCTAATTTATCCAACCCAATGGATGGAGAATTTAGTTATGCCGAAGCTTTTAAAAGTTTAGATCTAGCCGCATTAAAGGCAGACCTTCATGCACTGATGACCGATTCGCAAGATTGGTGGCCGGCAGATTTTGGTCACTATGGAGGTTTATTTATCCGCATGGCATGGCACAGTGCAGGGACCTACAGAGTAGGCGATGGCCGTGGTGGTGCAGGTGCCGGATTACAACGTTTTGCACCGCTGAACAGTTGGCCGGATAATGTGAGCCTTGATAAAGCCCGCAGATTACTTTGGCCCATTAAACAAAAATACGGGCGCAAAATTTCTTGGGCAGATTTAATGATCTTAACAGGAAATATCGCACTAGAATCGATGGGCTTCAAAACTTTTGGTTTTGCCGGCGGGCGTGAGGATGTTTGGGAAGCAGATGAATCGGTATATTGGGGTTCAGAAACAACCTGGCTGGGTGGCGATCTCCGTTATGCACACGGTTCTGATGGTGCACATAAGGCGCATGGCGTAGTGGTTACGGATGACGATGCCGATGGAGATGTTCACTCACGTAACTTAGAAAAACCACTTGCTGCAGTGCAAATGGGATTAATATATGTAAACCCTGAAGGCCCGGATGGAAACCCAGACCCAATCCTTGCTGCGAAAGATATCCGCGATACTTTTGGCCGCATGGCAATGGATGATGAAGAAACAGTAGCATTAATTGCTGGTGGGCACACCTTTGGTAAAACGCATGGTGCTGCTTCAGCAGATCACGTGGGCAAAGAACCTGAAGCCGCCGGTATCGAAAGCCAGGGTTTAGGATGGAACAATAGTTATGCTTCTGGAAAGGGTGCTGATACCATTACGAGTGGGTTGGAAGTAACCTGGACCACAACACCAACGCAGTGGAGCAATAATTTTTTCGAAAACCTGTTTGGATTTGAATGGGAATTATCAAAAAGCCCTGCCGGTGCACATCAATGGAAAGCTATAAATGCGGAGGCTATTATTCCTGACGCATTTGACGGATCGAAAAAACATCTGCCAACCATGCTTACCACCGATCTTTCTTTAAGATTCGATCCGGCTTATGAAAAAATATCGAGACGTTTCTTAGAAAATCCAGATCAGTTTGCTGATGCATTTGCCAGGGCATGGTTTAAATTAACCCATCGTGATATGGGACCTTTGGCACGTTACCTGGGGCCAGATGTACCGCAGGAAGAATTGCTTTGGCAAGATCCAATACCTGCGCTTAACCATGCATTGATCAACGAGAGCGATATCGCAACATTAAAAGCAAAAGTATTGGCTTCAGGACTGAGTGTGGCCGAATTGGTCTCTACTGCATGGGCTTCGGCTTCTACTTTCCGCGGTTCTGATAAACGTGGTGGTGCCAATGGCGCGCGGATCCGTTTGGCTCCTCAAAAAGATTGGGCAGTTAACAATCCTCCACAATTACAAAAAGTATTGGGCGTATTATCGGATATTCAAAGTGAATTTAATGCAGCACAAATTGATGGTAAAAAAGTTTCCTTAGCCGATTTAATTGTATTGGCAGGTAATGCTGCAGTTGAAAAAGCTGGCGCTGCTGCCGGACATTCTGTTACAGTTCCTTTTGCACCTGGACGGATGGATGCTTCGCAAGAACAAACCGACATAGAATCTTTTGGTTATTTAGAGCCCGCTGCTGATGGTTTCCGTAATTACCGTAATTCAAAATCTCCTGTTCCTACGGAAGAATTCCTGATCGATAAAGCCCAGTTGCTTACTTTAACTGCACCTGAACTGACGGTGTTGGTGGGTGGCTTACGTGCCCTGGATACAAATTTTGATGGTTCGAAAAATGGTGTCTTAACCGGAAAACCCGGTCAGTTAACTAACGACTTTTTTGTAAACCTATTGGATATGGAAACTGCATGGAAAGCTGTGGGAGAAGATAAAGAACTCTATATCGGAAGCAGCCGTTCAACTGGTCAGCCAAAATGGACCGCAACCCGTGCTGATCTTGTATTTGGTTCTAATGCCGAACTTAGGGCAATTGCAGAAGTATACGCAAGCACAGATGCACAAGATAAATTTGTGAAAGACTTTGTGGCCACCTGGAATAAAGTAATGAATTTAGATCGTTTTGATTTAAATTAATTAGAAATACAGCGTAACATTTAAAGGCACCGAAATTTTCGGTGCCTTTTTTGTATTATCGTTTTTTCTCATGTTCTGATGCGGATCTCACTTTGCAGTTTGTAAAGGGTAATTCAGCATAAGACACGTCCATCTTTCAGCAAATGGTTTGTTTTTAGTATTGGAAACCTTTGAAACGTAGTTTGAGCAGCGTCTATTTTCTCCTATAACCTAATAAATAAAAAATATTTTAATATTTTTTATTTATTAAAAACAATTCTCAAACTTATTTGTCTTTTAGTTTCATTAGTTTGTTTGGTTTAGTTTTATTGGTGGATGCTAATAAGACAAAATAATTGGCCTCATAGAAATATGGGGCTTTCTCATTTTAACAGATTTACCCAGCAATTAAAATAGGCGAGCTGATTAATGCGCGCTGTGATAACACTGGGTACCCTTCGTTTGAAAAAAAACTCATTTTTTTTATTCAATTCTTAAAAATACACTTAAGTAGGTGAGGCATAATGAATTTAGACTGAGCCATTTTTTGATTTACCTGGAATATTTACTCAAAAAAATCAATGCCTGTAAAAGTAATCATACTGTAATCGAATTTATACGATAGCGTATTTCTAATGATCGAAATAATATTCTTGATTTTGTGATAAAATATTTAATATTGAATTGATAAATCGATTTATCAATAACCGAATATGATGATGAGCTTAGGAATATTTGCTGCATGTGGTGCAGTATATGTCTGTGTAGTTTATTTGTGTGTAGTTTTTAAAAAGTTTGAAAATACGATCTCCCATCACACAATTGCTTTTAACTCAAAGCCTTCTGATTAAAAATGATATTTGCCATCAGTTATTTTTATTGAATAATTGATAAAACGTTTTAGCTGCTAGCAGTTGAATTATATATTATTAACTAACCATTTACTAAACCTAAACCAATGAAAATCAATCTACTAAAGATTTCAGGGCTTTCTGTGCTTTTTTTGCTCAATAGTCCTGTTTTTTCGATGAATCCGGTTGCTGAAAAATCCGATGGATTTTCTGAGCTAAGAATGCCTTTAGTGCATATCCAAAACCGAAAAGTAATTACAGGAACTGTATTAGACGAAAAAAACATACCTATTCCTGGAGTGGGCATCAAAAATATTTCTTCAGGTAAAACTGCTGTAACCGATGAAGCTGGTAAATTCAGCATTGAGGCCAACCCGAACGATGTGATCCGTTTTTCTTATGTAGGCTATCAAAATAAAGATGTTACAGTGGGCAATGAAGCCAACATAAGCGTTAAAATGATGCCTGCCGAAGCCAATAAGTTAGATGAAGTAGTGGTAATTGGTTATGGATCGGTAAAAAAAACAGACCTCACGGGTTCTGTTGGTGTGGTCAAAGCAAGCGAACTTCAGGAACGTCCGTCTTCATCCCTAAACCAGGCACTAGCTGGCCGTATTTCTGGTGTACAGGTAAATACCAACTCGGGTAGGCCCGGCGGACAGACTAATATCAAAATCCGCGGATTTAGTTCAATCAACACGAGTAACAATCCACTTTATGTGGTAGATGGCGTGGCTTTGCCAGTGGGCTCGCAAACACAGAACAGTAATGCTATCGATTATATTAACCCAAGCGATATCGCTTCTGTAGAGGTGTTAAAGGATGCGTCTTCAACGGCTATATATGGTGCGAGGGGTGCAAATGGGGTAATTTTAATCACGACCAAAAAAGGAACAGCAGATGCCCAGCGCATTACCTATGATGCAGATTTTGGTGTAAATACATTGGCGGCACATCATGTTAAAATGCTCGATGCTTTCGAGTACGTTAAAGTGCAGGATCTGGCTTACGAGAATATTAAAGTTTACGATCCGGTAGGTTGGGCAGCAGGAAGTTACGCATCCACACCCGTTCCTAAAGCCGCCAGAATTGCTTTACCTCAATTTTTCGATAGCAGTGGAAATCCATTATATAATACCGATTGGTTAAAAGAATCTACACAGAACAAACTTTCGCAAAATCATCAGCTGGGTTTTACAGGTGGGAATGAAAATAGTACCTACGGTGTTTTTGCAGGCTATCGCGATGACCAGGGACTTTTACTAAACTCTTATTTAAAACGTTATTCGGGCAGGTTTAATTTCGATAGTAAAATTAAACCATGGTTAAAGGTAGGCGGTAATTTGAGCTACAATAACCAGAATGAAAACATTGTTGATCAGGGAACAGGCGGCTTAAATTCAGTCCGTATGATTACAGAAGCATTCCCTTTTCTACCAATTAAACTGGCAGATGGCAAGTGGGGCGATAATAAACTGATTCCATGGGCAGAAGGAGGTTCCAATCCGGTGCACATCTTAACCGATCAAAAATATGGAATGGTTACCCAAACTGCTTTGGGGAGTATTTACTCTACCATTAGCTTTAGCAAAGATTTAGAGTTCCGTACCCAGTTAGGGGCCAATATTGTGAGCCGTAACATTAACGAGTACAATGCCAAACAATTATACGGTATCTCTGACGGACAGAATGGAACGGCGAATGTTACCGACGATCGGGAAACCTTCTGGTCATTGGAAAACTATTTAACCTATAACAAACGTTTTGCCGAATCGCATGCCATTAATGCGTTATTGGGTATCTCGTGGCAGGCCACCAACTTCTTTAGCAACACCAGCCATGCCGAGAATTTTGTAACCGATTTCTACGGAAACAACAATATGGGCTCTGGAAGTAAGTCGATAACGGTGGGCTCTAGTAGGAACAGATCGGCTTTTAACTCTTATTTTGGAAGGTTAAACTATGCCTTTAAAGATAAATACCTGGTTACTTTTACAGGTAGGGTAGATGGGTCATCCAAATTCGGAGAGAACCATAAATTCGCCTTTTTCCCTTCGGCAGCATTGGCCTGGAAAGCCTCAGATGAAGATTTCCTTAAAGGAAACAAAACCATCTCTAACTTAAAACTAAGAACCAGTTATGGTTTAAGTGGTAACTCAGAGCTTCCTGCGTACCAATCGCTCGCCACATTAGTGAATAACTCAGCCATTATTAACGATAGTAGGGTAACAGGCATTGGTATCGGTAGGTTGGCAAATCCAGATCTGGTTTGGGAAAAAACAGCTCAGGTTGATGCGGGTTTAGAATTAGGCTTGTTTAATAACCGCATTAATTTAGAAGCCGATCTTTATTACAGAAAAACAACCGATATGTTATTGGATGCACCGGTTCCGCGTACCACAGGGTACTCGGTGATCAGAAAAAATATCGGCTCTATGCAGAACAAAGGTTTAGATTTGGGTATCAATACGGTAAACGTACAAACTGACGATTTTACCTGGAAAACCAGTTTTAACATTTCCCTTAACCGTAATAAAGTACTTTCTTTGGCCACTCCTGATGATATTTTTGGTGTGGGTAACCCAAATTTCACCAATCAAACTGGTATTATCAGGGTAGGTGAGCCCGTGGGTTCATTTTGGGGGCTTGTTCGTTTAGGGACCTGGAGCGAGGCCGAAAGGGCAGAAGCCGCTAAATATGTAAGTTACCGTGGTGGTAAAACTTTGCTTCCGGGCGACATTAAATATTTAGATGTAAACGGCGATCATGCCATTACAGATGCCGACCGTCAGATTATTGGTAACGGAACACCAAAAGGCTGGGGATCGTTCGGTAACTCATTCCGCTATAAAAACCTAGAGCTGATTGTAGAGCTTCAATATTCTTATGGTAATGATGTGTTGAATATGACCCACCACTCGGGTGAGGACAGACAGGTACAGGCCAACAGTTTTTCCAGTGTATTAAATGCCTGGACTCCTCAGAACCAGAATACACCGATTGCCGCCATCAGGGATCAGTCTGCCGGATATGTAACCAACGTAGATACCCACTGGTTAGAAGACGGTTCTTTCATCCGCGGGAAAAATCTTTTACTCGGTTATACATTTGATAAAACACTAGTCGAAAAATTACGCTTAAGTAAACTCCGCGTTTATGCATCTGTTCAGAATTTCTTCCTGGCCACCAAGTATACCGGTAACGACCCTGAGGTAACCACTTATGGAAATGCATTTGCACAAGGTCAAACATTTTTCGATTATCCAAAGCCAACTACTTTCATGGTAGGCTTAAACATTGGATTATAAACATTAACTAAAGAAAGGATATCAAAATGAAAATAAATATAAAAAATATCGCTGCTTTGTTGTTGCTAAGCGGTGCTATAATCGGGAACTCTGGATGTAAGAAGTTTTTAGATGAAACAGATCCCACCAATCTTTCGCCCAATAGTTTTTATACTTTACCCGAGCATGCAGAGGCGGGTATTGCTGCTGTTTATGCAGAGATCCGGTTTATTGGAAACGGTGCTGGTATTTATTCCAACAACTGGCAGATGCTGGATGCACCAACGGGAATACAATCTACCGAAACCGCGCAAAACTCCGACCTGAATAATTTGTATTCATTAATTTATGATGGAACAAACTTGCATGTTAACCAAACCTGGAACGGCTTTTACAAAGTGATTGCACAAACCAACCTGGTATTGGATAAAGTTCCGGGCATTAATCCGATGGATAATGCGCAGAAAAAAAGAATTTTAGGAGAGGCATCTTTCATCAGGGCCTGGGCCTATTTTTACCTGGTACGTTTATGGGGTGATGTACCTTTGATTACAAAACCGATTACCAGTCCTAACGATCCTAATTTTTCTCCTTCCCGTACACCACAAGAACAGGTATACAAGCAGATTGTTGATGATCTGGTTGCTGCAGAAGCAGCAGGTTTGCCTTTTATGGATGCAAGCGGGCGTATTTCTACAGCGGCAATTAAAACGGAACTGGCAAAAGTATATTTAACCATGGCCGGGCAACCCCTTAACAAGGGAGCAGCTTATTATAAATTAGCTGCAGATAAAGCCAAAGAGGTAATCGATTATTCAACCGGGAATCCTGCATCACTTGGATTATTTCCAAGTTATGGAGCCCTGCACGATGCGAAGAATGACAATAAAGTGGAGCATTTATTCGGAATCCAGTACAATGATGCTGCCGGATCTGGTAATCCTTTACAGTCTTCATATCTACCTTTACACCAGCCTTTGGTTTCTAAAATTGATGGGATTGGAACTGCTATCCCAACAGCAAGTTTTTATGGTTCGTATGAAGCAGGAGATTTAAGGGCTAAAAACAGAGAAGGTTATTTCTTTACCGATTATTATACCGATGGCTTTAAAATGCCGCTGATTAACCGTGGTAAACCTTATGTTTTTAAACACTTCGATCTGATTGCAAATGGAACACTAGGTGTAGAAGGTACCAGCAGGAGTGATCTGAATATTCCACAGATCCGTTATGCCGAAACGCTATTAATTTATGCAGAAGCACAGAACAGGGCAGATGGTAGCCCGAATGTTGCTGCATATACTGCGGTAAATGCTGTAAGGAAAAGGGCTCAACTGGCTGATCTTGCAGGCTTGAGCCAAACGCAGTTTGAAGAAGCGGTTTGGAGAGAGCGCTGGCATGAACTGTGTTACGAAGGTATTACCTGGTTTGATATGGTTCGCTTGCGTAAAGTGTACAATGAAACCACTAATGGTTTTGATAATTTTGTTGGTCACATTAACAAAAGTGTAAACCAACCTTTGCAAACCAAACATTTATTGTTTCCGATTCCGACTTCGGAAATCAAAAATAACCCCAATCTGACTCCAAATCCAGGTTATTAAACTGAAAATTTCAATAAGAAAATGGTGCCGAAAATTTTTCAGGCACCATTTTTTGTTTAGTGGGGTTTAATGACGATTCTACGCAATATATTGATTCGTTAAATCTCATGTCATTCGTGTTGATTTTTATACAATAAATAATCTCTCAGGATAATAAACGCATATGTATTTCGCGTTTGCTGCGCCTCCGTGGCTAACTACTAAAATGCAAGCAAATAAGTGCATGTTTAGCTGTTCCATCTCTGGTAATAGAAAACATAAAGTATAAAACCCCGAAATTAATTACATCGTTGTAAATCCAATCTGAGGCACATTTTTAGCTTATTTGAATTATAGCCCTTTACATCTGGCGCTACAGATTTTTATATTAGATAAATAAGTCTAACCAAATTATCCATGTTTAAGAATCAACCAAGGCCAACATTCGCTGGGACTATTCATTTTTTTTCAGGCTAATATTCCATTCTATTTCAGCAGCCGTTTTGCCATCTAACTAAGTTCTGAACTTTTTACAGCTAAGCATTTGGCGGTTCTGACTTCGACAAAGATCATTTAACAGATAATCATTAACTAAACTATAATTATGAGTAAAATTTACAACCAAAAAGTAGTATTGCTATACCTCAGGCGCATCTGTGCAGGTAAGGCAAAAAAAGTTGCGTTTTTGCTTCTGGTGCTGCTGGGCAGTATCAGTGCTTTTGCCCAAACTGTTATTGTGGGTACTATTAAAGATAACAAAGGCATAACGCTTCCAGGGGTAAGTGTAAGGCTAAAAAATACATCAGTTGGCACCTTAACCGATGCTTCGGGTAAGTATAGCATAAAGGTTCCTGATGGCAATCAAACCCTGGTATTCACATTTATTGGCTTTACTACACAAGAAGTTACCATAAACGGTAGAAGCACTATTAATATTACGATGGACGATGGTGTGCAAGGCCTTAACGATGTAGTGGTGATCGGATATGGTACTGCACAGAAAAAAGATGTTACCGGTGCCGTTTCGAGTATTAAAGCCACGCAGCTGGAAAATGAAAATCCAAATAGTGTTACCGATATTCTTCGTGGTAATATCCCGGGCTTAAGTGTTGGTTTTAATAACAGCGCTAAAGGTGGAGGAGATCTGCTTGTGCGTGGTAAGACAACGCTTACGGGTACTACAACGCCCCTGATTGTGTTAGATGGTGTTATTTTTATCGGCCAGCTGTCTGATATTAACCCCAACGATATCGAATCGGTTGATGTACTTAAGGATGCAAGTTCGCTTGCGGTTTATGGTGCTAAAGCAGCAACGGGGGTTGTAGCCATTACCACTAAAAAAGGAAAAAGCGGCGCGCCAACCATTACCGTAAATACAAACTTCGGGATGGCTACCCTGGCCGAGGATCAACCTGTGTATGATGGTCCGGGTTTTTTAAACTGGCGTGCTGATGTACAGCGTAGTGGCGGGGTAAACCCACCGTATATCTACAATGACCCCAATAACCTGCCAGAGGGCGTAACACTTACCCAATGGTTAAATGGACAAACCACCACCAATCCAACTGATCTTTGGTTAAGCCGTCTTGGTCTTTTGGCCAACGAGAAGGCCAACTACCTTGCCGGAAAAACAACCGATTGGTACGATATGCTTTTTGTAACGGGCCAACGCCAGGATCATACCTTAAGCCTCAGTGGGAAAAAAGAAGAAGTTTCTTATTACATGTCGCTTGGTTATCTTAAAAACGAAAGTATTATTGCTGGTGGTGGCTTCAGCACTTTCCGTACCCGGTTAAACCTGGAAGGTAAAGCGGCTAAGTTTTTAACCCTGGGTATGAACCTACAATTTGCCGACCGTGATGAGGGCGCTATTGAAGCACAGTTTTCGCAACTGCCGGATTTATCTCCTTACGGCGATTTTTACAATGCAGATGGCTCTTTGAGGAGAATCCCTACCGATGATAACGGCCTTAATGCCCGTAATCCTTTTCTTGACCGAACTTATAATTCGAGGTTGCAAAAACAGAGTACTTTGTTTGGTAGCCTTTATGCCAAGGTACAATTGCCTTTTGGTATTACTTATCAAGCTAATTTTAGTCCGGGTTTAGATCAATACCGCACCTTTAACCACCAATCTTCTAAAAATCCAAATGTAACCATACCTGGCGGTTCAGCATCAAGGGCGCAGGAAACCAGATACAACTGGCAGCTGGATAATCTCTTAAAATGGAACAGGACCATTGCAACAGATCATAACATTGATGTAACGCTTTTGGTTAATGCCGAAAAATATTCTACATGGTATACCATTGCCAGTAATGAGGGGTTTGCGCCTACAGATGTTTTGGGTTATCATAACATTCAAAGTGGTAACAAACCAACCGTAAGCAGCGATGATAAGGTGTACACGGGCGATGCTTTGATGGCCAGGGTAAATTATTCGTACAAAGGCAGGTATGCTTTAACAGGCTCTGTGCGTAGAGATGGGTACTCTGCTTTTGGAGCTTCTAAAAAACGTGCTAATTTCCCTGCTGCTGCAGTGGCCTGGACAGTAAGTGAAGAAAGCTTTTTGAAACCGGTTAAATGGATCGACTTTTTAAAACTGCGTTTATCTTACGGTATCAATGGAAACAGAGAAATCAGGGATGCCAACAACGTGATTGATCCTTATGTAGCTATCCAGACTTTAACCGGGGGCAAGTATCAATCGGTTAACGGCAGTGGTACACCAGGAGAGGTGAATACGGTTGTAAACAGCTCGCGTTTGGGTAATCCAAACCTGGAGTGGGAGAAAACAAAGTCGTTAAATCTTGGTTTGGATTTTGGATTTTTGAACAATAGAATCAACGGATCTATTGAACTTTATGACAAGAAAACATCAGATCTCTTAATTGGTCAGACTTTACCGAATGTTTCGGGTTATGTAAATGTTATTGCCAATTTGGGCCGGGTAAATAACAGAGGATTTGAGTTTAGCATCACCAGTAAAAACTTTACAGGCGGAAATATCACCTGGAGCACTTCTGCAAACCTTTCACTTAACCGCAATAAAATTGTTGGCTTGGCCACACCTAATGATGATCCGGGTAACGGATGGTTTATCGGTAAAGATATCGATGTAATCTGGGAGTATAAAATTTTAGGGGTATGGCAGGAAAATGAAGTGGCAGAAGCTAATAAGTTTAACAAGGGTATTAAGCCGGGCGACTTTAAATTACTGGATGTAGACGGAAATTATGTGTACAACGACCTGGATAAACAGTTTATAGGCTACAGAAGCCCAAGGTTCAATTGGTCGTTCCGCAACGATTTTAACATCTATAAAAATTTCGATTTTTCTTTTCAACTTATATCTAGCTGGGGGCAGCTTAGGGCGGATAACCAGACTAAAAATCAGCCTGGCAGTGTAGGTTTTGGCCGATCGAGCTCATATGCTGTACCTTATTGGACTCCCGGTAACCCCATTAATGATTATGCCCGCCTAAATTCGGGTTTAAGTGGTGTAAGTTTTAATTCGTATCGTAAAAGCTCGTTTATCCGGTTAAATACCATTGCGCTTGCCTATAGCCTGCCCAAAGATTTTCTGGGTAAACTGAGGGTGCAGGGTGCAAAAATATATGCCAATGTAAGTAATGCTGGTGTATATGCGCCAAACTGGAACCAATGGGACCCGCAAACTGCAGATAATAATGGAAATCCGGTTCCAACACCAAGAGTTTACACTTTCGGACTGAATGTTACCCTTTAAAAAATGACAAAGATGAATATCACATATAAAAAAATAATTCCGTTTGTGGCCCTGGCCGTTCTACTATCAGCAAATGGATGTAAAAAATCAAATCTCGATTCAGAGTTATTATCACAATTGGAGCCTCAAACCGCTTTAACCAGTGTAGCCGCGATGAAAGCAGCTATTGCAGCGATTGGAGCCAACGTGAGAAGAGAATTTACCGGCGATATGGCGCCCATTGTTACCGAATCCATATTCTCTGAAGTAGCTGTAGACGGAACAACCGATAAAACCACGCAGGCCCAGGATATGGATACCCGGGTAACGCCCGATGCCAATCTGGACAATCCTGATTTCAACAGGATCGGGTTTTACTGGACAGAAGGTTTTAGAGGAGTACGTATGGCCAATACCGTGATTACCTACATCGATAATGTAACTTTTAAAGATGAGGCCGAAAGAAATGCTATTCTTAGCGCGGCCTATTTTTACCGTGCTTATTATTATTACCGTTTGGTACATCAATTTGGCGATGTACCGTTGAATTTAAAAGATATCACATCTCCCAAACTAGATTACTTTTCGACCAGGCGCGACGTGATATTGAAAAAAATGCAGGAAGATCTTTTATTTGCCGAAAAATGGTTAAAGGATAATGTAGATCGTGGGGACGTAACCAAGGGCGCCTGTAGCCACCTGCTTACCAAAGTTAATCTGGCTTTGGGCGATTTTGATGCAGCCATTACCTCAGCTAATAATGTAATCAACAGTGGAACATATAGCTTAATGCGGACCCGCTTCGGAAGTACTGCCGGTGATGCAAGCAAAAATGTGGTTTGGGATTTGCACCGGATGGATAATAAAGCTATTGCGGCTAACCGGGAGGCACTTTTTTTAACCATTGACAGAGAAACACTTGCCGGGGCTACCGATTTGGGCTCACAAGTAATGCGTAACTGTGTACCTGCCTGGCATTTCGCCAATTTGAAAACACCATCTGGTGCCACCCAGGCCATTGTAGATGGGGTAAATGTAGAAATACCTTTAACATTAATGTATGGCCGGGGAATTGGGCGTTACCGTGGTACCGCATATAGCACCAAAAATATCTGGACAGACAATACCGATTACCGCCATGCACCGGGTATGTGGATGAACATGACTGACCTGGTATATAATAACCCTGCCATTAAAACGGGAAGTAACGTTGCCGAAAGAGCGCTGTATGGTAAACCGCTGGTAGATGTGACCCCTGCGAATGTAAACAACATGTTTTTGAATAAAGGTTTAGATACCATCCGCCATTTTTTTGGTTGGCCACATTATAAAACTTTTATCAATTCTACCAATGCACTTGCGGCTGATAAATATTGGACACCGCCAAGAGGAACCAATACCGACTGGTATATCTTCCGTTTGGCCGAAACCTATCTATTACGGGCGGAAGCCTATTATTGGAAAGGGAATTTAGCCCTGGCGATGGCCGATTTAAACCAGGTGCGTTCTAGGGCCAATGCAGCACTGTTAACTGATGCCTCAGCAGTTACTATTGGAACGATATTAGACGAAAGAGCGAGAGAACTCTTTTACGAAGAACCGCGTAAAACAGAGCTTACCCGTATTGCCTATATCTTTGCAACAACAGGTAAGCCTGCCTATAATGGAAAAAGCTATAATCTTGCCACCTTTTCTGATAATAATTTCTTTTACGACAGGATTATAGAAAAGAACGATTTTTACCGGAACAAGGTACCAACAGTATTAGGGGTCAACTTCAGGATTTCCCCATACCATGTGCTTTGGCCTGTTCCGGCAGCAGCGCAGCGCTTTAATACAGAGGGCCGTATCAATCAAAATAAAGGCTATACGGGTTACGAAAACAATGTTCCGGCATTGGATAAAATCCCTTAGTACATTAATGTTTAGTGGGTTAGGGGCAGTTTATGTATTAAACACTAACCCCTAACCTTTACTAAAACGCTCACCACATTGTAACGCTTAACCTCCTTTACCTATGGAAAATAAACCTGTTACATTAAAATTAATTGCAAAAGAGTTAAAGCTTTCTATTTCTACCGTTTCCAAATCGTTAAAAGATTATCCACGGATTAAAGAAAGTACAAAGTTGCGGGTAAAGGAGCTCGCCGCCAGGTTAAATTTTACACCCGATATTTCTGCGTTAAGGCTTAGAGACCGTAAATCAAGGATTATCGGTATTATACTGCCCAATCTTTCCGACCATTTTTTTACACGCAGTATTTATGGCATGGAACAGTTGGCTACCATGAACGGTTATAATATTATTATCAGTCAATCGCATGATAATTTTGAAATGGAGGTAACTGCTGCGGCTACGCTTTTAGGCTCGAGAGTAGATGGATTAATTGTAGCCATCTCCAAACATACTTCCGATTTCGCCCATCTCGATCAATTCGAAAAAATAGGAATACCGGTAGTTTATTATACCCGTAATCCAAGCTTTAACCTTAACTGCCATAAAGTATTGGGTAACACGCATCAGGGCTGCTATATGGCCACTGAATACCTGATTAACCGCGGACATAAAAGAGTAGCTTATCTTGGCGGGCCAAAAATGGTCAATTTTAGTCACGATCGCTTCTCCGGATACATTAATGCACTTAAGGATAACAATATTTCTTTTAATGCTAATCATGTAGCTTATACCGATTTTGATGATGAAAATACCCGTGTAGCCATTAAAAACCTATTTAGCGATCCTGAAAACGGACCTACTGCTTTAGTGGCATTTAAAGAGAAGTTATTATTTGATACGATTAAATTTTTGCGTTCAGTTGAACATCCTTATGCTAAAAAACTCGAATGTATAGGCTTCGGTAACGATCCTATTATTACCTATCTCAGTACCCCACCAATTGCCTCTATCGAAGAAAACCCCGAGGCCTTAGGCGAACAGGCTGTTATGTTGCTTGTTAAACTTATTAATGGTGATATTGAAGCCAGGGATTATAAAAAAGTAATTGTAAACTGCAGTTTAAAGGTTCATGAATCTTATGCATTATTATAAAATCGGCTCTGGCAATATTTCAGTGTAAATATTTCAATCGTTGTAACATCAATTAAATCCAATTTAGCTGCTTTTAAGGTAGTTGTCGTCTGTTTTGAATTACATTTTTGATTAGGTTAGAATATCAGATCAAGCTAACCAAAAGAATAAAAAACAGCTACCAAATTAAATCAGTAATAAACTATCAAGGATAGGAGATTACACCTCACTTAAAAATAATACTAACCAAATTTTAAATCTAACTAAAACTAACATGAGTCAGAAAATGAATTCAACGCATTTTATTGCATCACTGGTGCTTGTATTTTCCCTAAGCCTTTACGGTTGTCAGAAAGACAATGTAGTAGAATCAATTCCAGAAAACATTGATGTTGTAGCACAATCAAATACCAAAGCTACTACAGAGGCTATTCCAAGTAATATCAACACCGGTTTTACCCATGCCGATGGCACCTATACCTATGGCGAAGCCAGTGCCGATTTTGGTGGCGCAAACTTAACGGGCTGGAACGAAAGTAGGGCCTATATTTCGGGCAATTGGGCCAGGGCTACCCTCGCACCCAATTCTGTTTCGAATGGTTTAATTGCCGGTGCTGATATATCAGATGGTTCAGCATACGAAGCTACCTTTAAAGTACGTTTTCACAGTCAGTTCGACTGGAGCAGAGGCGGTAAAGTTGGCTTCGGATTCTTAATCGGTGAAGGCAATACCGGATGCGACATTGCCAGCGATGGTAACGGAGGAAGTTTACGTTTAATGTGGTACAATACCGGTAGCCGTGTGTTTTTTCAGCCTTATGTTTACCACAGGGATATGGCAGGCCCTTGCGGCGATACTTTCGGTAAATCTTATCCTTCATCAGGTAGCCTGGTAAAAGGCAATACTTATACCGTTCATTTATATGTAAAAAGCAACACCGGATCAAACACCAACGGTTGGGTACAGGTTATCATCAACGGAACTACCGTATTGGATCAATCTATCCGTTGGACGACCAATGATGCACAACGTTTGATTAACAGGTTATCATTCCACAATTTTAGAGGTGGAAAAGATGTTGCGGTATGGGGCTCAAGCCAAACCAGTTACATTTATTTTGATGATCTTGTAGTGAATAAGGTTCAATAGGACATTATAACTGACTTAAAAAAGAGATTGTACTAAAGTAGTTTGACTAATTTAATTGTGGAATAGTATTTCGATGGATCGTCATTCCCAACTTGATTGGAAATCTTAACGCATTAGTTTTCATAAGCTTTAGGATTAGCTTTGCTGAGCACTGCGTGGTTCCCGCATGCGCGAGAATGACGACAACACCTAAATAATTCTGATTTAATTCTTGGACATCACTTTTGATACAATCTCTTTTATGTTAAATATTATTTCTTCAATACTTCGGTTTTTACATTTTTGAATTTGTTCTCTGCAATCGTATTGTTAAAAGGGGCAACACTTTGCATCACCGGCGAGGGATATCTTTTAGTATCGAATTTTCCGGTCCAGTCTGCATCCTTGCTGTCGCCAAGCAATATACCCGTTGTAGCATTTGATATGGTGTTGTTTTTTATCATACAATCGCTGGCCGCAATATAAAAACCGATTTCATCTTTTCCTTTTGCCATGCCGTACATTAAACGAATAGCCGTTTGGATGCCATCAATTTTATTGTTGATCACCATGTGCCCCGTTCCATTAATTCTGATGCCACCTGTACCTCCTTTAAATGTATTATCGGCAATTATACAATCATGTCCGCCACGCATTACCAATTCCCCATCATTATCTTCGAAATAATTGTTCAGGTATTTATTACCACTGCTTTTATTGCTAATCACTTCACTTTCACCATTGCAACGGATAAATCTGTTTTTGCGTACAGTACTTTCCGGACGCTGATTGCCCAATAATACCGGATCTTGACCTACTTGTACACACTCACCACCATTACCGTTTTGCCAGCTCACTTTCACTTTATCACTAAAAACATTGTTTTCGATCAGCGTAAATTTCGGATAAGATTCTTTGGTGATTTTAACCTGCACATCCTGATTATCTACATTTGCTACGAAACTACAGCTTTCAACAACATTATGACTGCCATTACCTGATACAACAACTAAAGGGGTAAACTGCGATTTAACCTGATTTGCGAAAAAATTACAGTCTGATATCTTACAATTATTAGTTGTGTTTAACTCAATCAATATTCCCGTTTTACTCAGTACCGCATTTTTGAAATTGATCCCCTTGACAAAAATATAATCTCCTGAAATTTTAAAAACAGGTTGAGTAATATTCCCTGAAAAAGTGACCGAGCCCCGTTTTTCTGCATGGATAATAATCGGTTTAGCTGAAGTGCCTTTTGCGCTGATGGCTATTGCCCAATTGGCATAATTTCCATTTTTGATTGCTATTTCATCGCCGGGAACCAAAATAGATTCAATTGCCTTAAATTCTTGTTCACTGCTGATATAGTAAACTTTGGCTGAGGTTTTCTGGGCGAGAACAAAAAAGAGGAAGATACAGGTGACGAATTTTTGGATCATTTTTAACAGGTATTAATATTTATCAAACATACTAAAGCAACACTTGCTAAAATGTTATTATCAATAATTTTACCGCCTTAACCACTGTATAGGCGTATTTTAAGGCGATTCGTAAATTGAGTTTAAAAAAATAAAAAGCCTGAAGCGGCTTTTTTAATTTATTAGGCTTATTTTTGCGGCAAATTATAGAACCACACAGGAGATAAATTAAGGCCTGTGAACCTCAACAATCATTAGAAAACTAATATTTTATCAATGACAAACGACAAAAAAGAAATATTTGAAAGCGTAGCACAACGTTTAAAAATTGAAGGTTTTAATGTAGTAAACCGCGATGAAACACGTCCATGGGGTGGTTTCTTTGTAATAGACGAAGCGCAGGCGCAACAATTTGCCGATACTTATTTTGATGGACTAAATGTTGAAGACCTTAAAATTGGCGGTAAATTAAGCCCGAAAATTTTAATCGTTGCACCGAATACACGCCTTTCGTGGCAATATCACCACCGCAGAGCCGAAATTTGGCAAGTGGTAACAGGTACCGTTGGCATTAAGACCAGCCAGACTGATGAAGAAGGTGAAGTGAAAAAATACGCTCCAAAAGATCAGATCAAATTACAACAAGGTGAACGTCACCGTTTAATCGGTTTAGACGATTGGGGTGTTGTAGCAGAAATATGGCAACATACCGATGCTGCAAACCCATCAGATGAAAGCGATATCGTACGTGTTCAAGACGATTTCGGTAGATAATAAATAATTTAAAAGAAGAGGTTGTACTATAAAGGCAGTTTCAACTCAAATGCTGTCATGTTGAGCCTGTCGAAACACCTTAAAGTGTATTTAAACAGGTCCTTCGACAAGCTCAGGATGACAATCTATATTTATGGTACAACTTATTCTTTTTATCTAAACGCTTAATTTAAAGCGGTTTTTCTACGCTATTAAAACTAAACGCCCTCAAACTACGTTTATAAAGCATACACCCTATACATGATTATCTTCATTTTTTTTCTTTGCCATTGGTTTTTATCCCTGTTTAGTCAAACCTTTTTTCTTCACCGTTACTCGTCGCACAAGATGTTTAAAATGGAGCTTTTTTGGGAACGGTTTTTCTATCTGATATTGCTGATTTCGCAAGGCTCATCATTTCTAAACCCCAGGGCTTATGCCATCTTGCACCGGATGCACCATGCTTACAGCGACACTGAAAAAGATCCGCACTCTCCACATTTTTTTAAGGATGTTTTCGGGATGATGATTGCAACAAAAAATATGTATATGAATTATCTTCAATTTAAAATACAGCCAGAGCCAGCTTTCCAGGGAAATTATCCCGAATGGCCGATTGTTGATAAAATTGGAAATTCATGGGCCTGGAGAATTGCATGTGGGCTGTTTTATATCGGCTTTTATGTTGCGTTTGCCAACCACTGGTGGCTGTATTTATTGTTGCCGATCCATTTTTTGATGGGTCCTCTACATGGGGCAATTGTAAACTGGTGTGGTCATAAATATGGCTATTCTAACCATGATAATGACGATCATAGCAAAAACTCATTACCTTGGGATTTCTTATTAATGGGCGAACTTTTTCAGAACAACCACCATAAGAAACCAAACAGTCCTAACTTTGCTACCAAATGGTGGGAATTTGATCCAACCTATCCGGTAATGAAGGTATTGCACTGGATGCGTATTATAAAAATTAGAAAGGTTTAAGAAGAGGTTGAAAACATATTTCACTAATTAATTTGCCACCCTGAGCATAGGCGAAGGGTTGTTACGTAACTATAAGGTCTGTGTCTTCACAGACCATTTTTTTGCCCTATTTGGTTCACTAATAAGCCTTAGCTTTTTTCGCCACAGAAGCACTGAATTAACCATACAACTATTCATTCTGACGCTGCTGAAGGAAATAGCATAAGTTTCATTTGATGATTCCCTCCTTCAATGCTGTTTCTTGCACAGTTTTACCCCTGCTATGCTGAGGCATGAAGCAGTTGTTTCATAAGAGGCAAATACCTGGTGCCAGCACGTAAATACCTCAAAAAGATTGTAGTGAATGGCAGGACTGTCGTAGCCGAAACGAGCAGCAACCTGCTTTTCAAAAACCACACATTTACTTTTAGCCACGGATGCACGGAAATCACGGAGAATATCCCGGGGTTTTTACAATAAAATCCTTTTTGCTTATCTTACCGTATATAGGGCAATCTGTTTTAAATAAATTTCCATTCTGATGATCAACTTCCTCAAAATTGTTTTTTCGGCCTTGCTGGTTTTTATGTGTTATAAGGTAATCGCTACCTCGCTGGAAAGTAACCTGTTTGATCAATGGGACTTTCTAGGCAGCATCCCCTGGATGCGCGCCACATTGTGGGATTTTTATGCTAACATCTTCATTATCACCCTTTGGATGTTTTATAAAGAAAAAAGCATTATTCTTAAAATCTCTATGGCCATTTTGTTCGTATGTTTAGGTAGCATAGCAACCTTAGCCTATGTTTTAGTGCATTTATTCAAACTAAAAGATAGCGAAGGTGTTAAAGAATTACTGCTTAAGGCATAGTATGTAGAATTGAGGGTGTGGGGCTTTTGCTTTGAAGTTTAATAAGCTTGCTAGTTGGGCTTTTTGGCCTTAAACCTTTTACCTTAAACCTTATGCCACAAACCAAACATCTACTTTTTATTGTCCTCATCTCTCTTGTTGCCTGTTGTTTAATTATGGCCCTGGTTTGGCTCTGGGCAAAAAAAATCAAAAATGCCGGAGTAGTTGATGTTTTTTGGGCATTGAATTTTCCGGTAATTACGCTGATTACTTTTTTTCTGTCGGACGGATTTGATCCCCGCAAAATTTTAATCTGTGGTATGTTTTTAATCGCCGAGCTCAGGTTGGGCATCCACCTTTGGCAGCGCGTTATAGGTCATTTAGATGAAGAAGAAGGCCGGTATGCGCAACTTCGCAAAGAATGGGGAGACAAAGCGGACCGGAATTTTTTTTTATTTTTTCAATTTCAGGCAATATCCAATGTTATACTGGCCATTCCGTTTTTTATTATTACGGCCAATCCTTCACAGGCCATTTCTAGTTTAGAATATATTGGCGCTGCGGTTTGGGTAATTGCATTCTTTGGTGAGATGATTGCCGATAGGCAGCTTGCTGCATTTAAAAAAGATCCCAGTAACAAAGGTAAAGTTTGCGATACCGGATTATGGTACTACAGCCGGCATCCAAACTATTTTTTCGAATGGTTAACCTGGATGGCTTATGTCATTTTTGCGCTGGCCTCGCCCTGGGGTATCCTGGCCATCATCAGCCCTGCTATTATTTTATATTTACTAACCAGGGTTACCGGCATTCCGAATAATGAAGAGCAAAATTTACGGAGCAAACCTGTAGCTTATCAAAAATATCAACAAACAACGAGCGCTTTTTTTCCGTGGTTTAAGAAGAAATAGTTGGAAGTCTTCAAAAAACCTTAAACCTTTTACCTTATAACCCTCTACCTTAAAATGTGGTACGATAAACTTTTAGAAAACGACAAACTTCCGGATACAGCATTGCGTATCGGCATCAGAAAATTATGCAAACAACGCCTGGATGATGAAACGCTGGGCAACGAAGAATTACAGCAGGAAAAATTTATGGATCTGGTTGCCGAGCTGAAACAATCGCCTATAGCGGTAAATACGGCGGATGCCAATGAACAGCATTATGAATTACCCACTGCATTTTTTCAGTATTGCCTTGGCAAAAACTTAAAATACAGTAGTGGTTACTGGAAACCAGGTGTTAAAGATATAGATACCTCGGAGGATGATATGCTGGCCTTAACCTGCAAAAGGGCCGACTTACAGAATGGCCAAAATGTTTTGGAACTGGGCTGTGGTTGGGGTTCGCTTTCGCTTTATATGTCGGCAAAGTTCCCGAAGAGTACTTTTACCGTGGTATCTAATTCTGCTACACAGAAAATTTTTATTGATGAAACGGCAAAACAGCGTGGAATACAGAACCTAACGGTTTTAACTGCCGATATGAATACGTTTACGATTGCCGATACATTCGATCGGGTAGTTTCGGTAGAAATGTTTGAGCACATGCGTAATTATAAATTCCTGTTAAACAAAGTGGCTTCCTTTATGAAGCCAGACGGTAAGTTATTCGTACACATATTTACCCACAAAACCCTGGCTTACAAGTTTGAGGTGATAGACGAAACCGACTGGATGAGTAAATACTTTTTTACCGGAGGCATTATGCCTTCCAATCACCTGTTTTTTTACTTTAACGACGACCTCAAGATCGATAAACATTGGGTAGTAAATGGAAGCAATTACGGTAAAACCTCCGAAGCCTGGTTAAGCAATATGGACAAACATAAAAAGGAAATCATGCCTATTTTAGAAACGACCTACGGTAAAGGTCAGGCGGTGAAATGGTGGGTGTACTGGCGGTTATTCTACATGTCGTGCGCCGAACTGTTCAATTACAATAAAGGGAATGAATGGATGGTGTGCCATTATCTGTTTACAAAGGTATAAGGTATACGGTTTAAGGCGTATGGTTTATCTGTCTCAAATCTCAGGTCTCACATCTCAATTCAATAAAAATGAAAACTCTCGCCATCATTGGCTCAGGAATAGCAGGCATGGGTTGCGCCCATAAACTGCAACACAAATATGATATTACGCTTTTCGAAGAAGCCGGTTATATTGGTGGGCATACCAATACCATAACGCTCGAAGAGGATGGTAAACCTGTTTATTTAGATAGTGGTTTTATGGTTTTTAATTATCAGACCTATCCAAACCTAACTGAAATGTTTGCCGAAATTGATGCGCCAGTAATGAAAACGGATATGTCTTTCAGTGTTCAGTTTTTGCCTAAGAAACTAGAATATAGCGGCTCGAGCTTAAACCATCTTTTTGCGCAGCGAAAAAATCTGTTCAACATTTCATACCTGAAAATGCTCATGCAGATTAACCGTTTCAATAAACAAAGTATAGAGATTTTGGATAAGCCAGAATATCAGGACTACTCTATAGAAAAGTTTTTTAAGGAGTTTGGTTACAGTGATGATATGCTTTGGCAATACCTGATTCCCATGAGTGCTGCTGTGTGGAGTGCACCGATGGAACAGATTTTGGACTTTCCAGCTGTAACTTTGATCCGCTTCTTTCAAAATCATGGCTTTTTAGGTTTAGATACGCAACACCAGTGGTATACTTTGCAAAATGGCAGTCAGTCTTATCGTGAAAAACTGATTGCACCTTTCCGTGACAGGATCAAAATCAACAATAAAATCATTTCGGTAAAACGATTAGCAAACGGTAAAGTTGAAGTCGAAAACGAGAAAGGAGAAGTATTTGAGTTCGATAAGGTGATTATGGCCACTCATGCCGACCAGACTTTCGAAATTGTAAAAGATAAAACCACACTCGAAACCGAACTGCTTTCGAAATTTAAATACCAGCTGAATAAAGCTGTAGTGCATACCGACGAAGAACAGATGCCTGAAACCAGGTTAGCCTGGAGCAGCTGGAATTACCGTGTAGAAAAACAGGGCGATAAGTTATTGCCGAGTACCATTTATTGGATGAATAACCTGCAGGGTGTTTCTGAAAAACAAAATTACTTTGTTTCCATTAATCCGACCGGAACCTTAAACCCTGAAAAGATTATTAAAGAAATCGATTACCATCATCCTTTGTTTGATGTTTCGGCCATGCAGGCACAAGCGCAATTGCACAGGTTAAATGAAAAGGGACCGATATATTATTGTGGCAGCTATTTTAAGTATGGTTTCCACGAAGATGCGTATAAAAGTGCTGTTGATTTGTGCATGGAGTTATAAGCAGTTACGTCATTCCCAACCCGATAGCTATCGGGTTGATTGGGAACCACGATTGCTCATCGAAGATAATCGTAATGCTTTAGTCTGGCTTGTAAATTGTATTAAGATTCCCGCCTGCGCGGGAATGAGGTAAGTTAGTGAGCGCGCTAATTGATATAGATTTCTCGACTGCGTTGCACTTCGCTCGAAATGACGAACTCAAAATGGAGGCATGAACTATAAATTTCGTAAATTGTAATAACAATGGAATTCACATCAAGCATATATATAGCAAAAGTGATGCACCATCGCTTAGCGCCGAAAAAACATTCTTTTTGGTACAGGGTGTATATGTTCTATATCGATCTGGATGAATTGAACCTGCTGAGTAAAAAGCTTCGCTGGTTTAGCCTTAATAAATTTAACCTCTTTTCTTTTAGAGATGCAGAGCATCTTCAATTGCCAAAAGATAATCCCGATCAGACTAAAAATACCCGCCAGCATATAGAAAATTACCTGAAAGAAAATGGGGTGGATGGTAAGGAGCTGAAAATAAAACTGCTTACCAACCTTAATGTTTTAGGCTATAATTTTAATCCGGTTTCTTTTTACTATTGTTTCGATCAGCAGGGCAAACCGGTTTGTTGCGTGGCCGAAATCAGTAATACCTACCGGGAAATGAAACTTTTTTTCTTTGGAAAAGACGAATTACAGGGCGATACTTTCAAAAAAATAACCAAAAAATATTTTTATGTTTCCCCATTTATAGATCATGATGATACCTTCGATTTTAGATTAAATGTACCTGGGGATGCACTCGATATTAAAATTGATGACCTGGATAAAAATGGTAACCTGTTTTTTATCAGTACCTTAAAGGGAGCGAAAAAAGCCTTAACCAACAGCAATATGCTGAAGTATTTTTTCTCCATTCCGCTAATTCCTTTGCAGATAATGGGCATGATCCATTGGCAGGCTTTTAAACTTTGGATAAAAAAAATACCTTTTCACCCAAAAGCCGAAAACCCTGAGTTGCAACGCAACGTATATAAGCCGTATAAACCACAAATAAAATAGATAAAAGAATATGAATACGCTTGCTGCTACCAAAACATCCACAGGTTTTTTCGAAAAAGTAGTGCTTACCGCACTTTCTAAAATGACACTGGGTAAATTAGAACTTTCGCTGCCAGGTGGAGAGATTTGGGTTTTTGGCAATGGCGTACATAAAATTGAAGCAAATATCCAGGTAAATCATCCTGATTTTTTTAAATCAATAGTACTTTATGGTGATATCGGCTTTGGAGAAGGTTATACCTCCGGTTTGTGGGATACCACTAATATTACGAATGTAATTAAGTGGGTAATACTGAATATTGAAAATGCACCTTCTGTTACTGGTAGTAAGGTAAAATCTGTTGCGTTAAACCTTTTTAAGTGGGTGAACAAGATGTACCATGTGCGTAGGGCTAATACCCTGGCCGGATCGCAGAAAAATATTTCGGAGCATTACGATCTCAATAATGATTTCTTCGCTACTTTTCTGGATAAAACCATGACTTATTCCAGCGGTTATTTTTCTACTGAGCATTTGAGCTTAGAAGCGTCTCAATATGCCAAGTACGATCGATTAGCTAAACAATTAAAAATTAAAGCGACTGATCACGTTTTGGAAATAGGAAGTGGCTGGGGCGGTAATGCAATTTTTTTAGCCAAAAATTATGGCTGTCGTGTTACTTCGGTTACCATTTCGAAAGAACAACAAAAATTAGCTGTAGAAAGGGTTAAGGCTGAGGGTTTATCTGACAGGGTATCAATCATTATTCAGGATTACCGTAAAATTGAAGGGACCTTTGATAAAATTGTCTCTATCGAAATGCTTGAAGCTGTCGGTCACCAGTACCTGGAAACCTATTTTGAAAAATGTCAGGAGCTCTTGAAGCCTGATGGAATTTTTGCTTTCCAGGTTATTACCTCGCCCGATAGCCGGTATGATAAATTGAGAAGCGGTGTAGACTGGATTCAGAAACACATCTTCCCCGGATCGCTTTTGCCTTCGGTAGCAGCTATAAATAAAGCGATAAATGAAACTGGCGATTTAACGCTTGTCGACTTAAAAGATCTGGGCTTAGATTATGCCAGAACATTACATTTATGGTTTACAGAATTTAATAAGAACCTCGATAAAGTTAAAGCCTTAGGTTTTGACGCAACTTTTATCCGCAAGTGGAATTATTACTTAAACTATTGTGAGGCTGCCTTTGCCATGCGGAATATTAATGTAATGCAAATGGTTTATTCAAGGCCGAATAATATTTCGAGGTAAAGTGTAATATAAGATGGATGTGGCTGTAAGGTAACCTTCGCATCTTCCGTTTTACATTTTTCCATTCACAATGATTCCTTTTACCGATAAAAGCATAGTGTTTGCCGACAAATTAGAAGTGTTAGGATAAAAAGTATAGGTTGTAATTGTAACAAAATGCAATTTGCGTAGACTAATTACAAAAGACTAACTCTTAACATGAAAAAACTTCTACTACTTACCTTCATTCTTGGATTATTTTTTACCGCACATGCTCAGTTTACTGGCGGCGGCTTGGGTGGAGGACCAAAAAAATCTACCGTTACCGGACGTATTACCGCAACCATACTCGATTCTTTAACAAAAAAACCGATTGATTATGCTACCGTATCATTGATTACTGCAAAAGACAACAAATCTATAAACGGTGGTGTAACTGACGAAAAAGGAAAATTAACCTTACAAAATGTATCGCCTGATTCATATAAGTTAATGATCGGTTTTATGGGCTACAAAACAAAATCTGTTTTGGTTACTACCACACCATCAAAACCCGATAATAATATAGGTACAATCTACATTTCATCGAGCGAAAATACTTTGGCCGATGTTCAGGTTCAGGGAACTAAAGCAGTTATCGAAAATAAAATCGATAGGATGGTATATAACGCAGAGGCTGATGGCACAAATGCCGGCGGCGATGCAACAGATGTAATGCGTAAGGTGCCGATGTTATCTGTTGATGTTGATGGAAATGTTCAGTTACGTGGTGGTGCCGTTCGTGTGTTGATTAATGGTAAACCATCTGGAACGATGGCCAGCAGCGTTTCTGACGCCTTAAAAATGATTCCTGCTGAACAGATTAAAAGTGTAGAGGTAATTACCAGTCCATCAGCAAAATATGATGCTGAAGGTTCAGGGGGTATCATCAATATTATTACTAAAAAATCTAATGCGCAGGGCGTAAGCGGTACGGTAAATGCATCTGCAGGTACACGTCAGAACAATGGTGCATTTAACCTAACTGCGAAAACGGGTCGTTTAAGTGTAAATGCAAGTCTGGGTACAAATTTGGCCTATGCTCAGGATTCGAGAGTATTATTTGAAAATAGTACGCGTACGGATACCATTGGCAAAACAACGATAACTAACATTATGCAAGACGGGGTTTCTAAATGGAGCCGTAAAGGTTATAACGGTAGTTTTGGTGTTGATTATGATTTTAATGCCTATAACAACGTAAGCTCTAATATAAAATACAATAACTTTTCAAATGGTGGTCCGGGAAGTGCGGATTATGTTTTAAATGGTGTGCCGTTTAAAAATATCAGTGATATGGACATGGGTTTTAATAACTTCGACTGGAATGTAGACTATAAGCATACCACTAAAAAAGAAGGAGAAGAATTCACAATTTCTGGTCAATTATCATCGGGAAGAAATACAACAGATTTCCAAAACGAAATTATTGGAAGTTCATTTCCTGCTGTAAATAATAACAATACCGGTAAAAATCAGGAATACACTATACAAACAGACTACACTTATCCGTTTAGCAAATCGACTATTTTGGAGGTAGGTGCAAAGGGCATTTTCAGAAACATCAATAGTGAATTTTCTAATAATGCAAACCAGGATTTTGAGTACAAGCAAGATGTAGCCTCTGCATATGGGGTAATTAGCTTTAAATTGAGTAAAAAATTAAACTTTAAAGGTGGCTTAAGGTCAGAATATACCAGTATCGATTTCAATACTATTAATCCGGGCATTCAGAAAAATAACTACTTTAACTTATTTCCAAGCGCGATCATTTCGCAAACACTTAAAGGCAATGCAACTTTGAAATTAAGTTACAACCGTAGGGTACAAAGACCGAGCTTAGCCTATTTGAACCCTTTCCGTAATGAGAGCGATCAGTTTAATATCAGACAAGGAGAGCCAACATTAAGTCCTGAACTAAGTGATAACCTTGAGCTTGGTTATTCGACCTTTATTAAAGGATCTGTGATCAATGCATCAGTATTTTACCGTCGCACAGGTGGGGTAATCGAAAGTTCTATCACTCCATTAAAAGAGAACGGATTTGAGAAAACATTATCCACATATATAAATGTGGGAGTGGCACAAACTTATGGAGCGAATGTTTTTGCCTCCTACAATCCAAAACCAAAATGGACTTTAATGACTAATCTTGGTGTTAATACCTATGAGGTGAGCAATACGCAAACAGGAATAAGTACAGGTACCTTTTTAAACTATAATATCTTTGGCCGGTCTGCATACGGATTTGGTAAAGGTTATAATTTCGAATTGTTTGGTGTGGTAAACTCGCCAAGAAGAACGTATCAAGGTAAAACAGATGCAATGATTTTCTACGGGGCATCATTCAAAAAAGATATCCTGAACAAAAAAGGCTCAATTGGCATCAATACTTTAAATCCATTTACCCGCGATCTGCATATTAAAACCGTAAATAATTCTGTTACAACACTTGGAAATAAAGTAAGTACACTTTATCAGAGCACTAACATTTATTACCCATTACGTTCTTTCGGTGTGAACTTTAGTTATTCATTCGGTAAGCTTAAATTTACGGAGAAGAAAAAAATCAAAAACGACGATGTGAAACAAGATCAGCAACAAGGTGGTATGGGCGGCGTTCAACAATAAAACCCAATCTAAATATATAGTTCAGGCCTCCCGGTAAAAATCGGGAGGCTTTTTAGTTTTTCTTTATCCTTTTTAAAATCATCAAACTTAATGGATTAAAGGAATAACCTGAGATGTTATTCTGCAGCATCACTACAGATTGGTCGTAGAAAAGGGGAACAACCGGAGCATAATCCATTACCATCTGATCCATTTTGCGGTACAGCTCAAAACGTTTTTCGTTATCGGTTTCGTAATAGCTTTTCTCGAACAATTGATCGAATGCTTTATTGTAAAAAGCAGTATAATTTGGTCCATAAGGGACTTTGTTTTTTGAGTAAAACATCGAAAGGAAATTTTCGCCATCGCCATAGTCGGCAAGCCAGGAACCACGAAAAAAGTTTACGCTGTTTTTCGACATTAAATCTCTTAAGCTAGCACTTGGGCTTACATCAATTTTAACTTTAATACCTACGGCAGTAAGCTCGCCCTGAATAAATTCGATCAGATCTTTATAAGTTGTGGTTGTATTTAAGGTTACTTCTCCCATACCTTTTCCTTCCGGGAAACCAGCTTCCTCTAAAAGTTTGGCAGCCAATTTTGGGTTATAGGCATATCCCCTAACAGCCAGGCTATCGAAACCAGGCATGCCTTTAGGAATGAAACCAGATGTTGCGGCTACGCCAATGCCATTCCTTAAGTATTTAATTAACCGATCACGGTCTATAGCATAATTAATGGCCTGCCTAATTTTTTTTAAGCGTAATGGCGATTTCTTCACAATCGAAAGGCTGCTATCAACCAATATACCTACATACTCGGTACACAGGTACGGGCTTTTGGTTAATGTAAATTTTCCTTTATACTTTGAGGTCATCTTCCCGCTTTTGGTCAGGATATCGTCGCGGTAACTGCCGTCTACATTATAGTAGAAATCCAGATCCTTTTTCAGGAAACTCATGAAACCACTCTGTTTATCGGTGATGAAGCTGGCTTTAACGGCATCAAGATAGGGTAGTGCTATCCCTTTGGCATCTTTTTCAAAATAATGCTCATTTTTTAAAAGCACTAATATTTCACCTTCTTTCCAGTATTTAAATTTAAAAGGGCCAGTGCCAACAGGATGACTTCTAAAATCTTTACCATAATGTTCTACAACTTCTTTAGGTACAACAGAGCAGTATTGTGTAGTGAGTAAACTCATAAACGGTGGGAAAGGACGCACCAGCTTAATCTGGAAAGTAGAATCATTTAATGCGATAAAATTATGCTTATCCTGCACTTTATCACTAAAAATCCATCCGCCTGATGAGGCTACTTTTGGATCGATTAAACGATAAAAACTATATACAAAATCACTTGCAGTTACTTTGCGCCCTTTGCCATTTTTAAAAATAGGATCATCATGAAAGTAAACATCGTTACGCAGGCTAAAAGTGTAAGTTAACGCATCTTCCGAAACCTGCCAGCTTTTGGCTATACAGGGCTGTGTTTGCAAGGATGAGTCGATCTGTACCAAACCATTGAAAATCTGGTTGGTCATCCAGATCGCGTTCTGGTTGCGCGCAAAGGCCGGATCAATAGAGGTTAAACCCTGATCGAGATTAATATTAAAGACTTTTTTGTCCTGATGATCAGCATTTTCCTTACATGAAAAGAATAAGCTTACACAAAAAAACCAAAATATATAATTAAATGAGCCTCGCATGCGGTTAGGAATGTTATTTTTGCACAAATTAATAAATTTAATGCAGATGTCTTTTTTAAACGATTTATTTATCGGCCTCGATGCTGCTCAGCAGGAAGAATTACAGGAACGTTTAGATTTAGTGGAGCACAAGATTAAGTTTATGGATAAAATGCCTGTAGCCTGTTTAGATACGAGCAACAATCCGGAATATTTTTTATCAGAAGAAATTTCGCTGGCAGGTGGAATGATAGAGACTGACATACTAAGCGCTGTTTTTATTATTTATTATCAGCCGGGTAAAACTTTAACCGATTTAATGAGAGAAGTACCTGCAGCATTAAATACCGATTGGCAAGCGGTGCAAAACAACAGAATCATTTTATTGAATGACGATGTTAACCGCGAAAGAACTGCTGAAAATGCCGTTTCGCTAATAGAAGATATTGCCGAAATGTTACACCCGGGTTCTTTTATCTTTGGCCATGAAGGTGATAAATGGATCAGGTTTGGCGCATAGGGAATGTGAGATTTGAGACGTTAGATATGAGAGGTAAGACGGATGAGAAAAACTAAAATTCAATGCTCGCGCTAATTTTCAAACGAGTGCATAAGTAGTAATACGATTTTATCTTTAGAAACGGTGTTAACTGAATTTTCAATCCGCTGAAAGAATTTGCAACTTTACAACTTCTCAGCTAAAGCATTGCATTTTCTGTCAGATAGAAATATCTGACAGCACGAGAAAACCTTTCAACCCTCTACCTTCCAGCCTTCAGACCTCTCTAATCTGGTACTCTTCTATTTTACGGTAAAGTGTGGTCAAACCGATACCCAGTAATCGCGAGGTTTCTGTTTTATTGCCTTTGGTATGGATGAGTACTTTTTGAATGTGCTGCTTTTCTATCTGCTGGAGGTTGTAATCGTTTTCTATCGGCGTAAATTCAAAAAATTCAGGAGGTAAGGCCGTAGCGCTTAAAGTATCTCCGTCAGATAGGATTACCAAACGTTCGATCACATTTTTAAGTTCCCGGATATTTCCTTTCCAACTATGATCACTCAATATTGATAAGATCTTATCATCCATTTTTGGTGTTGATCGGTTTACCTTATCTGCAAATTCTTTCAGGTAAAACTTAGCTAGTGCAGGGATGTCTGCCTTGCGCTCGCGTAGCGGAGGTAAGGTGATGGTAAAAACCGAAAGCCGATAATAAAGATCTGAGCGGAATTTTCCAGAGGCTGCATCGGCCTTTAAATCTTTATTTGTGGCGGCTAAAATCCGAACGTTTACCTGTTGTGTTTGGGTATCGCCTACTTTGATAAAAGTCTGGCTTTCGAGTACACGCAATAACTTTGCCTGTAAATCGAGGTTCATCTCGCCGATTTCATCCAGTAATAGGGTGCCGCCGTTAGCCTCTTCCAATAGCCCTTTTTTGTCTTTATTGGCACCCGTAAAAGCCCCTGCTTTGTATCCGAATAGTTCGCTTTCCAGTAAATCAGGGCTAAAGCCACTGCAATTTAAGGCCACAAATGGTTTTGCAGCCCTAGGGCTTTCATAATGGATCGATTGAGCAAAAACTTCTTTCCCAGTTCCTGTTTCTCCCAATAATAAAACAGTAGTATCGGTTGCACTTACTTTTTTAGCCAGATCAATTGCTTCCTTTAAAGTTTTTGATTGACCGATTATGGTTTCGAAGCTATGTTTTTTAGCGATTTTGTTTTCCAGATCAGAAACCCTGCGCTGTAGATTTGATTTATCCATTGCCTTATACAACAGCGGAATAATTTTGTCGTTATCATCGCCTTTTACCAGATAATCGAATGCACCGTTTTTAATCGCCAAAACGCCATCGGCAATGGTGCCGTAAGCGGTAAGGTTTATAATTTCGACATAAGATTTTATGGCTTTAATATCCTTAACCAGTGCAACCCCATTAACATCGGGTAATTTTACGTCACTGATTACGATGCTTACATCGTTATTTTTAAGCAATTTAAGGCCTTCTTTCCCGGTATTGGCCTGTAGGGTTTTAAACCCCTCTAATTCTATAATTCTGGAAAGTAAACTGCAGATTTTCTTTTCATCATCGATGATGAGCACCATGCCATTCATAGGTAAAATTTATGCTGCAATATTAAGGATAAAAATATCGAAAGATGATGAGGTGGATAAAATAAAGGGCTTTAGCCTTTAAGCTTTGGACTCTCGACCCTGGACTCTTCTTCCTCGGTCTGTGTCCTCACAGAACGAAAAGATAAATATTGCAAAAGAAAGGAGTGGTCTGTGGGGGCACAGACCACGGGTTGAGATTAAATCATTTTTCGTAAAAACGGCCTAAGGTCTTCGACTACGCTCAGACTGACAAATGCATGGTTATCTTTGGTCTTTAAGCTTTGGTCTCCCGACCCTGGACTTATTTTGTACCTTTTTCGTTTCCGAAGCATTAAAGTAAAAGCTTTTTGAGCATATTTGATTTTTGCAAAACAAATTTTATGTTTAAGAGACTAACCGCAATATTCATATTTTGCTTTCCGGCTGTTTTTTGTGCTGCCCAACAAGTACGCCCAGCCAAATCTTCAGAAATTTATAGGGAGATAAAAACGTTAAAACATCTTCCGAAAGTTTTATACCTGGCTGCTCACCCCGATGATGAGAATACTGGCTTATTATCTTGGTTAATCAACGATCAAAATGTAGAAACGGCTTATTTGTCGCTTACCAGGGGAGACGGCGGGCAAAACCTTTTGGGCACCGAACAAGGGGCGGCCTTAGGCCTGATCAGAACACACGAACTTTTAGAAGCCCGCAGATTAGACGGTGCGCAACAATTTTTCACCAGGGCAATCGATTTCGGCTTCTCTAAAAACACCAACGATACTTTTAAACAGTGGGATGCCGATAGCATTACCGCCGATGTGGTTTGGGTGATCAGAAAATTTAGACCTGACGTGATTATCTGCCGTTTCCCGCCTACTGCTGCTGCTGGGCACGGACAACATGCAGCTTCGGCTGTTGTGGCGGAGAAAGCGTTTAAGGCTGCTGCTGATAAAAATATGTTTCCAAACCAGCTTAAATATGTTTCTGTTTGGCAGCCAAAAAGGTTGTTATGGAATACCTTTAGGTTCGGTTCTGTTAATACCACAGCCGAAAATCAGTTAAAGGCAACTGTTGGGCAATACGACGCACAATTGGGAATGGGTTATGGTGAATTGGCAGGATTAAGCCGAAGTTTACACAAAAGCCAGGGAGCAGGAACACAGTCGGTGGCTGGGGTACGTTCTGATTATTTTACCCATGTTTTAGGCGATCCTGCTAAAAAAACTTTGTTCGATGGTTTAAGCCTTAACTGGTCAGACAAAGGCATAGGCGATATTGATGAACTGATTGATATTACACTATTATCTTTCAATTATAACCAACCTGATAAGAGCCTGCATGGACTGTTGATGCTGAGAAAGAGAATTGCTGAATTGCAAGATGCAGCCCTGAGAAAAGATAAACTTGCGGCTATCGATAACATCATTTTAAGCAGCGTAGGTTTTATGGGAGAGGTGGTAACCAATCAACCTGAAGCAATTGCCGGTAATAGTTATAATTTCCGTTTAAACTTAATTTCAAGATCGGCTACCCCTGTTACCATTGAAAGTGTGAATTGGTTAAACCAGACAGATAATTTAAATAGAGCACTCGCTAACGACTCGCTGATTACCATTGAACGTAAAATCCAGATTCCGGCAGACGCGGCACTTACTGAACCTTATTGGTTAGCTAAGCCTGCAAAAGATGCGGCAACATTCAGCGTAGCTAATGATACTTTAATCGGACTTCCGGAAATGCAATCGCCAGTGAATGTGCTGTTGTCACTGAAAATAGAATCGGAAAAATTTAAAATCAGATTGCCCTTATCTTATAAAAAATTAGATCCTGTTAAAGGTGATGTTGTAGAAGCCCTCCGGATCATCCCTGCACTCGATTTAAGTTTTAGCGAGCCTGTTTATTTCGCTAAAGAAAAAGAAGCTTTAAATGTTGGCCTTCGCTTAAAGGCCAATAAGAACATCAATTATGGTAAGGTGAGTTTCAAGATCGGCAACCAGGTAGTAAAAACCTTCCAAGGGATTAATCTGGCAGAGAATACCATCAATACGATGAATTTCCTTCTCCCGGTTGAAGATTTAGCGAAAATTAAAACCAGCCAGAATAAATTAGAAGCGGTTTTTTCATCAGAAGCGAATGAATATTCAAAAGGACAAGTATTAATTCAGTACCCTCATTTGCCAACCCTACAATATTTTGTTCCGGCCACAACATGGTTGATTAAAGGCGATGTAAAAGTGCTGGCGAAAAAGGTTGGATATATTGAAGGAGCTGGGGATCTGATCCCCGAGTTTTTAAGACAGGCAGGTTTGCAGGTTGATGTACTAACAGAAGCGGATATCCTAAACTCAGCAAAACTGGCAAGTTACGATGCAATAGTAACAGGAGTAAGGGTAATCAATACCGAAAAAAGAATTAAAAACTGGCAAACTGCCTTGCGCGGTTACGTAGAAAACGGTGGAACCATTGTGATGCAGTACAATACTACACAAGACATGGCGCTACAGGATTTTGGTGTTTATCCGTTTAGCATCAGTGGCAAGAGGGTAACTGAAGAAAATGCAGAAGTTAAATTTTTAAAACCTGAACATAAACTGTTAAACTATCCGAATAAAATTACCGCTGAAGATTTTAAGGGCTGGGTGCAGGAGCGCGGTGCTTATTTTCCTGATAAATGGGATACCAAATACGAACCGCTTTTTGAGATGCACGATACCGATGAAGAGCCGCTTCAGGGGTCGACACTTTATGCCAAATACGGTAAAGGGAATTTTATTTATACACCTTTAGCCTTTTTCAGGCAATTGCCTGCCGGAAATGTTGGTGCAGCCAGGTTGTTCTTTAACTTTTTATCAGCTGGGAAGTGATGAAAAACCAATTCAAAAACTGGAATACCTGGTATATTTTACTCGCTTTGGCGCTGGTATTTCAGCTTATATTTTATTACCTGTTTACTAAATTCTGGGCATGAGTAATATCGATTGGGCAGTTCTGATATTTACTTTGCTTGCTGTGGTAACCTATGGTGTTTTTATTGGTCGTGGGCAAAAAAGCAATGCTTCTTATTTAAAGGCCGATAATAAAATGCCCTGGTATATTGTGCTACTGGGTATTATGGCTACGCAGGCCAGCGCCATTACTTTTTTATCAGCACCTGGGCAGGCTTATACCGATGGCATGCGTTTCGTACAATATTATTTTGGTCTGCCGTTAGCCATGATTGTTATTTGCATTACTTTCATCCCGATTTTTCAACGGTTGAATGTATATACAGCCTACGAATATTTGGAAAACCGTTTCGATAAAAAAACAAGGGTTTTAACTTCGTTGCTGTTTCTGTTTTCGCGGGGATTATCGACAGGGATCAGCATTTACGCACCAAGTATTATCCTCTCGAGCGTTTTAAACTGGAATATTTATTTAACCAATATCCTTACCGGCGGGATGCTATTGATTTATACTTATGTTGGTGGCGCAAAAGCAATTGCACACACACAGAAACTACAGTTTTTGATCATCTTAGGGACAATGGCCTTTGCCGGATATCTTTTGGTGCAAAATATGCCTAATGGAATCGGATTTAAGGATGCACTTTACCTGGCCGGGAAATCGGGTAAATTAAATGTAATTACCACCGAATTCGATTGGAAGGATAAATACAATATCTGGAGTGGTTTAATCGGAGGCTTTTTCCTTGCACTTTCTTACTTTGGCACAGATCAGAGCCAGGTTGGAAGATACATTACTGCGAAAGACAATACCAATGCTAAAATGGGATTACTGTTGAATGGACTGGTTAAAATCCCGATGCAGTTCGCTATCCTGTTAATCGGTGCATTATTGTTTGCTTTCTTCTCGTTAAAGCCAGCACCGATTTATTTCAATGAACGCTCCTATCAGTATCTAAAAGAAACACAGCCTAAACAAGCGGCAGCTTTCGAAAAAGAACACGATGCTTTAGCGCAGCAGTTTAACCAGCAATCAAAAAATATCCTGGTAGAAAAGGAAAAGCAATTACCATCTTTAAATTCTTCGATAGAGAATTTTAAATCGACCCAAAAGCAGGTAAAAGAACTGCACGGCAGGGTAGAAGAAGCAATCAACAAATCGAATTATAACGCAGAGAAAACCGATACCAATTATATCTTTTTGTACTTCGTAAAGAATACCCTTCCCGTTGGAATGATCGGCTTGCTTTTCGCGGTTATCTTTTTGGCCAGTTGGGGGTCTATTTCTGCAGCGCTGAATTCGCTGGCTGCATGTTCGTTAAAAGATGTACACCTCATTTTTGGTAAAAAAGAAGTAGACGACGAAACTGAATTAAAATATAGCCGTTTGCACACTTTGGCCTGGGGTATTTTTTCAATAGCTGTTGCCATGTTTGCTACACAGATGGGCTCGCTAATAGAAGCCGTTAATGTGTTGGGCTCGCTTTTCTATGGGCCAATTCTAGGCATTTTCTTAGTGGCATTTTATTTTAAAAAGATAAACGGACCCATCGTATTTATTGCAGCCATCTTATCCGAAATTACCGTTGTGGCTGTATATGAGTTCGATATTGTTTCATTCCTTTGGCTCAATGTAATCGGTGCAGCAGCAGTAATTATGTTTTCGGTAATTGGCCTCTTGTTTTCTAATCCAAAAATAGTAGTCGACAAATAAACTTAATTTTTACGTGCAACAGATATTCGCTTCCCAAGTGCAAACCTAAAATTTAATACCTTTATTCCGACAAATAGATAACGCTAAATATGAACGAAGCTTGGGTTGATAGGTGGAATGACCGATACAGTACCGATGAGTTTGCTTATGGCGAACAACCAAACAACTATTTAAAAGAGCAGTTGATGCAGCTCGAGACCGGAACCATACTTTTTCCGGCAGAAGGAGAAGGCCGGAATGCTGTTTTTGCAGCTAAACTCGGTTGGAAGGTTTCGGCCTTTGATATTAGTATTGAAGGAAAGAACAAAGCACTCCAACTCGCAGAAAACAATAATGTTAATATTGATTATCAAGTCGGCGAGCTTCAGGAACTGGACTATAAAGCTGAGCAGTTTGATGCCATTGCCTTGATTTATGCACACTTTCCATCGGCAATTAAATCTACTTACCACAAAACACTAAGCAATTATTTACGCAAAGGCGGTTTGCTTATTTTCGAAGCTTTTAGCAAGAAACACCTTCATTATCTTGCCAAAAACGAAAAAGTTGGTGGACCAAAAGAAATCGACATGCTATTTTCGATCGAGGAAATAAGCGCTGATTTCGAAAATTATGAGATTTTGGTGCTTGAAGAAAAAGAAATTGAACTGAATGAAGGTTTGTTTCATAACGGGCAGGGCTCGGTAATCAGATTTGTTGGAAGAAGGAAATAAAGCAATTTAGTCTATAACTGAGAAAATGAATTTAAAAGACAGTAAAGTTTTTGCACATTTTTTTTAGACACAGGGATTATAGTTTTTATCAACCTAAAGCCATAAATTCGTAAAATCAAAAACAACAAAAACAGATAAATATAATACTATGAAAACGATGATTAAATCAATCGCGTTGCTATTTACGGCAATTACCATTTCTGTAAGCGCAATGGCACAAGATGCTCAGCCTAAACCAAGTCCTGCGGCTACAGCAACGGGAAAAGTTAAAGGTGCAACCATTACCATCAACTACAGCAGCCCTGCAGTTAAAGGACGTAAAATCTGGGGCGGTTTAGAAGCCTTCGATAAAGTATGGCGTGCAGGTGCAAACGAGGCTACTACTTTCGAAACCGATAAAGATATCCTGGTTGAAGGTAAACCTTTGGCAGCTGGAAAATACAGTTTCTTTTTAATCCCTAAAGAAAGTGGAACCTGGACAGCTATTTTTAACAAAGAACCAAAACAGTGGGGTGCTTACAAATACGAAGAAGCTAAAGATGCTTTGCGTGTTGATGTTAAAACCAAAGCCTTAAAAGCTACACAAGAACGTTTGGTTTATAAAATTACCAAAAGCGGATTCGCTTTAGAATGGGATAAAATTTCTGTTCCGGTTAACATTAAATAATTGAAATAAAATTATTTTAAAGCCGTCCATGTTTTACATTAGGACGGCTTTTTTTTGCTTCTGTTTTTAGAACCGAATTTTAGTCACTTATTGGTTTTTTGGGGAAAATGGCTGTGCAGTAATTCTTAGAGGCTTTCAGTCCCTCCATTTTATTCCTTGGTCTGTGTCCGCACAGACCAATAGACAGCTTTAGGTATACAAGCAAAAAATACTTAATGGTTATTAGAATTAGGAAATGAGTGGTCTGTAGTGCTTAGGGGCTATCAGTCCCGCCATTCGCTGTAGCTCCGATAGAAGCCCTGTGAAACAAGCATGCACACCAAAATATAACATAAACCGGTGCTTAATCGGAGGCTGCCGCTGCTGTCGGGTTTAGGTACAACGGTTTTTGCACCCTGCAACCCAACAAATGAAATGCTATTGTAGCCACCTAGCCCCGGTTGGAGCGTTACCCTGCAGCAACGAGGTATGAGGCAGCGAAGCGTAAAAGCGAAAAACGGGAAGGCACTTCTTATTCTGCACAGGGCTTGCGCTTCAAAATTAAAAAAAACATATTTTGTTAAAGCGTTTTCTCCCCTTTTGTAAAGAACCTAAAACATAATCTCTACTTCATGTTAAAATGTTATTTTAGGCCAAATTACAAACAAGCACCCTATAATGAAGTTTTCCATTAAATTATTGGCCTTATTGCCGCTTCTTTCATTAAACGTTTTAGCACAGCAGAAAAAGCAACATTTTTCCATTAAAACTGCAAAGCCTGTAGATCAGGTGAACGTTTTTTTAGGATCTTCTGCAGATCATGGGCAGATGTCGCCAGCAGCATCGGCTCCTTTTAGCATGTTGAGCATTGGCCCCCAAACTTATCCTAAAACACATACTGGCTACGAATACCTCGCCAAGAAATTTGAAGGCTTTACCCACAACCGTTTCGAAGGAGTAGGCTGTCAGGGTTCAGGTGGTAATATTTTCATCAAACCATTTTTAGGCAGTGATCCGGCAAAGTCAGAACTGATCAAGATTGCTGAAAAAGCAAGTCCGGGTTACTATGAAGTGGGTTTTGAAAATAAAATTAAGGCCAGTTTTACCGTATTGGGCAAAGCCGGGAAACATGCCTACCAATTTCCGAAAGGGGCCAAGGGTTTTTACCTCGATTTGGGTTATGCTTTTAATGGTGCTTTTGTAGCCGAATCTCACGAGGTAAACGGCAATACCATAAATGGATGGATTACCTCGAAAACAACTTGTGGCGTGGGTAAATACAAGCTGTTTTATTACATGAAAATCGGCGATAATGTATCGTGGAAAGTAATAGACGATCATAAACTGATTGCCATGCTCAAAGGAGAATTAACTTCAGTGGGAATCAACATTGCACTTTCTTCGGTAAGTGTTGAAGCTGCAAAAGCCTCTATCAATAAAAATCCGTTCAATACCGTAAAAGAACAAAGCAAAGCCGATTGGAATACAAATCTTTCTAAAATTGCCGTAAATGGCGATTTGGAAAGTGCAAAGCTATTCTACTCACTTTTATACCGTACGATGCAATCGCCTTACGTAATTTCAGAAACTGATGGAACATATCGCAATACAAAAGGCGAAATTCAGAAAGATAAAGAAATCCGTTACAACGGCTGGGCCATTTGGGACAATTACCGTACGCAGTTGCCTTTGCTTTCGCTAATTCAACAAGACCGTTATGCTGGCATGGTCAGTTCTGTTGCCGATCTGTATAACTCCGGCAAAAAAGATTATGCCGGGCAAAATGAGCCATCAAATACCGTGCGTTCTGAACATGCCATAGTGGTTTTGCTTGATGCCTATCGCAAGGGTTATCCGGTAGATTTTAACAAGATTGCCGATTCGCTAGTGAAAGAGGTAGATGGGCTGGATTATAAATCTCCAGATAAAGCTTTAGAATCGAGTTACGACAACTGGGCATTGGCAGAAATCTTCAAAATTTTAAAGAATAAAGAAAAATCTGATTTTTATCTCAATAAAGCACTTGAATACAAGAAATATTGGAACAAGGACTTTAAAGATATGACCAAAAATGATGTCGACCGCATGCAGGCCCGTGGTTTATACCAGGGTACCATCTGGCAATATCGATGGTTTGTGCCTTATGATTTTAAAGGATTAATTGAACTGGACGGGGGAGAGGAATCTTATCTGGCAAAACTCGACGAATTTTTTGCACGTGATTTATACAACCATGCCAATGAGCCAGATCTGCAGGTACCATTGATGTATAATGTTACCAAATCTGGTTATAAATCGCAGTATTGGATGCATCAATTAGCGGCTGATACGGTAATCCAGAATTATTTTAACGATAACAGCCGCGGAATCGGTAGTTATATCGGTAAAATTTACAGAAACCAGCCACATGCCTATTTACGTACGATGGACGATGATGCCGGTGCGATGAGTGCCTGGTATGTGTTTGCGGCAAGTGGTTTTTCCCCTGCCTGTGTAGGGTGGCCGATTTATTATTTAAATGTACCTCTATTTCCATCGCTAAGTTATAACCTGCCGAGAGGAAAAACTTTTACCATCGAAACTGAAAATTTTAGTCTGAAAAACAAATACATCAAAGCCGTTTTTCTTAATGGAAAGCCTTTCAAAAAGAACTTTATCACGCAAGAGGATATCAATGCAGGAGGGGTGCTGAAAATCGTTGCTTCGGCCGTGCCAGTTAAAATTTCGGATACCGAAAACTGGATTTCGAGTCTTAGAAAATAATTTTAAAAAATTACAAAAAACTGCAAACTAATTTCAGATAATCCTGTTGTTCTAGTATAAATTTCAAGATCATGGCACCTTTAAAATTAAGCGAAGAACAGCATGCTACATTAAGCAATAGAAGCACATTAGAACAAGTTAACGAACAACCTTTAGAACTTCATCCAGAAGCGTACAAAGTAAAAGGCCCGTCTCCCGATAAGATGAAGACAGTATCATCCTCTTTAAGGAATTACGCTCACGGGTTGTACGGGTTGTTGTAAAAACGCCTCCAATAAAATCTTATCATACCGGATTTATATAAAGCAGCCAGGATTTAAAAACCTTGGCTGCTTTTGTTTTGATAAGAAGAGGCTGGATCAAAAAGTTAGATTCTATTGGCATTGTCACGTTGAGCTTGTCGAAACGCTCTGCCAAAGCTATTTAATCTAGTCCTTCAACAGGTTCAGGATGACAACCATATTTACGAGATAGCGTTTTCTTCGAATACAATGCATACCTTACTCCCTTATGAAACAAAGTGCCGGAATATTGCTCTTCAGAAGAAAAGATCAGCAGGTGGAATTTTTTCTGGTTCACCCGGGCGGACCGTTCTTTGCCAAAAAAGATCTCGGTTTTTGGACAGTACCCAAAGGGGAATTGAATGAAGGTGAAGAGCCGTTAAAGGCTGCCATCCGCGAATTTAAAGAAGAAACTGGCCAAAGCTTAACCGGAAATTTTATTGAATTGACTCCTGTTGTACAAAAGGGAGGTAAAAAAGTGCTATGCTGGGCATTAGAAGGAGATCTTGATCCTTCAACAATTGTTAGCAATACCTTCGAAATAGAATGGCCACCACGATCGGGTAAAAAGCAAAGTTTTGCCGAAATAGATAAAGCAGCATGGTTCGTTTACGCCGATGCAGCTAAATACATCAACGAAAAGCAGTTCGCTTTGCTTGATGAGTTAAAATTAAAATTAAGCCGTTAATTCAAAGTGTGAAATTTCCTTCTCGGCACCGTTAATGATCATCGAAATCTGGTGATCGCCCAAATGAAATTTACGTGTAGTGATCAGCACGAACTTTTGCTTTCGGATATGTTTACTGCTGCACCTGCAGGATAAATCCGCTCGGAAATCTTATATACCTTTTTAGTGTTCTGTCCATTTTGCTTTTTATAGTAAATGGCATATTCCAATCTCACTTTCTTTTCGGAAGGATTTTCGTTCAGAATAGAAAACGAAAACTCCAGGTTTTCGCCAATTTTGATCTGAGGTGTTAAGATTTTGAAATCTTTTAATAAAATTCCTGCATCATCTAAGCCATAATGATTAAGGATATCGGTATGACCTTGTTTAAGTAATGTACGGCTGCCGTGTTTAATAATGGCATCTGTTTCGGCGCCCAAACCCGACCAGTTCTTAGCAATATTTAAAACAACCTGAGGATGATCTTTTGCAATATCGTTTAAGCTATTGGCAACGCTCCGCCTTACAGATTCAGACGGATCTGTTTTAAGATTTTCCAGTATAGGTAAAATAGATGTCGGATCTTTTTTCAGAAAGGGGATACCCATGGCCCAGGGTAAGCGTGGACGGCTGCCTTCGCTGGCGAGCCTTCTCACTTTATGGCTTTTGTGCAGCGACCATTGCTGCATCTTTAAAATCATCTCATTTTCGTATTTTAAAATAAAAGGACGAACCGCAAATTCGCAGCTTACAAACTGCGTAACAAATTCGAGCGCTTCAACGGAGCTTTCGAAATCATCTATGCCATAAGTTTCAATGTAGTCAGGCAAGAACATATAGGCCAGGCCATCTTCTCCAATACCCTGAATTCTTAACTGTGTAATTGTTTTTTTAATTAGCGCTATCGTTTGAGGATAATCTTCTGGTAAAAAATCGTGTAATACCTTCGAGGTATGTTTCATCCGCTCTTTTAATTCTTTTGATTCAAATTCGTGCGTAAAAATCTTTTTAATAAATTTTTCTTTATCGAAACCAGGAACGGTAACCGTTAATGCATGGGCTAATCTATCATAAAAGGCTGGAGAATATAGATCTTTAAGCGGGCTGGCCATATTGTTGGTAATTACAGAGTGGTTTTTATTTTAACGCAGCTAATTTACTAAAAATATTAGTATTTTTTGTGCTACTAACTTAAATAATTATTTAATCGTATCATTTTTACCTGCGTTTAAGAATTTCAGCTTTTTCTTTAGCACATTTGCTTGTCATAAAAATAAGAAAATGAATACAACAAAAATAGGTTGGATCGGGCTAGGGAATATGGGTGTCCCGATGGCAGAGCAATTGATAAAAGCAGATTATACAGTTACGGTTTACAACAGGAGCAAGGACAAAGAAGCTTTGCTGAAAGAAATGGGTGCATCTATCGCTGAAACACCTAAAGCGCTAATTGTAGCTACTGATGTGGTAATTGTTATGGTTTCTGATGATGCTGCAATAGAACAGGTTTTTAAGGGGGAAGAAGGTCTTTTTAGTGGAGAAACTTCCGGTAAGATCATTATCAATATGAGCACGGTTTCTCCTTCAATTTCAAAAGAAATGGCAACGCTGTGTAAAGCAAAAGGCAACCTTTATTTAGATGCACCAGTTTCAGGAAGTGTAAAGCAGGCAGAAACCGGTCAGTTGGTTATTATGGTTGGTGGTGAAGAAGCTGCTTTTAATCAGGTAAAACCGATTCTAGAAAAAATGGGCAAACTTGCCAAACTTGTTGGTGGTAATGGCGCAGGCAACAGCGCAAAACTGGCCATCAATTCGCTTTTGGCCTTATATGCTCAGGGCTTGGCCGAAACCGTTTTGTTTGCTAATGAACAAGGGATTAAAACAGAGGATTTGTTAGAATTGATCAATAATGCAGCCATTGGCAATATTTTTACCAAAATTAAAGGTGATGCTATTATTGCGGATCATTATAAAGCTGCTTTTGCACTTAAACATATTGTAAAGGATTTGAACCTGGCAAAAGAAGAGGGTATTTCGTCGCCATTGGCTAAAATAGCACTGAATACTTTCGAAGCGGCTGCTTCAAAATATGGAGAAGAGGATATTATTGCAGTAGTTAAACAGCTTAAAGGATAAAGCGATCCTTTTTAATACTAAAGTTGATAACCATAGGAGATTTTGGCTTTTCCTATGGTTATTGTATTTGAATAATTTAATCTAAATATTTATTGGTTAACGCTTTGTTCAGATAAGAATTCTAACAGGTTTTTTTGCATTATACCACATTTGTTTGCCCGAATATGACATCATGTGAAAAATCATCTACCTCCATATTGACATATACAATATTAGCATTGCTATCTGTGGCTTCGATATTTTCCATCAACTGAAGCATTACTTAGCTTTTGCCCACGCGCCTTTGACCAGTAAGTACTTTAATTACTTGTTTATTGATAAAGGGAATAACCCGGTTTATATATATGGTCTTTTTATAAGTTTCATGTATAGCGTATACTTTTATCAAGAATACAAAAGTTTCATGTATATCGTATAAATTAGAAGAATCGCTATATTTTTAATCCGCCAAAAGTGCTGCCTAGAATAATTGCCAGTACAATTAAGGTAATTACGACATAAAGTTTATCCTTTTCTAGTATAAAAGCAAACAGCGAGAATACAATGCGCATAATTGGGGTGATGATTAAAAGCAATACTCCAAACTGGATAATAGCCATTGGTTTAAAAGTAAAAAGCCCCATAAAAATGCCGTCGAAAGTGATGAAGTCGTTTTCTTCGCCTTTAAAGATGTGGTAATCAGGTCGGCCTTGCGCTTCACTTTGTACCAAGAAAAGTATGCCGCCCAATAAAACAACCAGGCTAGCCGTGATTACACCAAACCTCAATAGTTTGCCCACGATTTTTTCGACATCGCGGTCTTGTATAAGATGTGTTGAGATGATATTTTTCATTTGTTTTTAACTTAAAATTTGTGATGGTAACCATTGTAGATCATTTCGAGTGCAACGAAGGTGATGGCAATACAGAAAATAATCCTTAAGGTTGAAGTATTAATCTTGGTCAATAATTTTGCACCTGTAAATGCTCCTCCCAATACACCAAGTACTACTGGGAATGCAATTCCTGGATCCATATATCCACGCTGCAGATAAACTACAGCACTAGCTGCTGCAGTAACCCCAATCATAAAATTACTGGTTGTTGTACTTACTTTAAATGGAATTTTCATTGCGGTATCCATGGCCAGTACTTTTAAAGCACCAGAGCCGATACCCAGCAAACCCGACATCACACCTGCTACCGTCATAATAGAAAAGCCTGCCCCAACATTTTTGAGTTTATACTCAACCGTTCCTGTTTGGGTGGGGTAACTGCTATTAAGTTTCAGTATTGCAGATAACCTGCTGCCTTCGGTTAAGGCTTCCTGGTTCTTTTTTCTTAAGGTCATTGCAGCAGAAAATAGAAGTACAGTACCAAAAAGAATGGCAATGGTATTGGTTGGTGTATATATCGCAATTAACGCGCCTATTACTGCGCCAACGGTAGTGGCAATTTCCAAAAACATACCCAAGCGTATATTGGTAATCCCTTCTTTAATGTAAGCACTTGCTGCACCAGATGAATTGGCGATGGAAGCCAGCAGTGCCGCACCTATGGCATAACGGATATCGACATGGAAAACGAGTGTAAGCAAAGGAATTACGACTACCCCGCCACCGAGTCCGGTTAACGAGCCTACAAGGCCTGCAAGGTATGCCCCGAGTATTAAGATCAGGGTAAAAGTTAAAATTGACATGATTTTATATTTAATGATTGTTGTTCAATATAGTTGCGATGATTTCGCTGGCAGCATCAGCATTCCTGTTATTTATGGCATCAAATAATGACTGGTGCAAATGATGGCTCATCGCAAAATGGGCAATACCAGAAGGTGCACGTTTGGCAAAAAAATCGCGGATAATTACGGTGAAGCTTTCATAAAGGTCACTTAATACACGGTTTCCGGATGCCAGTGCAATGGCCAGGTGAAATTCGATATCGGCATTGGCACATGCTGTTCTCGACTCGTTTTTGATGGCCAGTTTTCGTCTTTCAAGTGCTTCGCCAATGGCTTTTAAATCAGAATCGCTTCTGTTTTGCGTAGCTAAACGTACAATTTCCTGTTCCAGCAATGCCCTAACCTGATTAATTTCTTCAAAATCGGAACTGCGTAAACGCTGCTCGATGGGCTCGGCAGGGGCGGCATTAACTTTTGTTCCAGAACCTTGCTGAACGGTGAGGATTCCTGATAAGGTTAGCGATTTTATTGCTTCCCTAATGGTAGAGCGGCCAACGCCATATAATTCCATTAGTGCGGGCTCTGATGGAATTTTTTCGCCCACTTTAAATTTTTCTTCTTTAATATCCTGACGGATTTTAACTGCTATCTGCTCGAAAAGCTTGTTCTCCTGTTTCATAGTTTTGAATCTACAGCACAAACATACGATGTTTTATTTAAACATCGTATGTTTTGTGTATGATCAGCATCATTTTATTTTGAAATAGGGTTAATCTGGTACTTACTTTCTGGCCAAGTTTCAGATCGATAAGGTTAAGAAATAGGTTGTATTTAATGAAAATGCCATCAGGAGATATTATTCCCTATGATTAATGAATGATGGTATTTTAATTAGACCCGCTGTTGAATAGATGCGGTTTATATCCTGCATTATTCAACAGCATTTTTGCGATTGTCTAACAGTGAAATTGCTCTTTTTAATACGCGATCTTAGAAATTAGTAAGTATATCTTTGCTATATATACTATTCATTTGCAAGTTTTGCTTAGGTGTTAAGCTTAAATCAATATCAAGATAGGAGAGCAGCAGGTCAGTGGGGATTTGGTCAAATAGTCCGGGGTAAATACGTTTAAATAACGATATTCTGTTTTCGGTATTCTGCAGTCTAAATAAGATGTTTCTATTGTTTACATCAGCTATGGCAGTTTGGAGAAAATAAACATTAAATAATGAATCAAGAACAGGGTACCATGTGCAGCCTTCCTCCAGCTCAGTTTGGTCTATCAAAAAAACGATAGTATCCTTTATGGCAAAAAGATTGAAATTCCCGTCTGTTTGTTTAAAATCATTCCGGATATACACACTACCTTTTGTGCCCAACCATATATTGGCCTGCTCTGTCTCTTCATTTACCAAATAGCCATTAACCAGGCCATCTGCTACAAGTATAATCTTACCGTTGGCAGCTGAGCTGTTTGGCTTAAAAAGTGTTTCTCCTTTGCGAATACTGAGAAAGGACGTATGTCTGTACATAAAACGGATAGCTGCTCTATCTTTCTTCCGATCTAACAATGGAAGAAATACCTTTAAAAAATATTTGATGTAGTTTACTTCCATGTTGATTAATTAAGTTTTGAGGTTGACATATTGATTTGTTTTTTTATTAAGTAAATTGCATTTACAAACTGATCATACCCAAAGCTCAGATTCATGCCCAAATTAATAGGGTAGGTTTCTTATCAGGTTTCAATGGCACTGCAACGTGTTGTTGGGAGGAAAATTAGTCAGAAACTATCTGTCCACCCGAAGCATTAGCTTTTTAATTGCCTTCACACCATCTAAATCGATTTAGTATTTTCTTGTGCGGCGATCGCTTTTTGGTATTGTGCTAACCCCACTTAAGATCGGCTACAACTAAATTCTGTATTAAAAATTAATTTTCCTCTGATTTTGATCAAGATTTATCTTGATCTTACTTATCGCTAAAACTAGGTAGCACTGTGAGTAGAATGATAAGTTTTCAGCTGGATATTCCAGATAAGCTTATGCTAATTTTTCATCGTTTTCAGCGCATTCATATTCAGTACGATAATATTATTCCCGTCTTTTTCAATTAAACCCTCTTTGGTGAAATCTCCGAGCACCCTGCTCAGGGTTTCGGTTGCAATGCCTATCAAGGATGCCAGATCATATCTGGGAAGCATAAATCTATTATTCTCTGCAGACTCGTGGTTTAGTTTAGTCAGTTCAATAATTGCTTTTGCTATCCTCTTCCTTACAGAGTAATAGGCGATATTCAGTAACTTTTCATCACGGTTGTTCAAGCCATTGGCAAGCGCTTTAGCAAAAAAGCTGAACATGTCTGGGTAGTCTGTAATTAAATTCTGGAGATCGGTATAAGGGATGGTCAGTATTTCAACACTATCGATGGCTTCTGCAATTTCCTTATTTTCAGTACCTAATAGTGCGCCCTGAAGTCCGAAATATTCATGCGGGCCATAAATGCCAGTGATAAATATGTTGCCGGCAGAATCGGCTACATAGGTTTTTATCTTTCCGGATAAAATGTAATGCAATCCGAGCGATCGTCTCTCTCCCCTATAATAAAGAACCTGGTTTTTTTTAAAAGATCTGGGCAAATAATCTTCAAATCTTGATCTTAACCAGGATAATTCATCGCCGCTTTTATGAATATTCTTTAATTGAGTATGCCGTTTTAAAAATAATTCATGTTGAAGCCTTTTTTTTCTGAGCCTTACCTCTACATGATTAAGCAGCTCGCCATCATCAAAAGGAGTCATGAGGTAGCCATCTGCGCCCAATTCCATCACTCTGCGGGCAAGGTCATAATCCTGATTGTTCAATACCATAATAAAACTGATGCCCGCAGTTTCCATAAATTTATTAACAACACGCAATACCCCAATTCCGTCCATTTCAGCTACATTTACCTCCGAAATAATTACATCTACCGGACTTTTTCTGATAATGTCGATTGCTTGCTTACCGCTATTTGTTGATTTTACATTGTATTTCCCGATTGTTAGTATTTCGGTGATTTTTATCCTTAGATCGAAATCCTCAAGTATAATCAAGATTTTAGATCCCTCCATTTAAATTTTATGTTTAATCCTGAAGGCAATAGTTTCCTTTAGATTGGCAAAACAGGCGTTAAACCTGATTTCCGGACCTTGTTGTTACGTTATTTAAAGCTTTTCGATAGACTAAATTATGGTCTGCGAGAAAAGAAGATAGACAATTGGAAATAATAAGGGGTAGCAAAAAACTTCAGCCGCCGGGTGGAAAAACTATCTTGACGGAAGTGAAGATAATACTGAAGGCTTTGTTAAAAAAATGATACAGTTTTTTAACAAGCATTTTTAGAAAAGGCATTTATTAAAGGTTTTTATAGGGATTAACGGACAAATATCAAATAAAAATCGTTAATATGACGGATAAAAGGCTTGATAATTGTCAAATACATGTTTGATTGTGATCAATATGGCAAGAACAACTAATTAAAAAGTCTGGTGAATGCTGAAAATTAGTTCAAATGACCGTTTTTTAGTTTTTAGGGAGGATAATACTTCTTTGTTGAGTAGGCAAGTAATAAAACTCAAAAGATGTTGTATTCCCAATAAAAATAATACTGTTATCTACCGATTGTGAGTTTAAGTTTTTAAGGATATTTGTGTTTTTTTTATTGCTTAAACAATTCTGTGCTTCCAGATCGATCCTTCCAAGTACAACAAAGGTTGTGATCAGGCAGCTGGTGATGAACAAATGAAATGACAGGTAGCTGAACTGAAACATCCTAACATGAAAAAGAATAACCCATAACAACAGTAAAAGAAAAAGGGTGATACCGAGCAACACCATTAAGAGCTTAATATCCTGAAAGCTGATGAGGAACGGTAAAAATGTAAATGGCAATACGCCGATCAGAAAGGCGAAATTTCTGGTAAATAGCTGGTTGCTTATATCGTAGATCCAGTAGTGAATGATAAAACCTGCGGTAATGATAAAAGGTAAAAAGATTAAAAAAGCACATTTTTCCCAATACGAAAGCCCTCTTTGTGATAATAAGATGTCGGTAAGGCCATCAAGGTTTAAGATCTCGATATTAAACCTGATAAAAAAATAATATTCACCAAAGATGGCCAACAACACGAGGTAAATCACTGTTAATATCAAATATTTAATAAACAGAATATAAATGGAATTTATTTTATCTGTCATCTTAATTTTTTATAAGCGATAAAATTTAACCATAAAACAAAAAAATGCGACATAGGATAGATTTTGATTCCCAAATTTGCTTAAGCATTAACTTATTTCCATTGATAAGAATTAATGTGATTAGTGATTGTTGTCAAAGCACCTTCTATTTCTGAGTTACTTATACTTTATTGATCAGGTTGGATTAATAAAAATGGCCTGATGCTAAAGATTCAATGCCTACCTGGCTAGACTTTAAATAATAGATAATTTTTAATTTATTGAAAATCAATGTTTTAATTATTTTTTTTGAAAAAAATAAACATAATATTTGTATCGTACGAAAAGTATCGTACCTTTAGGTTATGAAAAGTAATCAAACTGAAAATAATCTGCCCGAACCTACTAAAGCTGAATTAGAAATTCTTCAGGTATTATGGGAATTCGGGCCATCTACAGTTCGGTTTGTAAACGATAAATTGAACGAACAACGGGAGGTGAATTATACCTCAACTTTAAAGCAGATGCAGATCTTAACCGAAAAAGGAATATTAAAACGTGATGAAAGCCAAATGAAACACATTTATATTCCTGTTGAGGCTGAAGAGAAAACCAAAGTGCAGTTGTTAGACCGTTTTGTAAATACCTTATATAAAGGATCTGCTTCGCAGTTAATGATGCAGCTTCTGGGTAACGAAAAAACCTCTAAACAGGAAATAGAAGAGATTAAGCGGCTATTGGATAGCATGGAATAATTAATAATATCAGATTCTAAAGAACCACAATGATGGAATTTAAGTTAATTAACCTTTTGCCCGAAAACTGGCTTCATGCCCTTGGTGCTACGCTGTTCCACTCGCTGTGGCTTGGGGTACTATTGGCCTTGCTTGCTGGTTTGGTTATGTTTAGTGCCCGAAAAGCGAGCGCTGCACTGCGCTATAATATGCTTACCATATGTTTAGCGTTGTTTGTTGTGGCCATATTCTTCACCTTTTACAAAGAACTGCAAAAGCCTGTTGGTACTACGGTCGTTATTAATCTTCCCAGCGGGACTACCGATCAGCCTGTAATAGCAAACGTTCAGCATGATATGTATTCGGGACTGAACAAAATTCTTTCGCTATGGAATGCATACGCTTATCAGATTGTATTGATCTGGTTTTTAATTATATGCGGAAAAAGTATTCAGTTAATGGTAGGTTTAAATGGTGTATACCATTTGCGTAAACATAAAACCTATGCTGCAGGTAAACAGTGGGATGAAAAGTTAGCTATGCTGGCCAAAAAATTAGGTTTAAGTCAATCGGTTAAAATTATGCAATCGGGTATTGCGCAGGTGCCAATGGTTGTGGGGCATTTTAAACCCTTAATTCTGATTCCGTTAGGTTTGCTTACCGGCCTGTCAAATGCAGAAGTTGAGGCTATTCTTTCTCACGAACTGGCGCACATTAAACGCAAAGATTACCTGGTAAACCTATTGCAAAGTTTTATCGAAATCGTTTTCTTCTTTAACCCAGCGGTACTTTGGGTATCACAATTAATAAAAACAGAACGCGAACATTGCTGTGATGATTTGGCCATTACCTGTGTAAGCGATCGCAAAAACTACGTTCAGGCCCTCATATTCTGTCAGGAGTTTAAGCAGCGTGCACCTGCTTATGCCATGGCGATAACGGGTAAGAATGGTAGCCTGCTGCATAGAGCAAGCAGGATGTTATTCAACACCAATTCAACTTTAAACAAAATGGAAAAGACAATATTAACCATCGCCCTGGTATCGGTTGTGGTTTGCAGTGCCACCTTTAAAAGCGTGGGCAATGCAAAAACGGTTGCCAGAAAAAAAATATCTACTTCAATACAAGTTTTACAGGATACAGCAAAAAAAGCTAAACCTGTTGAAGGGAAATCTGCCGATCAATTGGAAAAGGAAATCAATTCGAAAATGGATCGTCAATTGAAACAGTTAAACGAAAAACGCAAAAGCAGCGAAACAGCAGAAGATGTAAAGGCAAGAATTGCTGATCAGCAGGCCAGAAAAGACGATGCTGGAAAGGCAATAGCGGATGAGCGAATGCGGAGAGAAGATGCTAAAGCCAGAATTGCCGACGAAAAACTGAGAATAGCGGATGAGAAACTTGCTAAAGAAGATGCTAAATTAGCAAAGGAACACGCCAAATGGGCCAAGGAAGATCTCAAATGGACAAAGGAAGTTGATAAATGGGCAAAGGAAGACGCTAAATGGGTTCAAGAGAATAAAAGTGGCGATGGTTCACGTGTACCAAGAGCACCACGTCCGCCGCGCCCACCTAGAGCACCAAGGGCACCCCGCGCTGCGTATGCTGTACCATCGGTACCTCCAGTTCCGCCAACTCCAAGTATTCCATCAGCTCCACCTACACCCCCAACGCCACCTGTATATAACCCAAAAACAAGCACCCGAACAGGTGTGCAGCGTACGGTTACCTCGAAAACCGTAACCAACGGAGATGGTCACGATTATACCAACGAAATCAATCAGGAATTGATAAAAGACGGCATTATTAACAGCACCAATAAATTATCGTACAAGCTCAATAAAGACGATTTAATTGTAAATGGCGTAAAGCAAAATGCCGATGTGCAGAAGAAATACAAGCAAAGGTTTTTGAAGAACGAAAATCATTCGCTGATGTATAATTTCCTGATAGAAAACAACAAAAACTAAGTTCTAAAGCGCTAATCCAATTCACATCATGAAATTTAAGCTCATGGCTTTTTTAGCCATATGGATGAATATTGCCCTTACCTTTGCTCAAGCCCAAACTTCTCCATCCAGAATTTATGGTCGTGTATTGGATGCCGATGGAAAAAATATAGAATTTGCCACTGCTGCACTGCTTAAAGATTCGGCGTTGGTTAAAACAACTTTCACCGAAAAGGATGGACTGTTTAGTTTCGATAAGCTCAGCTTTGGAAAATACCTGATTAAAATATCGGTAGTCGGATCGCCAATATATCAAACCGATACGTTGGTGCTATCAGCCAGCCATGCCGTTATTGAACTATCAGATATTAAGATCACTGCTGGAGCGACCAATTTGAAAGAGGTAAATATTTCGGGGCAAAAGGCTTTCGTAGAGCGGAAAATAGACCGTACTGTTGTCAATGTTGATGCTCTGATCTCGAATGCAGGCACAACTGCCTTGGATGTGCTGAGCAAATCGCCAGGGGTAAATGTAGATCAGAATGGGGTAATCTCGCTCAAAGGTAAAAGTGGAGTGGCTATTTTCATTGATGATAAACCAACCTATTTATCGGGCGCCGACCTGGATAATTACCTGCGTTCGTTGCCTTCCTCTTCGCTTGATCAGATTGAACTGATGACCAATCCACCTGCCAAATACGATGCTGCAGGAAATGGAGGCGTAATTAATATCAAAACCAAGAAAACCAAAACCGCTGGGTTTAATGGAGGGATTAATCTGAGTTTAAATCAAGGCAAATTAAGTCGCTCGAACAACAGTTTCAACTTTAATTACCGCAAGGATAAGATTAATGTTTTTGGTAACCTGAGCTACAACCTTAACAATAGTTTTACCGATCTTGATCTCAACCGGAAATATAAAAATGCTGATGGTAGTGCCAAATCCTACTTTAATCAGAATTCTTATTTCCGCAGGCACGGCAATACTTTTAATTTAAAAACCGGACTTGATTATTATGCTTCTGAGAAAACTACCTGGGGAGTGGTACTTACCGGAATGAACCGGATTTCGAAACAGGTAAACAACAATACCAGTAATCTGTCTAATGCTTCAATGCAGTTAGATTCGGTCATCAGGGCTGAAAATATCGATCAGATCAAATATCAGAATGCAGGTGTAAATTTAAATTACAGGCACAAATTTAAGCAGGCAGGTCGGGAATTAACCTTCGATGCGGATTATCTGCTTTATCGAAATCAAACCGACCAGACTTATTACAACTTCAGTTATCTGCCTGGCGGATCCTTAAAATACCAGGATATTTTAACAGGTAACCTGCCTTCAAATATTGATATTTATACTGCTAAAATGGATTATTCGCATCCATTGGAAAATAAGTGGAAGCTGGATGCAGGAGTTAAAACCGCTTATACCAAAACGGATAATATTGCCGATTACTTTAATACCGCAAACGGGAAAACCAGTGCCGATTATGAAAAGAGCAATCACTTTTTATATGAGGAGAATATCAATGCCGTTTACCTGAATATGAGCAGGGAAGGGAAGCGGTTTTCGCTCCAGGCTGGCTTAAGGTACGAAAACACGGTTTCTAACGGGCATCAGTTGGGCAATCTGATCAAACCCGATTCGAGTTTTAAAAGAACCTATAACAGTTTATTTCCAACGCTTTATTTCTCCTACAAACTCGATACTGCAGGGAACAATCAACTGGGACTGAATTATGGAAGAAGGATTGATCGTCCTTATTATCAAGACCTTAATCCATTCTTTTCTCCTTTGGATAAGTTTACTTATTATGTTGGCAATCCTTTTTTAAAGCCTTCTTTTACACAAAGTATCGAACTTTCTCATACTTATAAAAATAAGATTACCACAACATTTGGCTACAGCTGGGTGCGGGATGAGGTGAACGAAACCATCGAAATTTTAAATGGCACCTATTATAGCAGACCAGCAAATGTGGGTAAAACAAGAGTGGCCAATGTTTCGGTAAATGCAGATATCGACCTCACCAAATGGGTTAAACTGAATGCTTATGTTGAGTATGCAAAAATAGTTTCAAAAACAGATTTCTATACAGGTTTTTTGGTTACTAATGGAAGTTATTTAAGGGCGAATCCGAATTTGCAGTTCAAAATCAGTCCGACCTGGAATGCAGAGGTAAATATGCGTTACCAGAGTAAACTATCTAATGTACAGTTTTTATTGGGTGAAGTACATGAGTTCGGTGCAGCGGTGCAGAAAAAACTTTCAGCAAAAAGTACGTTGAAGTTAACCGCTAACGATATTTTCAGAACCCGTATTTATAATGGTATAATCAATAATCTGGCAAATACAGAAGCAAACTGGGTTAACCGTCAGGATTCGAGATCGGTTGTAGTGAGTTATAGTTACCGTTTTGGTAAAGCTTTTTCTTCGCCGGCTAAACACGAGTCTTCTGGTGCCGATGCAGAAAAGAACAGGGTGAAGAACTAATGGAACAATTCGTCATCCCGAATGAAAGCGCAGCGAAATGGAGGGATCTGTAGCGTTGACTATTTTTTTTGGAAAGCAGTGCCTGTGGTGCTTCGGTTCCGCTAGTCCCGCCCTTTGCTTAATCCTGATAGCAGGAATCAGGATAACGCTGTCGGTCGGGTTTATTTTACCCAGGATAGCAGTACTGTTTAGGCCCGCTAAACCCGATCGAAGTGGTTTCGATTCTTCATCTAAAAGAACGGAGAGCGGGGCTATTTCAATCTAAAGCTGCTGTAATTGCTTTTCAAAAAAATCTTACCAATTGGTCTTTACCTAATTGGGCACAATACATTTTTTCTATTTCTATTGGTCGGTGTCTCACCGACCAATAAGTGAAAGTCTTTTGACGACCTAAGTCACCTGAACGCAACTAAGTTTTCAATTTTCCTATACAAACTGATTCAACACCAGCACCCCAATAAGCCCTAAAACAGAAACCAGGCTTTCCATCATGGTCCAGGTGCTAAAAGTTTCTTTAAGGCTAAGGTTAAAGTATTCTTTAAACATCCAGAAACCTGTATCGTTTACATGAGAAAACATTAAACTCCCCGCGCCGACCGATAAAACCATTAACTCTGGCGGAGTTCCCGGGCCAATTAACGGCAATACCATACCCGAAGCGGTTAGTGCGGCCACTGTTGCTGATCCCAGGGTTACCCTAAGCGATGCGGTGATTAACCATGCGAGTAATAATGGCGATAAATTTAGGCCACCAGTAAGCTGTTTTACGGTTTCGCCCACACCACTATCAATCAAAATCTGTTTAAAGGCACCGCCTGCTGCAATAATGAGGATAATCATCGCAATACTTTTAACACCTTCGGCACACGATTCCATTGCTTTTGTAATGGAAGTTTTCTGAACCGCTAAAGCAATAATAACCGAAATTAATAGGGCCGCGGTAGGATCGGCTAAAAATATAAACAGCGGCTTGCCGATATAATCGAATTTAAAACTACTTCCAATGGTTCCCGCGATAATTAAAAATACCGGCAGCAATGCAGTAATGAAACTCCTTGAAGCAGAAGGAAGGTTTTCTTCTTCGTTGATACTGAAGTGCTGAACAGTTACCGATTGATCGCGTTTGAGAATCAATCGTGGAAAATAGATTCCGGCAATAACCGCAATTGGTACACTTAAAGTTAAACCATAAATTAATGTTTTACCAATATCGGCATGGAAAATGCCAGCCAAAGCAACCGGACCAGGATGGGGCGGTAAAAAACCATGTGTTACCGAAAGGGCTGTAGCCATTGGGATGCCAATATATAATTTTGATAATCCTGTTGTGGCAGAAATGGCAAAAACCAAGGGGATTAACACCACGAAACCTGCATTGTAAAATAAGGGAATCCCCACCAATAAACCGGTTAACAGCACGGCCCATTGGATGTTCTTTTTGCCAAAAGCGCCGATCAATATGAAAACAATCTTTTTTGCCGATCCGCTATCTTCAATTAATTTGCCCATCATCGCACCGAGTGCCAAAACCATTACCATGCTGCCCAGCGTGCTACCTATACCATTGCTGATAGAGGTCATTACTTTTGTGGCAGGCATGCCCAATAAAAGACCTGTAATAATCGCCACAGCAATTAGGGCAATCATTGGGTTGATCTTTTTCAAGATCAGTACGAAAAGCAACAGGATGCCGAAGAGTAGAATAAATAATGACATTTGGTTAGGGTTTAGGTAATGTGATTAAATGTAGCTTTTACCACAGATGCACACAGATAAACACTGATTTTAATAATTATCTGTGCCTATCCTTTTTATCTCCCGAAAATCAGGACAGGTCGTGGTTAATTTTCACTTTTAGCGCTTTTTACTTTTTAACGGTAATGGTTCTGCCGGTAACGAGATGAAACTCATAAACCCGGTACAGGCCATCATCACTAATTTCTATATTTTCAACGAGGCCGGTTTTGCTAAAGGTATCGGTTACCATATCGCCGATTTTCACATCCTGAAGAATATCGCTTGGTGTATCACTGTTTAATCTGATCATGATGTAAAAGTATTATAATTTGCCAAAAGCTGCATAAAAGAAAAACTTAAACAGGAACTGCCTAATTAAAATTAAATTCAGAAGCTATAATCATTTAGACCAGTGTATTAAATTTTGATTCGATATGGTTTCTTGCCTCTTTTTGAAATTCTTCGGGCGTTTGGCCCGTCTGTTTTTTAAAGAAACGGCTAAAATAAGGTCGGTCTGAAAATCCCAGTTCGTATGCAATTTCTTTGATGGTATGCGCACTATGGATGATTTTCCTTTTTGCCTCCAGGATAATGCGGTCGTGGATGATCTGCATTCCTGTTTTATTTAGTTTTTCTTTTAAAATCTGATTTAACCTTTTGGAACTGATGCCTATTTTACCGGCATAGAAATCGGTATTCCTAACCTGCTGGTAATTGCTTTCGAGTAACATCAAAAATTCGTAGACTCTTTTTTGCTGTACATCATGGCTGGTAAATTCATGTTCTTTTACCTGGATCAGTTTTAATAAAAATACCTTCAGCAGTGCTTTGGTAATGATAAAAGTATTGCCTGCCTTCTGGTATTCATCCTCAATTAATTTGTAAATATTGCTGAGCTCAGCAGCGGTTTCCTGATTTAGCCTTAAACAGGAAAATTCGCCCTGAACATTAAAGATCTTAAACAGATCGAGTAGGAATTCTTTTTCTTCCCCTTCGAGAACAGACCTTTTAAAAGAGATTAATACACCGTTTTTACCAGCTTTGTTAAGCTGGTGCACACGGTAGGGAGGGATGAGGTAAATCCAGTCTCCTTTACTGTCGAATTCTGATGCTTGCAGTGCGTGTAAGGGTTCTTCGTTTTTTAACCAAACGATTTCGAAGAACTCTTTTCTGCCCGGATCATTAAGATAGCTAGGCGGGCAATTGCTCAGATCGCGGATATAGATAATGGATTTTTCCAGATGTGTTGCTTCGGGTAATAAACTCATGATGGTTAAAGTTAAACACTTAATTTTTTATCGGTTGGATTAACAGATAATTCTGGTGGACTATTCGGAAACAGTGCTTTTAATATGGCTAATGGATGACTTTTGCCGTGATATGTTTCCTGATTGTCCCATATAAGTGGCTAAATGTATAACCATGCTTGTAAAGAGCTGTCATACCTTTGGGCAAATAAACAGCGCGTGTAAAATGGATTTAAAAGCACCAGTAAAAAATACAGATAGCCAGTTAGCGATAGATAGCCTTGATAACCAGCAGCTGGCCTGGGATCTGCAAATGAACCTGGATAAGATTATTGAGGAGAATACCCGATTGGCCAGACAGATGGAATTAGACCAGTTGATCCCTTTTGTATATCACATTCAGCAGGCAAAACGGATTTTTATTACTGCTGCAGGCCGCTCTGGTTTTGCCATGCAATCGGCAGCAATGCGTTTAATGCATCTTGGACTTACTGTTTATTATGTTGGTGATACCACAAGTCCGGCAATTGAAGCCGGCGATTTATTAATTGCTGCCTCGGGTTCAGGATCAACCGGATCAATTGTAAGGGCAGCAGAAAAATCAAAAGCGGTAGGTGCGGAAGTTGTGGCCATTACTACGAATGCCGGATCGTTACTGGCAAAACTGGCCAGCCATGTGGTACTGGTACCGGCAGCAGAAAAAGAAGACCACAGTGCAAAAATATCTACCCAGTATGCAGGAAGCCTGTTCGAGCAGTTTTTGCTTTTACTTAACGATGCCGTTTTTCAATCGCTTTGGAAACTGAGCGGGCAAGCTGCAGAAACATTATGGAAGAGACACGCCAATCTTGAATAACAATTAATTATAATATAAATAAAATAGAATCATGGCAAAATTACAAGTAGCAATAGATTTATTAACAACTGAAGAGGCCTTAGCATTGGCAGCAAAAGTAGCTCCATACGTAGATATTATTGAATTGGGCACTCCGCTGATCAAGAATATGGGTTCTACAGTAATTACGGCAATGAAAGCTGCACATCCTGATAAACTGGTTTTTGCAGATTTAAAAACTGCAGACGCGGGCGAATTAGAAGCTGATATCGCATTTAAAGCAGGAGCTGATTTGGTTACCGTAATGGGCGCTGCAGGAAATGCAACGATTATTGGTGCTGTTAAAGCGGCAAAAGCACATGGAAAAGGAGTAGTGGTAGATACCATTGGTTATCCTGACCGTGTTAAAAGAGCACAAGAGGTTACTGCATTAGGTGTTGAATTTGTAGAACTACACGCAGGTTTAGATGAACAGTGGACGGCTGGTTACTCTATTCAAGTGCTTATTGATGAGGCTGCAAGAGCTGGAGTTCCGGTTTCTATTGCTGGTGGGGTAAATATTGATAACGTTACCGCAGTTATACAGGCAGGTGCTATAGTTGCCGTTGCAGGTGCTGCAATTTATGGTGCTGAAGATCCTGCTGCTGCGGCAAAAGCGCTTCGCGAAGCAATTGATGCTGCATAGTTATTAGTGGATAATCTGTTAGCATAGGCCCTTGGTTTATGCTAACAGATTATATTTTACTTTTGGTGATATTGGTTAGTCAATAGCATGAATAAAATGGCTATTAATCCTGTTTGGTCCAAACCAAAGCAGCAGTATCATAACCTAAGCTTTGTGCCTTTTTTAAATATTGCTGTTTAATGTTTTCCGGGATGCTTTTGTTTCTGGATAAAATCCAGAGATATTTTAGGCTGTTGCCAGCTATCAAAGCATATTGATAATCTGTGTCGATCTCGATTACGTTATAGCCTGCATAAAAGGGACCAAAAAAAGAAACTTTTAATCTCGCTTCGTCGCTTTCTTTCACAAACTTTGCTTTACCGATACTCTGTTTCCATTCTTTTTTAGCATAATTGTAGCCGCGGTTATCTACCTTGATACTACCATCGTCTTTAAGCGAGTAGGTAGCAGTTACATTATTAAGATCTTTTTCGAACTTAAAATCCATTCGGGCAATCTCATACCACTTTCCCAGGTATTTGTCTTTTTTAAATGGCCTAACAGCAGTGGCTCCCTTCGGAATAGACACACAAGAAATTAGATTGATCGCTATAACACCAACGCCTAAAGCCAGAAACAATATGGGGTATCTTTTATTCATATTTTAAATTCTTTTAAAAAGGAACAAAGTTGTTATCATATAGTTTGCTTAACTCTCCGTTCTTAAAATCTTTAACGGTGGTTGGTTAAGAATGCTTCTTGTGCTTAGTACACCCGTAATTACCACAAGCAATACAATTGAGCCAAACAGTAATAATGTTGGTATAAATGGAGGCATAAAGGTTGCATCGAAAGTAAATTTAGCCAATGCCCAGCTTCCACTGATGGCTAAAATTAATCCGGCGCCTGCTGCAAATGCTCCTAAAAAGAAATATTCAATGGCGTTTATGGCTACAATCTGCTTTCTGCTTGCACCCATGGTCCGTAATAAAATACTTTCTTTTATCCGCTGGTTTTTACTAGTTAATACTGAAGATATTAAAACAATCCAACCCGTTACCATACTAAAACCGGCCATAAACTGAATCACAAAACCGATTTTGCTTAACAGCTCATCTAAGAGTTTTAATACCAGATCTAAATCGATGACCGAAACATTTGGAAATTTTTGCACCACTTCTCCTTGGAAACGGGCTGAAACTTCGCCCGATGGTACCCTGGTCATCAACACATGAAACTGTGGTGCTTCTTCTAATACCCCTGTTGGAAAAACAACCCTGAAATTGGTCTGCATCCTGCTCCAGTTTACTTCCCTCAAACTTCCAACAACCGTTGGGATCATCATACCCTGCACATTAAAAAGGATTTTATCATTCAGCTCAACATGAATCTGCTGGGCATAACGCTGATCTAACGAAATATAAACGGTTTCATTGGGTTTTATTTTTCCGGTCCATTTGCCTGCCGTGATTTTCTCTGCTGCGGTTAAAGTATCCTGATAGGTAGCCCTGATTTCGTTGCGATAAGCCCTTCTGTTATTGGTATCTGCACTGGCTTTCTTCCCGTTAATTTCTTCAATGCGCATGGTAATTACTGGTACCTGGTTCATTAGCGGCAATTTGAACGCTTTGGTTAAACTGTCCAATCCTTCTTTTTGCGTATTTTGGATATCAAACATCACCATATTGGGCTGGTTAGCGCCTGATGAAAGCGTAACGCGACTCATTAATATCCCCTGAACAAAAAATAGGGTACAGATAAATGCAGTTGATAAACCTATAGAAACGGTAAGCATCAAGGTTTGGTTATTTGGCCGGTAAAGGTTAGCAAAACCCTGTCGCCATAAATAACTGGATGAATTGGGCAAGAGTTTTCTCACCAGGAACATCAACAGTTTAGACAGTATGATCAACAGCACAAAAGCGATGGCAATACTTGCGGTAAAAGCCAGCGTTTGTATCCACGTTTTCATCTGCAAGTGCGTAAAAGCCGTAATAAAGACCGCCATAAGCAGGTATACCAGCCAGGTTAGCGGATCTCTTTTTCCAGTTGCTTTTTCGAAAGATATCCGGATGGCATTTAATGGCGAAATTCTTCTAACGGATAGGAGCGAAGGAAGGGCGAAGAGGATCGAGATGATCAGACCAAGTAACAGCCCCTGACCAACAGCAGGCCACGAAACCTGCATGGTGATCTCCACAGGTAAAAAATCTTTTAATACCAGTGGAAGCAAAAATTGTATACCCGTGCCTAAGGCTGCGCCTAAAACAGCGGCAATTAAGCCAATAAAAAAGACCTGGATAAGGTAAATTAAAAAGGCATGACGCGATTTTAACCCTAAACACCTCAGGGTAGCAATCGCGCTTAACTTTTCCTGGATATACACATGGATAGCGCTACCTACGCCAACACAACCCAGCAGCAAAGCGATAAAACCAGATAAAGCCAGAAAACGGTTTACATCTTTAAACGATCTTCCGGTCTGTTCTTTTCTCGATTCAACCGTATCGGCATCGAAACCTTCTTTTTCTAATTTACTGTCCTGCTTTTTTACCCATTCATCTATCTTGGATGGATCATTGTACCTGAAATAAAATTTATTGTTGATCCGGCTTCCGGTTTTAATCAGATTTGTTTTATCGAGGGTTTTTAGTGGAATATAAACCGTAGGGGCAATACTTGCACCAATACCTGTTTGGCCCGGGGCTTTGGTTAAAGTGCCCAGTATGTTGAAATTGAGATCGCCGATTTTTACCGAATCGCCAACTTTTGCATTAAACTGCAGCATCAGGGTTTGATCTACCAAGGCATTTCTTCCCGATTGAAAGTGTTTTGCTGCGGTTAGCGGAATGGTTTCTATCGTACCATAATATGGATAATTTCCCTCTAGTGCTTTCATTTGTACCAAACGGCTACCTCCGCCTTTCTGGAAATAGATCATCGAAGCAAAGGTTTTCTCCTGCGATCGTTCATCGCCAAGTGTATCGAGCATTTTTTGCATCGCTTTGCTTACACCTTTCCGGCTATCTAAAACCAGATCGGCTCCTGTAAGTTCTTTTGCCTGTGCATCGATATCCTTTTGCAGGTTATCTTTAAACGAATAAACCGCAACGAGGGCTGCAATGCCCAAAACGATGGATGAGATAAAGAGCAATAAACGTGCACGGTTTTTCCTGCTATCGCGCCAGGCCATTTTAAACAGCCACGAAAACTTAATAGATTGTTTTGGGAGGCTATTAGGCATAAGTAGGATTTTCGTCTGAAATGATTACGCCGCCTTTAATTTTAATGCTCCTTGCTGTTCTGGCAGCCAATTCAAGATCATGTGTTACGATAATCAGTGTGGTTCCTGCATCTTTGTTTAAATCAAAAAGCAATTTGATCACTTTTTCACTGGTTTCTGCATCAAGGTTTCCGGTAGGTTCATCTGCAAAAAGAATAGCCGGTTGGTTTGAAAATGCCCGTGCCAGCGAAACGCGCTGTTGCTCACCACCTGATAATTGTACAGGATAGTGATGGGAGCGGTCGGCAAGGCCAACTTTATCCAGCAGTTCCAGTGCATGCGCACGGATGTTTTTTGCTCCTCTCAATTCTAAAGGTACCATTACATTTTCGAGTGCCGTTAAAGTGGGCAACAGTTGGAAGTTCTGAAAAATGAAACCCACATATTGATTTCTGATCGCTGCCCTTTCATCTTCATTTAGTTTCTCTAAGGCAATACCATTCAGTTCAACCGTTCCGCTACTGGCCCTGTCCAATCCGGCACATAAACCAAGTAAGGTTGTTTTTCCGCTTCCCGAAGGGCCCGTTATGGCTACCGTTGAGCCTGCTGTTATCGAAAAATTAATGTTATCCAAAACGGTGAGTTCCCGTCCGGCACTTTGATAAATTTTGCTTACATTTCGGATGTTCAATATGCTTTCCAATAGCTGAATTTTTAGGGTTTGCGTATAGATTGTGGCCAAACATAACCGGGCGCTGCCTGTTAAGGTAATGGTTTAAACGATAATTAGATATAGATTACTTAGATATGTTACGAAAACGATTAATGGGGCTATTTGTTTTGAGCCTTGTACTACTAAGCTGCGGAAACCGCGAAAATAAAAGCAATACCGATAAAACTTTAGATTCGACTGACCAAAAAACGGCTACCGTGCCTTCTGAGCAAAAGAATATCCTCTTTTTTGGCACCAGTTTAACCGCAGGTTATGGGCTCGACCCTACGGAAGCTTACCCGGCATTGATCCAAAATCGGATCGATTCTTTACAAATGCCTTACAAAGTAATTAATGGTGGTTTAAGTGGCGAAACTTCTGCTGGCGGAAAAGGGCGCATTGATTGGTTGCTTAAACAGCGTGTGGATATTTTTGTGCTCGAACTTGGCGCTAATGATGGACTGCGTGGGTTGCCTGTATCGCAAACGATTAAAAACCTTCAGGCAATTATTGATCGGGTAAAAGCTAAATACCCAGATGCTAAAATGGTATTGGCTGGTATGCAGGTTCCACCAAATATGGGTGCAAAATATGCCGCCGACTTTAAAAACATGTTTCCTGATCTGGCAAAGAAAAACCAAATGGCCCTGATCCCGTTTTTATTGGATAAGGTAGGTGGTGTTCCGAAATTAAACCAGGCCGATGGCATACACCCAACTGCCGAAGGCGATAAGATCCTTGCCGAAAACGTTTGGGTAGTGCTGAAGGATTTGTTGTAGTTTAAACAGACAGATTCCGATAGAAAAAATCTTCATCTCGACCGAAGCAACGCGGAGTGGAGAGATCTTTGAACTATGTTCCCGAAAGGTTAAGATTTCTCTGCTGCGGTCGAAATGACGATCTCCCAAACCAGGTATTTTTATACTGTCCCGAATATTCGGAATCAGGATCTGTCAGTCTATAAGATCCTGAGATGAACTCAGGATGACGCGGAAATATACGATTTATTGAATATCTTCCAATGTGCCTAAAAATGCAATAATCTGTCTGATTTCCAGTTTGCTTAAGTTTAACTTATCGGCAGATAAAGTCTGGTTTTCAATATTGATCCCCATGCCTGCGCCTCCACCTTGATTATAAAAATCCATCACCTGCGCTAAGGTTTTATAAACACCATTGTGCATATATGGGCCTGTTTTGGTGATGTTTCTTAGGGTTGATGTTTTAAATGCATGTTTATATTGCGGGTAGGCATAAAGGGCATATCGGCCCAGGTCAGGATCTATTTTAGGCTTTAAGGTATCCGTAGTAGCGGGTACGCCTAAAACTTCTGCTTCACTTTTAATAAAGAGTGGTGATTGTGTACCATTAAATAAGGGTGCAAAATGACAGCTTCCACACTTTGCTTTTCCCATAAAAAGATTAAAACCTTCTTTTTCTTCTTGATTTAACTGTTTTTTATCTCCTTGCATGTAGCGGTCAAATCGGGAGTTAAACGGAGATAACGAACGGATATAAGATGCCAATGCATGCTGGATTTTCCATGGATCGGCTTTCGTAGTTTTATTTTGATAAGCTTTTTGAAATAAGGTTAGATAATTTTTTGATGAATTGATTCTCGTTGCAGCCTGTATTAGTGAACCATTCATTTCCTGTTTATGATGAACCACATCAAGCGCCTGATCTTCCAGGGTTCCTGCTTTTAAATCATAAAAGAATCCGCGCTGTAAACCAGCATAAGTTAAAGTTGGTGTATTTCTCAGTAGCGATTGTCCTTTTGATATTCCTGCTGCTTTGGTCAAACCATCGGTAAAGGCGAGTGATTGTTGATGGCAGCTGGCGCAGCTCCGGTTATTTCCATTAGAAAGCACTGCATCATTGAATAGAATTTTTCCAAGGGCAATTTTATCATCGTTGATAAATAAGGTACTGTTGCCTACAAATTTGTTTATGTTAAAAGCGTTTGCTTGGAACATACTTGTTGCATCGTCGCGAAGCGCACTGCCGCTGGCGGCAGTTGGTATTTTTTTTTCTAAACGAAGTAAATTGATGTGTTTGCTGATCGGATCAAGATATTCAGTTATAAAAGTTAAACGATCGAAATGATCAAAATCGGTATTTTTATCCAGGTGGCTTATCGCTGAAGGGATCAATTTATCTGGTGCGTCGTTTTCATACTTTGCCAGTACGTTTGCTATTCCTTGTAGTGCCGAAGCCGTTTCGGGTATCGATTGTAAGGCATTTGGCGTATCAAAACCAGTAATGCCTAAACTGGTAATCCTGAAAATTTCTAAACGGATAGCATCAAATAATTGTGCATCGGTAATCTGGTACTGTTCATTAAAGCGGCTAACACGTTGCAGGTTGAGTTGCATTTTTTTTACCTCATTCTCTAATTCCTTTCTGTTTTCTGTTGTTGGGGCTTCATAGATAATTTCTTCCATTACTTGGAAGCCTGTTGGATTTTCAATGAGATTTTCGCCCAGTTCAATTTCATCAATCGGCGCACCATTAAGCAGCACAGAAGTTGAAGGGAAAAAATACTCGATATAATACTCCAGCTGTTTGTATTTTATTCTCGCCTGTAGAAAAGATTGTTTAATTGCTTTTTCATCCCTGTTTTGAACAGCCATTGATAATTTTTGGTCAACAATACTTTGAAATTCAACAAGCTGTCTATCAAAATCTGCTTTTACCAACTCTGCATTTGATCTGTTTTCCGTTTTGCAGAAAATGGATAATAGGGTAGTAAGGGTAATCAGTACAATGAAAAAAACAATTTTTTTAAGGCTAGACATGCTGAGGTTGGAGTTGAAATAAAATAGAAATCCCTTCCGGCGTTTGCCGAAAGGGATAAAGAAATAAAATAGGTTATTTAGAAACGCCGCGAACGATTACAACTTGTCCGCCTTCGTTATTATTTACCAATCTTGTTGTACCACCATCAGCATTTTTGTATTTATCGCTTGTCCAGGTGTGCGGGTGTAAATTAACGATGAATGTATCAGGAATACCAGTCAGCGCAGAGATATCGTACATCGCGCCATATTCCCAGCTACTTAATTGTACACTGTTTGATGGGTTGTATTTAGCATTAAAGGTAGCATCTGTTCTGCGGTGGTTCATTTGTAACATCGGTTTTAACGATTTTGAAGCCATTGCAAATTGCCAGATGGTTCCATCATGGTCGTTATTTTTGTAGAACGAGTCTCCATCTTCCTGGATGTATACATAGTTTTCGGTTACACAAAGGTTATCTGGATTTACAATACTTTTTCCAGGGTTGTCATTTCCGTCAACGGCAACTTCTAACTTACCTTTTAGTGGATTGCTTGCATCTAATACCAGTTTATATACACGGCCCCACATGGTTTTTCCACTTACCGGTGTAAGTTTATCGCCCTGGCTAACACCAGTTGCAGTAAAATATACTTCCCGTCCGTTTGCTGCGCTGCCTTTTCTGTAATCGATATCTTCTACGCGGGCTAACATTAAAGCTTTTTTATCGATTGTTTGTTGCTGTAACTGTGCACCTGTACTGCTTTTTACGTTATCAAGCTCTACAAATTCCACATCATAGCTTTGTCCTTTGTCCATATTGGTTTCTATCGGATCGTTATTGCTGCGTTTCATCACATATAACTTTCCGTTTTCCAGGTCGCCCTGAGTGTTAGATACGTACATGGCCAATTGTCCATCGGTTTCATCTTCACCGATCAGTATAACGGTTTTGCCAGCATATGATGCTTTAGGGAGCGGCACTGCATTTTCAGCGCTCCATCTGCCCAATGCACTAACAGTTCTCTGTTTGTTCTTTTTATCTGCTGCAGCAAGTGGGTCGATGGCATGGATCATCGATTCTGCGCCGCTTTCTCCGGCAGTTAAGAAAACTGGTTTAGCAAAGCCATGTTCTTCTGGTGTTACCAACGTAGCAGAACATAAACGGGTCATACCGCCATCAGAATCTACAATATATTCTCCTTTTACAGGTTTGAAATTTTTATCTAAGTATACTCTCGATACAGATTGAAGAATTTCATGGTTATTAATCATGATGAAACCTTCACCGGCTGGATTTTTGATAATTCCTGCTCCATCAGGTTGTGCGCCAAATATAAAATTTGGTGATTCTGGCAGTACATCGTCTGAGCTGATCAGTGTGGTAATATTCAAGCTTTCGAAACCGGGCATGGTTTTAACCAATGAAGGGTTTACCGAATAATCTTTAAGCGCAACTGGAGTGGTTTCAGGAGTTTCTGGCTCATTATTCTTTTTACAGGCACTGATCACAACTGCCGAAGTAACGAATGCGGCAACAGCAAGGGCTAATGCCTTTTGCTTTAATAATGTTTTGTTCATAATTTTTGTTTTCCGTTTGAGGCAAAATTACATGGGCTATGTTTCCGGAAATTAAATTATATGTTAAGCTAAACTGCCTTATGCTATTTAGAATTGTTCTTTTGATCAACAAATTAACAAGGGATCTAATAAATAAAAGGGCGGGGAATTATACCCGATTTTAAGTAAGTTAAAGTCCGAAAGAGTACTACGCAACAATGATCGGGATTAAGAAAACAATGAATTTGATTAAGTAGATTCGAGATTTCGTCCTGCTGAACTTGTTTCAGCATCTTTATTGTAATGAGGACCCTGAAATAAATTCAGGGTGACGACCTTGATATATATCATTCCCGCCTGAAGCTTTTAAGCGTTCCATCATTGTTAAACTGAAGGTCGTAACGCTCGCGGCTGCCGTTAATGGTTGATGGGAACCAACGCATGCCATCATCCCAAATAGAAATATAGGCCATCGAGGTGGGTTTTGCACCTTCAACCTGAGCGGCTTTATCGTTATAAATCTGCATGACTTTTTGTGCAGCTGCAAAATTTATTTTACTTAAAGGAAAGGTCCTGCGCTCAATATTCCTGGCCTGTACAGGTTTTGGTTTAGACCAATAACCATCTTTGTATTGGTATGCATCTACATATTTAGGATTTTCGGGATGCTGTAAGGCCAGTTTAATGGAACCATCTTCATAAAAGTGCACAGATTCATATAGCACAATCTCTCTATCACGGTATTGTGGCAACTGCCTTAGTTTCTCTTCTGCCTGTGCTAATTGTGAAGCACTTAACATCTCTTTCCTGGCTTTTGCTACTGGTTTTTCTGTATTATTGTTTTTTGCCCCTGGCTGAGGCAGGTTCATATCCTTTAAAAATTCATTTACCCTTTTTTGGATTTCCTTGCTACCTGCTGGTGTTTGCTTTTGTTTTAATCGTTCCAGATCATGAAAAAGCTCTTTTGCCTTGTCCTGAAGTTCTGGCGTTTTAACCGTATCGCCGTTTATCACTATAAATTTCTCCTGATGATGTGTAGAAGTTGTTGTTTCAGTGGTTCCGGTATATTCGCCTTTTGATCCGATACGGTTTTCTTTATTGTATTTTTTAACTAATGAATCGTTTGGATGAAAGGTTTCATCCACACTTTTTGTGACCTGTTTGCAGCTCAAACACAAGAGGCAAGACAATATGATAAGCCAGGAAATATTATTTAAGCTCATCATCAGAATTCTCCTTTAATTTCGTTCAGGTCTTTTTCGAAAGCAATTTTCTCCGGATTTTCCTTAAGGTAAAAAATCGATACATATTCCAGCTTAGTGATATCCAGATCGAGCAGGTTAACAACCTTTTTAATATTCGCCCAGTGTTTATGATGGTATTGATCTGTAAATTCCAGTTCAAAATTAATCATTGGCTGTTCGTTAATAAAGGTTCCCGTCTGGCTGACCTTAATCAACCTGGCGGTTGTCTGCATACCTTTAAATTTGATCAGGAACAATTCATTTGGCTTACCCAAAAATTTGCTGTGGATAATGGCGCCTAAAATCCGATAAAAAAGAAGTGCTGCAGGGCAAACCAATAACGGATGGCCTATGCTCATAAAACGCCAGCCCATGCCTTCGCTTTCTGAGGAATAGGAATAAACAAAATAGCCGGCAACGATACAGGTAAAAGCGAGCCAACCCAAGTTAACCAACGCTACTATGGTTTTGTTTATGCTCACTTCTGTACTGGCGAAAATGAGATAAGGGACTTTGTTTGCCTCCTTATCCAACAGTATGCCCACGGTTTTACCAACCTCATAGCGGCGTTCATAAGGTTTTGAATCATTTATTGTGGTTTTTTGCCTGATTTCACTACCTGACAAGTTTTTAAACTGAAGTGTGAGTTCATAGGCATCATAAGCCGCGTTAGGTTTTGATACTTTTGCAGCCGCTATAATTTTAGCCTCGCGCGGCTCGCCAGTATTTTTGAGTTTTTCTATATTGCGCTTTATCGAAAAAATGCGGATTACCCATTTGCGGTAATAGCCTATTAAGAGAATAATCCACAATAGTAAAGAAACTGCTACCAAACTTAATGATAACCATGGATCTCTTTCCATCAGGTTCGGCATATTTTCGCTCTTAATGTTGTAATATAACAACATCGGGAAGGGAATGGCAAAAAACAACATATAAAGTATCCAGAATATCGAAAGTCCTTGTCTCATAGTTATCTGGTTGAGGTATTAATTGACTGAATTATTGAGTAACTAGATAAGTAACTACTAAAAAGGCATCTTTTCTACTGCAATGTTATTGTCCTTAGCGTATTTGTCTGCAAGTTTCCACAACTTATTATATTTCTCGATAAATGCGTCATAGGGTTTGGTATCGAGTTCAGTTAAGGCCCTGTTAATATTTTCCTCGGGCTCATGTTTGTCTATCATTTTGGCTATTTTGAGATGTTTCTCCTTGTAACTCGTTAAAACGTAGTTATGCAGTATAATTGAAGCATCCAGCATGGGTTTTGTTTCTGGAGTTGGCCGCAGTTTCTTTACTTTCTCTAAATTCTTTTCGGCCCTGGCAATCGAATTTTTCAGGTATTCTTCGCAACCGGTAACTTTGCCGGGACCAGATACGTTTTTAAGGTATTCTTGATAGCCTTCAAAATAGTAAGTGCCAAAACGCGATATATCATTCGCATTTAAGGCTGCCTGGTCAAAATATTCTTCAGGGGTATTTACCGTAAGGTTGCATGCGGTGATGGTCGAGACCATCACCATTAGCATGACATTTTTGATGTTGAGGCGCATAAACTTCTTTTAGTATTTACCAACAAATGAAGATTTGTCTTCGAACCATTTACCGATAAGCGGAACAGGTTTTAATGCACCATTGGCCGCATTGATAATACCCATAATCCACAAAACGATAAATACATATCCAATTAAGCCTAAAAATGATAAACTGGGTACCATACTGGCAATGATGGTAAGAACCACGCTAAAAATAATATTCACAATAGCCAATCCAAGCGACTGCCTTAAGTGGTATTTAAGCAAAGCATCAGCTTTGTCTTTTCCACTGAAATAAGCTACAAGCCATCCGATAATGGTGATGTAGGAAATGATTGAAAGGGTTTTGTTGTTCATGATGTCTGATTTTTAGATTGAAAAATTATTTAGGTCAAAGTTGAGATTAAACCTGGCCGTTTGAAAGATTTCTCCGCCTACAAAACATCTACTGTATTTTTTAAAAACGTCTACAATACATCTACAAGTATTTTTAAGTTGTTGTTAATTAGCGTTTTATGTTTTTTTGTTTTTTTTGGCTTTTGTCTACAATTTTACCCAAGCTCCAATCTTTATGCTAATTTTACGATATGAAGTATCTGGGTTTTAAAAACATATTACTCTTGATTTGGATCGTTATAGGTGGTTACACGGCCCAGGCGCAAAGCTTATTGGATAGTACAGCGCTCGATAATTTAAGTGAGCGGGATAAACCAGCCCTGCTTACGCAATTGGCAGAAAGATATAGGATTAATGCAAACTATGCAGCCGCAATTGCAAAGGCGCAACAAAGTGTAAGTTTGGCCATAAAACTCAAGAACTTTACCGAAGCCACAAAAGCATATGCCATGCTGGTTAATGTTTATGCAAATACGAAGCAGTTTGCTTTGTTGAAAAAAACGGGCTATACCACTTTATCTATTGGGCAAAAGGCACAACAGCCCATTGCCCTGGCTTATGCGTATTACGCGCAAGCTTTATTTTACAATGCTATAGACAATAATGAATTGGTAACTAAGTATTGCCAGATGGGGCTTAAAATGTTGGAGAAAAAATACGATCCTTATCTTACTGCTAAAATATATTACCAGTTATATGCACTGAATACGAGGTGGGACAATGTAAAAAATGTAAATAAATATGCCCAAAAGGCCACTGAAAATGCACTAAAAACAACTGATTACAACCTGTTAAGCAACTGTTATATTGCCCTGTCGGTAGCTGCTGATTACAATTTTGTAGCAACCAAGAGCGAATTACAGCGGGATAGCATTATTTACTACTTAAATAAAGTACAAGATCTTTATAAACAGTACCCCCAATACGTTGCCAGAAAAACATACGCTATGGCTTGCATCAATAGTGCAGATTATTATTTGAAATACTTTCCTGATACGGACCAGGCTGCGAAAGCAAATGCCATTCGGTATGCAAGCATGGCCAACGAGGTAATGAGAGGAGTGCTGAATGGGGAAGAGGTTAGGGCGAGCAGCTTGGGTATTTTGAGCGAATATGCCAAAAGAGATAAAAATACGGCCATGACTGAAGGGTATTTACAGGAGGCTTATAGTATCATGAAAGACCAGCAAGCGCCATATTACTACACGTTGATTAATATTGTAACGGCATTGTCCAGCTTTTATGAGCAAAATGGCAATTACGGAAAGGCACTTGAGTTTCAGAAAAAAGCAACAGCATACAATAGTAAACTTTTTGATCAGAGGCAGGCTTTAAATGCTCAAAAACTAGAAGTACAGTATGAAGCTGAAAAAAAAAACAATGAGGTGAGGCTGTTAAAACAGAGCGAAAAATATGCGCAGCAGCAAAAGTACCTCTACATTGGTATTGTCATTGCTTCGCTGTTGGGACTAATATTTATGTTCCGGTCTTACCATTTTAGGTTAAGATATTCATTACAGCGCGAAAAACAGTTGCATTTGGAAAAACAGGATGCTGAATTGCAGATGAAACTCGAAAAAGAAGAGCAGGCAAGGTTAAAAGCGGAGCAGCAATTATTGGAAAGTCAACAACAGCAGTTACAGAAAGAAGTAATGGCCAGCCAATTACAATTGGAGCATAAAAAAGAGATGCTTTTTCAGATCAAAGAAAAATTTAATGACAACCATCAACTGAATATTAACAAAATCTGGAATGAAGAGCTGCTTTTGGATAACGATTTTGAGGAAGCAAAATTTCAGATCCAACAGGTACATCCAGAATTTTTCTCTCTGCTAAATCAAAGGGCACAACAAAAACTCACCTCGCTTGACTTAAAACTCTGTGCTTACCTCCATTTAAAAATGGATACCAAAAAAATTGCCCAGCTGATGCATATCGAAGCCAAAAGTGTGCGCATGAGCCGCTACCGTGTTAAACAAAAACTGGGGCTTGACAAAGAAGAGGATTTGAATTTATTTTTGCAGAAAATGACTTAAAGCTTGTGGTTTTCTAAGTGTTTATTAGGGCGAAAAACAGGTTAGTGCAAATGGTTAAGCAAATTGAACTGTTTTTGTACTTCTGCCAATACCTGCTCTTTTTTACTGATTATTTTGCTCATTTCCAGCTTCTCCCTTGATAATTGCCCTTGTTGGTGTATTGCAGCATCCCGTATTTTTTCAGTATTAGTTTTGTTTTGACTGATCTGTTGCTGGGCAATAACTAAGCGGTCAAAAATTTCGGATTCTTTAACAGCCTTATAATAGTTGCTTGTTGCCGCTTTTAGTTCGTTGCCATATTTAATATCTCCTGTTTCCAGTGCATTTATTTCACTGATGATTTTATCCAATGCCTGTTCCTCGTCGGTTATTGCCTGCTGGGCACATTTAAAATCGCCAACAATCAGGCACTTCAGTTTCCGCTCATTAGGACCGTTTTTGCCCAGCATGATATTGAAAACGCCCCTTTCCTTTTGCTCCAGAACTGTTTTTAAATGAACTGCTTTTTTAGACTGGCAAGAAGACATGACCAAAATAAGCACTAAAAGGATGTTTCTTTGTAACATAACGGTTTACGCAGGATTTTTAAATTATTTTCGATTTAGATCTGTAATTAAAAGTGGATTGTCCTTCTTCAGTTTTTCGATCAGTTCTTGTACAGCACCTATTGTAGGGCTTTTTTTCAAATCTTCTACTTCTGCATTGGTAATGCCCACCAACTGTAAAAAGCTTACTTCGCCGTGAGGGGTGTCTATTTTCCCCAGTTCGGGATCTAAGGCAAAAACAAATCCCGTTATTTCAGTGTCAGTATTTAGTTTTATGGGACCGTTGGCTGGGATAAAGTGATTTTCTTCAAACCATTTTCCGCTCGAGAATACATACCTGGCCAGGTTATTCATTACGTTTATGGCCCAAATGGGATCATGCTCATCATCTTTGAATGGGACCAGTCTAAACGTAAATTCAAAACCCCATTTGCTAAATTCTCCGCCAGCTTTTTCTTCGTTATAATACAGTTCACTCATACCATAACTGATCATGTGCCGATGAAAGGTTTGGTGGCTGCTATCATAAATGCTGGCGCCATCTATCGGGTCAGTACCACCGGCTGCATAATGGATTCCGCACAATGGTGGGTAATGGCGTGCTTCCATACTGCCATATATCTTCTCCAATTGATCATCTATCGCCTGCCATCCAGGTGTATCTTCTGTGGTAAACTGTTGTTTATAAATTTCGGGGTTCATCATAATTTTTTACATTTTAAATGATGTATTTGCTTTTCAAAGATTTTGCCATTTATTCTCATAACACGTTTTTCTGCTGTTGGCTGCTGCTTTATTGGGAAAATATCGTAGTGCCGTCAATAGCCAGCGTTTTTACGTAAAAGCTCATCTGTGGAGCGGTGTTACCGCTGGTAATATAAAAGCTTTCAGACGAAGCCGCAGGCTGCGCATCTGTAAATGTCATTTTACGTGGGTTTTTTATGTCGCTAACGGTTACCATCGTAATCACGCCCGATGTATTTTTAAGCTGCCCTGCCACCCATTTAAGTAAAAATTCGTCAGGGTTCTGACCGAGTTCTATACTAATGCTGCAATTGCCATTATTAATCAATTTGCTTTCATCCTGGCTATAAAAAGGATTGTTTAATGAATAATTAGCGCCATAAAGCTTGTAGCTATAGCTGGTATTGGTGGCCTTATCCGTTAATTTTAATTCAATTTCCGCCTGCGCCTCATTTTGTGCAATTGCATTAAAACTGCATAACAATAATAAGAGGATTAGGGTTTTGTTATACCATTTAGTTTTCATAAGGGACGTTATTAAGTTGATGTTAAGAAGCAAAATTGAATTTTCCTTCGAATATTTTTCCAATGAGTGGAACAGGTTTTTCCAGTTCGTTGTTGGCTGCTATAATGCCAAGCAATAACAGTACAAATGGAATTAATAAAATAAGATAAAAAATAGCGCCTAAAGATGGAATAATCGCTAAAATAACACTGCTCAAAATACTTAAAAGAATAGACGTGATGATCAGTCCGAGCGATTGCCCAAGGTGATAATTAACCAGTTTACTTTTTTCTGCTGATTTTTTAAACTCCAGGTAAGAAATAATCCAACCGATTAGTGTAATGTAGGCCACAATAGCCATTGTTTTCTGTTTCATGTGATTAAATTTTTGGTGAATTGAATAACTCAAAGTTATGGGCGTTTAAACCATCAGCCAAGAAAAGGCGGGCTACACAGCGACTACCTGTTTTTAAAATAGCGTCTACAAGGAGACTACAAAAGCCGTTTAAACCGCTATACCCCACTTATTTGTTGTACTTCTGCTTTTATAAAAGTGTTTCTTTTCTATTTTTGAATATGCAGCTACCACTGAAAACTTTATTAAGCCTCTTTATCTGTCTTTTCCTTTTTTTTAAAAGTGCAGAGGGCCAAAAAATCTATCTCGATTCGTTAAACCATTTACTTGCACAAAAGGGTACAACCAAAGAGCTGCGTGTAAATATATTGTGCAAGCTCGCTAAGGCTAATTTTGAAAAAAATCTTCCACTATCTTTCCAATTGGCCGATCAGGCCCTTCGGATTAGTGCGGGGCTAAAGGATGGAAAAAGTAAAGCGATGACCTATGCCACCCTGGTACATTTATATGTTTGGAAAAAAGACATGAAAAACGCCTATCAAAGCCTTGATAGTGCCATGTACTATGCAAAGAAAACTAAAGATAGGGTTACCTTAGGTTTTGTATGGTTTAGAAATGGCTGGCTAGATCTTATTAATGATGAGAATGATAAATCTATCACCAAACTCTTTAAAGCACTCGATTTTTTTAAAGGAGAAAATGCTTACGAATATGAGAGTACCATATATCATTATCTGGCCAGCTTTTATGGATATGGGAACAATCCATCTAAACAACAAAAATATGCCGATCTATGCTATCTAACGGCAGTAAAAAGCCAGCAGGTAGATCTGTTGAATAATGCTTATTTTACCATAGGACAAACTTTTTTTGACCACTTTAAGCTGGATACCACAAAACGTAATCTGCTGGATTCGGCTTTAAAGGTTTACAAAAAATCACTTTGGCTCTCTAAAAAACAAGAAGGACGTTTGCTTGTATATAGCAATACTGCCGCAGTAGCGCTAAATACTGCCAATACCTATTTTCAGTACTTTCCGGCAACCTATCGCGATAGCGCAGAAAAATATGTGGATGAGGCGATTGAAATTGCCACAAAAACGAATTTACAGGAGATTTTATTAAATTGTTACGGGTTAAAAAGTGAATATTACCTGCGGGATGGTAATTATGATCAGGCTGAGAAAATATTATTAACCGGTTTGGGCAAAACAGAAGATGGAGTGGTTAAAATGCCGCTCACAAAGTCCAGAATATTTCAGGGCCTCTCCAATATTGCTGAGAAAAAAGGAGATAAGGCAGCAGCGCTAAATTATCTAAAAGCATACGTTGCGAATTATAAAAAAGCTTTCGACGAAGAGAAAATAAATAACACCGTCAGGATCGAGGCACAATATCAGTCTGAAAAAAAAGAACAGGAAATCGCATATCTCCATCAACAAAGTGCCTACACGAAAAAATTAAATGTTTTCTACATCATTTCGGGGCTTACCGGGATAGTAGCCTTACTTTTCCTGTTAATCTCCTACAACTATAAACTCAAAGCCTCGGTCAGGAAACAGGAGTTGATTGACCAGCAAAAGGGTGCTGCAGAACTAAAAGCACAATTAAAAGAAGCCGAAGCGTTGCAGTTAAAGGCTGAGCAGGCTTTACTTAAAGAACGGCAGGAACGGTTGGAAAAAGAGGTATTAGCGGGTAATTTGCAGATTGAAGAAAAAAATGAACTGCTGGAACTCATATCAGGCAAGGTAAACAGTGAGAGCCATCTTTCGCTCGATGAACAGATTAAACGCATTGTGAATCAACAGAAAAAGATGGATAAAGAGTTTGAAGAATATAAAATAGATTTTTTTGACGCTAATCCTGCTTTTTTTGAACGCCTGCAAGATAAAGCAAACCATACACTTACCCGGCTAGACTTAAAATACTGCTCATATATGTTGATGGGTTTTACCAATAAAGAGGTTTCCATCCGTCTGGGTATCGAACCCAAGAGTGTGCGCATGAGCCGCTACCGCATTAAACAAAAACTGGGCTTGGGAAAAGACGACGATCTTAACCTGTTTCTTCAGCAAATAGGTCATTAAATTGTGCTTTAGATAATATAGTTGTTTCGCGCTGCAGAGAATCGGAAATATATGGTATGTAAATAATCCTTACAGCAATATGTGCAATGTTATATTTAAGTACCTGGTACAGGTAAATATAATTTAACCACAGATGTTCCGATTTTCAGGAGATAAAAAGAATGCACACAGACTTTTTATATCTGTGTGCATCTGTGGTTAAAAACCCAACCTTTAAAATTAGTTCTTTACCAATGTAGGTTTAGGCTGGTAATAAAATTCTTCTTCTTCAAAAGTATCTTCATCTCTCTTTTCTGTATGATTAGCAGGTATAAGTTCATCTATTCTCACCATAGGGCCGTTTTTAGCCAGCTCACTACCGGCAACTTTCGACTTGAAAATAGGCCATAACAATTGTGCATACCATTGGTCGCCTTCGTAATGCGAAATGCCATAAGCCTTAGGGTATTTGCGGGTAATTAAAGCGGTGCCAAAAATAATATCCCATAAGAAAAACATATTGCCGAAGTTGCCCTTGTAGTAACCCACGCCATCATCTGTTGTAGCCGCATGGTGTGCATGGTGGGTAGCAGGTGTAGAAATCGTTCTTTCCAATACCCAGGCCAGTGGGTGCAGTATTTTGTATTTGTAAAAAGGTTTATCCCACGGAATACTCGAGTGGGCCAGGGTGGTAATAGTACCTTTAATTCCTCTTACCACAATAGCAGGTATGCCAAGTCCTAAATATACCAGGGCTGTGGTTAAGTACGTTTGCGAAAAAAACAGGGTATAAATGGCATTCTGCCTGCTGGCCATGGCCATGCCCATGTACGATGCAGAATGGTGAGTACGGTGAAAACGCCATAACCACGGAATTTCATGGTGCAGCCTGTGGTACCAATACTGGGTAAGATCATCGGCAATGGCAATAATGATACAGCCCCAAAAGAAAGGAACCCACTCAAAGGTATTCTTTAAGCCAGGCAGTACGGCTGGTAAAAATTTTAAACCATAGTAGGCCACAATTGGCCTGATTACCAACCTGGGCAGGGTAAAGCAGGCAATATCAACAAAACGTTCGTTTTTTGGCCACTTACCTTTATATAGGCCAAAAGAAAATTCAAGTACGCCAATAAAGAATACTAAAAAGGGAAAACCGAAACCATTCAGGTTTTCGATTATGTTTTTGATAAAATTAATCACTGGTTCCATTGCTTGATGAATTTTTAGGGTTTACAGACTTAGTTTTTTCAGCTTTATGCTGTTGTTTTAACCAGGGCCTATCGCCGGTGATGTAAAATGTAACGAACATTAACACAATGGGCAATACATAGATAAAGAGGCTTAATACCGCATTTCTAATAATTTTCTGTCGGGTTTTTTCTTCGATTTTCATGATTCATAGGGTTTTAGTTTTTGTTAATGGTTTGTGGTGCTGGCTTGTTGCCAAGTAAACGCTGGGTAAGGTAAAGGCCACCAAAAATGATGATAAAGGGGATCAGGGTTACAATAATGCCCACCAATATCTTTTTCCCTAGGATGCTAAAGTCTGATACTGTCATTTTTTTCTTTTTAAATTAATAATTAATTATATCCGGGATTTTGTGTGAGTAGTGTGTTGAGTTCTCTTTCGGTTTGAGGGATCGGAAACAGGATATTTTTTGAGGAAACAGCCGATTTTTCGGGGATTTTTTTGAGGGCATCTACATAAATATTACCGTCCTGTCTTACCAGATCGAACCAGCGATAGCCTTCCTGGATAAATTCTTTTAAGGGGATTTTTGTCCGGTGCGGAACGCAAAGCTTCCATCGGCTGCGCGGGTTACGGCATGTGTAGTTCCTTTTATGGCCAAAACCACATTGCCGATAGGCTGTTTCGTTATCGAATCTTTTACTGATCCTATTACCGTTGAGCTAATGATTGGGATACTTTGCTGTGCGCTTGCATTTTTGGTAAAGGTGGCAATTGCAGGAAATACCATCAGCCTGGCGGCTATTTTTTTTCTATGGATAGGTTTTTCCATATATTTATGCAGTTTTATTTAATGATTTGAATTGTTAGTAAAACTTGATAACCAGAAGTGATTGGCGTTACACTGGTTATCGAATAATATCCGGCAGGGCTTCCCTGTCGGTTTTGTTTTTTATAATAGACACTATCTCATTTTGTACGCTGTTTAAAAAGCTACACTTCTGCAGTTAGCCTTAGGCCAGTAATTATTTAATAAAGAAAAATGGGGGTGATGAGCGCTGCTGTATTAGCAACAACAGGAAAGGCACATTCGCATGGAAACAAATTGTAAATGTTGCATTGTACTTTTTAATTTGTCGTTAATATAATTAACATCATTTTGACAAATATATATAAAATTTTTATAAAAACTACAAAAACTATAGAATTTATAGTTTTTGTAAAAAAAGACATTCATTCCTAAAATAAAATTTAAGGCTTCACCAAATAAAGATCAGTAAGGAGAGCTTATTCTAAGTTTTTTAATCGTGGTGTTGAGGAGGATATTCTAATTTCTTTATGCTCTTTAGGAGAGGAGAGCCTGTAAAACAGCAGCCAATAAGTGATGGCCATAATCAACATACCTAAGAGCGCACTGATTATATCATTCCTTTTCATACTTGTCTTGCTGCAAAAAAAATGCCGATACGCCGATATCGATCCCAATAATTGTTTTTCTTCTTCTTTTTTATTGATTCTTAATTTTTACGAACAAGTTACAGATCTGCTTTTGGGAAGCGAGGAGGGCTCTGGGCACACTATAAACAAAAAAAGCCCAGATAATTAGGGCTTTTTTATTGCGATAATATATTTCGCTATACCTGGAGGAACTTAAAGTTTTATTTCTCCGGTAGTGGGGTGAGGTTATTTTGATTGATATTTCTGTCCTAAATACTGGTGCCTGATAATAGTCTGCTGTAATGGGTGGTGGCATTTCCATCTCTGAGCGCTTTATAATGTGGCAACATAATTTCTACTCCGGCCTGGTTAAACTGATCCTGGATGTTTACATACAAAGCAGATAGATTACGGCCTGCCGGTTTGGCGATTGAGTAAAGGCATTTAATTTATGACTTACAAAATTTATCTTACGTCCAATAACTGTTTAATGATTCAATTTACATAACTGAATGAACTTTGGGCACGGAATCGCACGATCAAGCCTCCTGGAATATTCTTCATTAACATTAAATCCTAAAGAATATGCTAAAATCATGTTATAGGAACACAAAAACTTTTCAATCAAAAAAAGTTCAAACAGTGCAAGGCCATCAACATATTTACTACGATTTGCATTGGTTGGGGAGTAAATCCTTTCGAAATGTTAGCAAACTAATAATGGGAACTTATTCCACCCTCAGAGGAGTGACAGTTTTCATAAAAGAAAAAAGCCTGAAATCAGAAGATTTCAGGCTTTAATTTTTGGCGGAGAGCGAGGGATTCGAACCCCCGGACCTGTTACAGTCAACAGTTTTCAAGACTGCCGCATTCGACCACTCTGCCAGCTCTCCGCTGCAAAAGTACGAACTTGGCGCAAATCTGCAAATGATTTTCATTCAAATATTTGCATAAATATTTTAAGCGTTGCTAATCATTTAGTTAGCTCGCATAAAAACTTCTAAAAAAACAAATAAAGGGCCAATAATGGCCATTTTAGTAGCAATTTTGGACTTTAGGTTTAAACTAAAGCGCCTGTTTAGGGTAAATTTTTTCCCGGTCTACCGATAAAATACCATTTCCCTCAATTGCAAAACAAACCAGTCCGATTAATACGGAGACCGAAAACCAAAATTCTGAATAGGGTTTAAAAATACCACCAGAAATATTCACAAAGAATACCGCCCCGATCAGTATTGGTAAATTAACCAGGCAGAATACACGGGTATGTGTGCCCAGGGTAATGGCTAAGCCTCCAATTAGGTGTAACATAATAATCAGGTGCGCCAGTAAGCTAATGCTCACAGCTGTGCCTAAGAAAGCGCCCCTCATTAAATTACTAAAGGCTTGCATATTGATGTAGAAATCAATACCCTTCCAAATTAAAATAAGGCCTAATAAGATTCTAAAATAGTCTAACCATTTTGGGTGATGGTGATCGCCCCAGCTTTGGATTTTCTTAAGCATGTTCATAACTTCTATATTTTGGTTATGACAATTTACGGAAAAATTAAGAAAATAACAATGGCTAGCTAATTGTTTGATTTTGAGATGGAAAATAACACGCTTCAATTCTTGATGTGCTTAATTTACTAATTATCTACACCCAATTGAATGGCCGGAAATGTACGGTAATATCTTTCGACTCCGATACCATTAGACTTCAATAAAAAGAGTCGTCATCTCCTTTGGTTTATCAAACTGATTTTTCTTCTTTCAAATAGTATTACAAGAAGAAAGCTTGGTAAGCGTT